>CANQJT010000001.1 GCA_947624325.1 Candidatus Gastranaerophilales bacterium
TCTTTTGGAACATTCAAAATGCGAAGCAATATCGGATGTTGTAAGCCCCTTGTAGCTGTTTTGAAGCATTATAATCAACTCTATTATTTCATCAATTTTTTTAATTGCGCTCATAATTTTTTCCTTCAATCTATACTTTTATTTTATAACATAAAAGCGACAAAATTTGTCGCAATATAATCATATAATTTTTTGTATACAGAAAGGAGTTTTAATATGAAGATATCAACAAAGAATTTTTTAAAAAGGTATGATGAATTTATGAAAAAGGAAAATAGTTCAAACGAGCTTGATACATCTATTCTAAACATAGCTAAAGCTGTCAAAAAACCGAGCCTTATTTCAATTGATGAAAAAGAATTTAAAAATTATCTCAAAAAATCGAAATTTGTTGAGTTTGATTTTACAAAGGTTAAAAATAATACTTTTGAAATCGTGAAAGCATTAAAAATCTATTCTCTATGGAATAAGGCAGAATTTATTTGTTTTATAATAAGTCATAGCAAGAAATTTGGTTTAGTTAATGTTGATGAAATTATACATGTGTTACAAAAATATTTTAACAATTTTCAAATAGCATCTTTTGAAGATGACGGTTTAAATGACGAAATAGGACTCGGTTTTTATAAGGTTTATTAGTAAATTTAAAAAACTTTTGATAAAATTTGTTACTTATAAGTTCCATAAAAGTCCAATTCGACCGTTTTGAGATAAAGTTACTCAAACGACTTCCGACTTGCTATGTGTTAGTGTTATTGGGCAAATATGCCAAGTTAATATTACAAAACTTCCGACCAAAACGGACTTTAAATATACAAAGAACCCGAAGGGTGAGAAGCCCTAAAATAAAAAACTTCCTATTACGGAAGTTAAAACGCGCCCAGAGGGATTCGAACCCCCGACCTTTTGGTTCGTAGCCAAACACTCTATCCAGCTGAGCTATGGGCGCAATTAGTTATTATTAAATTGTCAAATTTTTAGCCTGTGCCTTCTTGTCAGACTCTCTATCGGGCTTGGTTACAGGCACAAGCTTACGCATTACTATAATACAACATAATTTTTAATTGGCAAGAAGTATTATTAAAGGCAAAAAAAAAGCTGCACTGCAGCTAATACTTAATAATCTTGGGAGGAGATTTGGGGATTTGTTACAATTATAATAATTCACTTTAGGCAAAATGTTTACATTTTTTATTATAATTTTAATAAAAATTTACATTCTATTGATTTTATAAATCATTTTATGCTGGAAAATTAATTCTGTTTTTTTTACAATCATGATAGAGGTGGAATTATGATTAGTAATATTATTGTTTTTATATTGTCATTAGTTTTTATATATGTAGCTGTTTTTACTATATATTTTGCATTAATTGTATGTGCAAGTTTCTTTAAACCAAAGAAAAAAGAAGATATCCGGCAAACATTTAAAAATCTTATTGTAATAATATACTCACACAATAACGAGAAAACAATTGTAAATTTATTAGAACAGTTAAATAAACAAAATTATCCTAAAGCTAATTATCAGGTTCATATAATCTTAGATAATTGCACGGATGATTCATCAAACAAATTGGAATTTGTAGGCGGTGCTAAGATATGGCGATTGACAGATGATATGCCTTTGGGAAGAGATAAGGCGGTTTCTTGGCTGTTAGAGAATGTAATGAGTTTTAAAAAAGTAGACGGATATGTATTTTTAAATGCAAACAGAATTGTAAGAAACGACTTTTTATTAAATGTTAATGAAGCATTGCAGGAAAATGATGTTATTGTCGGTTCTACCGATATTTTCCTCGAAGATGCAAGTTATTCTGATAAGGTATGGTCAAATGTTAATGAATATAATACAAACATAATGAAAATAGGCCGTTCAAATTTGGGCTTGGCCGTTCCTGTTGATTCTGATATTACGGCTATTAAGCAGGAAGTTCTTGAAAAAGTTCAATGTATTGACTTTAAAGATGCTAACTCTGAATTAAAATATTCGTTTTTGCTCGTAAAAGTTAATTATATTCCTAAATTTGTTCCCGAAGTTAAAACGTATGTTTCTTCTTCCGATTATGAATTAAGAAGACCGCAATTTATTTTTAAATTATCTTTGTTTATGCATTGTTTTAATATTAAATCACTGGGTAATTTTAAATTTAATGAATTTTTGTTTTCATTATTTAAACCGAATCCGATAATATTAATTACATTTTTGCTGGTATTATGCACTTATTCGTTTAATTATTTCTTTTTATTTGATTTTCCGTGGGCTGTCTTTTTGGCAGTAGTATTAACGGTATCATTTGGGGTTTCTATTTATAAATCGCAATTGTATGTACAACCGTTAATATATCTGGCTGCTTGTCCTTTTTATACATTATCGGGAATATTCAGCGGAAGTAAATTAATGAAGGATATCTTTAAATTTGTAAAGAAAAAATCAAAAACAAATGTTGAAAAAATAACAGTTCCGGTAAATGTTACAAACGGAAGAAGTGTATTCCCCTGTAAACTTGAGTTAATATCTGAAGACGGATTTAAAAAAGCAGTTTTCAGGTATAAAAATAAGAAACAGGAAACAGCTCAAAGTTATGTAAGAATGTGTGATGCAATTAAAAATATATCGGATGTTTTGGCTCAGCATGGATTTAGAATAAAAATATGCCAATCTTGTGCATATTTTGCTCCGAAAATTGACGGTACAAATAATATGGTTAAAGGTACTTGCAATAGAGAAGCTGTCGAAAATCCTAATTATGTTGATTTGCCGGAAACTATTTTATGGGCATCATGTGATTATTATATTCCTGAAGAAGTTAATAAAGTTATTGATATTTCAAGTTATATTAAAAATCGATAATATTACGAAATGTAAAAATTTTTAAAAAAAAGTCTCAAGTATTTGATAAAAAATGCCGATAAAATATATATAAAATATAAAAAATCGGAGAAAAATTATGGGACTATCATCTTCACAGGGCAGATTATTAATGTTGACATCGGCAATAAGTGATGTTCAACTTGGTGAAATTTTAATATCACAAAAGCAAAATCAGCTTGCAACCCAGTCAGAGGATGCTGCTCAGGCTTATAGTGAAGCTACAAGTAATTACAAAATGCAAATTAAAGTTACTGATAAAGATTCACTTATCGGATATAAAACAGAAGATTTAAATTACAAAAATTTATCTGCAATGGGATACCTTGTAACAAACAATAAAGGTCAAATTTATCTTACAAAAGATGAAAACGGCGAATGGATTATTCCAAAGGATATTGATGGTAACGATTTATTGTCAATTGATAAAAATACAGGTAAGGCTATTGTAAATAAACAGGAATTTGAAATTGCGGACGGAACAAATTATCTTAATAAAAAAGAAGTACTTCAAAATTTATTAATGAACGGGCTTATGAATGTAATAAGCGATAAGAAAATTGCCGAAAATGAATATGCATCATCTATAGCAGGTGATACAAAATTTGAAATGGTGCTTGATACATCAGATGATGCTGCGGCTTTAAGTAAATATGAAATGGAAGAAGCTCGTGTATCCAGAGAAGATAACAGACTTGATATGGAAATGGATCAACTGGAAACGCAGCATAATGCTCTTTTGAAAGAGTATGACTCGATTAAAGATGTAATTAATAACAATATTGAAAGAACTTTTAAGTTATTCTCAAATAGTTAATATTTGTAACAAAGATATAAAATTCAATATAAAAAAGGCAAATAAAAAAAATTATTTGCCTTTTTTATATTATAAATAGGAGTAAGGTATTATATCATGACAAACGGAATTGCTTCAAATAATAATCGTTATATGGTAAGTAATACAGGTATTGATAGGCCTGAATTGCAAGGAAAAATAGAAAAAGCAAAACAATCCGTTACAACTAACGTGGAAAGTAATTCTGCTGCCCAGATAATAAACAGTAATACTAAACCGAAAAGTTGGGTTGATACCGCTAAATATTTTGTCCCGATTTATATGGCAGATAAATTAGTTGATACAGCAATAGGCGGAAAAGGAAACGGACTTTTAGGTAAAATTGCTCAATTTGGTGATAAAATTTCTAATATTTTTAGGCTTAATAATATCATTTCCAAAAAATCAGGAAGCAAGATATCTAACTTTATTAAAAAGAACAGATTTACAAAGTATTTCACAAATGATTATAAAGCTATAGCTAAAAGCAGTATGGCAAAAAGTCGTTCATTGACGAATGAATTTACTCAAAAGCTTATTGAAGAGCTTAATAATGCAGGTTTAAACGTATCGGAACAAATTTCCGTTGATGAACTTATTAAAAAAGCGGAAGAATGTATAAAAGATAACCCCGGGGCTTCTAAAAAAATATCAATATTAAAAAATAAACTTTCTGCATGTGAATTAAAACTCGGTAAAACAGGGCTTGGGAATATACTTGCTAAGGGAACATTAAGAACAAAAGATGTTCTTACTTATGGCGGAGGTATACTGGGATTACTATTTACTGTAAGTTCAATTAAAAACACGATAAAAGAAACTAAAGAAGCACCAAAAGGTGAAAAACTCAGCACCTTTATGCATGTATTGTCGGAACAATATCTTGGGATATTGTTATTCCAGCCTAGTATTAGTTTAATGTATAGGCTGTGCGGTAATAAATATAGAGGAATGACCCTTGAAGGCAGAAATGCATTAAAAGAACTTATTAAAGCTGCTAATTCAAATCCGAATATAACAAAAGAAGGAGTAAAAGTTGCTAAACTCCAAAGAGATTTATTATTAAAGGGTGTTGATAAAAATAAAGTTGCAGAACTTGCCGGAAAAGGTTTAAAAGAGGCTAAAAAACTTGCAAAATCTTTAAAAGGTGAAGGTGCAAAGCTTAAGTTTTGGGAAAAACCGCTTAAATCTATCGGAAAAATTCTAAGTACAGGCTTAGATAAAATTCATAAACCAAAAGTTACAAATTATGGAAAATTTTTAAGAAAAATATTAGATAAATTACATTTATCGGCATTATTTAAAGATGGAAAAATTAAGACACCTGCTACTCTTGGCGGATTTGCAGGAGGGTTTGCAAGGTTTGCTATAATAATGTTTGTCTTACAGCCTTTATTACAAAAACCGCTTACAAAATTATGCCATAAAATCTTTGGTGAGCCTAAAACTTATTTGGCTAAAAATAATACAAAATCATCAAATAATGATACAAAAATAACAGCACCTGCAGTTGAGGAAAATCCTACAAATGAAACAAATTTTTTAAAGTTATATTCTCAAAGACAAACAGAAAATCAGCAGCAAGCAAATGTTTCGTCTGATTCTAAGCAAATGCAAAATTCGGCACCTCTGCCTGCAGCTTCGGTAACTACTCCGATAAAACCTCAAAACAATAATGAAGACCCTGCTGCTGCACTTAACTTGTCTAAAAAAAGTAATTCTAAGGATGTTTATATCCCGTCAATTAATGTTAATATTGTTGATGAAATTGACCCTCAAATTCATGCTGAAGTTCAGGACAGAATAAAAGCTAACAGTAAATTTATTAAAAACGTGAGTAAAAAAATCGGTTAACAATACTTTTAAATAAATGATAAAATGATTGTATGTTAATACAATATATATCAGGTTATCTGGAATATCTGGATATTGAACGAGGTTTAGCTAAAAATACAATTTTAGCTTATCGCAGTGATTTATATTCACTTTCAGAATTTCTTTCTAAACTGGGTTTGGAAAAAATTGAAGATATTTCAAGAATGCATTTGAATTTATATATAAAAGATTTGTATGATAAAAAATATACTCCGAGGAGTATAACAAGGGAAATAGCTTCAATAAAAGGATTTTTCAAATGGCTGGGAATAAATGATTATTTAAAACATAATCCGGCTCTTGCAATTGAACAGCCAAAACTTCCCAAAAGGCTTCCTAAAGTTCTTACAATGAAAGAAATAAATGAACTTTTACAAGCGCATATGTCTAATATGGAAAAAGCTGTTTTAGAATTATTATATGCTTCGGGATTACGTGTTTCTGAACTTTCGGATATTAAAATTAATGATATTGATATAAATGCAAGATATTTAAGATGTATAGGCAAAGGTTCAAAAGAAAGGATTGTACCTATTGGGAAAAAGGCTTGCGGTGCTCTAAAAAAATATTTTCCGGATAGAGATTATATTATTAAAAAGTACAATTTAAAAACTAAATATTGTTTTATTAAAGATAACGGTAAAAAATTAACCAGACAGGATGTATATGTTTTTATTAATTCTTTAGGCAAAAATATCAATAAAGATATCTCGCCTCATACAATAAGGCATTCTTTTGCAACTCATTTATTGGAAAATGGTGCGGATTTAAGAGTAGTGCAAGAGCTTTTAGGTCATAGCGATGTTTCTACAACTCAATTGTATACTCACATCAGCAAAAAAAGATTAAAAGATATTTATTTTTCAATTAACAAATAATAAAAAACAAAAATATTCTTAGCAAAAAAAATTTTTATTAAACTTAAAATAAGTAAGTAAGGATAATAAAAATATCATGAGAGTTTCACAAATAAATAATAATCAATCTTTTAAAGGCTTATGGGCTAAAACAACCATTAAAAGCGATTTTGATAATATTATGGGTGTTTTAAAAGTTATAAAGACAACATATTATCACCCGTTTAAAGATGAAACTCAAGAAGAAATAAATGCAGTAATTGAAGCTAATAAAAATGCAATGATTGATGAAAGCGACGGTAAACCTAAATATATTATTAATGAATGTAAGCAATGTATAAGACTTCCTTTTACAAAATCTGCATATGATGCATATCTGGAGGCTACATCTTTAACAAGATTAAGTCCCACATTAAAATTAATTAACTCCTATGCTGTTGATAAATATAGAAATAATGAGTATGCCGATAGACAAATTTCGGCATTAAACGGTTCCGTTGATTATAAAATTAATAAAGTATCATAATAATATTGCTGCCATACAAGCTGAAATATAAGAGGTTAATGTTCCTCCTATTAATGCACGAATTCCCATTCTGGCAAGATTTTTTCGCTGATTTGGTGCAATTTCACCTATACCTGATATTTGTATTGCTACAGAAGTAAAATTAGCAAATCCTGAAAGAGCAAAGGTAGCTATTATAAAGCTTTTTTCGGATATTAAACTTTTTACTGCCGTTAAATCCGTAAAAGCTATTGCTTCATTTAATACAAATTTAGTTCCTAATAATGAACCTACGGTTGTTGCTTCATTTAACGGAATTCCTATTAAAATAGCAAATATGGAAAATATCTTTCCGAATATCATTTTTATTGATAAATGTTCAATATCCATACCGATAAATGACAAATTCAAGTGCAAAGTATTATGTGCAAACATTCCGAATTTCCCGAGGAAATAATCTATTAATGCTATTAATGCAATTAAAGCAATAAGCATTGCAATAACATTTAAACCTACCTTCATACCGTCTGAAGCACCTTTTGAAATTGCATCTAATACATTTACGTCAGTTCTTCTTTTTCTTATTTTGAAATCATTTTTTGTTTGCGGTTCAAGAGTTTCGGGATATATAATTTTTGATATAACCAAAGCACCGGGAGCTGCCATTATACAAGCAGCAAGCATATATTGGGGCGGAATTCCCATCCCTGCATATACTGCAATTAATCCTCCCGATAAACAAGCCATACTGCCTGTCATAGATGCCAGTACTTCAGATCTCGTTAAATTAGGCAGATAAGGTTTTATCATAATTTGAGCAACTACCTGCCCTACGAATGAACTTGCAACGTTAGAGAGTGCTTCCGCACCTGATACATCCATTAATTTGTTTACAATCCTGCCTAAAAAGGCAACTACTCTTTGCATTATTCCGTAATAATAAAGTATATTTACAAGTATCATCATAAATATTAATGCAGGAATTAAATTAAGTGCAAACATAAAAGCTTTATCCCCAAACAGTTCCTTTAAAACTTCGGGACTGTTTGATAAAGGGCCAAATACAAAATCAGCACCGTCTTTAGCAAATTCCAATATTTTTTCAACAAATCTGCCTATATATTCAAACATTAATTTCCCGGGTTCAAACTTTAATATAAATACGGCAAGTAAAAATTGTAGTAATAATCCAACCCCCACTGTTTTATAATTTATTGCCTTTTTATTATGAGACATAAAAAATGCTATTAATAACATAGCTATTATGCCTAATATTCCAAATAATATATTCATATAAATTCCTTATTCCTGTACAGTTTCCTCAATTATAACATACACGTTGATAATATTAAAAATTAATATTAGGGTGTAGAATATGGTATGAAAAAAATTTTTATTATACTATTTATTATTTTGTTATTGCCTCAGAATACTTTTTGCGAAGAAGTTAAAGAAATTAAATTTATTTATATTAACGGTTCTAATAATAATGATGCAAAAATGAGGAAATGGTTTTATAACGGAATGAAAAAACTTCATTCACATATATACAAAGCTTTTTCAAATTCAGAGTTTATTCAAAAAAATCTTTTGAAAAACGGCAGATATAGTATATCAGAAATACCAGATGCATATTTTTGGGGGGATAAAACAAAACAGGAATTAAAATCTATCGATTCTGATTTAAAAGAAAGTAAATTTTTCAGCCCTAAGATAGCTCAAAGTGTAAGGTCATTATTTGCGCATTATATTCACGATGCAATTTGGGTATCTCATTATTATAATATGCATTATATAATTGAGGATTTGCATAAACAAATATCAGCAAATTATAAAAAAAATAAAACTGTTATTATAATGGGCTATAGTGCAGGTGCGTTTATTTCATATGAATATATTTTTAATAAACTCCCATATATAGATACTTATGATTATTATTTAACTGTGACTGAAAATAAGAATAAATCGGACTATATAAAAGCACATCCTATGAAAAATACCTGTATAGATGCTCTGGTTGAAGCAAAACTTGCTTTTTTCGGAGCAAACGGTGATTTAATTCCGATGACAAATGCAGAGGACTTTTATTCAAAATATTTAAAATTGGATGAATATACGAACTTGTATTGTACTCCGGATGGTGCTGTGAAAGGAATTATAAACTTTGCAAGTCCTTTATCTTTATTTTATTCAAATATCCCCAATCCTGATTATCCTTTAAATTATTATAATAAATTACTATATAAATATTTAATTGAAAATGATATTTTTTGGCTGACTGTTAATTATGCGGATGATCCGATGAGTTATACAATAAAAAATAATTTTTCTTATTCTGATATATCGGATAAGTTTAATATAGATATAAAACCAAATAAAGGCTTTATATACGGAAGTTCTGAAATAAAAAGCGGAAGAACGTTTATACTTGCACATACATCTTATTGGTCAACGGCAGAAAGATATTCTAAAGCGCTTGTTAATGCTTATGAAGAAGGGTATAAATTTTTTAATGATAATAACCTTTAAAAAAAGAGAGCTGAATGCTCTCTTTTTATTTTTTAGCTTTAGCTGCTTCAATCTTTTTATTATATTTTTCCATAGCGGTATCTCTTTTATTAATTAAATCCAGTTTTTCTTTATTAAGAGTATGAATTCTGTTTTGTTTTTGTGTTGATGATAAATTAGTAGCATTTTCAGTTGCTTTAATTTTTGCATCAACATCTTTTATTCTTGAATTATATGCTGATTTAAGTCCTTTTCTTTCATTTTTTAGAATCCTTATTTGTGATTTTGTTTCTAATTCTTCTAAAGTTACAGGTTTATTAGGATTTAAATTATTAAAAACATCTTTAGCACCGTCTACTGTTTTTTCGGTAAAATCTTTTGTTGCATCAACTGTTTTTTTTGTGGCATTTTTTGTAGCATTTACGGTTTTATTTGTAGCTTTTTTTGTTGCGTTTATTGCTTCGGTAGTTTTTGAAGGTGTTTGTTTGGGTGTTTCATATTTTACATCAATTTTATCAACTTCAGATGCCGGTATTTGTATTGTAACTACTTCCTCTTTTGCTTGTACTTCAATGTTATATACATTTATAAAAAATGCACAAAAAACTAAACCTAATAATAATTTTTTCATATTTCCTCCTTTATATTTATAATGTAACTTAGAGGTTAATATAATGTCAAATATGTGAAAAAAAAGACCTCCATTTTGGAGGTCTTTTTAAAACTAATTTTTAAATGAATCTTTTAAATCTTTTATTGCTTTTTTTCTTTGGTCATTTTTAGCTTTTGCTTTTTTTGCATTTTCTGTATGTTTAGCTTTTGCTTCTTCATTTGTTGTTTTGATTTTATTTGTTAATTCATTTTGTTTAGCTTGAGCATCACTTTTTGCTTTTTCTATATCTTTTTTTACTTTATATTGTTGTGCTTGTAATTCTTTTTCTCTTGCTTCTTTTTTAGCTTTAGCTTCTTCTTGTTTTTTAGCTTGTTTTGTTTCTAAATCTTTTTGTTTTTGTTCAATTTCTTTTACTTTTTTAGTTATAGCTGATTCTTCTTGTGTTGTATTAATTTTAACTGATGGTTTTGTTACCGAAACTGTTGCGGCATTTGCAATATTTGTATATGCAAGACAAACAAATGCAGCTAATGTAAGTGTTAATAATGTTTTTTTCATTTTAAGTCTCCTTTTAAAACTAACCTTAATTTATCTGATTTTAATTTGTGAAAAAATTTGATTTGATAAGAATAATTTAACTTCTGATTTTGAATAATCTTTGTTAATGTAATCCTTTTCATCATATGTTGTTGGTGTAATATATTTAATTTTTAAATTTTTAATTTTTATCGGTCCGGGGACAATAGTAATATTGTTTTTTCCAAATTGTTTTGTGTCAAAAGCTCTCGGAAGGAAAGCTAATTTATTTGTTCCGTCAGGTAATATTTGATCTTCATATTTTACATTTTTTAAATATAAATTTTTTATGTTGAAAGTATTTCCTAAAAGAGCAGAAGGAGTAGTTGTTAATTCAATCGTTCCTGCATCAAACATCGGCTGATAGTCAATATATTTTAAAGATACATTTTTTAGAGTAATTATTACATCAAAATTAGGCTTTATTTTATAGTTTACACTATCAAGAGTTGTAACTAGGCTTGATGCATCGTAAAATTTTTGTTCAAATTTTGTAATATCAAAAAGATTTGTAATAATTGCAGGTACAATGCTTATAACACAAGCATATAATAGTAATACGATAGAAATTAAAATTAATATTGTATTTTTCTTATTCATCATATTTAAGCCTTTCTATTTACGACTATTATCATATCATATTGTTTAAAAAATTAACAGAAAATTTTTAAATATCCTTTACATAAAAAATAAAAACAGTAATATAATATTATGAGAGTTTTATTATTAATATTTATATTTTTGTTGTTTCAGGTAAGTTCATATAGTGCCGAAAAGAATATAAACAGACCTTCTGAACAGTGGGGTGAGAATGCTTCCGTATTAAATGACGGTTTTGAAAATCAAAAACCCGTAACAGATACGAAATTGAAAAAAACTATTGAAATGATAAAAGAAAAATCTTTGACAAAAAAGCAAAAAAAAATAAGAGATGAAGTAAAACCCTTATCCCCTGTACCTGATAATGAATATCTCAAGGAATTTACAATGTCGCAAGATCCTGATAATGAATTAAGCCAGACACTGACAGTTATGATCCCTGTTTGGGCTTGTGACGAATCGGGAAAAACAATTCCGCCCGGGTACTATAAACTTTCATGTCATAAAGAAGGAAATAATACATATATATTGGAGCTTTCGCAGGGAACAACAAAAATTCTTACTGTTGAGGCACATCAAACGAAGTTAGATTTAGAACAAGATACAATATCTTTTTGCGATGCAAAAGTTATTGATGATAAAAGAATCAGATTGATGTATGGTACTATTGACCTTAATTTGGTCGGGTATTTGTATATTAAATAATTCCTTTTCTGCGCTTTAGCTCAGCGAGTTCCTTTTGGAACGGAGATAATGCCGTTAATTTATTAACAACTTCTGGCATTTTGGCTATTGTATAATCAATTTCCTCTTCAGTTGTAAATCTGCTTAAGCTGAATCTTATAGAACCGTGAAGAGCGGTAAAAGGTACTCCCATTGCTTTTAGTACGTGGCTGGGGTCAAGACTGCCTGATGTACAAGCACTTCCTGAACTTGCACAAATTCCTAAATCGTTTAAATTTAAAAGGATTAATTCGCCTTCAATATATTCAAAGCCGATATTTGTAGTATTTGGGACTCTGTTATTTGAAGGGGAGTTTAATCTTGCATTATATATTTTTGATAAAATTCCTGTTTCAAGTTTATCTCGTAATTCTTTAACTTTTGTAGCTTCATAAGGAAGAGCATCCTGTGCAAGGCTTGCGGCTTTAGCAAGACCAACAATGGAGGGAACATTTTCAGTTCCTGCCCGTTTGCCGTTTTCCTGATGACCGCCTATTATCAGGGGTGAAATTAAAACTGATGATTTAACATATAATGCACCTATGCCCTTTGGAGCATGGAATTTATGTCCTGAAATCCCCATCATATCAATTTCTGTATTTTCAACATCAAGATTTATTTTACCTGCAGCCTGCACCGCATCAACATATATTTTTGTATCTTTATTTTTCGATTTTACCTTTTGTGCTATTTCTTCAACTGGGAATATAGCTCCCGTTTCATTATTTGCATACATAACGGAAACGAGCGCTGTTTTTTCGTTAACTGCATCATACAGTTCATCAGTATTAAGTTCGCCTGCTGAGTTTACTCCTATATATGTAACATTGTACCCTTCTTTTTCAAGCTGTTTATGAAGATTAAGTACGCATGGGTGTTCTACTTTTGTTGTAATAAGATGATTTTTGGATTTATCGCCGGCTAAAATCCCTCTTATTGCCATATTGGCACTTTCACTGCCGGAGGCGGTAAAGAATATTTCTTTTGAGCTTCTTGCACCGAAGAATTCTCTTAATGTTTCCCTCGCTTCTTTTATAACTCTGGAATTTAATCCTCCAAACTCATATATACTTGAAGGATTACCGTAATATTGGCAAAAATACGGCATCATTGCTTCAAGTACCTGTTCATCTACTTTTGTTGTTGCGTTGTTATCTAAATATATGAGTTTTGAATTTGACATATCTACACCTGAATAATTTCTATATTTTCATTAATATGTTGTTTTAAAGTTGCCTCTACAAAGTGTGTTAAAGTGATTTTTGAACGATTGCATGCTTGGCATCTGCCAGTTAGCTTAACTTTAATTTGATTTTCATCAACATCAATTAATTCTATATCACCACCGTCTTTTCTGAGTTCAGGGGAAATATATTTTTCAATTATATTATTAATTTTGATAATCATTTGAGTTTTTGTTAATTTTTCTTCTTTAGGAACACTGTTAATTTCTGCAAGTATTTCTTTTATTTTCCCCTGGCATTTACCGCAGGCACCGCCTGCTTTAGTATAATTTATTACATCCTCTAAAGTTTTTAAATTATTATTTTTAATTTCTTCAATTAAAAAGGATTTTGTTATATCAAAACAGGTGCATACAAGTTCTTCATCCGTATGAGGTTTAATATCTTCATGGTAATAATTTGCAATGGCAGCTTCGAGTGCTTCATGCCCCATAACTGAACAGTGCATTTTCTCGGGAGGCAGTCCCCCTAATGCTTCCGCTATTTGTTTATTTGTTATTTTTCTTGCCTCATCAATATGCTTGCCTATAATCATTTCGGTCATTATACTTGAACTTGCAACAGCACTTCCGCATCCGAATGTTTGGAATTTTGCATCCGTTATAATTCCGTTATCATCGACTTTTAAATATAATTTAAGCATATCTCCGCATGACAAAGAGCCTGCTTCACCTATTGCATCAGCATCTTCTATTGAACCCGCATTTCTGGGGTTTCTGTAATGCTCCATAACTGTTTCTGAATAATTCCACATAATAATCTACACCTTATTCTTTCCCTTTAATTATACTCCAAATAAAAAAATTCAATCTTATTAATCAGATAAAAATGCAAGATAAAAGTTCCTGTGATATTATTAATTTATGCAGGAAGAGTTGGAATTAATAAAACAAAAATGTTTAAGATGTGAAAAGTGTGCTTTGTGTAAAACAAGGACAAATGTTGTATTTTCCTCCGGAATTCCAAATCATAAAATGGTGTTAGTGGGTGAAGCCCCCGGGTACTGGGAAGATCAAAAGGGTGAACCATTTGTCGGCAAAGCAGGGCAATTATTGGATAAAATATTTGAGTGTGTAGGGCTATCCAGAAAAAAAGATGTATATATATGTAATACGATAAAATGCAGACCGCCCGAGAACAGAGACCCATTGCCTGAAGAAAAAACTGCCTGCAAAGAGTATCTTGATGCTCAGCTTGAAATATTAAAGCCTAAAATTATTCTTATCTGCGGAAGGGTTGCCTTAAATACTTTTCTGCCTGATAAAGGCGGTATTACAAAGGTACGAGGTCAATGGTTTGACGGCCCGTTTGGTTCAAAAATGATGCCTATTTTTCATCCTTCATATCTGCTAAGGAATGACTCCAGAGAAAAAGGAAGCCCTAAGTGGCTTATGTGGCAGGATATCAAAGAAATTAAAAGGGTTTATGATACTCTAGATTAATGATTTATAAATTTCTTTATATCTTTGTGCACTTTTTGACCAGGAAAAATCGGCACTCATAGCATTTTTAATTAATTTTTGCCATTCTTTTTTATTTTTATATGTGTTTATTGCATATTGGATTGTGCCGAGCATATCGTGTGCATTATAGTTATAGAATTTAAATCCGTCAGCATTGTCATTCGGGTATGCATTTACCGTATTTTCAAGTCCGCCGGTTGCCCTTACTATCGGTATTGTACCGTATTTAAGAGCAATTAATTGCGATAAACCGCAAGGCTCAAATCTTGAAGGCATTAAAAACATATCCGCCCCTGCATAAATTTTGTTACAAAGGTCAGCCCTGTATTCTATTCTTGCCCTTATATTTTTTGAGTTATAACTTAACCATACAAAAAAATCTTCATATCTTTTTTCGCCCGTGCCGAGAACTATAATATCAGCTTCAAGTTCTCGCAGTTCATTTTCTACTGCTTTTAACAGGTCAATTCCTTTTTGTTCCACAAGCCTTGATATTATTGCTATCAAGGGTCTATCCTTCTTATATTCAAGCCAATAATCTTTTAATATGTCCTGCTTGCATTTTTCTTTATTCTTTATACTTTTTATATCGTAGTTAAAACTTATATGTTTATCCGTTTTGGGGTTAAATTCATTGTAATCAATGCCGTTTAATATCCCTTCCAGCTTATATTGATTATTCCTTAATGCCCAGTCCATACCCTCGCCAAAATCGTAGGTCAAAATTTCCTGAGCATATTTAGGTGAAACCGCTATAATTTTATCGGAGTAATTAATTGCACCTTTCATCCAAACAAGATTTCCCCAATGCTCAAGCCCGTCCTGATGATATGTTTCATTCCTTGAAATTCCTGCAAAATCAAGAATTTCAGGAAAATATCTGCCCTGATATGCCAAATTATGG
This sequence comes from Candidatus Gastranaerophilales bacterium, assembly GCA_947624325.1. Lineage (GTDB taxonomy): Bacteria > Cyanobacteriota > Vampirovibrionia > Gastranaerophilales > Gastranaerophilaceae > Avigastranaerophilus. The sequence continues at coordinate 15,576 of CANQJT010000001.1, forward strand.
ATTGAAAATACCGTCTTGGCATTTTTAAAAAATTCATCATTCTTATATGCTGTTTTAATCCAAACCGGAATCATTGCAGTATGCCAGTCATTACAATGTATTATATCGGCTTTAAAATTTAATGCCCTTGCATATTCCAATACTGCTTTTGAAAAACAAATAAACCTTTCCTGCTCGTACCAGCTGTCAATACCTGCAGGATATACACTATTAAAGCATGAATAAAATTTAGGGTTATCAATAAAAAATACGTTTATATTTGTATCAGGAAGTTTGCACATTGAAAGTGTAAATACATATTCCGCATAACCGAATCTTAACTGCATTCTTGAATTTTCAAGCTCTTTAATATTATATTTTGCTTTATCTATACTGCCGATTAACGGAGTAAATATTGCAATTTCAGTTCCTTCTTCCTGAATATACTTAGGAAGCGACCCCATAACATCAGCCAGCCCTCCGACCTTTGTAAATGGTGCAAGTTCAAACGTAGCATATAATATTTTCATTTTTTGCCTCTTCTATACTTGTCTTGATAAGTATTCAAGTGAAGATTTTAATATATCTTCCGTCTTTGTACAGTCCTTTTTATATTTTAATATTTCCTGAATGGCGGTTTTGGCTTCTTTGCTGCTGTACCCCAGTGAAATTAAAACTGATTGTACTTCCATAACGGATTCTTGATTAACATCTTTAGAAGTTTCAATATCTGCAACATCGACAGGAGTTACATTAGACCAATTGATTAATTTATCTTTAAGTTCAAGTATTATTTTTTGAGCGACTTTTGCCCCGACTCCTTTTGCCCTTGAAAGTTCTTTAAAATCTTCTCTTATCATTATGTCAATAAGCTCCGATATAGAAAATTCATCCAATATTAAAAGTGCAAGTTTAACTCCTATACCTGATACACTTTGCAATATATTAAAAATATCCCGTTCTTCTTTTGTTATAAAGCCCGTTAAAGACATAGAATCTTCTTTGTGACTTAAAGATACATAAATTTTTACTTCGCCTTCAGTTAATTTTTCAACCGTGTGAATGCCTGTATGTATTAAATAGCCTACATTATTTACGTCAAGCACTATATGAGTGCCTCTATAGGAATTTATTTGTTTACTTACAAGCTGTCCTTTTAAATAGTCGTACATTTATTTTTCTTCTTCTTTTAACTTATTGTATTTATCAAGTGCTTCTTTTGCTTCTTTTTCCGCATTCAAATTTTTAAGTGCCAATGCTAAGTTATAATAAAAGTCAGCATTGTTATCTTTTAATTTTATTGCTTTTTCAAAAGCGGATTTTGCTTCTTTATATTCTTTTTGTCCGAGGTATGCACAGCCTAAATTGTAATAATAATAAGGAAAATCTTTTTTGTATTTAATTGCAAGTTTATATTCTTTTATTGCACTGTTATATTTTTTCTCTTTTAAATAGATGTTGGCAAGATTATAATGAGCTTTATCAAAATCAGGTTTCATTATTATTGATTTTTGAAAAAAGAAAACAGCATTCGTATCATTATTATAATCTTGTGATAAATTGCCCAGTAAATACCATATTTCATAATCTCTTTCATCTTCGGTTATTTTGGAAATCATATTATATGCTTCCTGAAGATTATTAGAATTATATAATGCAATAATTTCTTTCTTTTTATCTTCAAAAGATTGTGCGGCAAAGCAACAGTTTGCCGTAAATAATATAAGTGATATTAAAAATATTTTAAAAAGTTTTTTCATAACCTGCCTGACAATATTATAAATTATAAAATATAATTGTAAAATTTTATAACAATTTACTCTTTTTCTTAAAATTTTTAATAAAAAAAAACTTTAATATATATAAGGATACTTATAAATACGAGCAGATATGATAACATTAGACCTTAATTTATCTTATTTGAGCAAATATTACAATATCAGTTCAAGTTCGCTTGAGATGTATCGTAATAAGAGCATCAAAGAAATAATGGAGCTGGAAGCTGAAAAAGGGAATCCGCTTGCAGCCGATTTTATGCTTCAAATTACTAAGGATCCTTCAAAACTTGTTGAATTATTTCAATTGGTTAACCCTACAAACAGGTTTCTAATATTATCAAATATGAATAAAGATGACTTAATGGAAATAATATCTTTATTAGAACCTTCACAGCTTATTCTGGGACTTGGTATTTTTAGTCAGGAAATGATTATAAATTTAATGAAAAAGCTTGAACCGGAAGCACTTTCTAAGGTTGTTTTAACCAAAATGTCACCTGAAAAATTCTTAAAAAATATTCCTGAAAAGTATATGAATGAATTTTTAAAATCAGATAAGCTCGATAAAAATATTCTTATGAAAGGGCTTGAAAATGTAGATGAATATAACATGCAAAAAATGATGGAAAAAACCACGGGTCAGGCATGTTATGATGATAAAGATACAATTATGAAAAAAATTGTTGATCTAAAAGATGATGAGTTTAAGAATACAATTTTGAATATGGAAGCTGAAGGAAAAAGACAGCTTATTGCAGGAGTTATTAAAGAAAAACCCGAATTATTTCAGGAATTTTCTGCTGATGCCATGGTCTATCCGTTTTATACCATGGATAAAGAGGATATTTTAAAGTCGCTGTCGGTTCTTGAAACAAAAGAAATGCTGCCTATGTTTGAGGATATGCCTCAGGAAATTATGGCTTTAATTGCAACTCAAATTGACCCTGAAATATTTGCACAAGTCCTTGTCCGTGACTTCAAAGATATTATTGCGGAATGCGGTATTTAATAAGGTTTTAAGTATTCAGATTCGGATTATATAATTAATCTTTTATTTTGAAAGCATCAACATCGCCAAAGTCTATTACTTTACCTTGTTTTATGTTATTATCGCTATTTGCTCTTGTATCATTGGGAATAAATACATAACCATCTTCTATATCAGTTTGAATATATGGTTTTATATCCTCTGCTAAAAATTGGCTTACTATAAATCCGTCAGAGTCGTAATTCCCTGATACTCTTCCAAAAAGCATTTTTACAAAATCATTTGAGTGCTTATTAAGGAATAACCCCATTTGAGGTTCTATGTGTTCGCCATGGATATTTCTCATGGGAATAATATCATTGTGATATATTTTTAAGCACATATCATCGGCACCTTCTACTGATAGTTTATATCCTTTGCCCACCAGACCGGGATTTCCTGCCTGACTAACTTTAACCTGTTTGCCGAGAATTTGTGTTAAATTTTTTGCTAATTCTGATGTGCTTCCTGACTTTTGAAACTTACTTATTGCGTCATATACGGCTTTTATGCTTTCAGGTTTATTTTCTTCCTGAATATTATCAAGCCAGCCTGAAGGAAATTCACCTATTTCTCTTGGTGTGTTTGGGAAACTGCATAATATATTTGTTAATTCATCAGAGTTCGTTAAATTATCCTGCAGGTATTCTGTTAAATTTCCTAATGTTAAATCAGATTCTTCAAACTTTGTTTTTGTCTCATCCGCTTTAAAATGGTATTCTAAAAATGTTATCATCTCTTCAAATGTAAAATTTTTCATTCTTGGTGAGATATTGAATAAGTTTTCAAAATCAATTTTTGAAAGATATTCGTTAAATGATTTTAAATCGATATCTTTATCAGACAGCATTCTGTTTATTGAAGCTGAAATGTCTGATTTTGTTGTATCGCTAACCGATGAAACTAAAGTTATAAGCTCTGTTAAATCTTCTTCATTGTATAAATCTACATCTTTTATATTTGCTAAAACAGATGCTGTTATACCTTTATCTTCATACTTTTTATATAGGTTATTTACATCTTTATCATTTTCAATGGCTACGGCATCGTATAAAAATACACCTTTATCCGTAAGGTCTTTTATACGGGGATTTTCTATTCTTTTTGATAAAATGTCATAGAAACCCGCATCAACAACTAAATCAAGCGGATTTACCGCTCCGGAGATTGATGCATTTTCCCTGCTTGCAAAATCTCTTCCGATTATCATTGCAGTATCAAGTTCTCTTTGTGTGAGATATTCTGCCAAAAAATCCAGATTGCAATGGTTGAAAACCCCTGAATTTACCATTAATTCGCCATTTTTGTTGTTTTTATATTTTAATTTTAAACTTTTTAGTTTCTGTATTTTTCTTTGAGTTATTTTTAAGGCTGCATCTTTAGACGGTATTTTAGCATTTTTACACAATGATTCATATGTATATAAGAAGTCTTCTAATTCATCTTTTATTGAAGCTGAATCAAATAATGCGCCATCAATTAATTCATCTAAAATTCTAAGTCCGTCAATGCCTTTACCTGCAGCAATATTTATGATTTTATCTCTGTTTGCATTGTCAGGATATAATAGTTTAAACTTTTTTTCTGTTTCTGCTTTATATTTTTCAAAGGGTACGGTTTTATTTAAAGCCGGTTTAACCTGAACCCTGCCGTATGATTCCAAACCGTCTTGTGCTTGGGCTTGTACTTTCTTTTGCTCATACTCTTTATTGACTGTTTTTTGTGTTAATGCTGCCGTCTGGGGTTGAATAATTCCCGGAATATCACCATTTTTATCGATTTGCATATATGACTTTCCTTCTTCAATAAATTCCGAATTTCAATTATATAAAACGGCATTTTTATAAAAATTCTTTAATAAATTTTTATTTTTTTACATTTTTTAATAAATTTATTTTAAATTCCATTTTTCTTTTAGCTGCTTTAATGTTCCGTCTTTATGCATTCTTGTTATTATTATATCTATATTTCGTTTAAGTTTATCATCTTCATTTTCATCAGGTTGTCTGATTCCTATTACATAAGGTTCTTTTGAAATTTTATTTTTTAACATCCTGTATTCAGGGTGTTCTGATAAAAATCCGGATAAAATTGTATTATCACTGCTTAAAGCATCGCCTTCCCCTTTTAAAAATGCATTAAAAGCATCTGTATAGTTAGTATATCCTATTATTTTTGCCATCGGAATTATTCTTCTTATGTTTTTTTCCGATGTTGTTCCAAGTATTATTATTATGGTTTTGTTCTTTAAATCGGAAAAAGTATGTATATCACTGTCTTGTTTAACAAGTGCCGTTTGACCTGCAATAAAATAAGGTTCTGATACGTCAATAAAATATTGCCTTTGAGGTGTTGCAGACATTGTTGCTGCAATTATATCAACCTCGCCTGAAGTTAGTTTCTCTATTCTGGTTGCAGGGGTTACACTTACAAATTCTACTTTTCTTTCACTGCCTAAAATATCTTGTGCTATATATTTAACAACATCAATATCAAACCCGTCCGGCTGGTTTGTTTCATTATTTATAAATCCAAATGGTACTGAATCGGTTTTTACACCTGCAATCAGGTAATCTCTTTTTATTATTTTATCGTATCTGCTTTCGACTTCTTTTTTTCCGCAGGAAGTCAGCATCATTCCGACAAATATTATTAATATAATACACAGTATCTTTTTCATAAACATATTAGACCATATTTTTCCTTTAAATGAAATACAAAAAGTATATGAATTTATTCACTTTCTTTAAAATATAAGTATAATAAAATTATGAAAAAGATTTTAACAGTAATATTATTATATATTACCGCTATAGTTACTACAGGAGCAGGATATGTAGGAACACTGCCAAATGTTGAGGCGGAATTTGAATATTTAAAAAAACAGAGCTCCGAAAATGCAAGTGCCCCCTATTCTGTAGAAGAACTTGATAAACAAAATGAAAACCAATTAAGACCAATTCCGAGAGATAATGACAATTATGTTGATATTATTATAAAAAAGGATAAAACTACAAAATATTATAATGATGTTAATGATGTAATAATTATTCTTGAAAAGCTGAGAAAATGTCTTAATACAAACCAAAATATTCAGTTGTTTAATGCAATAGTAAGTAATCTTATAGATAATGTTGAGTATATAAAGCAGGAATATAAAGATAAACCCGAGAGCAATTATTTATCATATAACAGATTAATAACTCTTTCTGCTCAGGCAAGAGATACTGCGAACTTTAGGACTCAAGGGCTCGCTTATGAAAAATATATTCCTTATACTTCTTCAAAGAATATTTATACTAAGGAAAATTTAAACTCAAAGCTCGAAAGTCTGCTTACTAATGTAAATGAAACAATTTTTATTTTAAAGAATTTAGAATAATTATACTAATTTTTAGCTTTATGACTATTATTTGCCGTTAAATTTTCTTCTACATTTACAAAGAGGAGAAGAAAATGTTTTTTAAATTAGCAATTACAATTTTATGTGTTCTATTAACTGCATTATCAGGCGGATGTTATTCTGATGAACAGCTTGCCGATATTGAAATGAACAGATACGGGCAGACATTTGAAAATGACAGTTTGTCGTCAAGATTAATAAGACTTGAAAATGATTTATTCGGAATGACACAATCGGGTGATATAGATACAAGAGTTGATATGATTGCACAAATGGCTTCCGTTTCAAATAATCCTTCTGTATTAGCGGATAATGATAATTTTTATCCGGGAATAAAACAAAATCCCGTAAAAAAAGTATGGAATAGTATATCATCGGGCTTTTCAAGCGGAAGTATGACAGGATTTACTCCTTCCGTTAATTCTTACGGATATTCAAGCAGTAATTACGGAAACGGATTATGGAACTTATTTAACGGCGCAAATTCTTATTGTCCGTACCATAACACATACCATAACGGCTTTTTTAATAATCATAATTTCCCGATGGGCTATCGTCCTAACTTTAATAGAGGACATTTCCATCCAAATCATCACTTGGGACACATTCCTCATAATCAATTTTATCCGTCATACAATAGTCCGTACGGGGTTTATCAAAATCCCATTCCGACTAATTATTCATCGGATTTAATAACCAGGTCCAATGTTCATATTATAAAGGACTGATTTTATACAATAAAAAAAGAGAACTTAAAAAATAAGTCCTCTTTTCGTTTGAAGAAATTATTAAGTTTAACCTTCATAAACATAGCATAATAAAGAAGCTTCCCTTGCTTTTTTAACGGCTTTTGCAAGCATTCTTTGGTGAGCTGCGCAGGTACCGGTTATTCTTCTGGGGAGGATTTTACCTGCTTCAGTTAAGTATTTTCTTAATTTTTGCGCATCTTTATAATCTATTTCTGTTACTTTGTCAGCACAAAAACTGCAATTTTTTCTTTTCTTTTTGTCTAATTGTTCTTTTGCCATTGTTTTTTCCTTTACTCTTTTCTAAAACGGAATCTCTTCTTCGCCTATTAATACATCATCCATTTCTACTTCTGAAAATTTAACAACATCCGATGTATTAGATGAAGAAGATGATGGTGATACAGATTTAGAAGAATTTACAACTTCAAAACTTGTCATATCAAGTTCCATAACTTTTTTTTCGGTTCCGTCATCGCTTTGAACCGAGGCAACTTGAAGTCTGCCTTCCACTACGACCTTATCACCTTTAGAAACTGCAGATTCCAATAAATCCGCATTATTTCCTCTTGCGATAACTCTTATCAAAGAAGTTTCTTTTTCGTCAATATTTAAAGTGAAAGATGTCACGGCAATATTGTTTCCCGTAAATCTTTTTTCGGGATTTCTGTATACCGTGCCTGATAATACCGCTTTTGCTATTGACATATTTTTCTCCGATTAGTTATGCTTTTACTTCTGATGTTTCAAGAAGCATAATTCTTAAAATGTTTTCATTTAATCTTAATTGTCTGTTGAATTTTTCAACCTGATTAGGTTCCATTGTAAAGTTGTGTACTACAAAGTAGCCGTCTCTAAAGTCTTTAATTTCGTATGACAATTTTTTTCTGCCCATTTTATCTGTAGATGTAACTTTACCTTCAAGTGAAGTAATTGTTTCTTCAATTTTTGAGCAAAGTTTATCATATTCTTCAGAATCAATATTAGGTTTGATTATTGATAATAATTCGTAACTTCTCAATGTCTTTCTCCTTGACTTAATATGTTCAACAATAATATTACCATGAACATTTTTAAAAACAAACATTTGTGTTTTTATGTTAAAATAATTTGCGATATGGATAAATTTGAACTTGTCGGAAAGAGCTTGAGCGAAATAGAGTCTTTTATGTCTGACATTAATCAGTCTAAATTTCGTGCCAAGCAAATATATAACTGGTTGTATTTAAAATCCGTCAACAATTTTGATGATATGACTGATTTGCCGTTAGCCTCCAGAGAACTCTTAAAAGAAAAGGCGGTTATAACTTCCGTTAATATTAAAGATAAGCAGATAAGTAAAGACTCAACAATTAAATATTTATTTGAATTTCCTGACGGCTGTTATGCCGAGGCTGTATTGATGAGATTTGATAATAGAGCTAACTTAACTGCCTGCATTTCAACTCAGATAGGGTGTCCTATGGGTTGCAGTTTTTGCGCAACGGCGAAACTCGGATTTAAAAGAAATTTGACTGCAGTTGAAATAATCCAGCAAATATTTTTAATTCAGGCGGATACTAATTTAAAAATTACTAATATTGTATATATGGGTCAGGGTGAACCTTTATTAAATTTTGATAATTTTATTGATTCCGTAAATATGTTCAGAGAATTTTTTCAAATAGGAGCAAGAAGAATTACGGTTTCAACCTGCGGAATTATCCCTCAAATTAATAAGCTTGCCGATTTGGATTTTCAATCAACTCTTGCAATTTCTCTGCATGCAGGAAATCAAAAGACAAGAGAAGCCATAATGCCCGTTGCAAAAAAATACGGGTTTGATGAGCTTTTGTCCGCATTAAAAAATTACACTGATAAAACAGGCAGAAGAGTTACTATTGAATATGTTTTAATTAAAGGAATAAATGATTCCGTAAATGATGCAAAAGAGCTTGCTTATGCTATTTCAAAACTTAAGAGTAATGTCAATCTTATTGTTTATAATGAAAATGAAAAAAGTGATTTTAAAAGACCATCAAAAGATGCCGTTTTAAAATTTAAGTATATATTGGAAGCATCAGGTAAAAAAGTTACAATAAGGCTTGAACGAGGCAACGATATTGATGCTGCCTGCGGACAATTAAGCTCTAAATTTAAAAAACAATAGTTTCTTACTATTCTTCAAAGAATTCTTCCATTGCTTCCGTATTATAACAGGTATTTGGCGGTGTTATTTTTGATCTTATAAATTTACCATCTTTATAAAATTCAATTGTAACATTATGTTTTGAATTATTTTCAAAAGCACCTATTACAGAGTCTCCGTTTTTAAATAAAGAGACAGATGGATAAAACGAAATTTTTCTGCAGTGTTCAGGAATTACAATTTTACAAATATGAGAATTATTTAGTTGGTATTCTCCATCAGGATTAATATTAAGAATGCCTATTTTTGTATTATCAATGTCTAAAAATTGTTTTTTATCCCGAGTTGAATGACCTTTGACATATGCAGAATTTATTAATGCGTCTTTTGCTGTTAAAGATTCGCAATTTAAAACATTAACTTTGCTTCCGTAAACAGTCATTAATGAAGTATTTGCTTCATTTACTATTGTATTATTTCCGGAAAGTAAAATATCAGAAATTGACTGAAGTTTGCCGGCTTGTACATTTTGTAATACTTCAATTCCCTTAAATCTTGAAGCTTCATCTATCTCTGAATCCGATATTTTAACTTCAAGCGGAAAAGTGCCTTCAAGTTTTCCGATTTTAGAATTTAACACTTTTCTGGTTTTAAATATACCAAGAGAAGATTCATATACATTTGGTTTAAGATTTACTTCTTCGGTATTTGTACCTTTTATGACCGATTTTTTTGTTATAAATGGTTTTGGTTCACAACTTTCAAATATGTCCATTTCATAAGGTTTTGTAATGTGTTTATTGCTTTTAAAATTTGGCTGTTTATGTGCTTTAATAATATCTATTGCTGAAATTTTCATAATAATATCCCTTTTATAACTATTTATACCTGAATATTAACATACAAATATTTTTAATTGTAAAGTTCAAATTTTTATTTATATAAATTGTAACACTTCTTAATTACTTGATTTTTCGGGTTTTATTATAAAAATAATTCAATTTCTCCGTTTTCGATTTTTATGTTTAACCCTTGGTATACATTTTCTCTGTATACTTTTACTTTGCATCCTTCAGGGTCTTCGCAGATAATTTTATCTATTACGGATGTTTTCCCTAAAGGTATATTTATAGTCTTTGTTCCCTTTGGAATGATAAGTCTTTTAATATGTGAATTGATAAGTGATTCTATATTAGAAGTTCTTAAAGTATCAATTTGAGAATTGCTGATTAAACAGTATGCATTATTCCCTGTGACATCCGCTTCTTTTATTATGGAGTTATTTGTGTTTAATGTCTTTGATTTAAGTTTATCTACTTGAAGCCCTTCTACATATACAGCACCATGTTTATATTCATGAAAACTGTTTGCAGGTTTAATAAATCCGTCAGTAATTTCTAGATTTTTTATGTGTATATTTTTGGATTCCGATTGTTTAGTTCCCGATGAACTGTCAAACATTTTAGTTCTTATTGTGTCTATTTTTGCTTTTGTTTCTTTTGAATCATATATTATTACTTCGTCACTATCAATTTTGTCAATTTCTGCTTCGGAGTTAAGTCCGTTATTACTTGCATAAAGTATAACCTGATTTGTATTAACTATATGATTTGTTATATCTGAGGATATATCCCAAATTACGGAATTTAAATTTCCGATACTTTTTATATCACAATTTCTAAATCTTGCTTGTATTCTATTATTGCCAAGTAATGTGGATGCTTTTGAATTTTCAACTATTCTTCTGCAAGGTTTGTCAGCTGAATATTTTTCTTTTAAATCAGGTTCTAAAAATATGTTTTTATGATTTGCTTTATTTATCTTATGCTGTTTTGTATAAAGTGTTTTTTGCCTGCAAAATTCATCAGTATATGGAGCTTGGTTGATATTTTGCTTTCTCCCTCTGAATGTATTTAAGTAATTTTTATTAATTGAAGTAATTGCACTTATTTTCATATTTTACCTTTCTTATTTATTTGATTTTGAAATATATATTGTTTGTTTTTTTGGAAAGTTATTAATTATTACATAGCTTGATTTATCGTCAAATTTAAAATCATCTATTTGTGAATTATCATCAACTGAAATATAAACTTTTTTATTTTTTCCGGGTATTGTTAGCTTTTTAATATGAGTATCGGTTAAAATGATATCGCTTTCTGATGTAATATAATTATCAATTTCCGAATTAGAAAGTACGGAAGTCTTATTACTTGTCATATTAACAGTACCAAGTTTCGCATTTAGTGCATTTAAAGAACTGCAGGTTAACTCTTTTATCGTGCAGTTGCTAATTGAAGCATGCCCGTCATTTTTAAAATTATGAGTTTGCATAATTGCATTGTCCAAAAGGTCAATATCCGGAAATTTAAAGTTTGTTTCGCAAACATTTGCTTTTTCAATAAATATATCATCAGGCGAGCTTTCTCCTGATGTATTTAAAATATTTGTTTTTATATCCTTAACATTGATATCATTGCCCATAACTCCTGTAGCATATGATTGTATTTTACCGGCTTGAGAATTTGAGGTTATAAGTGTTGTATCAGCTTCTATATTTTCTGCTTTTCCCTTTTCAAGTCCGCAGAACATTGTATTTTTAATGTTTTTAACTAATGATTTAGCTGAAATAACTGCTTTTTTAAAATTAGTTACCGTATTCATTGCAGATGTAATTATTACCGCTTCACATCCTTCAAATCCTGATAATTCATTAATTTTACACCCTGCAATAATTCTGCTCGGCGCAATTCCTTTGGATGCAACTTCTTTATCCAAAGAATCTGCTTGTAATATAACTTTATTTCCGTATACCCGTTTTATAATCGGCTGTGCCTTAATTTGTTTTATTTCATCTGAATTCTTATTATTTAATGTGAATGAATCTGTTTCATTCATTGATAACTTTCTTTGAAAAGTCGGTTTAAAGTTATAATTTAATGGTGATATTCCTGAAATCTTCATTGCTGCTCCAAATTGTTTATTGAATATTTGACCAGACAATTTTTATTAAAAAGCATAAAAAATTTTTTTGCTTATGCTTGTAATAAATCTTATTATTATTTCTTGTAATTATTTCATATTTCGGTTAAAATGATATTAAAAGTTCATATATATATCTTAGTGACAAATTAAAATAAATATATTACAATAATTGTAATGGTAGAGGATAATCTAATCAACATTTCATTTTTAAAAACAATTCCTAATTGGGACAGAGATTAATTTTTAAGTAAAAGGGACAAATTAAATGTATGTAAATAAGTGTATAAAATGCGGAGCCGAATTTGAAACTAAGAACCCCAAAAGGGTTATATGTCCTAATTGTTTATATTCAGACAAAAAATATACCGAAGAATTATCACAAGAAGCCGCAAACTCATCACAAACATCAGCAAACGGAAGAAATTCGTATTCCTTTGGTTCGGATGAACAGAGAGAAGAACGCCCCAGATATAATAACAGAGATAATCAAGATAGAGGTGAATATCCTCAAAAGTCCCAATATAACAGAAATTATAACAGAAATGACAGACCCCGTGATAACAGAGGCGGATACCAAAGACCGTATAATAGACAAAGAAACGATAACGGTCAAAGACAAAGAGCAAATTTCAATAATCGTCAGGGCGGTTTTAATAAACAAAGACCCAAAACTAAGCCTCAAAGACAAAAACAATTGCTGGTAAGTAAAGAACAAATTGAGCAAATTGAAATTTTATACAAAAAAGCACTGCCCCTTCCAAATCCAGATATTCATGAAATTATCGGGCAGGCTATAGGGCTTGAACCGAGAAAAGTATTTTTTGGAATTAATCTTGTAAGGCAGAAATTAATGCTTCCTAAACTGCCTTTTCCTAAAAGAAAGCTGGCAGTATCACCCGATCAATTATTTGCAATTAAAAATCTTTATGCACCGTTATTACCGCTTCCTCCTATCGGATGTCATAAAATTATAGCAGCCCAATTAAGAATGGATGAGTGGCGTGTTCATGTCGGTATAGGATTAATCAGGAAACAAATGGGGCTGGACAGATGGAACCAAGAAAGAGAAGATGCTCCTGCCGAATATAAAAAGTCTTAATTATGTCAGATAATTTGATTTCAATTGCAAAAATACTTAATTTCCATGGTGTTAAGGGCGAGGTTAAAGCCGGTTTCTCAAAAGGCAGGGAACATCAAATTGAAGTATTGAAAAAAGTTTTCGTTAAAAAAGACGATAACTTTATTGAACTTAATGTAACTTCCGTAAGATTTCATAAGCACTTTGCCATTATAAAATTTAAAGAATTTAATAATATTAATGAAGTTGAACTATATAAAGGTTGTGATTTATATCTTCCAAAAGATAAAGTAGAAGAAGCGCTTGAAAATGATGAATATTTAATAAGTGATTTAATTGGACTTAATGTATTTGATGAAGACGGCAGCTGTATAGGAAATGTTACCGCAGTAGGAGAAAATCTTGCAAATAATATAATTTCCGTTAAAGATGCAAATAATAAAGAACATCTTGTTCCTTTTGTTAAGGAGCTTGTACCTGTTGTTGATATAAAAAATAAAAGAATAGTAATAAACAATATAGAAGGTTTAATAAGTTGAATTTTTCCGTGTTATCGCTGTTTCCTGAAGTTATTGAAAATGCTTGCAACTATAGCATATTAAAAAGGGCATACGAACAAAAGCTTATTACCGTTAATGCAATAAATCCGAGAGATTATACTATTGATAAGCATAAAAAGGTTGATGATACACCTTATGGCGGCGGTGCAGGCATGTTATTATTTTGCCAGCCTTACATTGATGCATATAATAGTATTAAAAAATCCGATAATTCAAAAACAATTATTATGTCTCCTCAAGGAAAAGTTTTTAATCAAAATACGGCAAAAGAGTATAGTAAATATTCTCAAATAATAATAATTTGCGGACATTATGAAGGATTTGATGAAAGAATTAAAAAAATAACACAAGCTGAAGAAGTCTCGCTCGGTGATTTTGTATTAACGGGGGGCGAACTTCCTGCGTTATGTATTATAGACAGTGTTACAAGAATGCTGGATGGTGTTCTGGGTGATGAAGAATCTAAAGAATTTGATTCTCACTATGACGGATTATTAGAACATCCGCATTATACAAAACCAAGAGAATATATGGGCTATAATGTGCCTGATGTTCTTCTTTCGGGTAATCACGAAAAAATAAAAGAATGGAGAAGACTTCAGCAATTTATTGTTACAAAACAAAAAAGACCTGATTTATTTGAAAAATTTCTAAATTCTGAATTATCTGATTATGATAAAAAAATTTTAAAAAAAAATAATTTGATTTAAAATAAGATTGAGAATAAAAATTTATGAAAGCAGCAGTTTTATATAATAGTAAATTTGTAATTAAAGATATACCAAAACCTTTATTGTCCGATTATGAAAATGGTGCAATTATAAAGGTAATCGGCTGCGGATTATGCGGTTCTGATATCGTTAAAATAAGAACCGGTAAAGCAGGTGACGGCTCGGTACTCGGGCATGAAGTTATAGGTGAAATTGTCGAAATTAAATCAAATACTGCATTTGAAGTCGGCGATAAAGTAGTTTTAGGTCATCATGTTCCATGCTTTAATTGTGTATATTGCTGGGGTGAAAATTATTCAATGTGCCGTCATTTTAAGAAAACTAATATAGTACCGGGGGGCTTTGCAGAATATATATTTGTTTCTGAAGAACATCTGCAAAATACAGTGTTTAAGGTTAATTTATGTTTATCTGATGCAGAAGCTTCTTTCTTGGAACCTCTGGGTTGTTGTGTACGGGCAGTAAAGAGGGCAGGTATTGATAATCATACCAATAATTTGATAATAGGACTCGGTTCTATAGGAATATTAATGGGGCAGACTGTAACTGCATTCGGAAATAAAGCATACGGTTGTGACTTATTATATGAAAGAGTTAGTTTATCTGAAGATTATGGTTTGGAAAAATCTTTTCAGATTAAGGATGAAGAAGAAACTTTAAAAGAAATGAAAACTTATGTTCCGTATGGGTTTGATAATGTATTTTTAACGGCAGGAGCTTCTAAATCGCTGGATTTTGCGGTTAAAGCAGTAAGAGACGGCGGAAAAATAATTGTATTTTCAAGTATTAAAGATAATCTTGCAGGATTTAAAAATAATGATATTTATTATAGAGAACTAACTGTAATGGGGAGTTATTCTCCGGCTCCGATGGATTTGGAAGATTCAATGGAACTTTTGGAATCGGGAAAAGTATGCGTTGAGGGAATATCACAAGTCTATCCTATAGAAAAACTAAATGACGCAATAAATGATACACTCTCAAATAAAATAATGAAGGCTTTTATTAAAATATGAAAATGAAATCATTGCAATTTTATTCACCATTAAATGTAAAATTTGAAGAGGTTGAAATAAAAGATCCTAAAGCAGGTGAAGTGCAGGTTAAAATAATGGCTGCACTTACATGCGGTACGGATGTAAAAACATACAGACGAGGTCATCCTGTTTTAATTAAAAAAGTTCCCTCGGGTTTCGGTCATGAATTCTCGGGAATAATCGTTAAAATCGGAAAAGATGTAGCAGGCTTTAATGTTGGGGACAGAGTTGTTGCTGCTAATTCAGCACCTTGCGGAAAATGTTTTTTCTGCAAAAGAGGGGAATATAATCTTTGTGAAAATTTAGAGTTTTTAAACGGTGCATATTCGGAGTATATAAACGTTCCTTCTGCAATTGTAAAAAGAAATCTTTTGAAACTTCCCGATAATTTAAGTTTTGAAAAAGCGGCATTCTCTGAACCGTTAGCAAATGTAGTTCACGGAATAGAAAAAACAGGAATAAAAGCAGGACAAACGGTTGGTGTAGTCGGATTAGGGCCTATCGGTCAAATGTTTGTTAAACTTGCCAAAATGAAGGGCGCAAGGGTTATAGCGGCAGGCAGAAATCCTTTAAAATTAAAACTTGCTAAAGAATTTGGCGGCGCCGATGAAATTATAGATTTAAAAAAATATAAAAATCCCGAAAAAATATTTATTGATTTTTCAGAAGAAAAAAAAGGGCTTGATGTCGCTGTAGAATGTGTAGGGCTTCCTGAAATTTGGGAAAGAATGTTTACTTTTGTAAGAAGAGGCGGAGTTGTTCATCTTTTTGGAGGCTGTAAAGAAGGAAGCTCTGTAAATATTGATACAAGAAGACTGCATTATGATGAGATTAAGGTTATAAGCATATTTCATCATACTCCTTTGTATTTTAGAGAAGCATTGCGGCTTATTGCCGAAGGGGAAGTTGATGTGGAAAAACTTATTACGGATACCATGCCCTTGGAAAGAGCCGAAGAAGCTTTAATAAAACATATGAACGGCAGAGCATTAAAGGTTTTAATAAAACCATAATTTTTTTCATTTTTATAGTATAATAATTTTATAATGAAAATTTCAGCAAATGCTGACTAGAATAAAATTATGAATGAATTTTCTTTGGAATTAAAAAATAAAATAAGTGAAGCCGAAAGTATAGTTATATTTTCTCATGTCAGTCCTGATGGAGACACTTTAGGCTCTAATTTAGCATTGAGTATGATGATAGAAAAGCACTTTAATAAAAAAGTTGATTCGGTAATTGTCGGTTCACTTCCAAATATATATACTTTTTTGCCGGAGTCTGACAGATTTATAGATGTTCAAACAATGGATAAAAATAAAGTATATGATTTGGCTATTGCTGTTGATGTGGCATCTAAAGACCGTCTTGTTTATGGTACGGCTATATATGATAATGCTAAATTTAAAGTTAATATTGACCACCATAAAACTAATATAGGATATGGTGATATTAATAATATAGACGGTGATGCCGCTTGTGTCGGTGTTATCCTTTATAAAATATTTAAAGATTGGGAGTTAGAAATTCCAAAAGATGTTGCAAGATGTATTTATACTTCATTATTGACGGATACAGGCGGATTTAAGTATGAAAATACTACTCCCGAAACTTTTATGCTCGCTGCTGATTTAGTAAGACTTGGTGTTTCGCCTACTTATGAATTCAGAGCATGCTATGAAACAAAACCTCAATCTATGGTTCAATTTCAAGCATATGTTGTTTCCAATACAGTTTTTTATAATAACGGACAAATTGCATTTTCTAAAATTACAAGAAGTGATATGAGTAAATTTAATGCAACTGATGACTATACAGAAGGTATAGTTGAAGTGTTGAGGACCTCAAAGAATGTAGAAATCGCAGCTATATTAAAAGAGACAAAAGAAGGTTTTACAAAAATAAGTCTGAGAAGTAAAACATTGGATTTGACTCCGATAGTTGTTGAATTTGGCGGCGGCGGTCATACATTTGCTGCCGGATGTACTATAAAAAAACCCATTGCAATTGCTTACGATAAACTTTTAAAACGTGTTCAAAGTGAAATAAAATGAGAAAATATATAGAATCTCTTGTAAAAAAAATAATAGATCAGGATTTTTTCGGTGTTGCTGCTGAAATGGCTTTTTGGTTTATTTTAGGGTTGTTCCCGTTTCTGTTATTTTTAACCTCTCTTTTTGCCTGGATGGGAAAGAAAACTTTAATAACTCCTATATTAAACTTTCTAACCAATATTGCACCAAAAGATGTTGCTTCTTTAATTTTAAGTACTTTAAATGAAGCTATGATATTTAAGCAGGGTAAATTAATTGCTATTTTCGGTCTTATTATTACAATTTGGCTTGCATCTAATGCACTTGCGGTTATTATAAAAGGGTTGAACAGAGCTTATGCCATAGAAGAAACGAGAAGTTTTATTTATACAAGAACACTTTCTGTAATAATGGTGTTTGTTAATTCGCTTCTTCTTTTTCTTGCAGTTAATTTGATTGTTCTTGGTAAAGTATTTTTGGATTTTACTTTACAATATACAATATTATCTAAATTATCGATTGATATAATTTCCGTAATAAGATGGCCGGTATCATATTTAGCGCTGGTATTCTGTGCTTTGGGTAATTATTTTATACTTCCCTGTATAGAGGGAAATGACAAAATTAAATTCAGAAGTGTATTACCCGGAACTTTATTTTTCAGCTTTTTCTGGATGCTCGGTTCTTGGTGTTTTTCTTTGTATTTAAGTAATTTAAATGCATATAACAAAGTATACGGAACAATTGGGGCATTTGCCATTTTAATGGTATGGCTTTATTATACTTCTTTAATAATGCTCGTTGGCGGAGAAATTAACTCAAGAATGTATTTAAGGCTTAATAAAAGGGAAGAAACATAGCTTGATTTTTAGCAAATAAAATAAGATAATTATAATGTAAAATTTGGAGGGTGTATCATTAATACTAAGCAAATAATTTCAGGATTTTTAACTGTTGGATTACTTTCGTTATCGGCATTTGCGATGACTCCTGAGGCAAATCAATACTATAAAGAAGCTTGTACATATTCAGATAACGGAAAATATTCTGAGGCTGTTGAAAGTTTAAATAAAGCAATTCAACTTTCAGGGGATGATGCTCTTCTTTATACAAAGCTTGCCGGAATGTACTCGGAATTGGGTGAGTGGGGTAATGCTGTTGATGCATATAAAAAAGCATTAAAATTAAGACCCGATGATGCTTTTATTTATATCAGCCTTGGTAATATATACGAACAGCTTCAGGATTATAAAAATGCTGATGATGCATATTCTCAGGCAATGAAAATTTTCCCCGAATATAAATATAATTATTTAAATCTTGCAAGTGTAAAAACTCATTTAAAAGAAGATGAAGAAGCCATAAAATATTATCAAATGTTTTTAAACTATTATCCTGATGCTTTGGATGCAAGAGAAAATATGGCATCTATATATTTAAGAATGAATAAACCGCAGGATGCCGTTAAAATTTATAATGATTTATATTTGAAAAATCCTAACAGTTTTGATGATTATTCAAATTACGGCCTTGCATTATATCGTATATCCGATTATAACAATGCCGAACAAATATTAAAAAAAGCAGTTGAAAAAGATTCAAACGACTATGTTGCAAGAGCAAATCTTGCGTATGTTTATCTTGCTCAATCTAAAGATAATGAAGCGGAGCAGGAATTTATAAAGGTTTTGGATATTAATCCCGATATGAATTCAATCAGATTTGATTTTGCAAATTTATTGGCTGATAAAGAAAAATATGATGAAGCACTTGAACAGTACAATAAATATATAACCGAAGTTAAAGATAATGATGTTGCTTATCTTAATGCAGGAATAATATATTCCAAAAAAGGTGATTATGAAAATGCAATAAAAATGCTTGAAACGGGCAGGGCGGTCTCACCTAAAAATATGGATATTCAAAAAGAGCTTGCGAAATCGTATCATCTTGCAAAACGATATGATGAAGCAATAGGAGTATATGACAGTTTAATAGCTTCAGCTCCTGATAATAGTGAGTATGTGTTAAATAAAGCAATAGCAATGCATGCACAAAAAAGATATGAAGAATCTATTTCCTTGTATAATAATGTTTTAACAAAAGAACCTGCTAATAAAACAGCAAGAGAATATTTAATAAAAGCATACTGTGCACAAGGTGACAGCTATTATCAGACCGGAAATTATAAAAAAGCTGTTTCATCATACGAAAATGCGATTAAATATGACGGTGATAATCCTTTATTATATATCGCTATTGCAAATGCTTATGAAAAGATGGGTTCAAAATCTAAAATGACAGAATATTATGAAAGGGCAATGTCTATAGCGCCTGATAATCCTGAAGTTCTTTCTGCATACGGAAAAACCCTCAGCAAATATGATAAAACGGATGAAGCAAAGTTAATTTATGAAAAAGCTATTGAGGCAAATGAAAAAAATAATCCTGAAGAAAACTTTACATATTTTGTAAGCCTGGGAGATAACTATTATAAGGTAAAGGATTATAAATCGGCACTATTGGAGTATCAAAAAGCTTATGGTGCAAATCCGAAAGATGAATATATAAACATAAAAATAGGAAACACATATAAAGGGTTAAATCAGCTGGATGAAGCTGTAAAATCCTATGATGAAGCGATAAAGACAACCGCAGATAATCCTGACGCATATTTTAATAAGGGTTTATGTCTGGCTGAACAAAATAAACTCACGGAGGCAAAAGACTGTTTTGAAAAAGTTATTGAGCTTAAAAATGATTATGCTTATGCTTATTATGCATTAGGGCTTGCTTATGAAAAAGAAAACAATTTAAGTTCTGCCGTTGAAAATTACGAAAAATTTGTTATTTATACGCAAGATAAAAATCTAAAAACGAATATACAAAATAAAGTTAATAATTTAAAAAAGAGAATAACTCAAGCAGAAAAAACCAGTCAGTAATGAAAAGAATATTATTAGTATTATTAATATTTCCGTTATTGTTTTGTACAGGGTTTAAAAAACAAAAACCATATTTAATATTATCCCAAGAAGCAATAACCAATCAGAGTATAAAAAGAATAGAGAGGAATTTCCCCGTTAAATCAAGAATATATTATGCTCTTATATTGCCTGACGGTTTAAAATATTCCGGAGTAAGAATGCAGGTTTCAAACCAAAATGAAAAAACATCCAATTGGGGTTATTCCATAAATATGACAAAAGATTTATATATTGATACTTCTTCTGACATATACAGGGACTATATATACATACAAAAGCCGGGAAGATATATCCTTCAATTTTTTTATTTAAATAAAAAGACATATCCCTTTGCGCATACAGAATTTATGGTTTACTGATGTTAAAATATATAAAATTTATTGTACAAAAAATAACGTCTTCAAAATATGTAAGAAAGGGGCACTGCAAAAAGTGCGGAGCTTGCTGTCGAAATATATTGCTTTATATAGAAGATGAGCCGATTAAAACAGAAGACCAGTTTGAAAAGGTAAAAGAGTGGGATAAACATTTCAGAAAATTTTATATTTCGGGTAAAAGTGAAACAGGAGCTTTATTGTTTACTTGTGCTGCAATAGCAGATGATAACAGATGCAGAGTTTATTTTTTCAGGGGGCTCGGGTGTCGTCAGTATCCGAAAGTAAATACAAAATTTTTAATAAACGGCGGAAAACCATTAAAGGGCTGCGGTTATTATTTTGAAGCGGATAGGGATTTTAAATCGTATTTAAAAAATTCTTAAGAGTTTCTTCGGCTCTTTTGGCAAGGAATTCTTTTTTTAATTTTTTATTTTTTCTTATTTCTTTATTTATTGCAACAGGCGGTAAAATGCCCCAATTTGAATTTATAGGCTGAAAAGAACTATGTCCCTCATAGGATATATAGTTCATTAAAGCTCCCAGCATAGTTTCCGCAGGGAGTTTTAACAGCGGTTCTTTATTAATGTAATTTGCCATATTCAAACCTGCAAGCAGTCCTGATGCAATAGATTCCGTATATCCTTCAGTTCCTGTAATCTGCCCCGCAAAAAATATATTGGGACTTTTTCTTGATTGGAGTGTCGGATTAAGAGTTTTCGGACTGTTAATAAAAGTATTTCTGTGCATTACTCCGTATCTGACAATATTTGCATTTTCAAGCCCCGGGATTGATTGAATTAATTCTTTTTGACTTCCCCATTTAAGATTAGTTTGAAACCCGACGAGATTATATAAATTTGCCTGTTTATCATCCTGTCTGAGCTGTACTACGGCATAATTATTTATTCCCGTTCTTTCGTCAACGAGCCCGATAGGTTTTAAAGGTCCAAACCTTAATGTATCAACACCTCTTGAAGCCAATATTTCAACTGGCAGACATCCTTCAAAAAAATTGGCATCTTTTTCAAATGATTTAAGTTCAATTCCGGGTGCATTAATAAGAATATTATAAAAATTTTGATATTCTTCTTTATTCATAGGGCAGTTAATATAGTCTTTATTTCCTTTGTTGTATCGGTTCAGATAAAAAGCCTTATCAAAATTTATGGAATCTTTTTCAATAACGGGGGCTATTGCATCAAAAAAGTATAAATAATCTTCACCTAAAAAATTTTTAATGCTGATTGATAAAATTTCAGATGTTAAAGGTCCTGATGCTATAATAATCGGACTTTCTGTGTTTAAGGATGTTACTTCCCGTCTTATAACATTAATAAACTGATTAGATAATATTTTATCCGTAACTTTTTTAGAAAATAGAACTCTGTCAATAGCGAGTGCTCCGCCTGCAGGTACTTGTGAGTCCATAATTAAAGGCATTAATTCGGAGCCTAAAGATTCCATTTCGTGTTTTAAAAGTCCTGATGCATTTGTAATATCATAAGACCCCAGACTGTTTGAACAAACAAATTCTGCGAAATCACCTGTTTTATGGGCTCCTGTTTGCTTTTCGGGACGCATTTCATATAAATCGGTATATATACCTTGTTTTGCAAGCTGTAATGCGGCTTCACTGCCGGCAAGACCTGCACCTATTATACTTACTCTCATATTTTTATTATTACATAAAAATTATTCCATGTGTTATATTTTATTGTAAAATGGGTAATATGGATAAAAGAATATCAATAATTTTATTTGATGATGAAGAAGTAACTAAAACACTCGTTGAAAGCTACTTAAGTGAAATTACATTTTCATATGACTTTGTTAATTTTACTGATTTTGATGAGGCTTTAATCCCTTCTGACGATAACAAAAAAATAATAATTGTTAACATTAATAAAACAATTTTAAAAAATATTGAAATTTTGTATAAAATTGCACATAATAAAAATAATAAATTAATAATAATCTCATACGATAAATCAACGGATATTCAAGTAAAGGCACTAAGATGCGGGGCAAAAGATTTTCTTTTTAAACCTCTTATTAAATCTGAATTTTTAAATTCTCTTCAAAAAATCTATTACGATGAAATTAATGTAAAGGATAAAATCATGGGTTCAAAAATATATTCGGTAATCTCTGTCACAAAAGGGGTTGGCAAAACATTTTTTGTATTGAATTTGGCAAAGCAGCTTGCTAAACAATCGGGTGAAAAAGTATTAATAGTTGATTTTAATAATAACCTTACGGATATATTCCAAATATTAAATATGGAAGTTCATTATACTACAATTCGATATGTTAATGAAATGACAAATGAAAATGCGGCGCAAATGCTTTCTAAACTCGTTAATTACGGTGATGTTCCTTTATATATTTTAGGAACCGGAATGTGTTCAAATATAAATCAATCACTTAACGATAACCATTTAAGTAATTTCTTTTCTATTTTAAAGAATTATTATAAATACATAATTATTGATAATGACAGTTCTTTAGGCAAGTCTGATGAAATTATTATTAATAATGCGGATTTTGTTTATTTGATAATAGAACCGAGTCTGCTTATGGCAGAAGATGCAGACAGCAGTATAATGAAATACAAATTAAAAAATAAGGCAGTAAGAGTTATATTAAATAAATATAAAGAACAAAAAGATGAATCTATGTTGGATAAAATTGAAGGTTTAGTCGGCAGACCCATATTTACCAAAATCCCTAAAAATTACATAGCTGCAAATTCATCTTTTGATAAAGGTGTAACTATCGATGAGGTTAATCCTGATGTTGATATTACAAGAACCTATGAACAATTGGCAAAATATATGATAGATAGTGATAAATAAATGAATTTAAGAGATAGAATAGTTAAATCAGGGAAAAAGAGACACAAAACAAATATTATCGAATTAAAAAAAGAATCGGATATATTTGTAAAAAATATAAAAGTTGAAAAAATTATAAAAGATGCGGTTTTAAATAATGATAATATAATTTTAATCTGCTCTAAAGATGTTGATAAATATATTGCCTGTAACTACATCAAGGAATTTTCTTATAAACAATCGGTGGAAATAATAAATGATACGGGTGATGATTTAAAATATTCATCAGCTGAAAGAGTAATCATTCCCGAACCTTCAATAAGTGATGTTATAAATATATTTAAGTCTGTAATTGAAGGATTTAAGACATTTGTTTTTGCAATTAATGTAAAATATTTTAAAAATATATTAGAAACAATTAAATTGTTGATATTACTTGAACATCCCAATTTAACGGAAAAAAATGTTGAACATATGCTTGGTTTATCATCAAGTGTTATATTAAATGTTATAAGAAATGAAGATGGTCTGTTTGAAATAACGGATGCCGATAAAATTTATTATGATTGTGAAAATTTAATATTTGAAAACTTGCTTAGCGGAGCGGATATGGTAATGCCTGATGTTTCAATAAAAGAAATAACAGTTGAAGACGATAATACAGAACTTGATGATATGGAAATTTCGGGAGCAGAGGAAGTTTATAATATACGGGATGAAGAAAAGCAGGCTCCGGAACATAATGAAAATATTGAAAATTCAAAAGAGGATACTAAGCCTGTAAATAAATATAAACTTTTAAAAGAAAAGGTTAGAAAAAAACGGGCATTAAAGTAAAAATACACTGATTGCACTAAAATTTACAAAAAGAGGGTTGATATTTCAAACCCTCTTTTTGTAATAATTTTGAAGATTTTATACACCTAAAGATTAATAAAAAAATAAACCTTTTTAACGGGATTAATAAATCTCTGTATGGATGAGATGAGCATGCCGGACATGTAATATGAAAATGTAGGGCATGGAATACAGGGAGCTTGAGTGTGTATATGAGAAGTGTAGATTTTACAAAAAAAGTTAAAGTGATTCTTGTTGATGATAACTATGAACACTTAATGGGAATCAGAGAATTAATTAATTTGGAAAGCAATTTTGACGTAATTGCAACTGCGACAAATGCAAATATTGCAATTAATCTGGTAAAAAAATATCAGCCTGATATAGTTTTAATGGACATAAGTATGCCGGATAAAGACGGCTTAACCGCAATAAGCGAAATAGAAAGGCTTGAGCTAAATACAAGAATAATTGCATTAACAGGATATGACGACCCTGACTTAATATTCAGAGCAATGAAAATAGGGGCAAAAGGTTATATTTTAAAGACAATGGCATCAGCACAATTAATGTATGCAATTGAAGAAGTTATGCAAGGGAAAGTGTATCTGCCGTCAGGGTTGTCATCAAGATTTTTTGAATATTTCCAAAAGACATTTAAAGAAGAATCAAAGACTGCACCTGCATCAGAAACTTTACTTCAGTATTTAACTCAAAGAGAAGAAGAAGTATTAGGTCTGTTAACTCAAGGTTATACATATAAAGATGTTGCAAAAGAATTATTTATAAGTGATACAACTGTTAAAACTCACGTTAATAATATATTTCAAAAACTTCAAGTTTCAGACAGAACACAAGCTGTTTTATATGCAATAAATAACGGATTTAATAATAGAAAAAAATTAAAAATTGCTATATAATCGGTTTATGAAAAATAAATATAACACACTTAAGAAATACCTATATGACAACTCCGAAAAGGAATATAACGAAAAGACCGTAAATGGTCTTTTTCGTGCGATATTAGAACCTGTTATATCAAATCAAAAGTTTGAAGCTTGTGTATTGTTAAGACTGTTGAAAACGGAAGGCAGAGAGTCTTTATTAAAAAGATTAATGTTTTCAGGTGCGCAGGTAGTCAGTTTTTCAGATAATATAAAGGAAATTGAAAATTCAGAACTTGAAAATATATGGGATACAACGGAGTTTATGGTTGTATTGGGGCAGAGGTACACATCTGTTCTAATTTGGGATTATTCTACCTGTAAAAATAAAGATTATACCGAACTTTGTTTATTATATAACTCAAAAAAGATTGCGGAAATTGTAAAAGTAATACAAGATAACTCTAAAAAAGATTTGAAGGAAATACTTTTAAAATACAGTCCCGACCGCCGTGAAAATTCAATTTTTAATCAATCAATAAGAGCTTTGGCTGATATTTTAAACGACAGGAATAATGAATTATTATTTTCCAAAGCAGAGAAAGAAAATTTGACCGGAATAGAGAATGAAATATATAAAACAGCTCAAGCGGTTAGTGAAAATGCAAAGTTTACCGCACACGAAATAAAAAATAATTTATCGGTAATAAATTTGTATTCAAGAATAATAGAAAAACGACTGGAAAATACTTCTTTAAATGATGAAACGACAGAATCCGTTACAAATGCAATTAAAAATATAAATAAAGCATCCCAAACAATGTCTGATTTAATAAATAATTTAAGATGTCTATCTGCTCCGAATGTAACGGAATTAAATATTAAGAAGACAATTCTTTCTTCAATTTTGTTATGTTCAGAACGGGCAAAAAATAAAGGGGTTGAAATTATAGCAGATAATCTTGATGATAAGGTAATAAGTGCCGATAAAACTCATATAGAATGTGCTCTGACAAATGTTATATTTAATGCAACAGATGCTTGCTCAAAGGGTTGTAAAATAGTAATAACTTCGCAGATAAAAGAGGATAAAGTTAATATAAGAATTTCAAATAACGGTGAAAAAATCCCCGACGATATACAGGATAAAATATTTAATCTTGATTTTACAACAAAGGAAAACGGTTCCGGTGCAGGACTTTATATATGTAAAAAACAGCTCGAAGCAACGGGCGGAGATATAAGGCTTGTATCTTCAGACGAAAATGAAACTGTTTTTGAAATCACGGTATAATAATTATATGGATAATGTGACAGTAAAAAAATACACCCTTAAGAAGGTTGAAACAACAAATACATATAAAGTTGATTATGAGAAAGAGTTAAATCAAGCGCAATTAGAGGCTGTTATTCAAAAGGAAGGTTCTATTCTTGTTATTGCAGGGGCAGGGTCAGGTAAAACAAAAACTCTTACATACCGTGTTGCAAGGCTGATAGAAGACGGAGTAAATCCCAAAAATATTTTGCTGTTAACTTTTACCAAAAAGGCCGCAAGGGAAATGCTCTCAAGGGCTTCTATGGTGTTGGATTCAAGATGCGATGATGTCGAAGGCGGAACATTCCATGCATTTGCAAACTTGATACTCAGAAAATATTCGTCTTATCTTGAACTTCAAAATAATTTTACTATAACGGACAGAGCTGACAGCGAGGATATAATTAATCATATCCGCTCAAATGTTATAGATAAACAGGAAAAAAGATTTCCCAAAAAAGGTACTATTTTAGATATATATTCAAAATCAGTAAATAAAAATATTCCCTCTGATGAAGTAATAGAAAAAGAATATTCTCAATTTGCTCATTGCACTGAAAAAATCAATGAAATTATAAATCAATATAATATTTATAAAAGAAAAAATTCTATTCTTGATTATGACGACTTGCTTTTATACTTAAGAACCTTGTTAGAGTGCAAGCCAGAGGTAAGAAAGAAATTATCTAATCAATATAAATATATTATGGTAGATGAATATCAGGATACTAATACAATCCAGGCGCAGATAATAAAACTTTTAGCCTCGGAGCATAATAATGTAATGGCTGTAGGTGATGACTCTCAGAGTATTTATTCATTTAGAGGCGCTAATTTTAAAAACATTTTGGACTTTCCTTCTTTATTTGAAAACACAAAAATAATTAAACTTGAGCAGAATTACAGAAGTTCGGGGAATATTTTAGCGCTTGCGAATGAAATTTTATTAAAAGCGAAGGAAAAATATACAAAAACACTTTTTTCAACGATAGAAAGCAGTGTAAAACCAGCTTTAATCTGTGCAACGGATATGAAAACCGAGGCTGAATTTATCTCTCAAAGAGTGCTGGAACTTTCAGAGGAAGAAAATATTCCGCTGAATGATATATGTGTTCTGGCTCGAAGTGCAAGGATGACATATAATTTAGAAATTGAACTTGCCAAAAAAGGTATTCCCTATAAGAAGTTTGGCGGAATGAAGTTTATTGAAACGGCGCACATAAAGGATATAATTGCGCATTTAAGGGTTATATTAAATTCATCGGATATAATAAGCTATAACAGAATATTGCTGTTATTAGACGGGATAGGGGCTCAAAGTGCAAATAAATTACTTCCCGTGTTAGTATCGGGTGATGAAATAACAAAAGAAAATCTGCCCGTAAGAAATCCGCAAAGTATAATAAAATTGACCGAATTAATAAATTCGGCGAGAGGGGATATTTTAAATCCTTCAAAAATTGTAAGACTGGTTTTGGATTATTACATACCGATTTTACAGGACAGATATGATGATTATACAAAACGGCAGAAGGATTTGGAGCATTTTTTAAATCTGAGTGAAAAGTATATGAGTCTGGAGGATTTTTTAAGTGACCTTGCTTTAGAGCCTCCTGATACTTCCGTAACAGATGTTGAAGAAGGTGCAAATAAAGATGAGTATTTAACTCTTTCTACCATTCACAGTGCAAAGGGGCTTGAGTGGAAAGCCGTATTTATAATCGGAGCAGTAGACGGCAGATTTCCTTCAATGTTTTCATTTAATTCGGATGAAGAACTTGATGAAGAGTTAAGATTAATGTATGTTGCCGTAACAAGAGCCAAAACTCATCTTGCAATAACATATCCTATTGATATGTTTGATTATTCGACTAATATGGTTTTATCCAAACCTTCAAGATTTTTGGATGATATCGGGCAGGATATACTTGAACGGTGGGTAATCCAAGAGTAATTATTGAACGTTGGAGGTTATTTTATAGCCTCGTCTTATTAATTCTTTTTGGATTTGTTCAAAGTGCTCAGAGTTTTTGGTTTCCATTGATATTTTAAGGAAACAATCGTTTATATCGGTATTTTCACCGCCCTGATTATGTCTTACTCTTATAACGTTGGCGCCTAAGTCTGCAATAATAGCTGAAACTTCCTTTAATTGCCCGGGTTTATCCAAAAGTTCAATAGTAAGGTGAGATAATCTTCCCGATTTTAAAAGCCCTCTGTTAATAACTCTTGAAAGTATGTTAACGTCGATATTTCCGCCGGATATAAGGCATACGGTCTTTTTATCTTTAATAGGGAGTTTATCAAACATTGCTGCAGCAACACTCAAAGCGCCTGCACCTTCCGCAACAAGCTTTTGTTTTTCCATAAGTGCAAGAATAGCTGAGGCTATCTCATCATCAGTTACAGTTACGATATCGTCAACATATTTAGAGCATAAATCAAAAGTAATTTTCCCCGGCTTCTTAACTGCGGTACCGTCAGCAAAGGTATGTACTACAGGCAATTCAAGTATTTTTTTGTTGATATAAGACTGATACATGCTTCCTGCACCCTGCGCCTGAACTCCGTATACTTTGCATTCGGGTTTAACTTGCTTAATAGCGAAGGCAACACCAGCAATAAGTCCGCCTCCTCCTATCGGGACGATAACGGCATCAACATCGGGCAGTTGTTCAAGAATTTCAAGCCCTATTGTGCCTTGTCCCGCAATTACATCTTCATCGTCAAACGGATGAACAAAAGTGGAGCCTGTTTGTTTTTGGTATTCCACGCAGGCATTATATGCATCATCATAGACACCGTCAATAAGTTTTATTTCCGCACCTAGTTTTCTTGTCGCTTCAACTTTAGATATAGGGGCGGTAGCAGGGATAAAGATTGTTGCTTTAATGTTATTTTTCTTTGATGCAAGTGCTACACCCTGTGCATGGTTTCCTGCCGAGCATGCAATTACACCTTTTTCTTTTTCCGCTTCCGATAGATTTGCTATTTTATATGCAGCTCCTCTAACCTTAAAAGAACCTGTTTTTTGAAGGTTTTCTACTTTTAAATATATATCGGTATTTTCCGTTAAATTTTGTGTATGAATTAAATCTGTTTTTCTTATTGTATCTTTCAGCACTTCTGCTGCATCTTTAACTTTGCCTAATGTAATCATGGGTTTTCCTTTATACAATTGTTTAAAAAAGGTGAGCAACTTTACGTTTGCAAGGAGCAAGTGTAATGTTGCGATACTAGATTAAAATACCCCTGACACGACTCGAACGTGCGACGCCCTCCTTAGGACGGAGGCGCTCTATCCAGCTGAGCTACAGAGGCATTTATCCTTTTTATTATTTTTTACTGTATAATTATATCATAATTACACGGGAAATATTATGACTTCGCAAAAAGACTTAACAAAGGGAAATCTTGTTTCTACTCTATTAATGTTTGCACTCCCTTATATAGGAGCAAACTTTTTGCAAGCGCTCTATGGTGCTGCGGATTTAATTATTGTGGGTAAATTTTGCTCAAGCTCCGTTGTCTCTGCGGTAGCTACGGGTTCACAATTATTGCAGACCCTTATTTTCTTTATTACGGGGCTTACCGTAAGTGCTACCGTTCTAATTGGTAAAGCTTTCGGTGCTAAAGAGTATGCAAATATAATTAAAATAATTAATACAATGACAGTTTGTTTTATTGCTGCCGCAATATTTCTCAGTTCGGTAATTATAATTTTCGATAATCAGCTTTTAAACATCCTTCACACTCCGCCTGAAGCCTTTGCCTCAGCTAAAGATTACATTTTTGTCTGCGCTTTGGGTCTTGTATTTATATTCGCATATAATGCCATAAGCGCAGTTCTTAGAGGGCTTGGCAATTCCGTTATGCCTATGTACTTTGTTGCTGTTTCCTGCTTTATGAATATAATTCTTGATATTTATTTAGTTGGTAAACTTCATATGGGAGCAGAAGGCGCCGCAATCGCAACCGTTATTTCTCAGGCTTCAAGTGTTGCTGCAGGACTCATTTATTTAAGAAAAGGCGATTTTGTCTTTAAATTCAAATTTACGGGAATTAAATTCGATTTACAAACGGCTAAAGATTTATTTAAAATCGGTCTGCCCCTATCTTTGCAGGATACTTTAATACCGCTATCCTTTTTATTCCTTTTCTCATTGGCAAATGCTATGGGAGTTGCAGCCTCTGCCGCATACGGTTCCGTTATTAGACTAAATGCTTTTATGATGCTCCCTGCAGGTTCATTCTCTATGGCACTAACTGCCTTGACTGCCCAAAACCTCGGGGCAGGTAATATGCAAAGAGCCGTAAATGCTCTTAAACTTTCAATCCTGTTTGCATTTATTTTTGGTGCAGTATTCTTTATCTGGCAGCAATTGGCACCATATAGCGCTATAGCTATTTTCTCAACCGAAGATGCAGTACTCCACGAAGGCGCAAGATATCTTCGCTCATTTAGTTTTGATTATTTGATTGTTCCTTTTGTATTCTGTCTTAACGGATTTTTCTTCGGGTGCGGAAGAACCGCTTTCGCTGCGGCTAATTCAATTTTCTCTGCTTTCGCAGTCAGAATACCGCTCGCCTTCATTTTATGTACTTTTATTCCATCGGCTACATTATTTCATCTGGGGATTGCTCCGCCTTGCGCCTCTATAGTTACAAGTTTTTGTGCTTTGAGCTATCTCATATATTTATCTAAAAAAAATATTCTTGTAAGCCAATCTAATTCATAACTCAAAAATTTTAATAATAATTTAATATCTTTTTCAATTTGTGTAATGTATGATATAAAAAGATAAAAGATATTTAAGGGTAATTTATATATGTGCGGAATTGTAGGTTATGTAGGGAATAGAGATGTCGTTGAAGTTCTTTTTAAAGGTTTAACTAATCTTGAATACAGAGGTTATGACTCTGCAGGCATGGCATTAAGAGATGAGGATGAAATTAAAATATTTAAAACCCTCGGAAAATTAATTAATCTTAAAAACGAACTTGAAAAAAGAAAAACAGAACTTAAGCACCCTGTCTGCGGTATCGGTCACATAAGATGGGCAACACACGGCTCACCGTCGCTGGTTAATGCTCATCCTCACACCTGCAATTGCGGAAGGCTTGTTGTTGTCCATAACGGAATTATTGAAAATTATAAAGAATTAAGAGAAGAATTAATTAAAAAAGGATGTAATTTTAAATCTCAAACAGATACAGAAACTATTGCCCATCTTGTAGCGGATGAATATGCAAAGGCTAAAAATCTCGAAATTGCAGTAAGAAACTCTGTTAAAAAATTGCAGGGCGCTTATGCTATTTGTGTTATGCATAAGGATGTTCCTGATGTTATCGTAGGCGCAAGAAAACATGCCCCTATGCTTGTTGGTGTCGGTGAAAATGAAAACTTTATAGCAAGTGATACACCTGCTATTATCGAATATACAAAGAAAACAATTTATCTTGATGATAATGAAATTGCGGTTGTTACAAAAGACAATGTTAAAATAACTGATATTGAAGGTAATGTTGTTAATAAAAAAGTTGAATTATTGCCTTGGGAACCCGTTGCTCTAAGTAAACTCGGATATAAACACTTTATGCTTAAAGAAATCCATGAACAGCCCGATGTTATAAGAAATGTTTTAAACGGAAAGTTATTTGATATTGATTCCCCTATTATTTTAAATGAAGTAAAAATTGATAAAGATATTTTGAAAAAGTTAAATAAAATAGAAATTATTGCCTGCGGAACTTCACTCCATGCTGCACTTGTCGGTAAATATTTAATTGAAGATTTTGCGGGAATATCTGTGGAGGTTGAAGCTTCCAGTGAATATATCTACAGAAAAACCACAACAGATGCCTCGACTCTTGTAATCGGAGTTTCTCAATCAGGTGAAACTGCTGATACAATTACGGCTATTAAACAGGCAAAAGAGAAAAAATCACATGTATTAATTATTACCAATAGACCCGACTCTAATATGGCAAGATTAGCGGACAGCCTAATCCCCGTTAATGCAGGTATTGAAGTCAGTGTTGCCGCAACAAAATCATATACAGCTCAATTAATGTCATTCTACCTTTTAGCGCTTCATCTCGCTGAAATAAAAGGCTCGCTTGATAAAGACTATATTAAAAATCTTAAACATGAGTTAATTCAACTCCCGACTAAAATAGAAGAAATTCTTTCAAATACCTCCGTTATTCAGGAATGTGCAAGAAAATTTTCTTCATATAAAAATTTTATATATATTTCAAGAGGTGTAAATCTCGCTTCTGCCTATGAAGGCGCTTTAAAACTTAAAGAAATCAGTTATATTAATGCAACAGGATATGCTGCAGGCGAATTAAAACATGGCCCTATCGCAATGCTGGATGAAACCATGCCTGTTCTGTCTATTCTTATCCCCGGCGGAATAACTTATGAAAAAGTTTTATCAAACAGTGAAGAAGCAAAAGCAAGAAACGCAAAACTTATTGCGCTGACTTCGTCTACTGATAAATCATTGGATAATTTGTTTGATGTTGTTATAAGAATACCTGCCGTAAGCGAAATACTTTCACCGGTATTAACTTGTATTCCCCTGCAATTATTGGCTTATTATATAGCTGAATTTTTAGGTAAAGATGTAGATCAGCCAAGAAATTTGGCTAAATCTGTTACGGTAGAATAATGATTACGACTAAAGAAGTAAAAATTAAAATATCAGGCGATTTTAACAGCGAATATATTGAAAACGAATTGAAAAATATGGGATTTGATGTATTAAGATGGGCTGTTACTAAAATAGATGATGATTTCTATACTTTAAATATTGCAATTGTTCAAGACTAGAAAAGGAGTAAATATGGATTTAAAAGGGTCTAAAACGGAAAAAAACTTAATGGAAGCATTTTCAGGTGAATCACAAGCTAGAAATAAATACACTTATTATGCTTCTCAGGCAAAAAAAGACGGGTATGTTCAAATAAGTAAAATTTTTGAAGAAACTGCAAATAATGAAAAAGAACACGCAAAATTATGGTTTAAACTCCTTCACGGAGGAAAAATCGGCTCAACCACAGATAACTTGGAAGATGCCGCAAACGGCGAAAACTACGAATGGACAAAAATGTATGCTGATTTTGCAAAAGAAGCTAGAGAAGAAGGCTTTAACGAAATTGCATTTCTTTTTGAAAAAGTCGCTCAAATTGAAAAAGACCACGAAGACAGATACAGAAAATTATTACAAAATATAAAAGATGAAACTGTGTTCCAAAAAGAAGAAGAAATTGTTTGGGAATGTGCTAACTGCGGTTATTCATATAAAGGTAATGCAGCTGTTGAGACATGCCCTGTATGCGCACATCCGAAAAGCTTCTTCTTTGAAAAAGCTAAGAATTATTAATAATCATTTTATAATTTAAAAGAGGAATGTTTATTCATTCCTCTTTTTATTGCTTAATTTTAAATTAAACATATATTTTTGTTACAAAAAATTAAAAATTAACACTAAAAACTAAAGTTAATATTTTTCATACCGATAAATATTATAAAGGAGTAATGAGTTATGTCTTGGATTTCTAATATACTTGGAATTTTTAATGTTAATGGTAATAACGGTGCAAATGAAAAAACCGTCACTGAGAAAACAGAACAAGAAAATGGCATTTTTGTCCAAACTATTGATTCCGAAACTAACTATGGGGATAAATTTGAAATCCAAAATACTGTTCAAACAAATACAAATGTTAATTCTGATAATATAAGTTCTTTTATTAAAGAAGCGGTTAATAAATCAGGGCCTGCCCTAAAAGAACTTGAAAGCTTTATTTCCAAAACAGGAAAAATTGCCGGTGAAAAAATATCAGATATTTCAAGTAAAGCATTTAACTTTATTGGTGATACTGTTTCTGAAATTCCGTTTATTGTTATGAACAAGGAATTACAAGCTAAGAATAAAGAAACGGTTAGTGATTCTAAACTTTCAAATACATATGAGTATAACGGTTTAACAAATCAAGATATGCTTTTGCTTTCAAGTATAGCATATACTGATATTGCAAGTGTATCAAATAAAGGTAAAACACTTGGTGAGGTTGTTGAAGAATTAAAAAATTCGCTCGCACACAGCGGAAACAGTAAAGTTTTTGATGAGGACGGAAATATTACCGCAGATGGTATAAAAGAATTGCGCAGAAACGGATTTAATTTCAGAACGGTTGATGATGATGCATTTAGCAAGATGTTTAATGAAATCCTTAATGATGAAAATTTGTATACCTTAACTATTTTAGATAGTGCTAATCAAAATGACGGTTATGTTAGTGCTTCAACATACGGTCATCTTGATGAAAACGGAATGCTAAAAGAAAATGCAACTGTTGTATACATGGGGACCGGAAGTGCAACAGGCTGGGAAGATAATGCTTATTCTTTGTATCAGCCGGATACAAAAATGCAAAAAGCCGCTTATGATTACCTGCTCAGACAACAGGATGTACTTAGTGAATATTCTTCTAATCCTGATGAAGTTCATGTTTCTGTTACGGGACACTCTAAAGGCGGAAATTTGGCAATGTATTCCACAATAAAAAGTTCGCAGGATGAAAATCTTGAGGATGGCACAATTATTGTTGATAATTGCGTATCTTTTAACGGACAAGGTTTTAATGATGAATTTATTGAAGAAAATCAGGAATTAATTGATAACAGTAAAGCAAAAATTACCGCAATAAATACATATTTTGATTCGGTAAGTGCATTATTAAATCCTGTCGCAGGAACAACGTGGAATGTTGCGGCTGAAATAACTAAATCACCAATGGATGAAAACGGTAATATTCATATCAACAATAAAGACCAACTTGGTGGTATGTTCTGGGATGGTCATTGTCATACTGCAATGTATAAAGCTGTTTCGGGTAATAACGGTGAAGATACCTGGACTGTATGTAATAAATCAGCCATGGCAGATGCAATTGCCTCCGTTTGTGATGCAGTAGAAAATATATCTGATATAGAAAATAAAAAATTTCTCGCTAATGTTTTAGCAGGTGTTTTTATTGATATTTTCTGCGGTGGAAATAAAGTTTAAAATTTGATACGGTTTAAATATATTTAAGAATTTCCGTTAAATCCTTATTTTCAATAATAATATTTGCATGTTGTTTTAAAATGGGTTTTGCACAAAAGGCTGCTCTTTTATCTGCAAATTTAAACATGCTTAAATCATTTGCACCGTCACCGACTGTTAATGTGTCTTTTTCATCTATATTCATTAAAGTTTGTATTCGTTTCAGCATTTTGCCTTTACTGTCGGAAAACATCATCTCACCGCCTAAAGCGCCCGTTAAGTATCCGTCTTTAAAATGAAATATGTTAGAAAATTGTGCATCAAAGCCTAATATTTTTTGTGCCGGAATTGTTGCCGTTTCATAACCGCCTGAAAAACATACAACCTTATATCCCATTTTTTTTAATTCTGATATAGTTTCTTTTGCACCTTTTGTGTATGGAAGGTTTTCGCAAATTTGTTTTATCTTTTCTTCTTTTGTGCCTTTTAAAAGGGCAACCCTTTTTATAAGACTTTCAAAAAAGTCAATTTTACCTTCCATTGCATCAGTTGTGATTTGTTTCATTAATGGTTCGAGATTATACTCTCTTGCAATAAATTCTAAAGTTTCACCTTCCATTAGTGTAGAATCAAAATCAAAAACAGCTAATTTCATTTTTTACCTTTCCGAATTGTAAATTTTTTTTTAAGAATAAATTAATTATATAAAAAAATGCACTTATAACAATACTTTTAATACATTGTAAAATTTTAATGTAAATATAATTTTGAAAAAGACTGGCGAAATACTTGCTTTTTTGTTATCTTGTTGTTATAAGATACTAGACGGTAAATAATGTTCAGATTATAAAAGGAGTACCCAATGGGATTACCAAATGTAGCATATTTCTCAATGGAAATAGCAATTGACCAATCTATTGCAACATATTCTGGCGGATTGGGCTTTTTGGCAGGTTCACACATGTTATCTGCCGGATATTTACAAATGCCGATGGTAGGTGTAACAATGTTATGGTCTTATGGTTATTACAACCAAAGAATTGACCATGACGGGAATGTTGAAGTTGCATATATCAGAAAACACTATGATTTTCTAACCGAAATTAATGAATCTGTAAATGTTGATATTTACGGTGAAAGTGTAAAAGTAAAAGCTTATAAACTTGAACCGGGCATATTTGATACATGTCCTGTTTATTTCTTAACAACGGATATAGAAGAAAACTCGGAATGGGCAAGATCAATATCTCATAAGTTATATGACGGAAATGAAAAAATCAGAATTGCTCAAGAAACAGTTTTAGGTATTGCAGGTATCAGACTGTTAGATAAAATCGGTTATAAATACGATTGTGTACATTTAAATGAAGGGCATGCTCTTCCTGCCGCATTTGAATTGTTAAATCAATATAACGGCGACTTAAACAGAGTAAAAGAAAAAGTTGTATTTACAACACATACACCTGTTGCCGCAGGAAATGAAGTTCACTGGGTTGATAATTTATTAAAGGGCGGTTTCTTTGCTGGTTGTTCAAGAGAAAGAGCAGTTCAGCTAGGTGGAGAACAATTCTCTTTGACTGTTGCTGCACTTAGAATGTCCAGACTCGCTAATGCCGTATCTCAGTTACATGGACTTGTTTCAAATAAAATGTGGAACTGGGTTGAAGGCAGATGCCCGATTAGAGCTATTACAAATGCTGTTAACCTCCATTACTGGCAGGATGACAGAATGAAAACCGACAACCTTGAAGCTTTATTGGATTCTAAAAAAGAAATGAAAAAAGAAGTATTTGAATTTATTGCTAATACTGTCGGTAAAAGATTAGATCCGAATGTTTTAACTATTACCTGGGCAAGAAGATTTGCTGACTATAAACGTGCTTGGCTTATCTTTATGGATGAAAACAGAATTTTGAAACTGTTAAACGAAAATAAAGTCCAATTAATTTTCGCAGGTAAATTCCACCCCGATGATGTTATCGGAAAAGAAATGTTTAATAAAATATTAAGAAGTTCTTATTCTATGAAGAATGTTGTTGTTCTTACAGGTTATGAACTTGATTTAAGCGGTAAATTAAAAAGAGCATCTGATATTTGGTTAAATACACCGTTAAGACCTTTTGAAGCATCAGGTACATCAGGCATGAGTGCTAATGCAAACGGTGCTTTACACTTATCAACATTTGACGGTTGGACTGTTGAAGGTACATTCCCCGGAATTAACGGTTATACAATTGAATATCCGGGTCTTGATGACAATATTCCTTGGGAAGAAAGACACAGAAAAGATTATGAATGTATGATGGATATTATAGAAAATCAAATTATTCCTACATACTATAATGACAAGACAAAATGGGCTATTATGATGCGTCAGGCAATCAGAACTGCTGAATCTTACTTTAATTCAGACAGAATGGTAATTGAATACTATAACAGGTTATATAAACCCATAGCTCACGGTAGTGATGAAGGCGGTGTCTCTAATCAGGATTATCAGGCCGCAACAACTCCATCTAATGATGCCTGGACTTTTTCAAATATCAAATAAATTATGAAAAATATAATAAAAAGGGACTTAATAATAGTCCCTTTTTTTGTGGTTTAATATTTTTATGAAAAAACAATTACGTAAACAAGCGCTTGAATTAAGAAAAACCCTGCCGATTGAGAAAATAAGTAAATTAATTATTAATAATCTTCTTTTATCGGAAGAGTATAAAATGGCAAAGAATATTCTTTGTTATTACCCTCTTGAAAATGAAGTTAATGTTAAATTTTGTCTAAATGATAAGTCTAAAAATTGGTATCTTCCGAGAGTAAATTGTGAAAATCTTGAAATATGCAAATATTTAGGTGATGACTTTTTATCTGAGGGCTGTTTTAAAGTTTTAGAACCGACTAATGATAAAGTAAAAAATCTTGATTTGCTTGATTTAATCATAGTACCTTGTGTCTGTGCAGATAAAAACGGATATCGAATAGGCTATGGTAAAGGATTTTATGACAGATTTCTTTCTTCGCTTAACTTTAATCCTTTAAAGATAATACTTGTACCCTCTAAATTGTTATATGAGTCTGTTTATCCTGATAAATTTGATGTTAAGTGTGATATCATCTTTACGGAAACCGAAAAAATTTCTTTGCAATGTTAAAAAACGGTTAATATATTTGTCTTGTATGTTTTTTAGAGTAAAATTATATTAGTAGAATATATAATCGGGATGTATTGAAATGGAATTTTTTAGAAAAAATAGAAAAATAATATTAATAATACTATTGGTATGCTTAATTTTATGGTTCTTAGGTGTCGGAATGTTAAGTGTATTTTTATTAAAATAATTGGTATATGTAATGAAATTACTTGTAAAAAGTGTAATATATATAGTTTTGATTTTAATAATTTTTACAAATTGTAATTTAGAAGCATTTGCGGATAATAATGCTTCTAACATTAATAATGTTGAGCAAAAAAGAAAACAAATAAGACTTAAAATTAATTCACTTAAAAAACTAGAAAGGCAAGAAACAAATAAGCTTACAAGAAATCAGCAAAAATTAGAAAAAAATCAAAAGGCAATAAAAGATTCTCAAGAGAAAATGAAGAAAAAACAGTCTAATATTGTTCAACTTCAAAAAGAGCTTGATTTATACTTAAAACAATATAACATAAGACAAAAATCTACGGCGGAAAGAATAAGATGTATAT
This sequence comes from Candidatus Gastranaerophilales bacterium, assembly GCA_947624325.1. Classification (GTDB taxonomy): domain Bacteria; phylum Cyanobacteriota; class Vampirovibrionia; order Gastranaerophilales; family Gastranaerophilaceae; genus Avigastranaerophilus. The sequence goes on from CANQJT010000001.1 coordinate 55,063, forward strand.
ATAAAACAAATCATACAATGATATTGGATTTATTGTTGTCTACGAATAACATAAGTGATTTTCTTGACAGAATATATTATCAGAATTTAATAATTCAATCGGATAAAAAGAAAATGCAAAGTTTAAAAGTAGAAGCACAAAATATTGCATTATTGAAAAGAAGATTAGAATATGAAAAATATCAGCTTTCAGGCTTAATAAAAACAATTGATAAAGAAAATGCATCAATTAAAACAACAATAAATCAAAATAAATCGATTATTGAAAAAATTCAAAAAGATAAAAGAGCATATGAAAAATCGGAGCGAGAATTAAAGAAACAATCAGACCGATTGACATCAATGATTTCAAAATCTACAAAGAACAGCGGTGTAGTTGTAGGCAGCGGATTTTTGCTTCCTGTTCATGGCAGGGTTACTTCTCCTTTTGGTTGGAGGACTCACCCTATATTTAAATCAAGAATATTCCATACCGGTATAGACTACGGTGTTCCGTACGGAACACCAATAAAAGCTGCGAATGCAGGAAAGGTTATATATTCCGGATGGTACGGCGGATATGGTAAAGTTGTAATATTAGACCACGGCTCTTGTACGGGACAGCCTACCACAACTTTATATGCACATATGTCACAGCAAAAAGTATCAGTAGGTCAAAATGTTGTCAGAGGACAAGTTATTGGATTAGTAGGTACAACAGGTTATGCTACAGGGCCGCATTTACATTTTGAAGTCCGTATTAACGGTAAACCTCAAAATCCTAACAGTTATTTATAAGGGCAGTATAGTTGAAGATTAAATATATAATAACAATTTTATTTATTTTTATAATTCCGTCAAAATTGATGGCGGCTGATTTTGATGCTGAATTAGGTATGGATCCTTTTTATTCATCTTTAAATCCTGAATATGTTGAAGGTGAAGTTAATAAATATGATACACTTGTAGATTTGTTAAAAAACAAAAAATCGAAAAAAAGAGATAATAAGTCTAAAGTTATTAAATATAATAATGAAACTCAAAATGAAGAGCAAACAAAACTTCAGGAGCAAAAAAATGCTGTAATCGATATAAAAAATAAGGAAGAAGACAATAAAAAGGCAGAAGTACCCGAAAAAAAAGTTTTACCCGGAATTTTGCCTGATGAAAACAAAAATAATCAAAAAAAGACAAAACGATTTGTAACTCACAAATACAGAGATGATGCAAGTCTTGCACGAGCTTTAGACAGAGAAGAACGTGAAAAAGAAAGACAGAAAGAAAAAGAAGAAGAACTTTTATCCGGTGAACCTGAATTTAGTATCAAGAATTTATTTCATTTTAATAAAAAGAAAAAAGTAAAAACTGAAATTGATATAGTAAATAAAGAACCTGATGTTGAATTTACGGCAGATTATATGGAGTATTTCCCTGACAGGTATGAGATAGAAGCTGTAGGTAATGCCAAAATTGAATTAAAGAAAAGTAAAATTTCACTTAGTGCAAATAAAATTGTCTTTAATTATGACAGAAATATTTTAAGGGCAAATGAAAATGTTGTGCTTGTTTCATCAGGTACAGTTACTGAAGGTGATTTTATTAAATTGGATTTGAGTAAGCCTGAAGGGTGGATAGAATCACCGGTTACCGTAAACGATGATATAAAACTATCCGCAAAAGAAGCTTTTATGTATTCTGACAGAATTGAAGAATATGAAGGTACCGCAAAAATTTATAAGAATGAGACAATAAGATTTGGAGCTACTTCTTTTTCAAATTATGTTGACCAAAGTGGTATTTTTGCAAGATATCTTTCGGATGATACTGAAAAAATGCCAAGGGGAGTATATTCAATTAAAGCAAAAACAATATATGTAAATTCACAAGATGAACATGATGTAATAACAATAAAAAATGCTGATGTGTATATCAAAAATCATAAGGTTGCATCTATCCCTTCTTTCAAATTGGTATCTAATAAAACTCATTCAAGTATGGAAACAAATATGCCTGAATTTGGATCTATTGCAGATATGGGAATGTATATAGGTCCTGCTGTTGTGTTAAATGTTCCCGGTGGTTCCACTTTAAAACTTGTACCTATGGTGACTTATGGTGATAGTGATTTTGGTATCGGCGGTATTGCAAGATTTAGAAATCCATATAATATGACAGAAGTAGCTTACGGCTCTTCAAAGGATAATATATTAATTAAAGGCAGACATAATATAGCTCCGGGATTAATGCTCAACTATTCAAGATTGACAAATCAGAGCGAATGGTTTTTAGGTTTTAGAAAACCAAAATATTCAGTTGCTCTTGATTATACAAGGGATGATTATATAAAGGATTTAAAACTTAATTTTTCACAAAAATATACGTTTGGGATTTTTAAAGATTATATTTCCGAAAAACAATCTCACGGCGGAGCATCTGAAGGAAGGTTCAGATGGATGACACAAACATTTAAGCCGATATATAATTATGAAAATAAAGAAGGCAATGTTCAATTTAAAGCAGGTCTTGTTGCACAAACGGCTGCAACGGCATATACTTCAGGTGATGTAACGGGAATATTCAGAATCGGTCCTGCTTTAAATACAAGAGTAGGACCCTGGAGGCAATCATTTGCTTATTATCAGACAGCAATTGCAGGTGATACACCGTTTCTTTTTGATGCCTACAGATACGGTCGTTCAAACTTCGTTATTATAGAAAGTTTAAAATTATGCAAATATCTATCTTTAGGTTACTTATCTTCTATTGCTATGAACAGAGATATACCTAATTCTGATTTAATTCAAGAAAACAGGCTGCTTGTTGCACTTGGTCCTGATTATGCTAAATTTACAATCGGTTACGATGCAATTAGACATAATACTATGTTTTCTATTTCAATGCTCGTAGGTACTGAAAATTCGGATGTATCATTTGAAAAATCAGTTATTAATAATCCTGATAAACTCGGTAAAGAAAACTCTAAACAGAGTAAAACAAAAAAGAAAAATTATAAGAAATATAGAAATCCAAAAGTTCCTATTGAAAGTTAGTGCATTAAACAGCCTTCATCCTGTTTATCTATTTTGTCATCAAAATCATTATCAATGTTGTCAGAGCAAGAACCTATTGATTCATATGACTCTGCTTTTGGATCATACTTTTCATATTTATCAGGGATTTTATTCCATAAATATTGAAATACTTCTTTTAAATATAAACTTATTTCTTTATTCTTAATAATTAATATATTCTCATCATTATATTTTTCACCGTTGTTAGTAAAATTCATAGAGCCTATTATTGAATATTCATCATCAATTATCAGGGCTTTTGAATGTAATTTCCCTGCATAATTTTCAGTTTTAACTTTTATACCTGCATTCCTTAAAGCTTTATGTATTGAGTATTTATTATGCGCATTAGTTGCATCATTTATTATTTTTATTTCTACTCCTCTGTTATGAGCATTAATTAATGCGGATATAAGTTCCTTTTTAGTTATAAAAAATACGGGTATATAAATATATTTTTTTGATTTCTCAATAATCGGAATTATATATTTTGTTATTACTGCATCTTGTGGTGAAAATAATATTTTTATTTTTGTTGATTTGTTTAAAATTATTTCTTTTTCGGGATGTGATGACTTTTCTGTATGGAATTTTCCATTATACATTTGTTCAAATTCTTTTTTAAATATTTGTGCTGCGGTGTGCGAATTAATTAATACTGATATATTTTCATTAAATCCCGTAATACCTGTCGATGTGATATTTGCACTTCCCGTAAATACTTTTTGGTTATCAAAAATAAAAAATTTATTATGCATAATTGCACTTCTGCTGTTATTTAAATCATATTCTTTATCGGTGTTATAATCACATATTGCTTTTTGCAATTTTTCAGTGTCTTTATAGTAGTTATAATCCTTTTTATCGTAGTCAAAAACAGCTCTTATTTTAACTCCCCGTCTTTTTGCATTTATAATCGAATTTATTATTTCAGGCTGATTGTCAATTCCGTATAGTGCAATATCTAAAGAACTTTTAGTATTATCAATTTCATTTTTTAGGGCAAGACATGCTTTTGTTTGGCATTTCCCAGTGGGTTTCATTATTTTATTTAAATCAAGAAAATATATTTTTATATTATCTTTTTCAAAGAAATCATTAACGGTATTGTCTTTGAATAATTCAGTTGTATGTACTTCTTCTTTATTTTGAATAATACAACTTTTGCAGGGAATAAAAGTTTCATTTATATCGGATTTCTTTATAATTTTATAGTTTTTTACTTTATATGCTTCCAAACACTCTAAAGAATGATATTTTTTACTTTTTAAATTAAAAAGTACATATTTGTTATAATTTATATTTTTAGCCTTATTAATTATATTTTGTTGAGAAGTTTTTGAATCATCAAAAAAATAACCTGACTTCATTAAAATATCAGTATATTTTTTATTATTAATTACTATATTATCATCTTTAAATTGAACAAATTTATGATTTAACAGATTTTGTGCCGTTTTTCTTGCATTGTAATCAAAAAATAGTTTTTCTTTTTGTGAAAGTTCATTTAATAAAGGGAATTTAGTATAATCTGAATTCTTGTCAACAAAATATATGTTGTTGATTTTTACAGGTTGAGTTTCGTCAAAAATTAAATTTTTATTGAAATCAAGATAAATTTCAGTAGGTGAAATAATCTTGTGTATTTTAATATAATTATTTTTACAGTACGGAATATAAAATGTTAATAATGTAAAAAAAACAATAAATAGAACAAAAAATTTTTTCATATTGTTTATTATACATGAAATTATCAAAAAAAAATTAATCAAATTTATTAATTATGTATATTTATAGTAGTTAAAAGGGGAATATGTAAAATGTAATTTGTGCGTTTAAATGAGTTTTAATTATTGCTCAATGGCAATAAGATTGTAGAAAAGTGTTGTGTAGTGGTGAAATATGAAAAATACAAAATTAAAAATAGGAGAACAAATTAAAAAATACAGATTAATGAGAGGAATGACTCAAAACGATTTAGCCGAAAAAATAGGGATTACGGAAAAACAAATATCAAAAATTGAAACAGGTGTTCATTATCCCATGTTTGAGAATTTCGTAAAAATTATGGATGTACTTGGTGTACAAATGAAAGATTTTGATTATGAAATTCAAACAGAAAATAATATAATAAGAAACAGTATATTAAAAATATTAAACAGAGCAACGGATTCAGAGTTAAAATATTATTCCGTATTAATTAAGCAATTAGACAGATTATTTAAAGAAAATAAAAGTAAATAAAATATTTACTTTATATTTTGAATCCGTTAATATATAGTAAACAGTAATGGAGAGGTGTCCGAGCGGTTTAAGGTGCAGACCTGGAACGTCTGTGTAGGGGAAGACTCTACCGCGAGTTCGAATCTCGCCCTCTCCGTTTGTTTTATTAAAAAGTTTAAAAATTTTACCTTATGTAAATAATAGTATTACAATAATTTATAATGGCTGTATTTAATATTAATATTAAAAAATTAAAAGAAGATTCAAGGCCTGCATTATATAGGGCACAGAAATATTGGGGTAAAAAACCTCATAATATATGGAATGATTTAATTTGTGCGCATACAAGTGAGAATGATATAGTATATGACCCGTTTGCAGGTAGTGCCATTACATTTTTTGAATGTATAAAATCGCACAGAAAACCTGTTATTGCAGATATTAATCCTTTAACGTTATTTTTAGTGGAAGTATATTCAAAAGAATACTCTGCTGAAAAAATAATTAATCGTTATTATGAAATTGAGTCAGAAATTTTAAAATCTGAAATTTACAAAAAAAATTATCGTGCACTATGTTCTAACTGCGGTGAAAGTATTGATATTTATAATTATCGGCATAAAAAAGATATAATTGATTCATATTCATATAAATGCAAAAAGTGTAATAAAACAATTACTCAAAAAAATGATATTGATGAATATGCTGAAAATTTAGGTTTTTGGAAACCTGACAGAAAAATTGATAATTATTATTCTGTTTGTAAATCTGCTGTAAAATCCTTTGGGGGAAATAATATTAGTGATATTTGGTCAAAACGAAATATGGAAATTATTTCTTATATATTTGATATGATTAAAAAAAGCAGTGAAGATGTAAAAAATCCACTGATGTTTGCTTTTTTACAAATGGTTCATTTAACTACAAAAATGTGTGCATCAAGATCAGAAAAAACAAATCGTCCGCTTTCAACAAGCTGGGGCAGACCTGCATTTATGTATTTGAATAATCATATGGAGCAAAATCCTTTAATACAATTTAATCGTTCCGTATTCGGTAATAACGGACTGTTAAAAGCTTTAGAATCAAGAAAAAAATATATTCCTGATTATACATATTCAACTGATATTAATGATATTGATAAAGTTGACGGTGTTGTATGTATAAAAGACAGTAAGAAAATCACTAATTTAAAAGCAAAGTTTATAATAACCGATCCGCCGTACGGCTCTGTTATTCAATACGGTGAATTATCGACTGTTTGGAATGTTTGGCTTGAAGAATTTGACAGTAAATATGCCATAAATTTAAATGATGAAATTATTATTAAACAGGATTGTGATTATTCAAAATATATTAATGATATGACACAAGTCCTTTCAAATTGTTATAATATACTGGATGATAACGGTTTAATGATTATGACCTTTAACAGTAATAATATTTCTGATTGGGAAAGTATAAATATTGCAATTAAGAATGCAGGCTTAAATGTAAAGCTCAAATATGAACAAAAAAATAAACGATCAAGTGAAGCAAATGTTAAAAAGACATCTGATATGTCATTTAATGATTTTTATTTTGTTATGGAAAAAATATTAAAAAATGAATTAAAAGAATTTGCCGTAATTTAAGGTTGATTATGAACAAAAAAACAAAAGAAAATAAAAACGGAATATACGATAAAAGGAACAAATTAAACGATTTAACAGGTAAAGAATGGTTAAAATTGACGAAGAGTTTTTTATTATCTGAAAAGTGCAATGCAGATAAAGATGCCTATGCACATCCTGCTCCTTTTTTAATAAAAGATATTGAAAAGATGATTTCACTTTTTACTAAAAAAGGTATGACTGTTCTAGATCCCTTTATGGGGTCAGGCACTACGGCTATTTCCGCAATAAATTTGGATAGGAAAGTAATAGGTATTGATTTAAATCCCGATTACAGAAATTTAGCTTTTGACAGATTTAAAAAAAATAAAATAGATATTAAAAATTTAGAATATATAGTTGGAGATTCATTTAAAGAATTAGATAAAATTTCTGATGTTGATTATATAGTTACATCTCCTCCTTACCATAATATTTTAAAAAATAATTCAAAAGGTTTAAGAAAAGATATGTCTTCAAAAGGCTATAGAAGCGGTTCCCGAATTGGAGTTGATTATTATTCCGATAATATAAATGATTTGGGAAATCAAGAAACTTACGAAGAATTTTTGCAGCTCCTTCAAAAAATTATGAAAAAAGCTTATAAAAAATTAAAAGTCGACAAATATTGTACAATAATAATCAGTGATTTTACCGTAGAAAAAAAAGAAGTTTGCGTACAGAGCGATATTGTAAAAATAATGCAGAATATTGGTTTTGAGTTTGTCGGTACAACAATTTTACTTCAGGATAATAAACCTTTGTATCCTTTCGGTTATCCGTATGCATATAAAATAAATCATCATCATCAAAATATTATTAATTTCAGAAAAGTACAAGATAAAGGTTAAAATATGAGTGTAATTCCTATATATTACAAAAATTATTTAAAAACAAAAGAAAATTTCAATACTTTTCATAAACAAGTAATCAATATGCCAAGAGATAATTTTTCTTGTATTAAGCTTGATGAAGTTCAGTCTCTTTGTGCATATTTTCTTCTGATTGAAAATTTATTTGATAATAAAGAAGGAATTTCTTACCCTGAAATTAGAAAATTAATAACAGAACAGATACAAAAAAATAAATTCCCTGCAAAATACAGAAATCAAAGATTAGAAGAAAAATTCTTTTCAAATAAAAATAAAGAAGGTGATATTGCCCGTTTGTGGAGACATCCTGCTGAAATGGCATTTTTCTTAGGATTGCTTAAAAAGACAAACACCGGTTATAAAAAAAAGATTGATTTTGAATTTTGCAGAAAACTTTATGATAATGAAAAATTATTTATAGAGGTAATGCAGAATTATTGGTTCTATATAAATATTAATAGCAATGAAGATATAAAAGCTAAACAGGGAATTGTTATAAAGGAAAACGCAAACTATAGACCAACATATGCAATTTTAAAATATTTACAAAAAATAGGAAGACCTGCATCTCTATTTGAAATTTCTATTTTGCTCGGAAGAATTGATGAACTTCAAAGTGAAGATGAAATTTTATCAAGAGCAATTGATATTGCAAAAGAACTGCCGGAAACAAACGAAAGACATGGGCAGGAAACTTATTTTTTTGAAAAAATGCAATGGCTAAACGAAGATGGAAGTTTATACAGCTATAATAAATCTCAAGAACCGTATTTTAAATTTAAGTCATATCTTTTGTATCTAAAAATATTCGGGCTGATTAATATATCGGATGATGATAATGTTAATTCGTTACTTAGTTTAACAAATAAAGCAGAACAAATGCTCTCTGACCGTGAAATACCAATTGAACTTAAAGACCTTGAGGAATTATGTTCAAAAGTTGACGATGATAATGAAAATGAAGCGGAATTATTCAGTTTTATAATTTATCAAAGATCGCCCCAAATATTAAAGGCGATAGAGGAAGATTCGGTATTAATAGATAAAATTAATCAAAGAGCAGTAAGAAAAACAAAATACGGAAATGACGGGAAAAGAATACGAAACAAATTAGTTAACGAACTTGCCAAGCTTAAAGCTAAATATACTTGTGAAGCTACAGGCAAAAAGACTTTTAAAATGCCTAACGGACAATATTATGTTGAAGCCCATCATATTATCGAATTTTCACGGGAAAAAGGTCCTGATGTAACCGATAATATAATTGTATTAGCACCTGAAAAACACAGGCTTCTTCACTACGGTTCAATTCAAGAAATTGATGATTTATATAATCATTTAAAAACTAACGGAATAATTAATATTCAGAGATTTAAAAATCTGCACATTAAATATAAAGTTTTAACAAAAGAACATATTGATATTTTATTCAGAAAAAAATTAATATCTTCTATTGATAAGGGTGAACTTTTAAGTATGATAAAAAATTAACGGTAAAATAAAAATAATTATGGAAAAAGAACAAATATTAAAAAAAATAATACCCAATTTGAAACAACAGCAATGTATTGACACAATTAACGGGCCTGTTATGGTTTTAGCCGGTCCCGGGACGGGTAAAACTTTTACGGTCATTCAAAGAATTAAACATATATTGGAAACGGGAATTAATCCTTCCTCTGTTTTATGTTTAACATATTCAAATGCCGCCGCAAATGAAATGAAAGCACGAATTGTAAATGAAATAGGTGCAAAAGCTTCAGCAATAACGGTTAATACTTATCATTCATTTTGCAATGAAATAATAAAAAATAATCCTGAAGAATTTGAACTTCTTACGGGTGTTAGTTTAGTTGATGATATTACAAAAAGAACCTTGATGAAGGAAACTATTGACGAGGTAAATCCTAAATTTTACAGGACAAAGTGGGGGGATGCTTATTATTTTATTCCCGAACTTTTGGCTTGCGTAAAAGAAATTAAAGCTTGTAAAATAAAAAAAGAAGAATATTTCAATAACTTAAATACTCACCCTGATTGGCAGGGGCAAATGGATTTGTTAAATGCCGAATATATTGAGCGAGAACAAAAAGGCAAGCTTGTTCCTTCTTTTATGACCAAACTTGATGCACATAAAAGAAAAATGGGGAAGGCTAAAGAAGCTTGGGAAATTTTTGAGGCTTATGATATTAACCTTAAGAAAAATAATTTCATTGATTTTGATGATATGATTTCTCTTGTTCTTGATGTTTTTGATTATAATGATAATCTTTTGAAAAGGGTTTCTTCTCAATTTAAATATATATTGGTTGATGAATATCAGGATACAAATTATTCCGAAAACAGTATTGTATTTAAACTGGCTGAAGGGGGAGGACATAATAATATTTTTGTTGTCGGCGATGACGATCAAATTATATATGAGTTTCAGGGCGCTAAAACAGATACTTTGCAAAAGTTTTTAATAAAATATCCGGATACACAAGTAATTTGCCTGAATGAAAATAACAGATCCACTCAAAATATTTTGGATTTCAGTTATAAACTTATTTCTCAAGATGACTCAAGACTTGAGTTTAACAATGATTTTTCTAAATTTAAAATTTCAAAAAAACTCACGGCTAAAAATCCTGATATTATACCTTTAAATAAAAAAATTCAAATTCATGGTTTTAGCGATATTAAACAAGAAAATAATTTTATAATTTCAGATATAAAAAAACAAATTAATTCAGAGGATTTTCCAATATTTGAAAATGAAAAAGCTTTATCAAAAATAGCTATTCTTACAAGAGATAATGATGAACTGACAACTTTTGCAAAACTATTGGAAGCGGAGAATATTCAATATCAGGTTAAAGTCAGTAAAAGTATATTTGATATTCGTTCTTCTATTTTATTGTATTTTTATCTTCAGACCTTGGAAAATCATGTTATGTATGCGGATAAAATGTTTGCGCTTCTTTTGTCTAAACCGTTTGAATTTAACCCTGCGGATTATAATTTTTTATTGGAACAAAACAGGTATAATCATAAGGATTTAATTTCCAATATAATCGAAAATCTTAAAACTCATAATTGGCAGGAGAAAGATAAAGTAAAAAATTTTATTGATACTTTTAATTATTTAATGGAATTAAAATCTTCCGAAAATATAAAAAATTTAGTTACCGAAATGGTTAATAAAACAGGGATAATAAAGTATTTTATCGGCTGTGAGGTTAATAGAACCGATAATATTTATGCAATAAAAAAAATAATAGATGAAGCACAGGGACTTATGGACAGAAATCCGTTAGTTTCTTTGTCTGATTTTCTTGAGCATATAAGTATGTCTTTTGAAAGTTCTGTTCCCATAACAATTGATAAAGAAGAATATACGCAAAATGCTGTTCAACTGTTAACTATTCATGGTTCAAAAGGAAGAGAATTTGATTATGTTTATGTTCCTAATCTTATTGCAAGGAAATGGGAAGGCAGAAGTATTTCAGATAAAAAACGACTGCCTGTTGATGCTCCAAATAATTTAACAGACCCTGTCAAGGCAAAAAAATCCGAACATTTGAGATTGTTGTTTGTTGCAATTACAAGAGCAAAACACTATTTAATGCTTTCATGTTCAAATATGATTGACGGTGCTCCGCAAGAAATGACTTCTTATATTTCAAATATTATTGACGAAAAAGATAATCTTGTTGAAACTTATAAACATGAATATTCTAATGAAGAATACTTGAAAGAATTAACATCTTCTATAATAAAACATGATTTTGATTATAAAAAATCTTTTGAAAGTGAACTTAAAGCAAGAATAAAAGATTTTGTAATAAGCCCAAGCTCTTTAAATGCTTATTTAAATTGTCCCAGACAGTTTTTATATTCCCAATTATTAAAAATACCTGTTTATGATAAAACTTCAGATAGTGCTTCTTATGGTTCTGCCTTCCATAAAGCTTTGGAATTAACTATAAGACAAGCAAAAGAAACAGAAAATTACCCTGATATAACTCAAGTATGCGAAAACTTTAAAAAAGCCTTAAATCTTCAAATGTTTGATTCTATTGAAAAACGAGTTGAATACGAGCAAAGAGGAATTAAATCCGTTAACGAAATGTATTCAAAGTTTTCGCAAATACCCGTTTCAAGAATTTTTGCAACTGAATTTAGTATTGATCTTGTTCCTTTTGAAAATCATTTTTTAAAAGGCTATGTTGACAGAATTGAAATTAATTCAGACAAAACTTATGAATTATATGATTATAAAACTAATTCGGCTAAATCTAAGAACAGTATATCTGACGGAGGTAAGTACGAAAATTACTTAAATCAATTGAGATTTTACAAATATGCCTTTGAAAAATTATATCCTGACAGAAAAGTATCAAGAGCAGGACTTATATTTGTTGAAGATTATTCAAAAAATTATTATACTAATTTGACTGATGAGGATAATAAAATTATAGAAGAAAAAATTTCTTTTGTTTATAAAAATATTGAAAACTTAAATTTTAATCCTCCTGAGAGGACTGAAAAAACTTGTCAATATTGTGCTTATAAGGAAATGTGTACACTAAATATATTATAATTTTAATTCTTTAGCTATAATAGGTGTTAATAAATCCCAAGCAGCTTCATTCGGATGACCGTCTTTTTCCAATATGTACTTCTTATCTAACAGATTTTCGTCGGTTAATTTGGGTAAATTTAAAACAATAAATCCGTCATCTTTTAACATATTTAAAAGTATATCTTCATCTTTTAGAGTGTCATACAGTATAAATACATATTTTGTATTCTGCCAGTGTTTTTGCATTTCTTTTTTACTCTCGGATAGCTGTTTAAAATAAAATTCATATCCGTTTGTATAATCATCTTTTTTTAATACTATGTTATTTACATAAAAATGATGAAATTTTTGAGTTATGTATAATCGTTTGATGAAATTCAAAAAATTATTTTTATTTGTTATTCTTATTAATTCACCGTTTTTTTCTTTATATCTTATATAAAAGTTTTCAAAAAGCATTTCATTAGACATAAAAGTAATTATATAGAGCCTTCTAAAATGGTCACGCATTGATAAAAATATAGCATATTCCGGTTCCGGAACTTGTTTATAGAATAATTCATCCCTGACTTGAGTAAGCATATGAGCCGAGCCCCACCCTGTAAATGCTCTGTTGTATACAGGGCGCTTAGTAGATTGAGCTAATTTATATGATAGTGTTTGATTTTTATTTAACAAAAATCCATATGCATATGAACACCCAAATATAACAACAGGCTTTTTCTTTTTATATTGTAATCCTTCAGGACTTCTTCCGTAATTGTTTTCTTCCGAGGGAAAATAATTTAAATCTATATTATCTTTTTTAATACCGCCGTGAAACGGAATATAACCGTTTTTTAATATGAACTCTTCTTTGTTAAGTTCCAGTCTTTTATTTTCACAGTACCAGATACCCACTTCAATTATGAATAACAGAAATATAAAGATTATTATATTTATAATTATTATCTTTATTATTCTTTTCATACTTATACAAAAGAGTAAAAAAGCTCTTCCTTCCATTAAAAAATGGGCCCGGTAGGATTCGAACCTACGACCAAAGGATTATGAGTCCTCTGCGCTACCGCTGCGCCACAAGCCCAAGATTATTTATCTACAAACTTAGAATATCATTAACATATATTTCAGTCAAGTTTTTTTATTGCCTGTATTTTGACAATAGTGCAGCACCTATAACCCCTGAAAAATCGCCAAGTTTAGCCTTCTCAAATCTTATTGACTTAGACGGAGTCGGCAAGGATTTTATTTTTGCAACTCCGATTGAATGTTCATAAAAATAATCAATGGCATTCATTAGTCCGCCTCCTAAAATTATAAGGGACGGATTATAAAAGTTTATTACACTGGCAAGACCTGAGCCTAAATACTCGGATGCTTCATTTATTATTTGGGTTACCAGTTCATCTTTCTTGTCTAAAGATTTTTTTATCATGCTTGTTTTTATCGGTTTATCTTCTTTTAAATAATTTTCAATGTCAGAATGCCTGCCTTTTTTTAAAGCACCAATAATTCGTTTTTCTATGGCGAGTCTTGATGCATATGCTTCAAGACATCCGCATCCTCCGCATCCGCAGGAACGGCCCCCGATATCTACTATTATATGTCCTATTTCACCTGCCGTACCTGTTGTGCCATATCTTAATCTTCCGTTTTGTACTATGCCCGAACCTATGCCGGTTCCTACAAATATACAAACATAATCTTTTTCACCTTTACCTGCACCGAAATACATTTCTCCGATTGTAGCTATTTCCACATCGTTACCCAAAAATATCGGTTTATTAAACTCTTTTTGTAATATTTCTTTTAGTGCAATATTATTTAAATCTATGTTAGGTGCATTTATTATTATTCCGTTTTCACGGTCTATCTGCCCTGCAACTCCTATACCTATATCATCTATTTCTGATAGTTTTATTTGAGAATTTTCAAGAACTTCATTTATTGAATTTATTATCTTTTGAATAATTTTTTCTGCGCCTTTATCTTTTTTAGTTTTTTTCTTTATAAAAGATATAACCTCACCGTTTTTTTTATCGGTTATACCCGTTAAAATTTTTGTTCCGCCTAAATCTATTCCGATTGAATAATTACCCATATTTAATCCTTTTCACATTAAAATTATATCATTCTTTTAAATTTTTAAAAATAAATATAAATATATGGGTTTAAAACATGCCCTAATTAGGGTATAATATCTAAGTAGATAAATTATGGAGGCAGAATTAATGCGCATTACAGTTAAAGGGCGTAACATTGAAATTACTGATGCAATTCGTTCGTATGCAGAAGAAAAAATCGGAAAGGTTTTGAACCATTATGACCAGATTCACTCTATTGATGTTGTTTTAAGTGTCATAAAAAATCCTTCAGTCGCTCAAAGTCACACCGCAGAAGTTATTTGTAAATTTGTTTCTGGTTCGGTTAAAGCTGAAGAAAATGCAGAATCTATGTATGCAAGTCTTGACCTTGTTGCTGATAAATTAAACAGACAAGTTAAAAAATTTAAAGAAAAACAAATTTCAGGTTCTAAGAATGCATCTATCAGAACTGATAAAATTCAGGAAGAAGAAGTTGTTACCGAATAAATAAATTTTGATATTAAGAGAGTCCCCTTTTTGGGGACTCTTTTTATTTATGTAATTTCTCTTTTGTGTAATTAATTAATCCGCCTGCATTTATAAGTTTTTGAATTTCATCGGGAAATTTATTACAAATATATTCTTTACCTGTTGTCAGATTTTTAACAAATCCTTTAGATAAGTCAAATTCAATAATGTCATTTTTTGAGCATTCATCGGATAAATAAGGATGTTCCAGTATTGCAAGTCCTATATTAAGTGCATTTCTGTAAAAAATTCTTGCAAAACTTTTAGCAATAACAAGACTTATGCCGGATGCTTTAATTGCGATTGGAGCATGTTCTCTGCTGGAACCGCATCCGAAATTTTCTCCGGCTATAATTATGTCGGATTCTTTAACTTCAACTGCAAATGTTTTATCAATATCCTCCATACAATGTTTTGCCAGTTCTTTTTCGTCTGCCGTATTTAAATAACGAGCAGGTATAATTACATCAGTGTCTATATTATCAAAGTATTTCCAAACTTTTCCATTTCTCATTTTATTCTTTACAACCTTTTTTATCTGTACTATACTATGATTATACATTACATGGTTGAAATGTTAATAGTGTTACTAACAAAGGAGAATTACATGATGGAAATGATAGGCGAAACAGCAGGACAAATCTGGAATTATTTAAATGAAAACGGTGAAACAACAATCGCTAAAATGAAAAAAGATTTAGATTTAAAGGCTAATTTTGCTGAATTAGGCTTAGGCTGGTTAGCAAGAGAAGGCAAAGTTGAAATGACTAAAAAAGGTACATCTACAAACGTTAGATTAGTATAATAATAAATTTACTTTTTAAAGTCCGAGATATTCTCGGACTTTTTTTATTGTTTTTTTTCTGCAATAATAAATTTGACAGATAGGTGGATAATATGGAAACAATAAAAATAAAAGAAGAATTTATAAATCAGGCATCAATACTTGCACGAGGTGCAGAAGTTTTACCCGGCGGAATTGAAGAATTAGCTCTTAAGTTACAAAAATCAAAAGAAGAAAATAAACCGTTAAGGATAAAGCTCGGTATGGATCCTTCTCGTCCTGATTTACATCTGGGACATACCGTTGTTATGAGGAAAATTAAACAATTTCAGGACTTAGGACATCAAATTATATTGATTGTTGGCGGTGGTACTGCTATGATAGGCGATCCGTCAGGTAAATCCGATACTCGCCCCAGTTTAACAAAAGAACAGGTTGAAGAAAATGCTAAAACATACTTTGAACAAATTTCTAAAGTTGTTGATGTTAATAAAGCAGAAATAAGAAATAATGCTGATTGGCTTTTTAATCTTAATTTTGTTGATATGCTAAAGTTGGCATCAAAAGTTACAGTGGCTCAAATTATGACAAGAGATGATTTCGCAAAAAGATATGCCGAAAACAGACCCATTTCTGTTCATGAATTCTTTTATCCGTTAATGCAGGCATATGATAGTGTAGTTATTGATGCTGATATTGAGCTTGGCGGTACTGACCAGAGATTTAACAACCTTTTGGGCAGAGAAATTCAAACGGCTTACGGTAAAGAAAATCCGCAAATGGTTATGCTATTGCCTCTCTTAGAAGGTACTGACGGTATTGTCAAAATGTCTAAATCATTCCCTCAGCATTGTATCTCTCTTACCGATACTCCTAATGATATGTACGGAAAATTAATGTCAATTTCCGATAATTTAATTGTAAAATATTTTGCGCTTTTAACGGAAATATCAAATGATGAATTAAAACAAATTGAAGAACAATTAAAAACATCAAATCCTAGAGATATCAAAATGAAATTAGCTTATATGATTACTGAAATGTATAACGGTAAGCAAGCTGCGGATGAAGCTCAGGCTAATTTTGTTAAGGTTGTTCAAAATAAAGAAATCCCATCTGACCTTCCCGAGGTTAAAATAGAAAATGATATTACTTTAATAGATTTTATTTCTAATTTTGATAAATCCTTAAGCAGAGGCGAAATTAAAAGGCTTGCCCAAGCAGGTGCTTTAAAAATAAATTCCGAAAAGCAGGCTAATCCTAATTTCTTAATTACAAAATCAATGCTTCCTGTTACAGTTCAATATGGAAAAAGAAAATTTATAAAAGGTATTTAATAAATGCGTTTATTGAAGAAAGTATTTTCTCAGATAAAAGAAGATATTAATACTATCTACGAAAAAGACCCTGCTGCGGAAAATCTTTTAGAAGTTTTATTCTGCTACCCCGGACTTCATGCTCTTATTTTGCATAGAATTGCGCATAAGTTTAATTATTGGAAAATTCCGTTAATCCCGAGAATAATATCAAATATATCAAGGTTCTTAACTGGAATTGAAATACACCCTGCAGCAAGAATAGGCAGAAGATTTTTTATTGACCATGGTATGGGTGTTGTAATAGGTGCAACTACAATAATCGGTGATGATGTTTTATTATATCAGGGGGTTACTCTTGGAGGGACCGGAAATGAACACGGGAAAAGGCATCCAACTTTGGGTAATAATATTGTTGTAGGCTCGGGTGCTAAAATTTTAGGTAATATTGAAATCGGTTCCAATTCAAGGATTGGTGCAGGCTCCGTTGTAGTTGATAATGTTCCCGAAGATTCAACAGTTGTTGGTGTCCCGGGAAGAATTGTAAAACAAAAACTTTTAATACAAGGACAGTTAATGCATAATAGAATCCCTGACCCCGTTACGTGCCAGTTAAACAGATTAAAGTATGAGATAGAAGATTTAAAAGATGAAATAAATACAATAAAAAAAGACGGCTGATGGATACCGTCTTTTTTTATTATTGTTGAGTTAATTTTATACCAGCAGACCGCCTATGAAACCGATAGCACCGCCTATAGCTGCACCGACACCTGCGCCTACACCGAAGAACCATACACCGATTCCTGCTCCTGCTGCTGCTCCTGCTGCAGCTCCTGTTAGTGCTTTACAAGTTTTACCGCCTGCCTTTTCCAATCCTTCAAATCTGCTTGTTTCATCCAAGTCGCACATTGTTTTTAATACATCTTCTTCTGTTGCCTTATCGCCATCCCAGTTGATTTCAAAACCTCTTTCAAAGCTGTTTGCCGTATTTGCTCTGATAAAGTCTTCTA
Organism: Candidatus Gastranaerophilales bacterium; assembly: GCA_947624325.1. GTDB lineage: Bacteria > Cyanobacteriota > Vampirovibrionia > Gastranaerophilales > Gastranaerophilaceae > Avigastranaerophilus. The sequence goes on from CANQJT010000001.1 coordinate 73,151, forward strand.
ATGCCATACCGTCTTCTAAATTAGACTGTATTAATTCTTTTGCTATTGCTTTTAATTGTGATTCATTTTCTGCAATAACCGCATATCTTTCTTGTGATGAAATTTCATCCAATAATGCTTGATATGCTTCAATTGCTCTGTCTTCTTTGCCTTGTTTTAAATATGTGCAAACATTCGATATCTTAGTATTTAAGGCTGCATCTCTTCCTGTGTATGATATATCATAGCCTTCTTTTGTTTCTTGATAATCATATCTGTTTTTTAACGCATCGGTATTGTATAAGCTTGATGCCGTTATTCCGCCGTTTAATGTAAGTGTTCCCGATGTCGCACTGCCGCCCAGAAAACTTCCGTTCTGAAAAGAAACTGTCATAACTAACCTCCACCATATTAAATTTTTAAACTAACCCACATTTATATAAAAACATTTTGAGTTTAAAAATTTACTGTTGTGATTTTTTTGTTAACATTTCTTAATATTAATTTAAAATAATTCCGCCTAATGCTCCTGCCAATATTACTAATAAAGGTCTTTTTTTCATAAAAGAAAAGGGCAGAATTAATATTATAAATAAAAATATTGCATGATAGTCAAATTGAACGGACATAGACCAATCTTCTTCTGTATAAGTTATAGTTTGATATAAAAGTTTTAAACCTATTGAAATCAAAAGAGCGCACGAGGCAGGTCGTAACCCGTTAAATATATAGTTTACTTCTTTGCAGGATTTAAATTTATTAATTAATTTCATGATTGTAATTGCAATTATAAAAGGAGCAGTAATAATGGCAGTTGTTGTTATAATTGAACCTGATATTCCTGCTGTTGTATAGCCCGTATATGTTGCCATATTTATTCCGATTGGCCCCGGAGTTACATTTGATACAGCTATCATATTTGTTAATTCTTCAAGACTGAACCAATTATATTGGCTTTGTATAAAGTACAAAAATGGTAATGTTGCGTAACCTCCGCCTATTGCAAAAATTCCTATTTTAAAAAACTCATAATACAGAAGAATATATAATTTAAGCATTTTTCTTTTCTCCTATTTTCAAATAAAAGAATGAAGTTAATGCTGAAATTATTATTATAAATGCAGGGGAAACAGGTAAAAATATTAATAATAAGAGTATAATAAAAAATAATATATATGTGAATTTAGAGTTAACACTTTTACTCCACATCTCTTTTACCGTGATTATAATAAGTACTATTACAGAAATTCTTATCCCCCAAAAAGCATCTTGAACAATTTTATTATCGGTGAAAGTTGTTAATAAGCTAGCTAAAATTATTATTGCAAAAAATGAAGGTGTTATAAGCCCTAAAATTGCCATTAATGCACCCGATGTTTTCCTTGCTTTATACCCCGAAAACATTGCAATATTACCTGCAATTATTCCCGGGATGCACTGACTTACTGCAAAGTAATCAATCAGTTCTTCTTCCGTTAGCCATTTTCTTTCCTCTACAAGGTATTTTTGAAGCAGAGGAAGTATAACATAGCCTCCTCCTAAAAGCTGTATTCCTATTAAAAAAAATATTTTATATATTTCCGTTAAATTTGCTTTCCGCATATTCTAATTATTGCATAAAAGTTCTCAAATTGTTTAATTTTATTGAAAAACGGGAATACTACAATTGTAGGAGTTAATATGAATAAAGTATTATTACTTGATTTTGAAAACAGACCCATCAATATATGCAGTTGGAAACGGGCATTAATACTTTTGATGAAGGGAAAAGCCGTAAATGCAAGACGATTGAATGATATTGAAAGTATGATTAGAGTTGAAAATATATTAATTCCTAATGTTATTAAATTAACTTATAAATTGGCAGTTCCTTATCAGGAACTGCCTTTTTGCAGGGAAAATATTTTAGTTCGGGATGAATTTGTATGTCAGTATTGCGGTAAAAAATTCCCGGCTGATGAATTAACTTTAGACCATGTATATCCAAAATCCCGTTTAGGTCCTGATATATGGGAAAATATAGTTGCTTGCTGCAAAGAATGCAATCAAAAAAAAGCGGATAGAACCCCGAAAGAAGCAAGAATGAAACTTCTGCGCCGTCCTTATAGACCAAAAGATTATCTTATGTTTGAACTGAAGAAGTATCCTGAACACATTGTCCGCCAGTGGCTTGATTATTTTGAGGCTTCTTAACAAGTCCTTTATAGTCTTGAATCAGTCCTTTTTCCATTATTTTCATTTCTTCTTCCGTGTAATTTTCATAATAATTGAAGAAAAACTTTGACCTAACGTCATAATCATCAACATTTATAATTTTATCGTACTTTATTGACTGTTTAAGTGCAAAAGCAGCTCTGGCTTTTGCTTCATTTTTTTTGCATTCTTCATCAAATACTTTTTTATATTCTTCTCGTGCTTTTGCTATGTTACCGCAAAATCCTATCCAAGGGTCTATAATAAGTATATTTTTTTCATCAAAGGAATTTGTTCCGTCAATGGTTGTAATAGCTGCACTATGGTCTATTCTATCCGTTATTTCATATTCGACTTTGCCTGTGCGTTTATTTATAACTTCCGAGTTTACTGATAATGAACCTTGTTTGGAATTATATAATCCGTTTGAAACTAATCCTGCAATTACGGATATTGCCATTTCATAACAATTTCCTACTTTAAAATTATTTATTGCCGTAAGTTTATTTGAGTATGGATATTGAATTTGGGTGTATGAACTTACTTCTCTTGATTTTGATATTTGACCTGCCAGTTTGTTTATTAATATTCCTTTGTATGCTGATGTATTATTACCGCTATTATACATTCTTATATGTGTAGAACTTAAAATTGGGAAAGTCCTTTTTGCGAGCCTTGCTATATCATCAGCTTCTCTTGTTTTTTTGTTTTTTGCACCAAAATATATATTTGAGTAATTACCGTCAATTTTCATATTTTTTTTAAAACATAAATATATATTTTTTTGCTGATTATATTATTTCAAAGGTATAGATGTTCAGGCATTTTAATTAATCTTTTAATTAAATAAATTGAAAAAAAGGATATAAAATGACTAAGAAAATTTTATTTGTTGTTACAAACTTTTCTGATATAAATGAAAATCTTCATACGGGTGTTTGGCTTGAAGAGTTTGCGGTCCCGTTTTTAACCTTTATGTCAACCGGATATGATATTACTGTCTCATCGCCAAAGGGAGGTAATACTCCTATTGATGAAAACAGTCTTTCATGTTCAAATCCTATGGAATGGGATGATGCCGCAAAATATTTAAAAAACACTCAAATATTATCAACTGTTGATTATAAAGATTTTGATGCTTTATTTATCCCCGGCGGACATGGACCTATGTTTGACTTGGCTTATGATAATAAATTAGCCGAAATTGTTGAATATATGTATAAAAATAAAAAAATTATATCGGCGGTCTGCCACGGGATTGCAGGGCTTATTAATGCAAAAAATGAAAATAATGACTCAATCTTAAAATATAAACATGTGACTTGTTTTACAAATAAAGAAGAAAAAATTGTTAAAATGACTGAATTTATGCCGTTTTCTTTGGAAGATAAAGTAAAAAGTCTCGGGGCGGATTTTATTGAACATAAACCCTGGAGTGAACATGTTGAAATTTCAGAAAATATTATAACTGGGCAAAATCAAAATTCAGCTTTACTTACAGCGGAAGCTGTTATTTCACTACTTTAAATAAAAGTCAACGTTAACATAAACTCTGACTTTTACTTTACCTGATTCAACGGGAGTAGATATTGCACTTTCGCCTGCAGCACCGTCTGCCATCATTGCTTTTGCATTGAAAAATCTTCCGTTTGATATTGCCATATCTGTATTACATGATGCATTTATATGTTTTATCCCTGTAACGGCAGAACCGCCTGCTATTGCTATAGTTTGTGCATTGTTTTTTAATTCTTTTAATATCTCGGGATAAAGTTCATTGCATATACTGTTGTTATTTTCAAAAGTATAGTATAAATTATTTGTTCTGTTAGCTCCGCTTGCTATTGCAGTATCAATTAATTTAGAAACTTTTGAAATATCTTTAGTTTGTACCGTAACGGAATTTACTGCAGAATAACTTTTTATTTCTCTTTTTCCTGAAGATGGGTTTGAATATATCGGAGCTATAGAAAAATTTGATGTTTTAATAACATCCGTCTGTGCATTTGTTATGTCTTTTAATGCCGTAATAATTTTATTGGAAGCAGCATTATTTTCTTCGGCTGCCTTTTGTGCAGTTTGAGCAGTGTTTTCGACAGCAAATGTAATTGTTGCCAAATTCGGTTCTACTTCTTTTGTTCTTTCTCCGCTTAAAGAAATATAGCCTTTTTCTTGTGTTGTTTCATTTGCAAGAGCATTAAAATTTACTGATGTAAAGATTAATCCTAAGAAAATTGATATTATTATGAATTTTTTCATATTACCTTCTTTGTTCTTCCTGAACAATTTCTTTATTTTCTTGTGTTTGTTCATTATTTTCAACAGGTTCTTTTTTCATAATTTCAAAATCTTTTACAGGTTTAAATACTTCGCTTTTTCTTGCTCTATCCATAATTTCTTTTATTTGGTCCGGCGATAAACCTTGATAGGAACCGAATCCTATTAATGGTTTTCTGTTATTTAATGCATATAAAACCAGTGCTATAATAGTCCATAACATTATGCCTTCAAATAAATTAATTATTGCTATTGTATTAGAATTCTCAAATATATGATTCCATATTTGCATACAAGCCCACCCCGGGGATATTATAAATCCTGCAATAAGTCCTAATACTATGAACACTAGTGTAATCATACCTCTAATACCGTTTATGGTTATAACTTTAAAATTTCTGTTCATTAATTATTGTCCTCAAATAATAAATTAAAATCCCTTTCAGTCAGTATTATAACACCTAAAGCAGTTGCTTTGTCAAATTTTGATCCGGGATTTTCACCTGCCAATACATAGGAGGTTTTTTTACTTACACTGCCTGAAACTTTACCGCCTGCTTTTTTAATTTTTTCTTCAAAAACATTTCTCGGCATAGAAAGTGTCCCCGTTATTACAAATGTTTTTCCTTCAAGAGTATTCGATGTTTTTTCAAATGCACTGCCTTGCGGATTTACTCCGTATTCTTGCAGTTTATTTAAAATTATTTTATTATTTTCGTCTTTAAAATAATCAATAATACTTTGAGAAGCTTTTTCCCCTATTCCGTCTATTTTAATTAAATCTTCATAAGTCGCATTTATAATACTTTCTAATGTCGGAAATTCATTTGCAATAATGTCTGCGGTTTCTTTTCCTATGAATTTTATGCTTAATGCCGTTAAAAACTTAGTCATGGAAGGATTTTTAGAAGCTTGAATTGCATTATATAAATTATCTGCAGATTTTTCTTTTATTAAATCTATTGTCATAAAATCATCAATAGTTAATTTATATAAGTCGGCAAAATCTTTTATAAGTCCTTTGTTATACAATTTTTCGACAATTGATTCACCTATGCCGTCAATATCCATAGCTTCTTTTGATGCCCAGTATTCTATTCTTCCTTTTATTTGAGCAGGACAATACAGAGTATTGGGACAATATAGCGCAACTTCACCTTCGGGCTTAATAAGCGGAGTTTGACATTCCGGACATTTGTCAGGTGCAGAGTATACACCAAAATCTTCATATTCCCTTTTTCTAATTACCTTTGGAATAATTTCCGCAGCTTTTTTTATCAAGACTTCGTTTCCTATATTTATTCCAAGTCTTTTTATTTCGTCAAAATTATGCAGACTTGCTCTTTTAACGGTTGTTCCTGCAAGCTGTATCGGTGTTAAGTTTGCAATGGGTGTTACTGCGCCTGTTTTACCTACACTCAGCTCAATGCCTTCAAGCTTTGTCCAGACTTCCTCCGGCGGAAATTTAAATGCAGTTGCCCATTTTGGAGCTCTTGATGTATAACCCAGCTCATTTTGTTTCGCCAAGTCATTAATTTTTATTACCATACCGTCTGTCGCATAATTAAGATTAAATCTTTCATCTGCCCAGTATTCGCATTTTTCTATAACGGGATTTATTCCCTTTACAAGTACATAATTGGGATTTGTTTCAAACCCCAGTTCCTCTAACAGTTTCATACCTTCATAGTGAGTTTTAAATAAATTTTTATCATCTGAAATCGCTGTATAGGCGAAGAAATGTAAGTCTCGTTGTGCGGTTATCTTAGAGTCTAACTGCCTTAATGAGCCTGCGGCGGCATTTCTTGGGTTTGCAAACTCTTTTAAACCTTTTTCAATATTTTCTTCGTTTAATCGTTCAAATGAAGTTACAGGCATGTATACTTCGCCTCTAACCTCTAAATTAACAGGCTTTGTGAGTTTTTGCGGAATTGTTTTTATCTCTTTTATATTTTGTGTAATATTTTCTCCTATAATTCCGTTTCCTCGTGTTGCTCCGATTATAAGTTCACCGTCTTTATATGAAAGAGCACACGATAATCCGTCAATTTTAAGTTCAACGACTAAATCCAAATCATTTTCGTTGGGATATTCCTTTTTTACCCGTTCATACCATTTTCTTAGATCGTCGTAATTATTTGAATTATCCAAACTGTAAAGTCTGTATTTATGAGTATGCTCTTTAAAACCTTGAACTATATTTCCGCCTACTTTTTGTGTGGGACTGTCTTGGGTCTTTAATTCGGGAAATTCTTCTTCTAATCGTTTTAATTCCCTATATAATTCATCATATTCAAAGTCGGTTATTTTAGGTGAGTCGAAAACATAGTATGCCTCATTGTTTTCTCTGATTATTTCTTTTAATTCTTCTATTCTTTCTTTTGCCTGTTTGTAGTCCATAAAACCTTCTATTCACACAAATTAATATAATTGAACGTGTAATTATTTCATTTTATAATAAAAAGTATATGTCTATAATAAAATTTATAAAAAATTTAAAAAAAATAAACAGAACGTTGTTTACTACTCCCTCACACAATCAGGGACGGGGAGGAGCTCCTTGTGTATTAAATTTGTTAGGAAAAAAGTTTTTTTCTTGTGATATTTCGGAAATAGAAGGTGCGGATAATCTTGCTAATCCTATCGGGATAATTAAACAAGCACAGGATAATGCTTCACATATTTATAATTCCAAGTCAACATTTTTTCTTACAAACGGCTCAACGTCGGGAATTATTGCAGGAATGAATGCAGTATTATCAAGAAATGATAAAGTTTTAATCACAAGAAATTGCCATAAAGCTGTATATAACGGTCTTGTTATTACAGGAGCAATTCCTATTTGGCTTATGCCCCATTATAACAGAGATTGGGGTGTATATGAACAAGTTAATCTTGATTATCTTGAAGAAACATTATCTAAAAATAAAGATATTAAATTGTTTGTAATGACAAATCCGTCCTATGAAGGGTTGATGTCTGATATTCAAGCAATTAATGAAATATGTAAAAAATATAAAGTTAAATTACTTGTAGATGAAGCACATGGAGCTTTATGGAATTTTCATAAAGCACTTGGTACTCCTGCACTTTTACAGGGCGCTGATATTGTTGTTCAATCTCTGCATAAAACTGCCGGAGCTTTAAATCCCTCTGCATTACTTCATATCGGACAAGACTCTGATATAGATCCGAACTCTATTCAACAGTCTTTAAATTTGATTACTACTACTTCACCATCTTATCCTCTGCTTTTAAATATTGAAGGTACTATTAATTATTTAAATTCGGATAAAGGAAAATTTGAAATTTCGCAGTTGGTGAAAAATGTTAACAGAATGATTAGAAACTTACGGGCTGTTCCGAATTTAGAAGTTTTTACTTATAATAACGATGTTACTAAAATATTAGTTAAAATTACAAATATGTCGGGTTTTGAACTTTCTGATATCCTGTTTGAAAAATATAATATTGAAGATGAACTTGCTAATGAAAAATCTGTTTTGTTTTTAACGGGAATCGGAACAACAAAATCAAAATTAAAAAAACTCGAAAAAGCATTGATTGAAATTAGTTCAAATAATATTAAAATTACTCAGGATGAAGAAAACTACAATATTTTTAGTAATGTTGAACCCAGAGTTAAATACACTCCTGCATTGGTTTGGAAAATGCCTTATAAGGAAGTTGAATTAAAATATGCAATTTCAAGAGTTTCAATGGAGCTTATTTTGGATTATCCGCCGGGTATACCAATTTTAATCCCGGGAGAAGTAATAAAAAAAGAACATATTGACTATCTTAAAAATAGAAAAAAAATAAAAGTTTTAATATAATCTAAGCTAGTGTAGCACTCTACCACTGACTATCCCAAGCATAAAACAATTTCAAAACAGCAAGCGGAATGTTGAGACACTGGCTTTAATGACTATTTTTTAGATAATTAGTTTGACATCTGCTAAAAAATAGGATATCTTAATATTATTGGTTAAAAATTTTTACGAGGTGGTTAATATGGGTAGATTGTTTTTCTGGCTTTGTGTTATTGCTATTGTAATATATGCAACACAAAACAATTGGTTCGGTTCAATTTCTTCGTTCTTTAATAATATAAAGGGTGATATTGAGTATCAAAAAAATTATGTACCTGAAGCTCATAATGAAATAAATGACGGCGGTGTTCTTACAATAGAAGAAAATGAAAGTAAAGTAGTAAGAAGAAGTGCGTTAGGTACTGTACATAGAGGCGGAAGATAAATTTTATAAAAATTATTAGAAATTATAATCGGCACGAAATTTTGTTTAATTTTAATAAGCAAATATTCGTGCCGATATTTATTAATATTTTGCTTTCATTGCGCTGATAAAGATTAATAAGCATAAAAAAATACGCCCGGCGCTTTCTTGAAATTTCCTTCCTTCGGGCAAGTGCTTCACTTCGCTATCGCTTGTCGTTCAGCTTGCCCTTATATATTCGAACTCGCTCACTTCGTTCTGCTCCGTTCTACGGAAATTTCGCTCGACCGTAAGAAGGCTTCGCCTTGCGTTCTCATCGCACTGATAAAGATTAATAAGCATAAAAAAATACGCCCGGCGCGATTCGAACGCGCGACCCACTGCTTAGAAGGCAGTTGCTCTATCCAGCTGAGCTACGGACGCCTATATCCTTTATTTAATCATATAAATTTTTTATTTCAAGAAAAATTTTTATCCCCTTTTATTAAAATTGTAAATTTTTTGTAAATTTAAGCAATTTTTTTTAAATTTTCGACTTTATATATATGATAGACAGGAGAATATAAATGTCAATTCAAAGTTTAAGTTTATTTGGTTATCAGGGAAAAAATCAGCCTGCAACATTCGGCGGAAATTATTCTCGCCAGAGCGCAGGTGCTGTTAATCCGTTCTCAGAGTCTTCAACTAAAACTGCTTCTCCTTTAGGCGGACACAATCAAAACGGAGCAGACGGTTTAGTTGCTCGTTTAGACAGAATGGATGCTTCAATGCTTAAGCCCGAACATCAATGTGATACTCGTGCTAATAAGCTTGATCTATTTGCTTAATATTTGATTTAAATTATCATTTTGCATATAATTACTGTATGAAGAATCTATATGATATTGATGATTGGTCAGATGTTTCTTTCCTTCGGCTTGGTGAAATATTAATTGAGTCGGGGAAAATTAATCTTGTACATCTATCTATGGTTCTTGATATCCAACGGTATAGAAAAATGCCTATGGGTGAAATTTTAATTTCAATGAAAGTTATTACTAAAAAAGATTTGACTCAGGCTCTTCATATCCAAAAATATATACAGAAACGATGCAATAATGATTAAAAAATTTTTTATATTTTTATTGATTATTTCAGCTGTGGTTAAATTCCAAAGTTCATCTTTTGCTGAAGAACTTCAGTTCGCTCAGGTAAGCGATATACACTATATCTTTCAGGATGAACAAATGGATAAATATTTATTCTTTTTATCATCGTCTCTCAAAAAACAAAATCCTTCATTTGTTGTTTTCTTGGGTGATAATGTCGATAAATCTAAAGATATTAATGTAATAAGCTTAATGAGAGGTCTATATTCTATTAAATCTGACTATTACCTTGTTTTAGGCGATACAGATGCGCATGCTTTCGGCGGACTGGAAAAAAATGTTTATCTTGATATAGTTTCCGCTTTTAATTCTAATCAAAAAAATGATGAAAAATATTATTATTTTAAGCCTAATAAGGATTTTATATGCGTTGTATTAGATGATACATCCGATTTTGCTCCTTCTACTCACGGGGAAATTCCTGATGAGCAAATTTCTTGGCTTGAAAATCTTTTGATTAAATATCCTAAAAAATTGTTTATTATTTTCGAACATTCACCTCTTGTTCCGCCTCGTATTGAATATAAAATGAGTATGTTGAATACCGAAAATTACCAAAATCTTTTAAAAAAATATAAAAATATTCTGTTGATTTCTTCGGGACACTATCATCAAGAAGCTGTTTTGACTGATGAAAACGGAATAAGGCATATCAGTGCTCCTGCATTTAAAGATATACCTCATTCATATCAAATGATTAAAATTATTTATGATGAAAACTCCTATAAAGCTCCCGATAAAGTTGAAATATCGGTTACTAAGGTAAAAGTTTAATTACTTTATTTTGTTGTATACATAGTCTCTTGAACATTTAAACATTGCTGTTAAAAGTCCTTGGTTACTCTCTGTATTAAAACCTGCACTCTGTAATACCTGCTTTAATCTTGTCTCCCAAAAGTCGTACATCTCTTCTTTTGATATGTCAAGTACCTGTGCAATAACACTTAATGCCTCCCAATCTAACGGGATTGGTCTTGCTCCTCTTAATATGTCTACTATTTCTAATCTCTGCTTCCTTGGAAATGACTTTAGTAATTGCACTGTAGACATCTTTTTCTCTTTTTGTTTTTCTCTTAAAAACTCTGTAGTTTCATCTATAACTATAGGATCTTGCGGTATTTTATATTCTGAAAATTCCTCCGGCGCTATGTCCATAACTGTTGCTATTCGTTCTAATGTCGTACTCCTCGTTGAAAACGGAATTGTTTCATCTATTAAATTATATACATACGATAATGTTACCCCTATCATTTGGGCAAAATCCTTTTTGTGTAAATTTGTATTTTCTAAAAAATTGTAAAGCATTTCACTGCTTTTCATATTTATTATTGATTTACTTTTATTCATAACAAATCTCCTGCTTTTTTATTATAATTAGTCATAAAATTAACTTTTTAATTGGTAAGTAGATTAAAAGTATGGGATAATTTTTGAAAAAGGACGGGCATGCCATGAAATTAATATTGTGTTTGGGAAATCCAACCGAAAAATACTCTAATACAAGGCATAATGCAGGATTTATGTTCGCTGATGTTCTGGCTGCAAAATTGGATGCTAACTTTTCTTTAGAAAATAAATTTAAAGCTTTTATTTCTAAAACAACTTATAATGATGAGGCTCTTTGGATTATTAAACCTCAAACTTATATGAATTTATCGGGTGAATCATTATTTGCTTTGAAAAACTTTTATAAAATTAATATGTCTGATTTATTTGTTGTATATGATGATATTTCTCTTCCGTTAGGTACAATAAGATTTCGTCCTAAGGGCTCAGATGGTGGTCATAACGGGATTAAATCCGTTATAAAATATGCTCAAACCCAGGAATTTAACAGGCTTAAAATCGGTATTGGACCTCAGCCGCCTTTTATGAAGTCTGAAGACTATGTGCTTCAAAACTTTTCAAAAGATGAACAGGAATTACTAAAGAATACTTTAATTAAATCAGTTGATGCGTTTTTATATTATTGCGATTGTAAGGATTTGGTAAAAGTTCAAAACAAATATAATTAAGATTAAATGAGCCAAACTTTAGACCGGCTGTGCCGGCGGAAATTTCGCCCTCTTGAATTTTGCTCACTTCGAGCCTGCCGTTCCTTCACTTCGTTGTCGTCACTTCGGCTCTTTCGTTCTTCGGCTTTCAGCCTGCGCAAAATCCGCATCTTGAAATTTCCTTCCTCTCGGGCAAGTGCTTCACTCCGCTGCCGCTTGCCGTTCAGCTTGCCCTCACTTATTCAAACTTGTTCGCTTTCGCTCACTTCGTTTTACGGAAATTTCGCTGTCTTGAATTTTGCTCACTTAGAGCCTGTCGTTCCTTCACTTCGTTGTCGTCACTCCGGCTCTTTCGTTCTTCGGCTTTCAGCCTGCGCAAAATTCGCTCTCTTGGAATTTCCTTCCTTTCGGGCAAGTGCTTCACTCAGCTGTCGCTTGCCGTTCAGCTTGCCCTCACTTATTCAAACTTGTTCGCTTCGCTCACTTCGTTTTACGGAAATTCCGCAAAAAAAGAGGGCAATATTGCCCTACTGTCTGGAATTAAGAATAGTTGGAAGTATGAAAAAGATACTTATATATAACGAAATAAATGCTCTTTTAACAATTCGCCACATGGACTAAAAAAAATTATTCTTTTGGCTAATATTTTTTTTGCTCATTAAGTGGTAAAAATACACTTAATGCTAAAACACCATTAAATATTGATTTTTTAGAAAAAATATTATTTAAATTTTACCCTATTGACAAAATAATTTTTCTAATTCATAATGAATATATAAAATAAAGTGTAAGCAAAACACTTTAATCGGAGAGATAACATGAAAGTAAATTCAATTAATACCATAAATAATAATTATAATAAATTCAGTTTTAAACATACTGCTGTTCCTTATCCTGAATTTGAGTATGCTTATTATAATACAAGCAATTCACTTTTGGATTCTATTTCTGAATTGATTTCTAAATTATTCAGCCCAAAAGTATCTAAAGAAACTGTTGAAATTAAAAATCAAATAGATAATATTTATGATAAACAAGCAGACCCCAAAAAACAACTCTTGTCTGTTCTTGCTTAATTTAGTCTTTCTCATTTATAACCCATTTGGTTCTCAGTTTCCATTGAAATATTGCTAATACAAATATAATTATAAATAATATGTATGCTGCAGCTGATGCTTTTCCTATGTTAAATAATTCAAAAGCATTCCTGTACAGCCAGTAAACTATTACATTCGTTGAATTTTCGGGACCGCCTTGTGTCATCAGATATATTAAATCAAATATTTGAAATGAACTTATTGTTGTTATCAGTATTACAAAAAATATTGTCGGGCTTAATAAGGGGATTGTTATTTTAAAAAATGTTTTAATCCTGCTTGCTCCGTCTATCTCTGCAGCTTCATATACTTGCGGATTTATTGCGGTTAATCCCGATAAATAAATTATCATGTTATAACCGGTTAATTTCCATACGGAAATTACTATTAATACAGGCATTGCCGTATGTACATCATATAACCACTCTGTGTGTGTCTTTAACAGCATATTTACAGCCCCTATATTGGGGTCAAATATCCATTGCCATATCATTGCAATTACTATCATTGGTGTTATAAACGGAAGAAAATATGCCGTTTTATAAAATTCTTTATATTTTATTCTGCCGTTTATTACTGATGCCAATATTAATGGTATTATTGCCGAAAATATTGTTACACTTAATGCGTATATTATTGTATTACACATTATTAATTTAAATTCTTCAGAATTAATCAGTTCTATGTAATTGCTTAACCCTGCATATTTTATTTCATTTATTAAGTTCCAGCTGCAAAAACTCAATATAAATGATGCTATAGACGGTATAAATATAAATATCAGGCAGCCTAATATTGATGGTGCTGCGAACATTAATATAAATAATTTTGTATATTTATTTAAAAAGATTTCTTTCATAATTAATTTATTTTATAATATTACTTATAATATTGAGTATAATAGTTTTTTCTATTAACAACAACATAATATTTATAAAGGAATAATGATGACAAAAACTGCTGATTTTACTGCATTCGGGAAAAATGATATTAGAGGCATCTATGGTGAAGATGTTACTGAAGAACTGTTTTATTATACGGGTAAGGCTTTTGTTAAGTATATTCAGGATAAAACAGGGTTGCAGCCTAAAGATATATGGATTTCTTTGGCTCAGGATGCAAGACTTCATTCACCTTCTTTAGCTAAAGTCCTTTCTAAAGGTATTGTTCATATGGGGGCTAATGTTGTTAATCTTGATATAGTTCCTACTCCCTTAGGTTATTATTCCGAGTATGCTTCATTCCCTGAAATTATAAGCAAGGATGTAAAAATATCAGGAGCTTTAATTGTTACGGCAAGTCATAATCCTCCTGAATATAACGGATTAAAACTTACTTTTAATAAGGCTTCACTCGGTGAAAATGATATAAAAATTCTTAAAGAATATACTATTGAACAAATGTCTAATGATATTACTTCTGTTAAGCATGGTGAGTCACGACTTTATAATATTGTACCCCAATATATTGATTCGATGATTTCCATGTTTGCAAGGATTGGAACGGACATAAAGATTGTAGTTGACAGTGCAAACGGTACTGCAGGAGTGGTTGCTCCTAAGTTGTACCAAGAATTGGGCTGTGATGTCATTGAATTATATTCGGAACCTGACGGTAATTTCCCTAATCACCATCCTAACCCTAGTGATCCTTCTACTCTTGATGATATTAAGAAAAAAGTTGTGGAAACTAATGCAGATTTAGGTATTGCTTTTGATGGTGACTCAGATAGGCTCGGAGTAATTGATTCTGAAGGAAATGCGCTCACTGGGGATAAATTATTGTATATTTATGCTCAGGATATTATTAAAAACCTCGCAGTGAGAGGGGAACATCCAGTTATTGTTTCTGAAGTTAAAAGTTCTCAAGTGCTTTTTGATGAAATAAACAAACTCGGCGGTAAGGCTGTTATGTGCAAAACAGGGCATGGATATATAAAAGCTAAAATGAAAGAAGAAAATGCTCTATTGGCTGGTGAAGTATCGGGTCATATGTTTTTTAAAGACAGATACTATGGTTTTGATGATGCTGTTTACGCAGGATGCAGAATAATTGAAATCGTTGCTAAAAATAAACGATTAAATAATAATTTTAAACTTTCAGATTTGCTTTTACCTTTTAAAAATGTGTGTACTCTTGATGAAGTGAGGTATAAATGCAAAAATGAATTAAAAAAACCCGTTCTTCAAATGGTTACTTCTGAAATAGAAAATGACAATAATATATTTGGTACACAAATAAATGATATTGTAACATTAGACGGTTTGAGGATTATATTTGCTGATGGTTTTGCTTTAATTAGACAAAGTAATACAGAACCTGTATTTACATTGAGATTTGAAGCACAAACACAAAAACAAGCACTTAAATATAAAAATGTTTTGATTGATTTATTGGATAGTGCAATAGATAAATTATCGAACAGTGAGGAAAAATGAAAGCATCTTTAGTATCTAAAATAATAATTATAATATGTATTTTATGTCTGATTGCAGGATTTATCAGAATGGACAGATATAAACCTTATTCTGAAAATGACAGAAATAAAACAATTACAAACAATAATAAAGTGGCTGTTATAAATTTGGATGGGGCAATTGCTTCATCATATGAAAGCAGTTTCTTTTCAAGGGAAGCATCGGCTCCTATTTTATTGAAATCTCTGATAAATATTCAGACTGATAATGAAATAAAAGGTGTTATCATTAAAATTAATTCACCCGGCGGAACTGTTGCAATGTCTCAAAATATTTATAATCAAATAATTAAGCTTCGTCAAAAAAAACCTGTTATAGTTGTAATGGATGATGTTGCAGCAAGCGGAGGTTATTACATTGCATCCGCAGCTGACAGAATTATTGCACAAGAAGGTACTTTAACGGGAAGTATCGGTGTAATATTTTCCGTAATGGATTATCATAATCTTTTAACTGACAAGCTCTCTGTTAAGCCTGTTGTTATCAAAAGCGGAAAATATAAAGATATTGGCTCCGGATTAAGAGAAATGACCGTTGATGAAAAAAATCTTTTGCAGGATATTATTAATGATTCTTATCATCAATTTATAGATGCTATAGTAAACGGAAGAATTGCCAGAGTTGATAATTATTCTGTTGAAAAAACAGTTTTGACTAATGATAACTTATTAAAGTATGCGGATGGAAGAGTATTTACCGGAAGAATTGCCAAAAAGCTCGGTTTTGTTGATTCTATCGGTGATATAGATACAGCTAAAGATGAAATTGAAGCTATGTGTATGCAGAAGTTTAAAAATAAACTCCCCGTAAAATTAATAGATTATAATAAAAGAAATTCATTCAGCGAGTATTTTTCAAGTTTTGCGGAATATAATTCAAAATCTAATCTTAAATTGACGGATTTTATACCTCAAAGTATGATATTAAGCAGAAAGCCTTTATATTTATGGGAATAACAACTGATAATTTTTTTGAAAATATTTATAGAGTAATATTTACACCAAAGTCTTTTTTTTACAATGAAGATTCTTGTATATCGGTAAGGCTTGCTGTTGGAATTGTTATATTCATTACGGCTTTTTCAAAAACCGCTCAACATGTATTTAATTCGGATATAGCTTCTGTGCCTTGGTTTTTAATTTCCTTAGTTACAAGTATAATATTTGTTCTGTTCATTTGGTTTATTACTGCTTTATTTTTTGAATATACGGCTAAAATATTTGAAAAAGACGGAAAATTAAATAAAATATTGTTTTATACATCTTATGCAATGGTTCCTTATTTATTTTTTGCTCCTCTGAATTTATTAAAAAATATTGGACTTTACGGCTATATTTTGGGAAGCACTTTTGAATTTTTATTATACTTTTGGATTGTTTTTCTGTATGCTCTTGCTTTAAGTGCTGTCTATAAAATATCAATTTCAAGGGGATTTATGTTAATATTTCTTCCTTTATGTGCTTTATTCTTTTCTGTTTACTGGATAATATGTTTTTGTACAAAAATCTGTTATATATTCTCAATATAGAGAGAAAAATTATGAAACGAGTGATAGTAATAGTTTTAATATTAATAACGGCGCAGATGGCATCTGCAGCAGGTTCATTGTCTAAAAGTATTTCTCCTGTTGAATCTAATATCTTTGGGTTTGATTATTCAAATGAAAGTGATTCATTGAGAATTGAAAGAATAGAATCTTATCTTTACGGTTCAAAAAAGAGCGGTAATCTTTCCAAAAGACTTGAAAATATTCAAAATGACATGGGTTATGTTAAACCTGAAGATAAAACGGTATTACAAAAAAATGATGTTAATAATCAGCCTAAGACTGCTGATAAACAAAAAAATAATGCTATTGATTTAAAAGAAGATTCATCAGTTGAGTATCCGATGGTAGACAAACTGGAAAATGAATTATTTAAAACAACATATAAAAATGATAATATATATGACCGCTTAAATCGTCTTGAAGAAAAGGTATTTAATGCAAGAAGTGATGAGGATTTAAGTGTAAGGGTAGACAAACTCGCCGCTGTTGTTAACCCTAAGAACATAAAAAGAAAAAATCCTGAATTTAGGTATTCAAGTTCAGATATGAATAATTATTATCAAAACAGCGGACTTGAGCCTGTTAATAATAATTCTTTACCTTTTCAGCTTGCTGTTTTAGAGCAGGATATTTTAAACAGTGATTATCAAAGTGATAATACGGCAATTCGCTTGGAACGGCTTGAAAAAAAGATTTTTAATCGTACTTTTGCTTCGGATAACGATGTTACACGGTTGCAAAGAATTATGGTCGCTTATGATGCCAAAAAGAACAGTTATAAATATGATAATAATAAAGCAATGCAGAATATGGCAGCAATTTCACAGTTCGGCGGTATTTTGCTTATGATTCTGGCGATGATCCTTTAACCGTTGTATAATCATCCATTTCCGAAAAAATTTCTTCAGTATTGTTTGTTGATGTATTGTTTTGTTTATTTGTATTTTCGGATTTTTTAAATATTTTTCTTGTTAAATCAACAGTTTTACCTGCAATTTTATTACCCATTGTATATCCGGTCATGGATGCCGTAATAAAACATAATCCTTTTATTATGTAGAAAAGGTATCTTAAATATTTATTTTTGGAAAAATTAATTTTCCCTGAAATTATTTTTTCCAATTTTTTCATACCTTTTACTTCTAAATTTTCCATTAAACTCATGCATATGAGTCCTGAAGATTGAGAAATACCTGTCTTGACTTTGTCTTTAGATTTCATTGTTGTTAAAGCTGTAGACATTATAAATAACGGATATATAATTTTCCTGGATATTGCAGCCAGCCGGCTGAAAACAGGCTTTACGGGACCCAATATTTCGTTTAACAACGGTGCGGATGCTACTGTCTGAGATGCGGTAACTGCATCAATAGTCCTTGTCGTTTGGGCCAGTGCAACACCTTCCCTGAAGATATTATCCTGCTTTAATCCGTTTTCATGATTTAACGCAGCAAAGTATGCACACGATATTCCGTTTGGCATATTACCTTCTTATTTATTACTTACCTATTAATATAAAAACAATTTATGAGTTAAAATTTACACCTGATAAATAATATTTAACAATGTTAACAATTTATTAAATAAATTATTAATTCATGAGAAAATAATTATATTAGCTTTGGGAGATTATAATTATGAAAGATAAAACATTTTTAATGATACCGGGTCCTACTCCTGTACCTGAAAGAGTATTGCTAGAAATCGCAAAACATCCGATTGGTCATAGAAGCAGTGAATTTTCAAAAATTTTGGAAGTTGTATATAAAGATTTAAAATATATATTTCAAACAAAAAATGATGTAATTGTATATACTGCAAGCGGAACCGGGGTAATGGATTCTGCATTATCAAATCTTATTAATGAGGGGGATAAAGTTTTGTCTCTTGTAATCGGCAACTTTAGCAGAAGATTAGCAAAAATCGCTAAAGGTTTAGGTGCTGATGTTGAAATAATTGAAGTTGAAGCAGGTAAAGCTATCAGCCCGGATGTTTTAAAAGAACGATTAGACAAGGATATTAACAAAGAAATAAAATTTGTAACTTTAATACATAATGAAACTTCAACAGGTGTTACAAATGATGTGAAAACATTGGTTTCAATAATTAAAGAACATGGCGCAATTTCTATTGTTGACGGTGTAACCAGTGTAGGTGCTATTGAATGTAAAATGGATGAATGGGGAATAGATGTTTTATTTTCAGGTTCGCAAAAAGGATTTATGCTGCCTCCCGGGTTATCCTTCTTAGCTGCAAGCGAAAAAGCTTGGGAAGTTCATAAACAATGCAAAAGACCTGATTTTTATTTTAATTGGACTACAAACAGAAAATCCGTTTTAGAAAATTCAACAGCATTTACTCCGAATGTAAGTTTAATTTGCGGTTTAAAAGTTGCGCTTGAAATGATAAAAGAAGAAGGAATAGAAAATATTGTTGCAAGACATACAAAAATTGCAAATGCATTAAGAACCGCAATTAAGGCGCTTGGGTTAAAATTATTTGTTGAGGATGACTCTATTGCTTCAACATCTATAACCGCAATACTTCCGCCTGAAGGAATTAGTGTTCCCGATATAAGAAAAGTATTAAAAAATGATTATGATATAGTAGTTGCAAACGGACAAAATGAACTTAAAGATAAAATATTCAGAATGGGAACTTTAGGTTTTGTTTCTGAAAGAGATGTTATAACGGCAGTAGGGGCTTTAGAAGCTTCTTTAGATAAGCTGGGATATAAATTTGAGCTTGGTTCAGGGATTCGAGCACTTATAAAAGAACTGAATAAATAGAGGTAAACATATGAAAGTATTAATTACAGATAAAATAAATGAGGCGGCAGGTAAAATACTTGACGGAATAGCTAAAGTTGATTTTATTCCGACATTATCCGAAGATGAACTTGCTGAAAAAATTGTTGATTATGATGCCTTAATGATAAGGAGTCAAACAAAAGTTACTAAAAAAATTTTAGAAGCCGGTAAAAACTTAAAAATAGTTGGCAGAGCAGGTGTTGGAGTTGATAATATTGATATAGAATCCGCAACTCAAAACGGTGTTATAGTTGTTAATTCTCCTGACGGCAATACTAATGCGGCATCTGAACATACAATTGCATTAATGCTTGCAATGTCAAGAAATATTCCTGCTGCTGCAAGTTCGACAAAAGAAGGAAAATGGGAACGTTCTAAATTTACAGGAGTGGAAGTTTTTGGCAAGACATTAGGTATTATTGGTTTCGGTAAAATCGGACACCATGTAGCTAATGTAGCATTGGCATTGGGAATGAATGTTTTAGTTTCTGACCCGTATACAACAAAAGAAGCTGTTGAAAAAATCGGGGCAAAATATGTTACAAGTCTTGATGAATTTTGGCCTCAATGCGACTTTATCACAATTCATACCCCCAAAACCAAAGAAACAACTGCATTAATTAATAAAAATACTCTTAACAGAATGAAAAAAGGGGTAAGAATTATTAATTGTGCAAGGGGCGGAATTATTGATGAAGCGGCTCTTAGAGATGCTTTGTTATCAGGGCAGGTTCAATCTGCGGCAATTGATGTTTTTGAAACAGAACCTGATATTACAGCATCACCTTTATATAATTGTGATTGTAATGTGACTATGACTCCTCATTTGGGTGCAAGCACGACAGAAGCCCAATTTAATGTCGCAATTGATGTAGCTGAACAAATAAAAGAAGTTTTAACCGGAGGAAGTGCTAAAGCTGCGATAAATATTCCTGCTTTAAAGGCTGATGTCCTTGAACCGGTCAAAGAATATATGGGACTTGCCGAAAATTTGGGTTCTTTAGTTCAGCAAATTACAAAAGGTAATATAAAAAATGTTAATATCAGTGTAAACGGCAATTTAGCTGAACTTAATATTGCACCTTTGGAAGTCGCTGTGCAGAAAGGTATTTTTTCAAATAATGTTGAAGGAGTTAATTTTGTTAATGCACCTTTAATTTCGAAAAAAAGAGGTATTGATATAATTACCTCAAAATCCGAAAAAGATTGTACTTTTATAGGGTCAATTTCAGTTACTTTAACGACAGATGTTGAAGTTAATACAGTTACGGGTGCTTTAATCGCAAAAAATATGCCCAGAATTGTCAGAATAAATGATTATAATATGAGTATTGAAGCAGAAGAGCATATGTTAATTGTTCCTCACGAAAATAAACCGGCAATGGTCGCAAAAGTTGCGGCAGTTATCGGTGAAAATAACATAAATATTAACAGGATGCAGGTTGCACAGAAATCAAGCAAAAAAGATAATGTATCAATTATGATTATTACTATTGATAATGATGTTGATAACTCTGTTATGGATAAAATTAATTCAATAGACGGCATTCAAAATGCTCAATACATAAAGTTATCCGAATAAATTTTTACTTGTAACCGTAAGAGTGCTATGCATTATTAAATGCTTAATAATTCTTTTGCAATATTACTTACAACATCAGACCAATCTTCTTGTTTAGTTTGTCTAAATATTCTGACGGAATTATACCAAGGTGTGGTTTTATTATCATAAAACCATCTCCACTCTGTATTTTCAGGAAGCATTAAAAATGTTTTTACTCCTAATGCACCGGCAAGGTGTAAAACAGAAGAATCTATTGTTATAAACAAATCAAGATTTTTCATTATGGAGGCTGTATCATAAAAGCTCTTAATATATTTTGAGCAATCAATAATATTGTTTTCTTTAAAGAAATTTAATGTTTTTTCATTTAAATCGGATATTTCAAGTGAATAAAATTGGAGGTTATCACAATTAAATATAGGCTGCATTTCCTCCAAACTAATTGAACGATTTTGTAAAATATATTTATTCCCCTGCCAAAATATACCGACTTTTGGTTTATTTGTTTTAAAAATGTCAAGCTCCTTAGTTTTATCCGCTGAGTTATCACTAATTTTCAACCAGCCTTCAGCATATGGAATATGATATAGATCTAAATTTAAATTATAAAATAGTTCCAAGTAAGAACTTGTATAATCAAATTTTAGTTCTTTGTCATAATTTTCTTTTATTACTTCGGATAACTTAAAATTATATTTAAACAAATCATATAAATCTTGCTGTGTGTATACTATTACCTTTTTTGCTTTTTTTTCAAGTATGGGAATATATCTTGAAAACATTAAAGCATCTCCAAAACCTTCGTTATTATATACCAGAATAGTTTTATCTTTTATATCTTCATTTCTCCAATTTCTGCATACATTTTTTTGAAATTTTTCAAATTTGTGTTTAATTCTATTTTTATGCTTTTCAAAATAATAAATTTTAAATATATTCATTGCTTCATTATATTTTTTTCTTTTTAAATATATAAATTGTTCTAATATGTATGCATTGTCGTAATCAGGATTAATTTCATATATTTTATTAATTAGTTCTAATGCTTCATTTTCTTTATTTAACATATCAAGACAACATGCTTTGCTATATAATAAAAATTCATTATTCGGATTATATTCAAGCCCTTTATTACAGTATTCAACAGCCTGATTGTAATCTATTGATTTATAATAAGCTTCGGTTATAAATGCATAACCTTCTTCTTTTTTTTCGGATAAATTAACAATTATTTTTCCCTCTTTTTCAACATTTATCCAGTCCTTTTTATATTTATAGTAAGTAAAATATGCTTTATGCAGTCTTATGTCATCTTTTAATATATGTTTTACCCTATTTAAATATTTTTCTGCTTTTTCAAATAAACATTCTTCAGAATATATGTATATTAAGTTAATTATTGCATTGTAAAAATCTTTGTTGATATTAATGCATTCTTCAAAATAATATGCGGCTTTTTTTATATTTTTCAAATTTCTGTACATTATACCAAGTTTGTATAGTATATTAATATCTTTTTTAAATTTTATAATTTGTTCCAGATAAAATATTTCATCCTCGTCTGACTTGATAATAGAATACATTTGAGCGATTTGAAATAATAAATTTATATCTGAAGAATTAATTTTATATGCATTTAGAGCATATTTTAATCCGGTTTGTATATCATTGTTCTGCAGGTATATAGTGGAAATGTTAAATAATGCATTATAGTCATTAGGTATATATTGTAATATAGTGTTATAGGTTTCTATTGCTTCATTGAACATTTTTTTTGATTTAAAAATTTCAGCATACAAATTAAGCACATCAAGATTAAGTTCTTCAAGAGAGTCTAATACCTTAAGTGCTTTATCATACTCTTTATTTTCATATAATTTTTTTGCTTCAAAAATTCTATTTATCATTAACTTAGTATAAAAAAAGACCTTGAATTTATCAAGGTCTTATATTGTATTATATTTTCAATTATTTATTTTCGTGTTTTCCTTCAATATAGCCGGCTTTTTGAGATGAAATCAATGCGGTAATCGGAGCAGCCAATGCAAGAATAGCTGCACTAACAGCTAAACCGGCTTTTGCAGGGGTGGGTAATGAATTGAGCTTTTGGAATAATTTTGTATTTTTAATCATATCTTTTAGATTTTTATTTGTATTTAATTGTTCTTTTATAAATTCAGCTTCGTTAAAAATAATACGGTCTACCTTCACATTTGACGGAATTTTTGAAATTGAAACTTGAGATAATTTTTCTCCTGCCCAATGTTTTAATTGGTGTAATAAGTTTGTTAGAGTTTTTGAACAACCTGTTGCTAATGAAGCTGCAGCACCGGCACAAACTGTGATACCGCCCAATTTTAATAAGTTTTTATTATTTTCTTTTGTTTGTTCAACTAAAACTTTACCTTTATTGTCAAGTTTATCATTTGTTAAAACGTGTGATAAAGAACCCGGAGCACCAAGTGTTTTATGAGCATGTCGTGCTGACCCTAATATAAGTGCTGCAGGAACAACTGAAGTAACAGTTGCAACAGCAAGTCCGATTGATTTTGCATTCATTGTCATATTTTAATTCCTTTCATATAATTTCTAAGCTTACCTTGTGCTGCTATAAAACAGCTCAAATTTTCAATTTGACAAATTTAAATTAAATATAAAGAAATATTAAGAAAGAAATTAATCATTAATATATGTCGGAGCAGATTTAGGACTTTTCCCTTTTATAACATTATGGTAGTAAGAGTATGTCATGGGTGTTTTGTCGTCCATAATATCACCGTTTAAAACATCGGCAATGAATACCGTATGAGTTGATGTTTCAATTTTATTTGTAATTTTGCAAATAAGGTAACCGCAAGCATCTTTTACTATAGGAAGATTATCAACTACCTCGTAGGGAATAATTTCAAATTTTTCACAGTCTCTTCCGCTTCTAAAACCGAATGTTCCTATTGCAAGCGGATTTGATTTTTCTGAAAGTATTGAAATAGAGAATTCTTTTGTTTCTTCAAGGCATTTATGTGTGTAATTATCATGGTTTACACTTAATGCAATTGATGCGGGTGATGAGGTAATCTGCATAATACTGTTTACGGTACATCCCGTATATTTGCCGTTTATTTTGCAGCCTACAATGTAGACTCCGTATGATAAATTATTTAAAACATTATTATTCATATTACCTCACATCCGAAAATAAATTAACCGATAACAGGTGCATTAAATGTTCTTGATGAAAGTTCTTTATCAAGCATAAATAAGCATTGTCTGTCGTCGCATACAAGATTTAATGTTTTTAATACATTACCTACATTTGATTCTTCTTCAACCTGTTCTTTTAAGTACCAGTCTAAGAAGGATACAGCTGCTCTGTCATGAACTTCTTCCGCTACATCAAGTAATGCATTGATTTTAGATGTAACTAATTGTTCATGTTTTAATACATCTTCAAAAACTTCTCTCGGAGTTGACCAGTCTGTTTTTGGTTTTTCAATATTTTCAAGAACAACTTTTCCGCCACGTTCTTGTAAATACTCAAATAACCCCATTGCATGTGCATGTTCTTCTTGCATTTGAACATTCATCCAGTTTTTAAAACCTTGGAGGTTCATTCTTTCAAAATATGCATACATTGAAAGATAAAAGTACTCTGAATAAAATTCTGCGTTAATCTGGTCATTGATTGCTTTTTCTAATTTTTCATTAATCATGATATATCTCCTTTAACTTAATTTACTTATATTTTACATCAGAATAAAATAAATACATTATCCTTTAATTTAAAATTTATTGTAAAATATATTTTATGAAATTTCGTAATATTTTATTTATAATTTTATTTTTTATTCTTTTTTTTGTTGTGTATATTAATGTTATAAAAACAGAACAGGACAAAAGCAAAACGGTTGTTTTTTGGACTCTGCAGCTTGGGTCTTACGATAAATATATAAATAATATAATATCGGAGTATGAAACTTTAAATCCTGAAGTTAAAATAAAATGGATTGATGTGCCATATAGCGAGGGTGAAAAAAGAACACTTGCATCAATATTGACGGATAATCCGCCGGATTTGGTTAATTTAACCCCAGATTTCTCGCTTCTTCTGGCTCAAAAAAATGCTCTTTATACTTTTGATAAAGAAAAATTAAACCGGTTTTTACCCTCTTTAATTGAAATATTAAAATATAATGATAAATATTTCGGAGTTCCTTTTTATGCTACCTCTGCGGTTACTTTATATAATTCCGCATTAACAAGCAGCGAGCCTAAAACTTATGATGAATTATTTAAATTACCAGCCAACAATGGAACTTATTTAACAATGATAAATTTTGCGGAAAATGATACTCTTTTAAAAATATTAAATAAATATAATATAAATTCACCGCAGACAATAAATAATGAAAAAAGTGCAGAATTGTTTGAAGAATTTAAAAGATTATATGATAAAAATCTTGTGCCAAAGGAAAGCATAACTCAAACACACCGTGATGCACTTGAAAAATATATGTCAGGACAATTAGAATATCTCGTAACGGGTGCAAACTTCATTAATATGATAAAAGAAAATGCTCCTACTGTGTATAAGAATACAAAAGTAATACCGCAGCTAACAGGTGATACAGGTTTATATGACTACTCATTAATGAACTTTGTTATTCCTAAAAAATCAAAACATCCTCAGATTGCGTTAGATTTTGCTCTTTATTTTACAAATAAAATAAATCAGCTGGAATTTGCAAAAATGACACCAATCCTTCCGGTAAATAAGGATGCGCTTAATGATGAATATTTTAAAACAGCTGAAGATACAGATTTATCGGCGCAGGCAAGAATAATCAGCGCTCGCCAGCTAGATAACCTCCAGCCTCCATTACCTGATGTAAATAATAAAAAAGAATTAAATACAATATCTGCAAATCATATTCAAAATATTTTAATTAATAATGCTCCAATTAAAAAAACCTTGGATAATTTCAGCCTTGAATGGCAAAAACTTTAATTGGAAAATTAACTTTTTTGTTTTAAAATTTACTTATGAATTATTTAAAAAATCTTACTATATTAGATAAATATATATTAAAACAAATTATTGAAGTTTTTATTTTGGGAGTTGTTGTTTTTACTTCAATTATTTTTGCATCAGATACTTTTATTTCATTAATAAAACAAATTTCAGAATTCGGAATGCCTTTAAATATAGCTTTAATGATTATATTATTAAATCTTCCTTCCGTAATTGTAATGACAATTCCAATGAGTGTATTATTTTCAACAGTGATGAATGTGAATAAATTATGCCTGCAATCAGAAATAACTGTTATGAAGGCCTGCGGTATAAGTATCAAAAGAATAGCAAAACCAATTTTTGCTTTTTCAATTTTAATGGCATTTTTAACTTTCTTTATTAACGAAACAATAGTACCTATTACTGCATCGCAGTCCAAAACACTTGCATTGTATGCCTTAGTTCAGCGAAATATTCCGGAAGGTAAACGAAACTTTACTATGAAGGAGCTAAAAGAAGGGAATTACCTTAAAAGATTATTTTATGTTGAAAAGTGCGAGGATAAATTATTTGCAAATGTTTCAATACTCGATTTATCGGATTTAGATAAAATACAGATACTTCAAGCAAAAACAGGAACTTCCGTAGTGAAGGGGTGGCAGTTTAATAATGCATCTGTCTATACAATCTCTCGCAGCGGAAAATCTTTAAATACTTCATGGATTGAAAAAACTATTGTTGATTTTGGAAGTGACATACAAGCACAATTAGAAAAGAAAAACGATGGTTCTGATTTTAATTTTATACAATTAATCCCGTATTTATTCGGTCAGCATTCTGAAATGAATATTCAAACTCTTGCAAAGTATCAGGTGAGATTTTGGGAAAAAATTGCACTTCCTATTACTACAATTGTTTTTGTTTTATTGGGCATTCCTCTTGCGATAACTCCTCCGAGAGTAAGGCATAACAGAGGTTTTCTGTTCAGTATCGGAATTATTTTCTTTTATTATGTAGTCAGAGCATTTTCTATGTCTCTGGGGTATAACTATACAATAACACCCTTCTTAGCGGCTAATTTGCCTAATATTGTTTTAGGAGCAGCAGGGTATTATATGTACAAAAAAAAGTCAGAAAATATATAATTGTAAATTTTTGTAACAAAAGTAAATTTGTATTTTTATATAAAATATATATAAATAAAATATATAAAAAAAATATGGAATATCTAATAAATATAGATGTTTTTAAAGTGTAAATACGGTTAAAATGCAAACGGTGTGTATGTTTAAGGCTATTTTGACCTTTGTTCGTCTTTTGTTTAAAGTGATTAGGCAATTTCGTATTAAAGAAATTTTTTATATAAATGTGGGTTAGTTAAATCTAAATTAGAAATGGTAGGTTAGTTATGGGGTACGCTTTATTTGCTCATCGTAAAATCTTTTACACAAATTTAGTATTTACTCTCCAATCAAGACTTGACAATATTATGCAGCAGAAACAAAGTATGTTAACTTTTTCTGCAAATATTGCAGACGGTCAAGTTACGGTTGAAGAAATGGCACAAGATGCCACCAATTTTGCCAACTATGGCGAGTTTTTAACAGGTGCTCAAGCTTACATTGAAACAGCAGATGCTGATGGCGGAGCAGGGACAACTGTGTCTGAAATAGGTGATCTTGCTTATAATCAAAACAATAGTGAAGAGTATCTTGCATCAATTGCAGAAATGTTAAATCAAACAGTTAACGAAAAATATGCTCTGGCATATAACAAAAAATTAGAAGCAATTGAAAACCAATTAGATATGGAACAAAAGAAAATTGAAACTAAACTTTCTGCAGCAGAAAAAGAATTACAGGCAATTGAAGAAGCTGAGGGCAGTGCAATAGACAGAGCAACTCCAAAATATAACGGAGTAAGTTAATAAGATAAAAACTAATCTAATCTAATTTAATAACTAACTATCAATTTTAAAGATGATTGAAAAATCATCTTTTTTATTTTTCTATGGTTTTTGGATTATACCCTTTTTCTTTAAGTCTGTTTACAAAAGCATCAGCTGTTTCTTTTTTTGAAAAAGAACCTAATTGTACAATATATTTATCATTAACAGCTTTAATAAAAGGAATGGCATCCGGAACTTCGGCATTGACTTTTTCTTGTGCTTTCATTGCATCTTCAAGTGTTGAAAAATTGCCGATATATACTTTTGTTAAAGAAGGTATGGCTGGTGACGGGGTGGGAATTTTCGGCTGAGGTGGTTGAGGTTTTTCAGCTGAAGTGTTACTTGTAATTCTTAAATCATCCTGATTTATTTTAACAGGATTATAATCTTTTGGTTTTTCCGGCAGCGGAATTACTGCTTGTTTATTTTCTGATTCAACTTGAGGTTTATCTGCGATTTGGTCTTCTATTTTGTCTTCAAATCTTTTTTTTCTATCTTCCCTTAAGGCAACAGAAGGCATTTCATCTTCTTCCTGTATCCATTTTAA
The DNA here is from genome assembly GCA_947624325.1 of Candidatus Gastranaerophilales bacterium. Lineage (GTDB taxonomy): Bacteria > Cyanobacteriota > Vampirovibrionia > Gastranaerophilales > Gastranaerophilaceae > Avigastranaerophilus. The sequence continues at coordinate 101,981 of CANQJT010000001.1, forward strand.
TCTTTCATCAATGCTTTTAATTTCAACACTCATGTCTGATTCACCCAGTGTTAAATCTTCTTTATTTCCTATCTCAACATCAACGGCAGGGGAATAAGATTTTACAAGATATGACATAAATGCAAGTGCTGAAAGAAAAACAAATACAAATAAGTATATGTATCCCATTGCATTTTTTTTATTTTTTTTTCTTTTAAATTTTACTTCGTTGTCATCGCTCATTATTCGTTTACTCCTCTGACTTTACAAGCGGCATTTTGGATATCTTTGACTTCATCGCTGTATTTAGTAAGAATTTCTTTAGCAAACAAGCTTATATCTTTTATTCCTGCATCATTAATTAAATCCGCAGCATTGACAGGTGCATTTTCGGCACTTATATTCAGACCGAAATGTATTAAAGTTGATGTTATTGATTTTGTGGCTATTGATACAGATAACTTTTTTTTGTTTATATATAAGTCATCTCCGCTTCTTATTATTTTAACTGACGGATTTATTTTTTCTATTAACTCTTTGGTTATAGTAACTAATAGCCTTTGTCTGTATACTGCTTCAATAAGTGTTGATGAAAAATTTTCTTCTATAAAACTTAGCATTTTACTGCTGTATATCGGTTCATTATTTATAACATCTTCAATGTCCACCATATGATTAAGATTTACTTCGCATTCCCCGATAAAAGCTACAACGGCATTACCTATTATGTTGAAATTTTTATATATCCAGTGCGGACTTAGTTGTATTCCGGTATATTTTATTTCTTTATCCGTATATAAAGTTTCCATTTTATTCCCTTATTAAAATATCTCTTTAATGATATCATACTTGTTATTTAGTTGTAATGCTTTTTTTAACCTTAAACAAGATTCACATTTACCGCAGTGCTTTTTTTCACCTGTATAACAGCTGTATATTTTATCAAAAGGAATATTTAATTCTATTCCTTTTTTTACTATTTCAGTTTTATTTAAATTAATTAAAGGTGCATAGACTTGAACATTGTTTAATGCAGAGTATTTTAATGAATTATTTATTGCATCAATAAATTTTTGTGAGTTATCTTTGAAGGTTGCTCCTTCTTCTTTATTTGCTCCGATTATAATATATGAATATTTTTCGGCATCAGCTATTGCCGCTGCAATATTTATAAATAGTCCGTTACGATTTGGAACCCATACTGCTTTCGCTGTTTTATCCGTTATATTTATATCATCAAGTTTTTTTTCATTTAGCTGGGGAATTTTGCTTTTTCCGTTTAATGCCGAATTTGAAATTTCATTTAGCATATCAAGTTTGATTATTTTATGTTCAATACCGTAGTATTTTGCGATTAGTTTTGAAGATGATATTTCTTCATCTTTTGCTCGCTGTCCGTAATCAAAAGTTAAGGCAAGTTTAATATTGTATTTTTCTTTTGCTTCAGCAAGGCATACAACAGAATCTAATCCGGATGATAATAAAATAATAGATTTCTTATTCATCACTATCGTTCCCTGTTTCAATTTCTTCTTCTTTTAAATCGTCCTGAAGCTTAAGTGCCTCTGTTTTAGCCATATCAGGCATGTTTGTATCATTTATTATTTCGTTTAATATTTCATCGCCAAGTATATTATATAAAGCTATAACGGCATTTTGAACAACATCTTGATTTGAATCCAGAAGCATGCCCTTTATTAAATTTACGGCTCTGTCATCATCAGAGTTCATTAATACTTCAATAGCATTAATTCTTATCTGCGGTGATTCATCTCTTAATGATTTTACAAGTGCATTAAAAACTCTGTCACCTTTAAAACTGATTTTATTTAATGCTTCAAGAGCTCTTTCTTTTAAAAATGTAAATTTATCTAATAAGCCTTTTTTGCTTTCCAGTATTGAAACTAAAGAGTCTACCGCTTTTTCGTCGCCAATCATTCCTAAAGCGGAAACAGCTGACTCCTTTACATATATTGATGATTCATTTTCATCTTCTACAATTTTCATTAGAGGAAGTACGGCATATTTATTCCCGATTTTGCCTAAAGCCTCGGCACAAGAGAGCTTTAGCTTATAGTTTTCTTCTTTACTGTTCAAACAATATAGCAGCGGATAAACTGCTTGAGAATCTTTTGTATTTGCCAGTACTTTTGTTATATTAATTCTTATTCTTGTTACCGTTTCAATATCAGGTATTCTTTGAGAAAGTTTATCCTTCATAATAAGGGAATCTATTAAAACGGGTCTGCTGGATTTATCTTTGAATTTATCTATTTTTTGAAGTAGAAACATCAATATTTCGCAGGAATTTGATTTTTCAAAGAAATAATTATATATAAGAACAAGATGTTCACTTGGATAAATTGTGTTTAACGCAGTTATTTTTTCAATGGAATCTTTTGGATTATGAGGATTTATAACTTCACAATCAGAAAGTAATTTATCAAAAGGTAAGTTTAAGTTTTCTTCCATATTCCAATTAAATTATATCATTAAAATTGATTTAAAAATCTAACATCATTATTAAAAAATAATCTTATATCATTAATTGCATATTTAAGCATTGTAAGCCTTTCAACTCCCATTCCGAAAGCAAATCCTGAATATATTTCGGGATCAATTCCTACATTTCTAAGTACATTTGCATGTACCATGCCTGCGCCAAGGACTTCAAGCCATCCTGTTCCGGAGCATGTTCTGCAGCCTTTACCTTGGCACATGATACATTGAACATCCACTTCCGCACTCGGTTCCGTGAACGGGAAATAACTTGCTCTAAACCTTGTGGGTCTTGATGAGCCAAAGTATATTCTTACAAATTCATTTAAAATTCCTTTTAAATCAGCAAAAGTAATATCTTTATCAACCAAAAGCCCTTCTATTTGATGGAAAAGGTTATTTTTTCTTGCGCTGACAGATTCACATCTGTAAACCCTTCCCGGTGAAATAACTCTGACAGGAGGAGCATGATGCAGCATCTGTCTAATTTGAGCTCCCGATGTTTGGCTTCTTAAAATTACATTCGGTGCAACTCTTGTGTAGAAAGTATCCTGCATATCTTTTGCAGGGTGATTAGGCGGAAAATTAAGCATATCAAAATTAATATATTCCGTTTCAACTTCAGGGCTGTCTTCTGACGGCATTACGGAAAATCCTAATCCTTGAAAGATTTCTACTATTTCGTTTATTGTTTGAGTTAACGGATGAACTTTTCCTTGTGCTCTAAAATCTGACGGCAGTGTAATATCTATTTTTTCGTCATTTAATTTTTTGTTGAGTTCAATTTTATATAATTCATCATTCTTTTTTGTGATTAAAGAATCCAGACTGTTATACACATTATTTGCAAGTGAGCCGATAATTCTTTTATCTTCATCAGATAAATCTTTTAAGTTCTTCTTTATTGTCGTTAATTCACCTTTTCTGCTTAAATATTTTATTTTTATATCTTCTAAGTCCTGAACGGTTTTAGCATTATTTATTTCTTCTTCTCCTGATTTTAATATAAGTTCTAATTTTTCTTTCATAACAGCCTCTTTTGTCTTACTTTACTTAATTATAAGACAAATAAAAAATTAATTCATGCTATAATTTTTATGGGGATTTTTTATGAAATTAAAAAATATATTTATAATATCGGCATTAATATTGACTATCTCAAATTCGGTATTTGCGCATGAGGTTAAGTCCGAAAAATCTTTAAGGGAAATGTTTCAAAATAATGAAGCGGTGATTTATTCTGTAAACTTAAGGACATTTAATGCCAATGATAAAAATAAGAACGGAATAATAGATTTTAATCTTGGTGAAACTTCAGGCTCATTTATAAATGCAGTTAAAAGACTTGACGAAATTAAAGCATTGGGAATTAATACAATTCACCTGCTGCCGATTACTCCCGTAGGTAAAATAAAAGCATTAGGGACGGCAGGTTCACTGTATGCACTGGCTGATTTTACTTCATTAAATCCTCAGCTTATGGATAATGAAAGTGAACTTTCTTTAAAAGATCAGGCAAAATTTTTCTTTGATGAATGTCATAAAAGAGGACTTAAAGTAATTGTAGATTTGCCAAGCTGCGGTGCTTATGACCTATTTATAAACAGACCTGATTTATTTAAACTGAAAGAGGACGGCTCGCCTTATGTACCTTCTGATTGGTTTGATGTAAGACTGTTTAATGTCCCTGATGATAAGAAGCTTCTTAATTCCGATATTTTTGCACTGCATAAGTTCTTTATTTCATATGTGATGTACTTAGGTGCTGACGGAATACGAGCTGATGTCGCTACAATAAAGCCTTATATCTTTTGGAAGGAATTAATAAAATTTGCAAGAAGCAAAAATAAAGATTTTATGTTTTTAGCCGAAGCCTCTGAAAATTGGAATACCCCTGCTTGTGATAAAGCTTATTTTACTGATTATAAAAAGCTTTTGGAAGCAGGCTTTGACGGTTATTACGGTAATTATTTCGATTTAAAAAATTGGAAGACCATGCCCAATCTTTCAGATTCTGTTTTAAATCAGCAAAAAATATTAAAAAAATATACCGAAAAAAAGTCGGTTATTGGCAGTTTTGAAACACATGATGAAGTAAGTCCGCTGTTAATCGGAGGTGAGAACTTTTCAAAAATTATAATATGGCTTAATGCAACACTTCCTTTAAATCCTTATTATGTAGACGGCTTTTTACAAGCGGATGATTATTTTTATGAATATTCCAATAAAAAGGCTTCCGAAACATTTACTGATGATGAATTTTACTATGTACATCAGGGACAAATTGATATTTTTAATTTTTCAAGAAAACCCGGAACCGACAGTAATATTCTAATTGATGAACAACTTTCCGCCATGAAATTAAGAAATAATTTTTTACCTCAAATAACAAAAGGGAAGTTTATTCCGCTTAAAACAAATAACGAAAAAATATTCGCATACCAGCGAACTTTTGATAAAAAATCAGTTGTTGTAATTATTAACAGAAATTTAGCAAATTCTGAAGAAGTAACTGTAAATGTAAAAAATATAAAACAAAAATCCAAAATTGATTTTATAAAAAAGCAAGATGGGGTAGAACTCGTGAAATCCAGACTCACAGGTAAATTAAAGCCTGCATCTGTTATAGTTTTTTCAATAAAATAATAAAATTTTAGACTATTTATATGTTTTTTTCGGTTAATTTTTGTTAAACCTATTGCCAAAACTTGAAATATAAGTATAATTAAACTTGTAATACAAGAGGAGGTTCTTATGAACAAAGAAGAATTAGTAAAAGAAGTTGCTAAAAAAGCAAAAGTTTCACAAAAAGCAGCAGCAGATGTTTTAAGTGCTACAATTGACACAGTACAAAAAACAGTTGCAAAAGGTAAGAAAGTTACTTTAGTTGGTTTTGGTACTTTTGAATCTCGCAAAAGAAAAGCTAGAACAGGTCGTAACCCTCAAACTGGCGCAGCTATTAAAATTGCTGCAAAAACAGTTCCTGCTTTCTCTGCTGGTAAAAAATTCAAAGATGCTGTAAAATAGTTTACTATTTGCATAAAAGAACCGCTTATTAATTTAAGCGGTTCTTTTTTTATTAATTTAATTCATGCTTACAATTAGGGCATGCCGTTAAAGTAACTTTTACTTTACAATTACAATAAGGGCAAACTTTGTAAACTTCACCCATAGCCGGAGTGTAGTTTTTATCAGCTTCTTCTTTTTTTTCGGAAAAGAGTTTGTATATCATATTTGCATAATAGGCAACAATGATTATTACGGCGAGTCCTACAAATACCCACCATAACTCTTTTACAAGAAATAAAATTAATAGAAATATTAATATTGATGTAAGACATCCTGAAAATTCTATTCTATACATTATTAAGTTCCTTTGGTCTTGTTATAGATGGCGGCTGGATATATAACGGTTTTACTTTAGCCCAATGATAATCATTTTCAGGGCTATTGTTTAATTTTTCTTTTATTATATTTATGATAAATAATGCAGGATTTCCTTCTAAATCTTCATAGTTATATGCATTAATGCTGTTTTCTTTTAAATAATTTTTTACGGATAAATCTGAAATAATGTAATCATTTGAATTTAATTTACCAATTAATTCATCTTTCATAATAAGCATCGGCTCTGTAATTGTTTTTGTTCCTTGAAATTCAGCAAAATATACTTTGTTTTTTCTTGCATCCAAAACAGTAATTGTTCTTTTATCTGTTTTGTTATGGCAAGAAAGTATATTAAGAGAAGTTACCGGAAATATTTTAATGTTAAACTGCTGAGACAGAACTCTGGCAATGGTAATACCTGCTCTAATTCCCGTAAAACTTCCGGGTCCGATATTTACCCCTATCATATCAATATTTTTAACAAGAAGATTATTGTTTTTTAAAATATCTCTTATTGATGAGATTAAAAATGCACTATGATAGTTTGAATCAGTGCTTTCTATAATTTTAGATTCAATTATTTTGTCATCATTGCACAAAGCTAAATATGATTTATTAAAACAAGTATCAAGTGCTAATATTAACATTATCAAGTTCTCTTATTATACTATTGCTTTTGTTTCCGAATGCCGAGAATTCAAATTCTCTTTTTGTTTCATCAATGTAATTTATTGTTAATTCTATTCTATCAAAAGGAAGAGAATTTTGTGAAAATTCAGCCCATTCGACCAGAGTTAACATCTTGCCTTCCGAATATTCTTCAAGTTCTGATGTAATGGTGCTGATACCTTCATTTTCTAATCTGTATAAATCAAAATGATATACAGGTATAATACCGCTTTTGTATTCGTTTAAAATAACAAAACTCGGGCTTGTAACTTTTTCTTTAACATCAAGGTATTTGCATATAAATTTGGAAAAAGCGGTTTTTCCTGCGCCGACACAACCGTATAGACAAATAAATGCACCTTTATCTTTTATGATATCCGCAAATTTTTCGGCAAGTTTTTCTGTATCAGAAAGGTTATTACATAAAACTTTAAACGGCATTAGAATATATCTCCGACACCAAATGAGAAGGCTCCTCTTTTGTTTCCGCTTCCGACATTCGTAAACGGAATACCATAATCAATAGATAGCGGTCCTACACCGGGTATAAATAATTTGATACCGATACCGCCTGCAATACCGTATTCGGGACGATTATATAATTTATTTGTTATACTTCCGTTAAACAATTGACCTGCATCTACGAACATAGAAAATTTAATGTTATCCAAGAATTGAGCATTTTTTATTCTGTCTAAGAAGAAAAACGGAGTTGTTATTTCGGCACTGCCCATCATAAATCCTTCACCGGTACCAATAGTACTCATTCTGTAACCTCTGACCGTATACGGACCTCCCATGCTGTAAGCCATAACTTCAGGCATATCGCCGTGAATTCTTCCTGCAGCTCTTGCAGCTAATGAGAAGGATGACTTCTTCATTATAGGAAAATATTTTTTAATTCCGCCTGATAATGTGCCATGGGTATAATCAAAATCGGTAATGTTTACATTTTCACTAAATCTTAATGATGCAATAACACCGTTTCTGGGATTTAGCATGTTATCTCTTGTATCATAAACAAGGCTTGGCCCTAAAGTTAAGTATGTACCGCCTTGAAGTTGTTTTGCTCTATCAGCTATCGGAATATTATGAGCTCTGTATAATGATGCAATTTTGTTAGCATCGCCTTCTTTAACTCTAATATGTTCACCGCCTAATTTAAATGATGCCATTAAGTTTTTATATGTTTTAAATGGTCTGGATAAAACTACTTCGGCTCCATATCTTTGCTCTATGGAAAGAGGAACTTGGTAGCTCCCGAAGTCACGACCGAATGCTTTAACTAATAAAGAATAATCCGTTCCCTTTAATCTTGGCTCAAAGAAACTGACTTCAGCCTGCAAGTTGGCATGGTCAATTGTAGAACTGTCTGACATAATTACACCGGTACCTGCCATAAAGTTAATTCCGACTCTTTGACCGTTACCCATAAAGTTATTTTCAACAAACCCTGCTTGACCGAATAACCCTGTTGCAGTATCAAGACCGCCCCCTAGTGATATTGTTCCGGTTCTTTGTTCTTCAAGGACTATTGTTATGTCATATAAATTATCGCCGTTTTCACTTTTTTCAATTTTTCGATTTACGTCTCTAAATGCTTGAGTTGAATATAATCTTGTTAAATCGGCTTTTAATGTATTTTCATTATATACACTTCCCGGTGTTGAAAGTATGTTTCTTTCAATTACAAAATCTTTTGTCTTTTTGTTCCCTTCAAAAGAAATAGAATTAATTATTCCTTCTTCCATTTCGATATTAACGCATCCGTCAGGATCATCCTGAACATTAGCTACTTTTGCAAGTACATATCCTTTTGATGCATATAAATCTTCAACTTGAGCAACTGCATCCCCAAGTGTCTTTAAATTTTGAGGCTGTCCTTCAAGGTGGTTTAATATACTTAATATTTCTCCTGTTGATACAACCGTGTTTCCGCTTACGGCAAAATCCGTTATCGGTATATTTTCTTCCAGATATATTCTCAATGTTAATGAATCAGAATCTGTCGGAATCGGAATTGCTTTCATTCTCTCAGAAAAATTCCCCGTTTTATATATCGCTTTCAGATTCTGCTGAACCATTTCTTTACTGTATACATCACCAATCTGCATATTCATTACTTTTACTATGTCAGAATCATTAATAAGGTGATTTCCTTCAAATTCTATTTTGGTAATTTTTGAATTATCCGAAATATCTGTTATGACATCTTCGTTTTCGGCATATGAGATATTTTGTGCCTGAATAATTAAAGCACTTAATAATATTGAACTCGTAATTAACTGTTTAACTTTCAATCTCATAACTTACCAAGATTACCCTCTACAAAATTATAGCATACATAAAAAAATAGAAAAATAAAAAGAGGAACTGTTAAATTCCTCTTTTTTATATATTATTATTTTTATAATTAGCTTATACCGTTGAATTTCGGTGTGGCATTGTCTATACCTTGACCTTCTGCTTCTTCTACTGCTTCTAATTGTTTTTCTATTGCAGTAACTTCGGTATCCAGATTTTTTACTGCCATTTCAACTGTATTTTCTTTTATTGATACCTGATAGATTCTTCTGTTAATTGCATCCAGTTCGGCTTCAAATTCGGCTTGAAGTTGTTCTATGCCGGCATTTATATCAGCCCTTGCCTGAGATGCTTCATCTGCCGTCATTTTACCATCCGAGTTAACCTGTGATAATTTTTCATATTCATAGGATAATTCAGTTGACTGGGATGCTTGCATACTGCTTAATTCTTGTTGAAGACCTGCCGTTTGAGTAGCTAATGCAAACTGCTCATTAGATCTTTGTGTCTGCTGCAATTGTAAATTGTTCAATTGCCCATCCAAGACTATTTTTCTTTGTGCAAATAATGCGTAGCCCATCTCTTTATATTTTCCTCGATTTAGTCCTCTTATATACATGAAAACTTTTTATTTTGAATTCATGCCTTTTTTATTTAAATTCTTAATAATTTGTTACAATTCAAAAGAAAATAATTTTTTATTATAGGCGCTGCACTGCGCACAGTATGATGTTTCAAGATAATTTTTTGTTGAAAAATCAGTTATGTCACTTCCGCATTTTCCTCTGTTATCACTTGATAATAAAGGACAAGAAAATATTCCGTTTAGGGTTAATGTTCTGCTTTTTGTACAGTCTGTATTTAATTTATCATAATCTATGTTTTCCGAAATTTCACATTCTTTATTTTTATCAATATAAGGAATAATTTTAAAATTTATATCTGTTGTTTCAAAATTAAATGATAAGCATAATTCTTTAAATTTATTTATTAATTCACCTTCATTCATATTTTGGTAATTTACTATAGTTAATATAGGATTAAAATCATATTTAATTAAACTTTGTATTGCATGAACAGCTTTTCTGTATGAGCCTCTCCCCCTTAATAAATCATTTTCTTTTTCATCATAGTGATCAATACTTATCATAAATATTATTTCGTTGCCCAGGTTATTTTCTTCTTCTACTTTTCTTAGAAATCTGGCTTTTTTGTCATTTATATTTACTGCATTTGTATTAATAATTACAGATGAATATTTTAAACATAATCTTAATATGTGATTAAAATCAGGATGCATCATTGGTTCTGCACCGGTTAAATATATGTATTTTAAATCTTCTTTGTTTATATTTATTAATGCTTGTTTTACTTTTTCTATTGGAATAAAGTCTTTTACTTTTTTTTCATTAAAATTAATGTAACAGTGTTTACATTTTAAATTACAATTTTGTGCAGTCATTTCTATAAATAATGTTTCGAGTTTTGTTAAATTTACACATGGCGCTTTAATAATTGTATTACTCATAATAATCCTCTTCTTCCTCTGATTTCAAATATTATTTAACATCTAAGTTTTTCGGGTTAAATTAGACAGTTGTATAAAATTAGAAATTTAATTTATAGCCTGAAAGGAGTATTTTCTTTAAGTTTTTTTATATTGTTCCGATTTCTTGTTTAGGAGGAAATGATATGGCTTATATAATTGAAAATCAAAAAGGAAGAAGAATGATTAGGTTAAATACAAATGATATTATTGATATTGTTCGAGAATATCAAAATATTACCTGCAATTCCTGCACATATAATGAAATTAGAGAAAAATTAAATAAAAAAGAGTTATATATACCTGAAGATATTTATTGATTTCCATGTTCTGTTTATAATAACTTATAATTATTTAGGAGTAATATTCTTTGAAAAAAATATTTAAAATAATTTTTGTAAATATAATAATACTACTATTAATTTTAGTATGCTTTGAATTTGTATTATACAAAATTGATAATGCCGGAGACCCTTTTTTTCAATTAGTTAAGGATTTAAATGCTCTAAAATATAAAGAAATGTATGATGAAATAATAAATGCAAAATATTATGAGCAGGATAAAAAGGGAATTTCATATAAAAATTTTAGAAGACCTTTAATATATAATGAAAGCGGTTTAAAACCAATAATTTTATTTGGTTGTTCTTTTGCATGGGGATGCCAGTTGAATGAATCTCAAACCTTTCATTATAAGTTATCAAAATTAATGAAACGAAGTGTTTATAACAGAGCATTATGTGCTTGGGGAACTCAGCATATGTTATATCAATTAAAACAGAATGATTTTTATAATGAATTCCCGGAGCCTGAGTATATTATTTATTTATATATTTCAACTCATATTGAAAGAATATATAAATATCCGTTTATTAATAAATGGGGAAGCAGAAGTGGATATAATTACTTACGCTACATTGATACAAAATACGGTTTAAAAGAAGAAAAAAGATGTCAGTTTGTTCCTTATTCAAAAATATATAATGAAATAATTTTACCTAAACTAATGGAAGCGGAAGCAAGGAAAAACGGCTTTAAATTATTGGAAAAACATTTAATTGAAGCTAAAAAGGAAGTTGATAAACATTGGAAAAATGTCAAGTTCGTTATTTTAGATTATGAAGCGGATAATTATTTTAATAACTATAGGGAAGTATTAAATAAGGAAAATGTTGAAAAATTAAAAAAAGAAGGTTTTATTGTAATTAAAACATCAGAACTGACAGATGTTAAACTGGGTGATAATTTTGTTATCAGTGGTGCAGATAAACATCCTAATGAAGCAGCTTGGGATTTAATTACACCTTTATTTGTAAAAAAATTGCAGGAATATAAATAATAAATATTATAATATACCTATATAGACAATTTAGTTTATACTAACTTAGTGTAATGTTTATTTCGGGAGGAAAAATTATGAAGAACATTATTACTATATTATTAATTTTAATTATACCGGTATGTGTATATTTTGTAATGAGCAGAAATTCTTTTGATATAACGGCAAATGCAAAAGAAAATAATCTGCCCGTACTGATGACATTTACTTCTTCTATGTGTATGGATTGCCAGAAAATGAAAGGAATTTTAAAAGAAGTAGAAGGTGCTTATTATGGGAAAATTAATTTTATTAATATAAATGCAATGGATAAAAACAGAAAAGTTAAAGAATATTTGAAAAAATATAATGTTGTACTTGTTCCTACGATGATATTTTTGGATGAAAACGGAAATCAAATTAATAAGATTGAAGGTGCTGTTACAAAAGAAGTACTTATAAATGAAATAGAGGAAGCAATTAATGGATAGCCTTTTGAATGTATTTTCCGCATATTCATCGGGTAACAGTATTGTAATGCCGTTATTAATAATAACTGCATTTTTTGCAGGGGTGTTAGCATCGCTATCCCCCTGTAGTTTGGGAATTTTACCGCTAATAATCGGATATGTCGGAGGATATTCCAAAGAAAATAACAAAAGACTTTTTATTCAAATGTTGTTTTTTTCTTTAGGGTTGTCTGTTGTTCTTAGTATTATCGGGGTTTTGTGTGCGATAACGGGAAGAGCTTTTACCGGATTAGCTTCACCCGTATTAATACTTTTATTTGCATCTGTGATAATTATAATGGGGTTAAATCTTTTGGGATTTATTGATATTAATTTCCCTTCAATTGTGAAAAAAATGCCTCAAAATAAAAACGGAAGTTTATTTTTGTTCCCGTTTATTGTTGGTATTTTCTTTGCACTTGCATCAAGCCCTTGTTCTTCACCTATTTTGGCAAGTATCATGGCTGTTGCTGCAATTTCAACAAACATAATTTTTTCTATACTGTTGTTATTTGCATTTGCATTGGGACAGTGTATTATAATAATTGTTTTTGCATTATTTACATCAACTTTAAAACATACTGCAGTTTTGGTAAAATATTCCGAAATTTTAATGAAAATAAGCGGAATAATTTTAATTCTCGCAGGATTATTTATATATTATTCAATATTCAGCAGTATATAAATTATTATTAATGCTGTGAGTAAGCTGATTAATTATGCATACAAATAAAGATTTTTTGCTAAAATTCGTTGTGTGGTTTTAGGCGAACATATTCTTAATTTATTTTTGCCGTTTTGATCTTTTGTTCTGACCCAGAATAGTTTATCTGATACAAAGGATTGTACCTCAGTTTCTTTTCTGCCGTCTTTAATTGTTGCACCTACAAATTTAGGCGGATTTGTTAGTGCTTTTAGCTGTTTTGATATTTCAGCTTCGGCAAGTTCGGGTGATATTGTACATATCATAGATTTGTTATTTGAATTAATAACATTTCTTGTATAATATCCGTCAGGTCTTTCTTTATGTATTACGCAAGTATATTCTTTATGAGCAAATATACTGCCTTTACTCTTATTTTGAAATAAGAAACCAACTGCAGAAACCTTCATATAAACTCTCCATTTCTGATTTTATAATACTACATTTTGGAGTAAATGTCTATAGTTTTTTTTAAAAAATTTAAAAAATGAAAAATTTTTATTCAATTTTTAAATTTTTCGTATTGCTTTTTTAAAAAATTAAGTATTAAATTTGCAAAATTTTATAAATTTTTTTGCAATTTTATAAAAAATGCAAAAAAATTACTCGATTTTACTCCAAAAAATTGTACGTTTTTTGTTATTTTTATTTGTTTTATAATAAATGCTATAGTTTTTAGAGACTATGCATAGTTTTTGGAGTGAATTTTGAAAAAGATAATACTAGCTATATTTTTTCTGTTTATAAATATTACCGAAACTTTTGCAGTTACTGAGCCTGTAAAAGTTAATATTAATGAGGCTGTTAATATTGCTGTTAAAAATAATTTGGATATAAGAGCTTCAAGACTGAACAAGGAAATAGAAAAAAATAATATTAAATCTGCAAATCGTCTGCAAAACCCTGAAGCAGGAGTGTTCTATAACTTAGGAAAAGCAGGTAAGGGAAATCCCCAGCAGATAGGAATTTCCCAAACTGTTGAAATCGGTAAAAGAAAAGCAAGAAAACAGTATGCAAATGCAGTATATGAACTTACATCAAGACAGGTTGAATATACGGAATTTGATTTGAAAATGGATGTAAGAGAAGCATATACAAATCTTCTTGCCAAAAAGTCTGTATTAAATACAATGAAACAACAGGAACTTTTTTTAAATAAAATGGTTGAAAAAACTAAAAGTAAGTATAAATCAGGTAAAGTTGACGAAACTGATATATTGCAGGCAAGTCTGCTTTTAAATCAGATTATAATGGAAGTTAATTCGGCTTTATATGATGTTAAAACTGCAGTCTATGATTTTAATAATGTTATTAATTCACCTGCGGAATTTTATGATACTAAAGAAGATAAATTTACAAAAGATTATATGCCCTTAGTAACACCGGATGCTAATTTTAAAATGCCTGATTTTGATGTGATTTCAGATAAAGCAATAAATAACAGATTTGATATAAAAATTGCACTTGAAAATATAGAAGTAGCCAAAAAAAATTTAAATCTTATTTTAAAACAAAAAATTCCCGATTTGGAAGTATCGGGCGGATATGCTTATCAAAACCCCGGACAATCCGAAGATTCAACCTTTAAACACGGTGCTTATGTGGCTGCAAATATTGTCAATATTCCGCTCTTTTACAGATTTAATCCCGAAATTAAAAGTGCCGAGTTAAAGTTAGAACAAGCTAATTTAAATTATGAATCGGTAAAGAATAAAGCTTTAAATGATTTAAGAAAAACATATGAAAAATTTCTTCTGGCTCAAATGCATTTAAGAAGTTATAATGAAAAATTATTAAAAAATTCAGCCGATTTAATTAATGCTTCAAGAAAAAATTATCTCGAAGACAAAATTGATTTAACTACATTAATTTCAATGGAAGAATCATACAGAATGATTACAGTTGCACATACATACGCAATTGCAGACTATTTTAATGCTTGGAATGCATTTATTCGTGAAGTTAATAATGATGACTTTAATATTGATGATATATAAATCGGCACTAGATTATATAATTACCTTGTATAAACTCTTGACAGTCTTGCTTTAAGTCTGCATATTAACTCATAATTAATTGTGCCTAATATTTCCGCCCAACTGTTTACGGATATTTTTTCATTTCCGTCATTTCCGATTAGAGTTATTACATCGCCTTCATTTGCATTAAGACCCGTTATATCAAACATCATTTGATCCATTGTAATGTTTCCTATTTGAGGGACTTTTATTCCGTTTAATATACCGAAAATTTTATTTGACAGTCTTCTGTCGACCCCATCCGCATAACCTATCGGAATTGTTGCAATTTTTGTTTCTTTATCTGCTTTATATGTGTGGCTGTAACTTACTCCGCTGCCTTTATGTGCTGTGTGAATATTCGTAATTCTCCCTTTTAAACTCATTGCAGGGGTTAAATTGGGGATTTCTTCGGCAAAATCAGGCAAATCCGGCAACAGACCGTATAATGCTAATCCCAGCCTAACCATGTTATATTCGTCTTCTTTATATTGAGCTATTGCGGCTGCTGTATTAAAACAGTGCAGAATTAATCCTTTTGTATCTGTTTTTTTAATTATTTCGTTCCAAATATTTAATTGTTCGTTTGTTTTTTCTTTATCCTCCGCGCAGGCAAAATGAGTGAAAATACCTTGAAGTTCTATAAATTCTGATTTTTGAACTTGCTTAATAAAATCAACGGCATCTTCTCGTTGAACACCGATTCTGTTCATACCTGTATCAAGTTTTATGTGGGCTTTTGTCTTTAATCCCGTCTTTTCATATGTTAATTTTGCTGCCTCAATATGGTTTTTAGAAAAAAGTGAAAGTGAAATATCATTTTGTGCGGCATAATCAAATGCCCAAACGGGTGCAGCACCGAGTACAAGTATAGGACATGTAAATTTATTATTCCGTAATTCCATTCCTTCATCTATTGAAGCTACACCGAGATAATCAACTCCCGATGCCAATAATGTAGGTGCAATCATTATACTGCCATGCCCGTATGCGTCAGCTTTAACTACGGCTAGTATCTTACTGCCCTTTCGGATAAATGATTTTAGTTCATTTATATTTCTTTCTATTGCATCAAGGTTTATTTCAACCCAGGCATCTCTTTTCGTATTTATATTTGATAATCTTTGAAATTTCATATTTACATTTTAGTTTAAATATATTTAATTTGTTATAATATTTTTTAATAATGAAACAATTATATTTATTTTTAAAAAAATTTGATGTTTTTTATTTCGCAATTATTTTATTACTAATGATTGCAGGTTTGTGTTTTTTAGGAAGAAATATTTATTCGCCTTTATCAGATATAGGAAGAGAGTTTTATATTCCCCTAAGAATGACTCAAGGTTTTGTATTATATCGTGACATCAGTAATATTTACGGGCCTCTTGGATATATTCTTAATTCATTATTAATAAAAATCTTTGGTTCGGGCTTGAATACTTTTTTATGTATAGGATTTGTTTTATCATATTTATCTTTAATTTTAATTTTTCAAATAAATAAACTGTTTTTATCAAAATCTGCTGCATTTGTTCTTACAATAGTCTTTATTCCTTCCTGCGTATTTTTTCCTTCACTTTCAAATTGGATAACTCCATACTCATATTCCGTTATTTGGGCACTATTCGGAATTTTAATTTCGGTGTTTTGTTTATTTAAATATTTAAAAACGGATAATTTTAAATGTTTAGTCTTATCTTTTTTGTCATATGGATTTTCTGTAAGTTGTAAATATGATTTTGCATTCTTTATAATTTTGCTTTTATTTATTGTGTTGATAAAAAGACTTAATTTTAAATCGGTAATTAAATTATTATCTATGGTTCTAATTTTCCCTATATTAAGTATTTTGGTCCTTTTAATTCAAGGATGTTCTTTTTGTGATTTATATACAGCCTGCAAGCATATAGCTGATATATCAAGTTCTTATCCGGTAAAATATTTTTATTTTTATTACGGTTTTATTCCTTCCGTACCTGCTTTTAAAAATGCGCTATTTTCTTTGATTTACCCTGTTCCTTCGTCTTTCTTCAGAATAATAGGGTATCTTTCATTTTTATTAATTATTAAATATATAATTTTCTTTTTAAAAAATAAAAAATTTAATCAAAATGAATTTTTATGTTTTTGTTTTCTTACGGCAGGTTTTTTAATTTCCTTAAAATGTATTGGTTCAATTACTTTAGCAATATACGGTACATATTTTCTTCCCGTTATATTATCTTCTGTTGTTGTTGCTATATATACGGAATTTTTTAAAAATGAAAAATTTTTAATATATGTATTTTGCTTTTTATTATTTATTTTTTATACGGTAAATTGTTTTCTGTTTAATGATTTATATAATGTTAATATCGGAAAATATAAAATAAAAATTCCTTCAGTATATGTTAACGGAACTGTTAAATTGGATGCATATATAAAAGAAAATATTGAATCTGATAAAACTTTACTTATATTACCGGAAGGATGCATTATAAATTTTGCGGATAACATCAAATCTGATGATAAATATTTTATTTTAAATCCTGTATATGCATATATGTATGGAATAAATAATATATTAAATGATATAAAAGCAAAAAAACCTGATTTTATAGTATTTTCAAATATATTGTATACCGATTATCCTTATATGTTTTTTAAAAGGTCATACGGTAAAGAGATATATGAATATGTCAAAGAGCATTATAAATATGAAAAGTCTGTGGGTGATAAAATAGAATTTGAAATATATAAATTAAGTGAATAAATGTGTTATACTTTATTAAATACGGGAAAAATATGAATAAGGAAGAAAAATTAAAAATAATAGAGGATATGCAGGCAGTAGTCGAGCAAATGAGATTGGATGATTTGGAAGAAGATCCTTCTCTCGCAGATGAAATGTTTGAGTGTTCCTGCTGCGGTAAGACAATGCCTTTAGCAGGTTCAATACAATATAATAAATACAGATTATGCAATAACTGTGTTTTACTGGCAGAAACAGGTTTTGCAATAGGTAAATTTAAAAATGCAGATGAACTCATAAAAGCAATGGAAGATACCAGACTTGAAGAAATGTGTGAGTTTATAAAAAAAGAAGAGAACAGACAAAATAATTAAATGTACAGAATAACATACTTAAACGAACATTTAAAAGACGGAAAACTGATCAGATGGCCGGATCAGTGTATACCATTGCCTGTATATATTGCACCTTGTACTTTTTATTCCATGAATGATGCCGATAAATATGCATATATAAATATGGTAATAGAAGCATTTCAGTGCTGGGAACAGGCAAGCGGAGGAAAGGTAAGTTTTTATATAGTAAATACTTTAAATGAATCACAAATAAATGTTGAATGGCGAAGAGTTGACAGAAAATCTCTCGGAAATTGTTCATTTAATTTTGATGCGGAATCAAGATTGTATTCTGCAGAAGTATCCATAGGTATATCGGATGGTATCCTTCATCGTCAGTATATGGATGAAAATGAAGTTTATCATACTATTTTGCATGAAATCGGGCATGCATTAGGGCTTGGACACTCTAAAGATACGGGTGATATAATGTATACTCCGCACCAATACGGACAGGTAAGGTTATCACAAAGGGATATAAATTCAATAAGGTGGTTATATTCATTGCCCTACGGGACATCAGCTAAGAGTCTGGGGGACTTATATTCAATTCAGCATAATAATATAGATGATGTCATATTACATATTGCAACAGGGAAAGCCGAATCTGCGTTTCAAAAGACAATGAAAAATATATCCGTTAAAACAAGAGATTTAGAAGATGAACAATCAAAACTTGCTCAAATGAAGAAATTTCAAATTTCCATTCAGGATGTTAAATTACCTAAAGAGATAGCAGATAAATTTAAAGAAAGATAATTTTTTAGTATAATAAAAAAAGAGAGTATCTGAACAATCACGTATAAGCAATTATATGAGGAAAGTCCGGACACCTAAGGGCAGAACGACGGATAACATCCGCCTGGGGCGACCCAAGGACAAGTGCCGCAGAAAAGTAAACAACCGTATAAACGGTTCAGGTGCAACGGTAGTGTAAAAGACTACAGGGGATATCGTAAGATATCTGCCGGGTAAACTCCGTTCGGGTGCAAGATTGAATAAAAGGTTAAGGTGACCCGCCGTCTTTTGAAAATCGCAAAGAACTGCAAGGTAACTTTCAGTCAAGACAGATGATTGTTTTAAAACAGAATCCGGCTTACGGGATACTCTCTTTTTAATATTCCACCAAGTCTTCACTGTTTTCCAGTGTCATTCCGACTTCACGCATATAATTGTGAACTTCTTCTATTCTTTTGATGTTTTCTTCCATGTTCGGATATTTTTGCATTGCAAATGCACATATATCAAGAGTTTCAGAATTTTTAGTGGTTTTATCGGGCTTCTTTGAAAGGCTGGTTGTTAAATCCAGTCTTCTGTTTTGAGTTAATCTTGATTGTATTTTAGGATAATTTGATGCATAAATCTGCCGTGCTGATGCTCTATCGGATAGTGCAAGATATGAACATTCAACCAGATATCTTGTAACTGCAATTTCTACATCTTTTACGGCATTATGTGCTTTTTCCATTAAACCCTCGCCGCCGAAATCTACATCTTCATTTTTTCCGATAATATCTAAAATTTGATATTTCTTTTCCAAGATTTTTTTGTGTACTTCGTAGCCTGCTTGAACAGTATATGCTAATGAAGGGTTTGTTGATATATAAGATGGTGTACCTATAATAAAATTTAAATCGTCATTAGGGTATATTATAAGCGGAATACAAGGATAATCTTTATTTTCATTTTCAACTTCAATTTTGTATACCTGAGCAAGAGTCCTTTCAAACGGCTGAACCTGCATTGGTCGTTCTCGGTATTCCAAACGAGGTCTGCCTGCAAATCCTTCGCATATGAAGCAGTCCTGGTTTGGGTATAAATATGAAATTTCATTTAGTGCTAAAGAATCTTGAGGTTTAAATCTTGCAGGATTCATTCCCTCTTTTGCAAGACCTACATCAGCTACATAATCAACATAAATACTTTTAAATGAAGGTGTATTTTGTATTGATTTGTTTGTTCTCTCAGCGGCTGTTTTTTTTAAAGAGGTTTGCATTTTATTGTTTGTGTAGCTTTTAGCACTGATTGCTGAAATTTTCATGAATTACTCCTGACTGATATTTTCAAAAATTATGAATTAAAATTTTGCCGTTTCTGTTAATTCTTGTAAAGAAAAATTAACATTTTAAAATTATTTGTCAAAATATTTATTCCCTTTTTTTTAAGACATACGATAGTAAGCCGGCATAAATTTATGAAAATAAGTTCTTTCCCTTATAAATCAGACAAGAATAATTATTCTTGTCCGTCATTCAAGAGTTTTCCCTCACATCCTAAATATTTTCCTGAAATTATGGCTAGAATTGCAAAGGTGGGCGGGGAGTATATAAGTATGCCTGAACAAAGGTTATTTTTGGCAGCTACTGCATTATTTATGCAGCCTTTAATTGATTTAAAATTTGCACACGAAGATAAAAAAGTCGATTCGGCTATAAAATCCGCATCGAAAGCAATGGTCGGAGGTTTTACGGGTGTTGCCATTCGTGCATTATTTATAAGATTAACAACAAAAAGCATTGCACCATTAAAAGACAATTTTTTGTACAGATACTTTTTGCCGGATAAAATACAAAAAATGTTTGAATTTGAACCGTTAATGGCGAGTAAATTGCTTAAGCAGTATAATGCATCGTTAGGCTCGATTTTTGCCATTGCGTTTATGGTATTATTTTCTAATTCTAAAATTGATGCACCTTTTACTGGGGATGTACAGGACTTACTATCAGGGGTTATTAAAGAGAATAAATCTTGGGGGGATTCTTTTAAAACGGTTATAAGGTCTCGATGCCGTAAAATTAGAATTTGGTTTAAACATAAAAAGGATTTCATTCTTAAAATATATACAAAATTAAAGAAAATAGTCCAAATAATAAAAGAGGACGATAATAAAAAAAAGAATGGCGGTGTTAAATGAATATGCCGTTTGACATTCTTAGCAAATTTGTTTGTGGCCCGATTCACAGACTTAGAATTAAATATTTCAGCAGAAGTGCTTTGTATAATTGTTGCAATACTATGGCTAATTTCATTTTTGAAAAAAGCAAAGATTTGCCTGTTGTAATGATTGCTTTAAATTCTTTAAGTCTTTTATCAAGCCATCTGGCACAAATAAATGCATTGAAAAAAAGTAATCGTGAAAATAAAGATTATTTAATAAATCAGGAAAGAGCAGAACTCGGGTTAGACTTAATTTTTACTACTGTGTTTCCTTCAATGATAAACAATGCACTTAGAAAAAAACTTGAAGGCGGACAATTTACAACAAGAATGACCGAATATAATCTCAAAAATGTTGTAGCACCTGCGGCCGGTGTTACTGAAAAAGAGCTATGTGATACAAGCCATATTCTGCCATTCTGGAAAAGTGTTAAAAGCTCAATAAATTCTTTGGGGCTTGCCGTTAAAAAGAAAATGAAGTCTAAGCCTAAAGAGTTATGGAAAATTCTTAATTTTAAAGAGCCGGATTTAAATAAAGCTGTTCCTACAGTATCTCTTTTTGATATTGCAGTTGATGCCGATGCTTCTAAAAGATCCGGATTTAAAAATTTATATAACGGAAGAGCTTTTGATGATATGGTTGGTGCGGTAAATGGTACACTTATAATTACTACTATACTTTATCTTATTGTTGTTAGTAATATGCTAATGCCTATTATTAAAAATCTGTTAGCAAACAGAGCATATAAAAAACAGCTCGAAAAAGCAGGTGAAACACCTGAAAGCATAAAAAGAAAAATGAAATATGCATCTTTAAGAACAGATATTTCTTTAAATGAAAACAATAAAATTTTCAGTGAATTTCTAAATAATAATCCGGTAAAATCTGATAATATTTCTAATGTTTCTTATAAAAAATCAAATTTTAATACGACTAAAAATAATATTTTTAAAGATTTTAAAAGTTATAATTCAAATTTGAGAATTTAATATAATTATTATATTATTATTTTTGAATGTGTCCGTAGCTTAACAGGATAGAGCAAAGATCTCCGAAGTCTTTAGATGTGGGTTCAACTCCCATCGGGCACAAATTAAATTTTTTAAATTTCTGGTATTTATTTGAATTATATAATATAATTTTTACATAGATTGAAAAAGGTAAATAATGACTAAAGAAATAGATACAGTTCCAATAGAAGTAATAATACTTACGGCAGATCATGAAATAAAAGGTACTGTTCATGTCTCAAAATATACAAAGACAAACAGAGAGTTGACAGATTTGCTAAACGATAAAGAAAAAAGATTTCTTGCCGTTACTAATGCGGAAATTCTTGAAAGGAATTCTAATGTTCCGCCAAGAAGGTATAACTTTTTGGAAATACATATTGACTGTATTATGATGGTACATCCTTCAAGCCAAGTAGTATTTAGAGATACGGGTAAAGCGCAGGAAGATATCGCCCGTTTCAGAGAACTTCGTAAAAAATTAAATCAGACAAAACCTTTTTAGTATGAAACAGTTTAAAAATATTTTATTAATTAATTTCGGAGGAATCGGTGATGAAATATTATTCCTTCCTGTTATTCAGTGTTTAAGAAAAACATATCCTAATGCTAAAATTACATTGTGCCTTGAAGGGCGAAGCAAGAGTTTTGTTAATCTTACCGATTTAATAAATGATTACTTTTGTGTCGATATTAAGACAAAAAATAAATATCTGCAAATGATTAAACTCTATTTTAAAGCGCTTTTTGGAAAGTATGATTTGGTTATATCTTCAGGTGCTAATTCGTTAATTCCAGTTTTGCTTTTTTTAACAGGGATTAAAACCAGAATAGGCTATAAATCATCAAAATTAAGTGAAAAATTATTAACATATGCAGTAAATTTAAATAAATATCAATATGCTGCAAATATGTATTTTGATTTGGTAAAACCTGTTTCTGATTTACCGTTTGAATTTCCTTGTATTAAATCTGTTGAATGTGAAAAATTTCCGGAGTCTGTTTTAATTCATCCCGGGGTCAGTAAAATAAGTGTAAATAAAAAAATTGTGAAAACTGTTAGTGCGGAAATATGGGCAGAAATCATAAAAAAGTTGCTGTTAAAAGGTAAAAAAGTATATTTGGCAGGCGGCCCGGATGACTATGATATTATAGATAAAATAAAGAAAAACTTATTAAATTATGATTTGACAAATTTTTTCGATATGTACGGTAAGACTAAAAATATTTATGATTTGGCAAAGTTAATAAAGAGTTCTGAAATATTAATATGTTCTGACTCTGCACCAATGCATATTTCAGTTGCACTTAATACCAAAACAATTGCTATATTCGGTCCGACTGATGAAAATAAACTTTTACCCAAATCAAATAATTTTATTGCGATAACTAATAATTGTGATTGTCGTCCTTGTTTGTGGGATAAAAGAAATACCACCTGTGAAAAACTTGATTGTTTAAATCTTAATATAGAAAATATATTAAAATTAATTTGATTTTTTATTGTTATAATTCTTTACGATTAGTCAAAATTTATATACTATTTTGTATAATATTTTCTGTATATTAATAAAATAATAAATTTTAGGAGGAAATATAATGACTAAGTTTAGTAAAATACTTATTTTATCTGTTTTGGCTTTAATATTGGTAATTGGTGCTTTTTTCTTATTTGATCACTTTGTTTATATATCAAATTTTAAGAAATCTGATTTTTGCCAAACTACTGAATATTGTAGAAAAAAATATGCGTGGTCTAATCCTTATGTTTATGGTTCTTTCTTCTATAACTATGGAAAAAAAGATGATAATGACATTAAAGCCGAAAATTCTATATTATTATTGGGTGGTGCGGCTGCTAATACTACTGTTAATGCTTCCGGGGCATCTTTTGCAAAATTATACTCAAAATATACTCACAGGCATGTAATTGATCGTTCTTTGGCAGGCGGCTGCGTTTCTAATGCTTATTTTTTAAGCACAAACGAAGAATTTTATAATACTATGCGCCCTGTTAATGAAGTTATATACATTTTAGAAAATCAAGATGCTGAAATTTTATATTCGCCCACTGCCAGATTGATTCCGGGTGAAGCTTTTAATCTTCATTATTATGTTAAGAATAATCAAATAAAAATGAGTAATTATAATAATTACTTACTGAATTTCATCAGATCATTATATACATCTAAATTATTAGCAGATAATTATGTTAAAAATTACATAACTAACTATTCTCATGTAGATAAAATTACAAATGATCAAGTCTTATTCTTAAAAGAAGCAAAAAAGAATATGGAAGAACATTGGAATAATAAAATTAAATTTACTGTTTTAATCTATGGCCCAATTTTGTACCAAGATGAATTAACGGAAAAATTAATTGATGAAGGATTTAATGTAATAGATATGGATTCCCTTACAGATGAAGAAATACATTCTTCAAAATATATGCAGTACGGTGTTCCTAACGAACAACTTTGGAATTTACTAATTCCTTTAATTGCTAGTGAAATTAGTAAATAAATATTACTTCCGGGAAATCAACAAACATGCGAAAAAATAAAATATTAATAATCATAATTAATATTGTAGTTTTTATAAGTTTGTTTTTTGTAATAGATGATTTAATATATAGGTTTTTTAATAATGTAACATATAAATATCTGAAATCGGAAAAAGAATATTTATGGAAAAATCCTCCGGTATATTTTCTTGATTATAATTTAGCAGGAAGACAAGTTAAGAATCCTGAAAATATAAATATTAAATATAAGAATAATCCTATTGTATTGTTTGGCTGTTCTTTTGCTTACGGTCAAAATTTAGATGATAATCAGACATTTGGATATAAACTGTCTGCCGGTTTAAAAAGACCTGTTATTAACAGAGCTATTAAAGCCGGCAGTTTACAGCATATGTATTATCAATCTACTTTAGAACAATTTTATAAAGATATTCCTTTTTCCGATAATGTTGTTTATATAATGATTGACGATCAGACTCGCAGAACTTTCATATATTCTTTTTATATTAATATAAAGTCATTTTATTTACATTATTCTGTTAAAAATAATGAATTAATTATGGATAATTATTCTAATCCTATATTAAATTTTTTAAAATCATTATATATAGTAAAAGTATTTAATCATTTTTATGTAAATCTGTTCATAAAAAATGTTTTTACTGCAGATAAGCTTACTGATATTGAACTGTTATACTTTATAAAAACAAGAGAAAATCTTGAAAAACATTGGAAAACAAAAGTCAAATTTACTGTGATAATTTATAATTGGATTCCGTGGGAAAGTATATTAGTTAAAAAATTAAAGAAAAATGGTTTTAATGTTATTGTATTCAGAGATTTAAAGAATATTGATATTAAATCCAATGAATATATGTCTGAAGATTTTCATCCTAAAGAAGCAGCTTGGAATGTTTATGTGGATTTATGTAAGGATTTAATAAAATGAAAAAAATAATTATTTGTATAATTTTAAATATATGTATTTTTTTATTTTTATTTTTTTATTTGGATAATTTAGTTTATAAGACTCAAAATAAAATATATGATTGGAAAACAAATAAACATTATGAATTTTTTAATCCGGATGTTTTTGAATTGAATTATAATTCATACGGAAGAGAAATATCTAAGTACGAGTTAAATTTGTATTACCCCCCCCCATCTGCGAAGTTTAATATAAAAGTAAAAGAAACGGATAATTATAAAATAAGTCCTATAATATTATTCGGCTGTTCTTTTGCATATGGTGTAAATTTATTTTATCAGCAAACTTTCGGATATAAATTATCTTGTTTATTAAACAGAAAAGTTATAAACAGAGCTATAGGTGCAGGCAGTTTACAACATATGTATTATCAAACATCTCTGGATACATTTTATAAAAAAATACCAAAAACAAATAATGTTATTTATATTTTTATCAATGATCAGGTTAGAAGACCTTTAGTATATACCTTCCATCCAAATTCAGGGTTCTTTTATCTTCATTATTCTCTAAAAAATAATGAATTAATTATGGATAATTATAAAAATCCGTTTGTTAATTTCTTAAAATCATTATATATTGTTAAATTGTTTCATCATAAATATGTTTATTTTTTTATAAATGATAAGAAAAATACAGAATTTTTAACCGATCTTTTGGTTTTGTATTTTATAAAAATCAGAGAAAATCTTGAAACACATTGGCAAACTAAAATAAATTTTAATGTTGTTATATATGATAATTTTAAATATAAAGACATTTTAATAAATAAATTAAAAAAAGAAAAATTTAATGTTATAGATGTTGCTGAACTTTCTGATAAATTGATGTTTGACGAAAAATATTTTAAAGATAACCATCCGACAGAAGCTGCCTGGGATTTATTAACTCCGTTAATAGCGAAGAAACTGCTGTTGGACTAATAATTTAGAATATAAAATATTTTATTTGAAATTTACTATTTGTATATAGTAAAATAAGTATAAATAAAAAATTAAATTAGAAGTATGGATAAATTAAAAGACATATTTACGATATTTGCAGTCAATTTTTGTATAATTATATTAATTTTATTTGTATTTGATTTTTTTGTATATAGAAATTTAATTGATGAAAATACACTTAAAATCCAAGATTCAAATAATTCTTTTAAATATATGGTTTTTAATCCCAAAGTTTATTCATTAGACATCAATAAATTCGGCAGAATTTCAACTGATAATAAATATATAAACGATGCAAAACCAATAATATTGATGGGCTGTTCTTATGCATACGGTATGAATTTAGAGAACGGACAAACATTTGAATATAAAATATCAGAATTATTAAAAAGAAATGTAATAAATAAAGCCATATTGGCAGGTGGAATTCAGCATATGTATTATTTGTCCTCAAATGAAGATTTTTATAAAAAAACAAAAAAATCTAATGATATTATATACATTTTAATAGAGGATCAATACAGAAGAATTCTGGTTTATACTTTTTTTAAATTCCATAATATATTTTATTTGCATTACACAAAAAAAAATAATGAATTAATTATGGATAATTATAAAAATCCGTTTATTAATTTATTTAAGTCCTTATATATATCAAAACTAATGAATCATATATGGGTATATAAATACATAAATAATGAAAAAAATGCTGATAAACTGACTGATTTAGAACTTTTATATTTTGAAAAAATAAAAAATAATCTTGAAAAGCATTGGGGGGGGGTAAATTTCAATATTATTATATACGGTAATTATAAGTATTCTGATATGATAGCTAAAAAGCTAAAAAATAAAGGGTTTAATGTAATCAAATGCCAAGATTTGACAAATGAAGACATTATGCAGGGTAAGTATATATCTGATGATAACCATCCGACAGAAGCAGCTTGGGATTTATTAACTCCATTGATAGCTAAAAAGCTTGTATTAAACTAGTATGTTATCTTTTTTATGTTTAGATTATAATTTTTATGTGAACAGTTAGGGAGAGATTTATAGTGCTAAAGGACAAGTATTTTCCGCAGGAAATTGAAAAAAAATGGCAAAATCACTGGGATGAAACAAAGTTAAATAAAGTATATAATGACAAAGATAAAGAAAAATATTATGTTTTGTCAATGCTTCCGTATCCTTCAGGTAAGCTGCATATGGGACATGTAAGAAATTATACAATTTCTGACGTTATTGCCCGTTATAAAAGAATGAACGGATATAATGTACTTCATCCTATGGGGTGGGACAGCTTCGGGCTACCTGCGGAAAATGCAGCAATTCAGCATGGTGCTAATCCGAAAAAATGGACTCTTGATAATATTGCATATATGAAAAAACAATTAAAAGAACTTGGATTAATGGTAGATTGGGATAGAGAAGTAACGACTTGTCTGCCTGAATACTATAAGTGGACACAATATTTCTTTATACAAATGTTTAAAAAAGGCTTGGCTTATAAAAAGGAAGCGGCTGTTAACTGGTGTAACAACTGTGCAACCGTTTTAGCCAACGAACAGGTTATTGACGGTAAATGCTGGCGCTGTGACGGAGAAGTTGAAAAAAAATACTTATCTCAATGGTTTTTGAAGATAACTGACTATGCACAAGAACTTTTGGATGATATATCAAAGCTCGGCGGCTGGCCGGATAGTGTTAAAACTATGCAAAGAAATTGGATTGACCGCTCAACCGGTGCTATTTTAAGATTTAAAGTTAAAGAAATAGATGGCTTAGAAGTCCCTGTATATACAACAAGACCTGATACCGCATATGGTATTACATACCTTGTTGTAGCACCCGAATATAAGGATATTGAAAAATTAACAACTCCTGCGAATAAAAAAGCGGTTGAAGCATACAGACAAAACGCAAGAAAAATGTCTGAAATAGAAAGACTTTCTACTGAAAGGATTAAAACAGGTGTTCCTTTGGGTACTCACTTAATAAATCCCTTAAATGGTGAGGAATTTCCTGTATGGACTGCTGATTATGCACTTGCAGAATACGGTACAGGTGCTGTTATGGCTGTTCCTGCACATGATGAGAGAGACTTCGCTTTCGCTAAAAAATACAATCTTCCAATAAAAATTGTAATTCAAAATCCTGAAAATACTTTAACTGAATTAAAAGAAGCATATACAGATAAAGGTGTGCTTGTAAATTCACTTGATTGCAACGGATTAGATAATGAAAAAGCAAAACAAGTTATTATAGATAAAGCAGTTAAAGGCGGTTTTGGTGAAGCAAAGGTTCAATTCAGACTTCGTGACTGGTTGATTTCAAGACAAAGGTACTGGGGAACACCAATTCCTATTGTTTATTGTCCTAAATGCGGAACAGTTCCTGTCGATGAAAAAGACCTTCCCGTACTGCTGCCTGAAGATGTTGATTTTAGTGTAAAAGGGATGTCACCAGTTAAAACATCCGAAAGCTTTAAGTATACAACTTGTCCTATTTGCGGCGGCAGAGCGGAAAGAGAAACGGATACTATGGATACATTTATGTGCTCAAACTGGTATTTCTACCGTTATACCGATGCAAGAAACCAAGATGCCCCTTTTGATAAAGATATTCTTCACTATTGGGCTCCTGTTGACCAGTATGTTGGAGGTATTGAACATGCAATACTTCACTTATTATATTCAAGATTTTTTACTAAAGCATTAAGAGATTTAGGCATAATTAATATTGATGAACCGTTTAAAAACTTGTTAACTCAAGGTATGGTACTAAAAGACGGGTCAAAAATGTCAAAATCAAAAGGAAATACAGTTGACCCTGATGAAATATTTGCAAATTACGGAGCAGATACGGCAAGACTGTTCATTTTATCAGACTCACCGCCGAATAGAGATTTTGATTGGTCAGATGCAGGTGTTGAAGGCTGCTATAAATTTTTAAATCGTTTGTGGCGCTTGTATTCTGAACATCAGAACGATATTACTTTGAACTATAATCTTCCTGATATTAATTCGTTATCTAAGGATAATAATAACTTAGTAAGAGAAGTTCATATGACAATAAAAAAAGTTTCACAGGATATTTCAAATGAATTTCAATTTAACACTGTAATATCAAAATACAGAGAATTTGCAAACTACATAAGCGATTATCTTAATAAGAAAACTGAATTGAATGACGAAGATAAAAATGTTTTAAGTTTTGCATTGATAAGTTACTTAAAAATGCTTGCTCCCGTATTACCTCATATGACTGAAGAAATCTATGAAGGCATAGGTGGAAGTGATTCAGTGCATAAGCTGAATTGGCCGAAATATGATGAAAACCTTGCAAAAACAAGTTCAATAACTTTAGTAGTTCAAATTAACGGTAAAGTTAAAGAAAAAATAGAAGTTGATGCTGAAGCTTCAAAAGAGGAACTTGAAAAAACAGCATTAAACAGTACAAGAATAAAGGAACTTACATCAGGTAAAGAGATAGTAAAAGTTATAGTTGTTCCTTCAAAGCTTGTTAATATTGTAGTTAAGTAACGGGGACGTTTAATGAAGTATAAGTTTTGTCAGCAAATAGACAGACACTTGTGTTTTAACATAAATAATATATATAGCTGTACTGTTGGAAATAATACCAGAGGACATTCTTTGCCGTTAATTTATGAAAATTATAACGGCGAATTAATTGATTGGGATAAATTTTTTGAGGAAAGAGAACAAATCAAACAAAATTTTAAAGAAGGAAAGCAGCTTGAAAATTGTAAGGATTGTTTTTTCCTTCATGAAATGGAGTGGGATTATATAAATCAAAAGAGAGAATTTAAATACATTCAATTTTCTCACTGGCTTATGTGTAATTCCAAGTGCATATATTGTACAAATCATACGGAATATGACAGGTCTAAAAAGTCTGATACATTTGATTCCGTTCCTGTTTTAGCTGATTTGATTAAGCGAGGTTATGTTAATGAAAGGACTAAAATTGACTTCGCCGGTGGAGAACCTACTTTATATTACCATTTTAATGAATTACTAAAGTTGTTAATTGATAATAATATAAGAGATATTATTGTCCACTCAAACGTAATCAATTATTCTAAGACAATTGAGGATGGAATTAAAAAAGGCTTTGTAAGTCTTTGTGTATCTGTCGATGCAGGTTCAAAAAAAGTTCATGAAAAAGTTAAAGGAGTAAAATCATACAATAAAGTATGGAAGCATATTAAAAAGTATGCATCAAAGAAAAATCCTTTATCAAAAAATGAAATATCATTAAAATATATTATTATACCCGGTGTTAATGATACGGAAAATGAAATTGAATTATGGCTTCAAAAATCAATTAATGCAGGCATAAATAAAGTTGTTTTAAATGCTGATAATAATATTTTTATAAAGTCTAAGTGGGATGAAGAACATCATAAACAAAGCTTGCTTGAGATGCAAAAAGTAGTTGATTTATCTGAGTATTTTGTTAAAAGAGTTAGAGAATTAAATCTTCATGCCTTTTTAGAGTTTAATGTTACAGCCTCTTACAAAACATTAAACAAGGAAATTCCAAATTTAGATTATTATTATTACATATAAAAAATACCGCATATATAATGCGGTATTTTTATGATTTTAAACTAATTATTCTTCTGTATAAGTTAATTTAAAAGCAATAGCAGCACAAACAGCGCCTATAAGATTTGCTCCGATTGTGTACCATACTAATGAGAACGGAATAATTCCGAGCATTCCTACAGAAACGGCAACGGCAGGGTTAAAAGCACCTGCACATAAGCTTCCGCCAACTGCAAATGCGCCTGTTAAAACGGTAAAACCAATAGCTAATCCGTAATAGGAGTTTCCTTGAGTATTCTTTGTTGTTGCAGTTTGAAGAACAACATAACAAAGTGCAAAGGTAAATAAGAATTCAGCTATTAATAAACCTTTTAGGTTAAAGTTTGTACCGTCAACAATCATAATTGAGTCTTTAGCCATCATTGTAAATATCCAAACAGCTAAAACACCGCCTAAAATTTGAGCTATAGCATAAGGAACAAATTGTTTCCAAGGTAAAGCACCTCTAATGGCAGCAGCTAAGGAAACTGCAGGATTATAATGGCCTCCCGAAATATGTCCTCCGGCATATACCATAATCATTAATGCCGATGCAATAGCTAAAGGAGCAATAACTCCGTCAGCTCCAAGCAACCCCGTACAAGCAACCGTAAGAACAAGGAAAAATGCTCCTATCAGTTCAACTAAGTATTTTTTCAAATTTGCTTTCATTTAATATCCTCCTTTTGAAAAAGACCATATTTAGTTTAGCATTTTTCCTCGTTATTGTAAATTTATGCTTTTTTAAATAGTGTAATTTTATCTATAAACGGATAAATTACGGATAATATTAAAGCACCGAAAAATCCGCTCCAAAATCCTTCAATTTGAAATCCGGGTGAGAATTTAGCTACTAATAAGAATAACAATGCGTTTATAATTAAACTGAATATTCCGAGTGTTAAAACATTTAAAGGTAAGGATATAAGTTGAACCAGCGGTCTTATAAGTAAATTTACAATACTAAGTACCAGAACAACAATCATTGCACTTAAAAATCCTGAAATAGTAATGCCCGGAATTACCCAAGCAATAAGCATTATAAGTAATGCCAACAGCACCCATTTTACTAACATATTCATCATAGTTTTTCTCCTTTTTATTCAAATTAACTCTTTTTTTGGAGAAAAAAATTAACCGCAGCTATATTCTGTTTAACTGTTCAAGTTTCTTTGAAATTATAAATCCTCTGTCTATTAATTCCAAAGCCAGCCCCTGTGATTTTATTTCTTTTATTGTATATTCAAATAAATCGTAAAGATATTGGGGAATATTATTTTTATTTGCATCGTAGTACATCATTTCCAAATCAAGAGTTAAGTGTTTAATGCCTGTTTCTTTTGATTTATTAATCCAAGCATTAATTTCCTCCTTATTATCGTTTATTTCGGGAATAACAATATATTTAGTTTTAACCCTGTCTCCTTGAGGCTGTACTTGAGCATATTTTCTTAAATTTTCCCAGACTTTGTCATAAAAATCTCTTCTTTTTATCTTTAAAAATGTTTCTTTTGTTCCGGAATCAACGGAAACAGCAATATTAATTCTGCCTTCTTTAATTCCTTGTTCAACAATCGGACTGTATAATGTTGCATTTGTTAGTATTCTTATGTTTGATAAATCATATTTAATAAACAATTTAATTAAATCATTAAATTCAGGTGCACTACAAGGCTCGCCGCCTGCTATTGTTATGTGACCACCCTTTTTTAAATAGCCTTTTTCCGCCATGTCTTCTATTGCTTTATATATATTATATTGTTTTGTTTTTGGTCCGCCCCAATCGTTTAAATCGCAATATATACAGTGTTCATTGCAAGTAACCCAATTATTAAAATTCATATATGTTATGTAATTTTCATTATCCCATTCTTTTTCTTCTAAATATATACAATTTTTACATTGAGGTATTACTTTCCCTTTTTTCATTAAAGTTCGATATTTATTTTTGATTGAAAAGTATTCTTTCCAATTTATAAGTTCGCCTTTATAGTTATCAATTAACTTTATATATTCATCAGGTATCATTCTGCAGCATAAATTTATGCTTGTTGAATTAAAATCTATTCCGTGTTCAATTAAATTACAGCTTGTATATTTTTTAGGTTTATTGAAAAATAACATTTTTTATCCTTGTATTAATTCTTTTATTTCATCAGTCGTTGATTGCAGGTAAAACCTTCTGAAATTATTTATCTCTTTTATTTTTTCATCAGCCGTGTAATATAAATCATCTTGTTTAATCTTTGATAATTCAACGGGATGTATGTAGGTAATAGTAGCTGTGTTTTCATTAGTTTTATTATAGTCCGTAAGATTGCAGTTATCAAATAAATTTAAAATACAGTCAAGTGTTTCTATATCAATATATAAAGCATTTGCTAATTTTAATAAATTTATTTCCCCGTTTAAGTTAGAAAGTGCATATTTCAGCATTCCTGATAGCTTAATTATAACATTATCAGTATTTATTACGGAAATATTAAAGTTCATAAGATGAACGATTTTTGCATTGGAATCTTTTATTATTTTATTAAATTCGCTTTCGCAGTTTGGACAATCAAAAAACATTATTTGTTCCGTATCAGAGGGGATATTTTCAGATGTAAACAATTTATTTTCAATCGTATTAGGTAAATTTAGCTGAGTTTTCAGTGCGGAATTTTCTATAAATATTCCCGTTCTCTTTTTTGTTGTGTTTATAAAATCCAGAACCTGCATTATTATATTTTTCTTATTTCTGTGATCTAATATTTTTATTTCATTCTGCTGCTCTTGTTTATCAAGTAATTCGGATTTTAGGTCTGAAATTATAAGCTGAATATTTGATTCTCCGTTAAAGATATTGACGGATGGTGAAAACAGTATATCTATTTTAGAGTTTAACGGAAGGTTAAAATCGGGATAATTCCATTTTACACATTCTATAGGTTTTGAATTATTTTTGGAAAGAAATAATTTAAGATGATTATTATTTTGTCCCATTAATCTGAAGTTTTCTAAACACATATCTTTAATTACAAATAGCGGAGCTGGATTTGCCTGTCCAAAAGGTCTGAGTTTATTTATTGTTTCAATGGTTTCAAATGTTAAGTCATCCGTTTGAAGCTCCATATCAGCTTCGATTTTTGCCGTTGTAAAATCAACATCTTGGGTATATTCATCTATAGTTTCAGCGAGTATTAATTTAAATTTATCAAAAGAGATTTTAGTTTTATCAAAAGAAAATCCGGCTGCCATTTTATGTCCGCCGAAACCTTCATATAAATTTTTATGTTCAGATAATATGGAATGAATATTAACCCCTTGAATACTTCTTGAGGAACATCTTATTATATCAGGATTATTTTCATCTGAAGTCATTAAGAATACGGGTTTATTAAATTCTTCAACAAGCTTTGATGCGGCAATTCCAATTATTCCTAAGTGCCAGGAGGGTGAATATAATATTATACTTTTTTTATTTTCGTTTGGTTTTGCCAAATACATTGATTTTGCTTCATTATATACTTCGTTGCATAAATCCTGTCTTTTTTGGTTTAATTCGTTTAATATTTTAGCGGAAGTATTAATTTGTTCTTCATCATCAGATATTAAAAGGTTTATGGCTGAAATCGGGTTATCAAGCCGTCCTGCCGCATTTAGTCTGGGTACTATTGTAAAAGCTATTGTTTCTGATGTTACAGCTTCAAAATCGTTAACACCTGCGGATAATAAAAGTTGTGATATACCTTTATGCAGTCCTTTTTTTATGAGTTCAATTCCCATTGCGGCAATTGTTCTGTTTTCACCAAGTAACTCCACTACATCACCTATAGTACCAATAGCAGCGAGCGAAAGAATTTTATAAACAAAATCTTCTTTTTTAAAGTGATTAAGAAGAGCACATGCCAGTTTAAAGGCGACACCAGCGCCTGAGAGGTAATTTAAGCTTTCAAGTTCTTCAAGAGATAAATCTTGTTTTAATGAGTCAGGGGCTTTCGGATTAATAATTGCAAAAGCATCAGGCAGTATTTCAGGTGCTTCATGGTGGTCTGTTATAATTACATCAGCTTTAAATCCTTTTGCAAAATTAACTTCATCTTTGTTTGATATTCCGCAGTCGACAGTAATTATTAATTTTGATTTTCTTTTTGATATTATGTTTACAAGCGCCTTCGTATTAAGTCCGTGGCTTTCAGTCATTCTGTCAGGCAGGTAATAACTTACATTCGCTCCTAATTCTTTAAGGGTTAAGTATAAAATTGAAGTTGACGTAATTCCGTCGGCATCAAAATCTCCGTATATTGTAATGTTTTCATTATTATCAATTGCTTGTTTTATTCTTTGTACGGATTTATCCATATCTGTAAACACTTCAGGTGAGGACAGATGTGTCTTTAGCGGATTAAGGAAATTATTAATTTTTTCTTCCGTATTAATCCCTCTGTTTAAGAGCAGGACGGCAAGAATACGGTTATATCCGCACAGTTTTAATATATTCTCATTAGGTTCGGTTGTTTTTATATCCCAAATCTTGCGCACTCGCATAATAATTAAACAATTACCTTCTTATTATATTTCATTATCAGAGTCATCAAAAAAATGTTCTTGTTCAAGTTCTTTTTTTAACTCTTCAATATCTTTATCTTCTTTAATTTTATCTATAACAATTTTAGCCATTTCTTTTGCTAAGATTTTTTGAGTATCCGGTGGTGAATTCTGCAGCATATTTATGGCTGTTCTGACGGTTCTGTCTATATCGTACCATCTTGAGTTTGCTCTTTCATCCATACCTTCTTCAACAGCTTCTATTATTTCGTTAACATCGGTATATTCACTAAATGCTATATTATGTTCAACAATTATTTTTATTAGGTTTAATGCAACTTTAATTTGAGTTTCATCATCAGAAGCTTCAAGAGTTTTCATTGATTTTGATAAAATCGGATCTTTATCGTACCATCTTCTTTGTTTATTATTGTATTCTTCTTTCATAAACTCCCTCCTCTATCTAACCGTTTTTAAATTTAACACCGTATTCGGTTTTAGGGTATTCCCATTTTATATTTTTCTTTTCGCAGGCAATTTTGCATGCTCCGCATTCAAGACAATTTTCGTATCTTATTGTCATTATACATTTTTTATCATTCCATTCATATACGTTTGCAGGACAAATATATGTGCAGAATTTTTCACTACACCTCATACATATGTCGTTATCAACCGAAAGATGGCTTTCATTTGATTTATTAAATTTTAACAGTGCTAATTTCTCATCTATATTCATTTTTTTATACATCTTTCCATAGCAAATATACCCAGCGGAATACTTTTTTGAATAACACCGCTTCTTAATACAGTTGATACAAATCTTCTATATTTTGCTCTTTTGGGTATTTCATCGGCAATTGTAAGAACATCAAAAAATTGTTCCGCTAAATTCGGGTATAAATCCGTGATTGTATTTATATGTTTTTTTATAAACGGAATTGTATCTTTATGAGTTTTCAGGTCTTTAAGTATAATACTGTTTTTAAGCTTTTTATAATAAAGAGCTAAAACAGAAGCTGAGCAATCGCCTTTTTCGAGTGCAAATATTGCTGTCTCGGCAGCCAGCTTTCCGCTTAGCATAGCAAGATTTGTACCTTCCATATGTATGTTATCAACCAGCATCGCCGCATCACCTATTATCATTACACGGTTATCATATATTTTCGGCATAGAGTTAAATCCGCCTTCAGGTATTAAATGTGCCGAATATTCTATTGAAACTCCGTCTTTAATGTATCTTTGTATGGAAGGATGAGATTTTAAATCTTCCAAAAGCTCATATGGCTTTATCTTTTTTTCTTTTAGTTCATCCAAACCTATGCCGAAGCCGAGAGTAATTGTTTCTTTATTTGTGAACATAAAACCCAGTGCAAGTGAATTTTTTAATGGGCCGCCTATTATTTTGCATGCACAGCCTTCATCATCAGCAATATTAAATCTGTCTTCAATTACATTTTTAGGAAGCTTTATAACTTCTTTTACATTTACGGTTACATCAGTATCTTTGTGCTCGTTCCTTAAACCGAGTTGTTTTGCAAGTTTTGAATTTACACCGTCTGCTATTATAACTATATCTGAATAAAAGTTTTCATATTCTGTTTTTATTCCTAATATTTTCCCGTTTTCAGTTAATATTTCTTTGACACATGTTTTAGGAGCATAATACACACCTTCTTTTTCGGCTTGTTCCACGCACCATCTGTCCCATTTTGAACGGTTAACGGTAAATGCTTTGTATGCCGCTTTTGAAGAATTATTATTTTCTATTATTGTTGAATTAAAATCTGTAAGCATGAATATTTTCTGGTTATTTACGGGTCTTTCAATGGGAGCCGTTTCCCAAAATTTTGGAAATATAACTGCGGTTTGTTTTGCATAAATACAACCGCCAAACATATTTTTATCCCCGGCATTATCGCCTCTTTCAACAAGCAGTACTTTTTTACCTGCTCTTGCCAGTGTAATTGCACAACTGACTCCTGCAGGGCCTGCACCTATAACTATTACTTCTGTTTTATTATCGTTCATTTTTCCTCAATATTTGTATTATACTATGTATTTATTACTTATAGCAAAGGCGGTTAAGTTTGTTAAGTAATTTGATTATAATATTTTTATATTTTAAACTTATTTTATGATTAGAAACATTTTAATAACATTATCTTTGTTACTATCTTTTGGGCTATATTCATATGCGTATGTCGATATTGTATATCCTTCAGATAAAAATTTAACAATAAATTCAGATGTAATGTTTTTTTCGGGTAATACTGACGGAAGTGTAACAATTAATTCGACCCCCGTTAAATTGTGGGAAAATAAATTTTTTGTACATACTATTCCGCTAAATTACGGTAAAAATATAATTAAAGTTACATCAGATAAAAACGGAAAAATTGACGAAAAAATTTATACGGTTACAAGAAATAAACCTATTAAAAGTAATTCTTCAAAATCTGAAATTCAATATGTATCTTTCCCTGACGGGGTTTTATATTCAAAAACCGTAAAAAATAATTCAACAATTCGTGATTATCCTTCAACCAAAGGAAACAGAATTATTGATTTACCAAAAGATGTTATTTTGTATTTTGAGGGGAAAAAAGGGGATTACTATAAAATAAAAGAAATTTCAGATACGCAATTGTGGATTCATAAATCGAATATAGAAAATCCCGTAAAACTTGAAAGTAAATTAAAAACTGTAATTAAAAATATAGAAACCTGCTCTGATAAGCATTATAATTATAAAAAATTTTATTTATCC
The DNA here is from genome assembly GCA_947624325.1 of Candidatus Gastranaerophilales bacterium. Classification (GTDB taxonomy): domain Bacteria; phylum Cyanobacteriota; class Vampirovibrionia; order Gastranaerophilales; family Gastranaerophilaceae; genus Avigastranaerophilus. Next base: position 140,362 of record CANQJT010000001.1, read on the forward strand.
TTCCCTGTAATGTACACACTTAAACAAACAGATAATAAGTTGAAACTTACATTATTTGGAATTAGTGATGAAAAGACTCAAGATACAGTAAATCGTGAATTTATATTTGACTATAATTTTCCTCAGTTGGGTTATGACTGTTATTATGATGGAAGCACACTTGTTTTCAAAATGGCTAAACTGCCTGAATATATTGATGAAGTCCACCCTTTAAATGGAATAAATATTTTTGTTGATGCAGGACATGGAGGTGAAGATAAAGGAACAATAGGGCCTGAAAGGATTTATGAAAAAGATATTAATCTTGATATTGCTTTGGATTTAATAGATATGCTTAAGTCAGCAGGTGCAAATGTTTCATATTCTCGTTCACACGATACAAAAGTCGGACTTTATGACAGGGTCGAGTCTGCCAAAAAAAATAATGCATTAATTTCAATCAGCATTCATTGTAATTCTCTTCCTTTGGGGAAAAATCCTTATGAAAAGCATGGTACTGAAGTTCATTATTACAATGATAATGCTAAAATTCTTGCGGATATAATTAACAAAAATATGGCAAATGATTTGAGTATAAAATTAAACGGCATACATAAATCAAGTTTTGCCTTAACAAGACCAACTAATCCTGTTTCAGTGTTAATTGAAACAGCATATATGATTTATCCGAGTGAATACATATTATTGAAAAATAAATATTTTAGGAAAAATGTTGCGAAATCTGTAAAAAAAAGCTTGGAAGAATATATATTATTCCTAAGAAATAATAAGTCATGATATAATTAATAATTGAAAAAGATAAAGGAAGTGTGGATTACATATGTCGAAATATTTAAATGATGTATTGAATTTTGTTAAAGAAAAGTATAATAATGAACCTGAATATGTTCAGGCAGTTACAGAGGTATTATTATCCTTAGAGCCTGTTATATCAAAGAATGAAGAATATTACAGAAAAAATGCTCTCTTGGAACGGCTTGTTGAACCTGAAAGAATAATATCTTTCAGAGTTCCTTGGGTTAATGATAAAGGTGAAATCGTAGTAAACAGAGGATATAGAGTTCAATTTAACGGAACACTCGGTCCATATAAAGGCGGTTTAAGATTTCATCCTACTGTAAATCAAAGCATAATGAAATTTTTGGCATTTGAACAGGTATTTAAAAATGCACTTACGTGTCTGCCTATAGGCGGAGGAAAAGGCGGAAGTGATTTTGACCCTAAAGGTAAATCAGATATGGAAATAATGAAATTCTGCCAAAGTTTTATGAATGAACTTCAAAAACATATTGGTGCGGATGTCGATGTGCCTGCAGGTGATATTGGTGTCGGAGCAAGAGAAATAGGTTATTTGTTCGGACAGTACAGAAAAATCAGAAATATGTATGAAGCAGGTGTTTTAACAGGTAAAGCTCTTGAATATGGCGGATCTTTGGTTAGAAAAGAGGCAACAGGCTACGGCTTAATGTATTTCATGCGTGAAATGCTTAATGCTAACGGTATTGACATTAAAGGTAAACGAATAATTATTTCAGGTTCGGGAAATGTTGCTATTTATGCTTGCGAAAAGGCACTGCAAATGGGTGCTAATGTTGTCGCAATGAGTGATTCATCAGGATGCGTATACGATGAAAACGGAATAAAACTTGATTTGGTCAAAGAAATAAAAGAAGTCAGAAGAGGTAGAATTAAAGAATATTTAAATTCTGTTCCGAGTGCAAAATATATTGAAAATTCATCAAATATTCCTGCAATATATAACATTAAGGCAGATATAGTTCTTCCTTGTGCAACGCAAAATGATATTAATTTGGAAAGTGCAAAAATTCTTCTTCAAAACGGTGTAATTGCAGTTGGTGAAGGAGCTAATATGCCTTGTACATATGAGGCGGCTACATATTTAATTGAAAATAAAGTATTGCTTGCTCCGGGCAAAGCTGCCAATGCAGGCGGTGTCGCAACATCTGCTCTTGAAATGAGCCAAAACTCAATGAGATATTTCTGGTCTTTTGAAGAAGTTGATAATAAACTTGAAAAAATTATGATTAATATCTTTAAATTGTGTAAAGATGCTGCAAAAGAATATAATTGCGGAATTAATTACCTTGCAGGTGCAAACATAGCATCATTTAACAAGGTGGCGGATGCAATGATAGAACAAGGTGTTATTTAACAGAAAAGCCCTAAACGGGCTTTTTTATTATTCAATTTCGTCTTCAAGTTCTTCTATATACTCTGCAATTCGATTAAATTCGTCATCGTCATCAATAGCTTCAAAGGAAAATTCTTCGCCGTCTTTTTTTAGTCTCATAACAAGAATTTCACCCTCATCATCCTTTTTATCCTTTACGGGGAGTAAAAGAGCATATTCAATGTTATCTACCGTAACGATGTCAATAAGTTCAAAAGAAACTTTGTTTCCTTCTTCATCTAATGTTTCAATTAACTGTTCATTTTTTTCTGCCATAAGAACTCACTTTCTATCAAGAAATTGTTGTAAAATAATACACGCACTTTTTAAATCAACAAGCTGTTTATTTTTTGTATATTTTCTGCCTGTTTGAGCAAGGATATATTCAGCTTGGCGGCTTGTTAATCTTTCATCTTCAAAAATAATTTCATATTCATTTTCAAAATTTTTAGCAAAATTAATACAGTCTTGGGCTTGTTCACCTATTGTGTTATTCATGTTTTTAGGTAAGCCTGCTACTATTTTTTTTACATCATTATCTTTACAAATTTGTTTGATTTTTTCAATTGCTATACTTTCTGGCTCTCTGGATATTGTTTCAACAGGATGCGCTATTATACCCATAATATCGCTGATTGATATACCTATTCGCTTTTTCCCTATATCAAGACCAAGTATTTTATTCATTTATCCATTTACTCTTTAATATTTCAAGTATTTCATCAATTTTTTTTGTATTGAATTTTATTTCATTCAGAGTTTTTCTTTTAAATATATTTATTGTTTTATTTTCATCCTTTTTGGCATCTTTTATTATTGAAAGATTATTTACAATGCTCCTTTGTAAAATTATTTCGGTAAAGGTTTTAAAGAAATCTTCATTATTTGCTATGCATAAAAATTTATCTGCCGTTTCTTCTTTTTTATTTATATTTAAAATATATGAAAGTTCATACAAGCGATTTTTCCATATTGTTTTTATTTCTTCCGTAAATATCGCATCTTTTGTATTTACTATCAGATTATTAATAGTTTTAATATCAGGTGTTTCCAAATTATAAATTTTATCAATTAACTCTGAAAGTATTTTATTTTCATCCTTCATAATATACCATCTGTATGTATATTTTAGAGTTAATACAGTTAGTATTTCATCTTTTGTATATGTTTTTTTGTTATTTATATCAAAATTTTTATTTGGTGTAATATCTGCCAAAAGTGTGTTCCAGGAAATAAATTCATAAGGAATAGTCTTTTTTAAAGTTTCAGATAATTTAAAAGCCTTGTTTGTTTGATATTTTATATATTCGGGACTTACTTCATATCTGCCTTCCGTGTTAAAAAATTTATCCGTTATTTTGTTAAATTCTGATTGCGGAATATTATAAAATCCGAAACAGTCTATAATCCCCGAGATATCATTTATAACGACGGCAGAGAAGGTGTATTTACCTTCTTTATTTATTCTTGAACTTAAAAGAGCTTGATTTCCGCTTCCGTCAGGGATTGTTGTATAAAATTCACATGGCTTTGAATCTTTAATTATATTCTTAAAATATTCATGAGCTTTTTCTTCCGTAGCACCTGCAAGCTGCAGCTTTTTTAAAGCTAAATTACAAGCTTGGATTACTTTATCATTATTTGTGATATTTATTAAATATTTTATGGCAGGTATAGCAACAGATGATTTAGAATCACTTAGCAGTTCTACTGACAGAATTTTAAAATCATCATCAAAATCAGCATATAATATCGGATATACTATATTAGAAAGGAAGTCGCCTTTATAATCTTCTTTTATGGAGGATAGCAGTAATTGTTTATCTTTATCTGAAACTGTATACATAAAATCAAGAAAATCCAGCATTGATTCGGGATTAAAAACTGCATTTTCCATCAGCTTTTGTGTTTCTAAATCAATAACTTCATCAGGATTTTCAAAGTATTTAGGAATTGCATCAACTGCATCGGTAGAACCAATCGCTCTTAATAATTGAACAAATTTGTATTTCGTTTCATCTGAATATGAGTTTGATTTTAATTCTTCATATACTTTATCTTGTATGTATTCCTTAGGAATAAGTGAATTTAATATATAAGAGGAAAACATATATTCCTCTTCTTCCATCTTAGTAAATTCTTTTATAAAGATATCAAATAATGTGTTTGTATCTTTAATTTCTTTTAAATCATTAACTATTTTTATGAATAAATCTTCATTAAATTTTTGAGCAGATTTAATTTCAGAAACTGCACAAAGAACTTTAGCTCTGATTTGGAGTTTAGATAGTTCTGCCATTATTTAATTTTGCTCCAGAATATATCTAATATTTTTTGAGCTTCGGCTGATGGAATTTTATCTTCTAAAATTAAATATTGAACGGCAATCATGGTGCATTCTGAGCAAATATTAACACCCGGACCTTGAACCATTTTAACAACCTGTGTATTGGGTCTTCCGCAGAAACTGCAATATACCGGTTCTTGTATATTTGTTTTTTCTTCTTTTTTTATTTCTTTTGTTTTATTTCTTGCGCTTTTCAGCGAAACGATTTTTTCTGAATCACTCATTTTATATCTCTTATTACTAATACTCTAAATATTGTATAATATTTTAAAAATATTGCAAAATTTTCAAATTAAGTTTATATTGTAATAAGTATTTGGGGAGAATTAAATGAAAAAAGTATTGTTATTATTTACAATATTGTTTGTATCGGTAATAACAACTGCATGTATTAATAATTTAGCCGTACAAGAATTAAACAATAAAGCAGCAGCCTACATGGATAAAGGCGATACGGAAACTGCTATTTGCAGATTAAAATCCAGTCTTGATTTGGATGAAGAAATATATCAAACACACTATAATCTTGCTGTTGCTTATAATAATGTTGGTGATTTTCAAGGTGCTGTTAATGAAGCAAAAAGAACATTGGAAATTAATCCTGAATTTTATGACGCATACTACACAATGGCAGTTGCAAAAGAAGCTCTTGCTTATCAAATTATAGATAAACAGCCGGATGAAAACGGCAATATTCCTGATTTAACAAACGAAGAAATTTCTATGTTTAATTCTTCCGCTCAAGATACAATAGATACATATAATGAATATATAGTTAAAAAAGTTGATGCAGAAGAGACTGAACAGGTTAATAACAAAATCGCAGAACTTAATGCAAAAATAAAAGAGTTTACTCAAAGACTTGAATCGGCTCCGCAGGCTCAAAATGAACAGCCTTTAGAATCTCAGCCGGATGAGTCTCAGCCTGAAGACATTCAGCCTCCGCAAAATGAACAACCATTGGAACAGTAATGAATGTTTAAGTCCCCGGGTAGTATCGCTTTTAGTATTGGTTTAATTGATGTGCATTTTTACGGCATTATTATGTCTTTGTCAATTTTACTGGGAATATTTGTAATTTTTCTTATTGCAAAAAGGTATTTTAAAGATATTTCCGCAGATACTATATGTGATATTTCCTTTTTATTGATTGTTTTCGGGATAATTTTTGCAAGACTCTATTATGTTATATTGGATTACAAGTATTTTATAAAATATCCTTTGGAAATACCTGCAATATGGAACGGCGGTATTGCAATCCAAGGTGCAATAATTGGCGGTGTTTTAATAGGGTATTGTTATGTTAAAGATAATAATTTAAACTTTTTAAGACTTGCAGATTTATTTACTTTCGGGCTTGTTATCGGTCAGGTTATAGGAAGATGGGGAAATTTCTTTAATTCTGAGGCATTCGGACTTCCGACCAATTTGCCTTGGAAGTTATATATTCCTTACAATTTCAGACCTCTTGAATACAGAAATTTTGACTTTTTTCATCCTGCTTTTTTATATGAGTCCATACTTAATCTTATTGTATTTTTTATACTTTTTTATATTCTTAAAAGGTCAGGTATTGAAAGAAAGAACGGAATAATATTCTTTACATACTTAATTTTGTACTCGATTGTAAGAATCATTGTTGAAACAATAAGAGTTGACAGTGTTTTAAATATTTCAGTATTACATATTGCTCATATTGCTTCTTTAATATTTTTAATTATCGGAATTTTAGGTTTAAGAATAATATTAAATCAAAAAACTTCATAATTTTTGTAATAAATTTGATTTGTTTTATAATATCTGTATGAAGAAAAAATATATTTGGCTTACAGAACTGATATTATGGCTTGTTATTTTAGTATTGGGGTTTTACTTTTTTATTTATAATACAACTGTAAAAGAAAGTACTAAAAATGTATATTATATGTTTGTCGATGATGCGGCCGGGCTTGTCAAGGGTTCACCTGTCAGAATAATGGGAATAAATGTCGGCTATATCAGGTTAGTTAAAATTTTTGATAATAAAGTGTTTGTGTCCTTTTTAGTAACTGAAGACGGTGTAAAAGTTCCTCACAGAGCTACGGCAACAATTGAATTTTACGGTCTCGGCGGTTCTACCTCGCTTGAGCTTAATCCGTCTACATCTACAAATACCGATGAAAAAGAAGCTTTATTAATCGGCAAATCATACAGAGTGCAAGATTTCTGGCAGGGTAATGCTCAAGTATCAGATGTTTTAATTAACATTTACGGAAGTTTTGGCAGAATGATTAAGAAAACAGATTTACTTAATCACAAAGATTGGCTCAAACAAAATAAACTTATTGAGTCAATTATTAATCAAACCGATAATATTAATACCGAGCAGTCCGTTATTATTTATAAATTGACCGAAAATGATTTAAAAAGATTAAAGGATAATACATTTGAATTTCCCGATGAATTGCCTGATGATAAACTTGAAGAGGAAGAAAGTAATGAATAATTATAAGAATGTTTTTGTTGTAAATCATCCGTTATGCTGTCACAACCTTAGTATAATAAGAGATAAAAACACAACTGCAGAAGTATTCAGAAATGCAATAAGAAGAATTACATATTTATTGTTTTATAAAGCAACAGAAGATTTGGAGCTTGAAGACTGTTCTGTTGAAACTCCGCTTGAGTGTTGTAATTGCAAAAAATTAAATACAAAAAAGGAAATTATAATTGCTCCTATTTTAAGGGCAGGTTTAATATTTTCGGATATTGCAAATGAAATTATGCCCTTTGCAACAGTAAGGCATATAGGTATGTATAGAGATGAAGATACATTAACTCCTGTATGGTATTATAATAAAATCCCCGTTGAATTTGATAATCCGCAGGATAAAATAATTCTTATTCTTGACCCTATGCTTGCGACGGGAAATTCCGCAATAGATGCAATTAAACTGTTTGCAAATAAAAAAGTTCCTCATAAGAACATTCGTTTTGTCAGTTTAATAAGTGCACCTGAAGGTTTGGAAAAAGTTCAGAGTTTATACCCTGATGTCAAAATTATTACGGCAAGTATTGATAACTGCTTAAATTCATCAGGCTATATAAGACCAGGACTTGGGGATGCAGGTGACAGAATATTTAATACGGTTGAAAATTAATGTTTTATTTTGATAATTTCTTTGGGAAAAAAATATTAAAATCCTCAATATTGAGTGACATAGACTGCTTCTTTACCACAAGAGAATTTGTACTTACATATTCTTCAAGAGAAGATTTAAAGGAGGTTAGCGAAAAAAATCGAATTTTTTTACTTGATAAATTAAATTCGGAAAAATTGGTAACAGCAAAGCAAATTCACAGCTCAAATATAGAAACGGTAAAAGACGGGGTGTTTTTTTACGATAATACTGATGCTCTGATTTCAAATATAAAAGATACAGTATTATTGTTAAATTTTGCAGATTGTATTCCGATTATATTATATTCAAAACAGAATAAAACAGGTGCATTAATTCATGCCGGCTGGAGGGGAAGTGCAAGTGAAATTGCAAAAAAAACCGTTCTTAAAATGACTAATGATTTAAATATTAAAACTAAAACAATTACGGCATTAATCGGCCCCGGGATTGGCAAATGTTGTTTTGAAACGGATGCAGATGTTTTTGAGAAATTAATTTCAGATAAATCAAACAAAAATTTATACGAAAAAAAAGGAAATAAATATTTTATAGATTTGAAGTTATTAAATGCTAACCAATTGTCAGAATGCGGAATAGAAAATATAGACATTTGTAACTATTGCACATGCTGTATGTCTGATATATTTTTTTCATATAGAAAAGAAAACGGTATTACCGCACGGCATTCTGCCGTGATAAAAATATAAAGGGGATAGTTATGTCAGTAATTGAAAAATTAGCGGTTATTTCAGATACAATTACAAAATTAATGGATTTTGTTGCTTCTGATGAATTGGTTAAGCCTGATTTTGAAGAATATTTAAAGACTGTTTCTTCAAATAATCCGTCAGGAGGCGGAATTCAAGCTTTATTAATTCCGTATATATTTGAAAGAAGATTAACAAAAGAAAGAAAAACAATAATTGAACTGTACCAAAATTCTATACAAGATATTTCAAGTGAAGAAAAAGAAATTTTAGCCTGCCTTTCTAAATCCTTAAATTCGGTTTTTGAAATAAGAAGGGTATTAAGTAACGGTTTTGAACTATATAATTTACTTAATGAAAAAATGTATAAAGTTTTATCTTTGGTTAAAATGAATAACTTTAGAGGTATTACACCCGGGCAGTTTGCCATGTGCAGAATATTCCCGATGAAGGATGAGTATTATCTTTTGGAAGTATCTAATGTTATATCCAGTTACAATAAAGATGAAGTTTATAAGTATGTTATTGCCAAAATTATTGAAGAACCTGAAACGGGATATGAAGGAAATCTTAAAAAACAAGAGCAAATTGAACTGCTTGTTGCTGATTTTGGCAGAAAATTTTTGGAATGTTTTGGCTCTGATGAAGTTATAACTACAAATCAGTATGCTGATAACCTTATAAATATGTTTAATGCTTATTGTGAAGAAGATGGACAAAAACCTTCCAAAGATGACATTGCTGCAAATATTAAAACAGTTGAATGCAACCGTTATTTTACGGTTTCTGATTTTAAAAATTCCTATTCTAATTTTATGGAAAAATCCTTGGAAGGGTTTGCTTCTCATTCTTCCGTATATGATATTGGTATTGTATATGATATGGAGCTTGGATTATTTGTTATTCCGTTTTATCAAACATTTTGTAAAATATATGAAGTTGATGATTATAAATCTATTCAAGGCTATAAAGACTGCGTAAAAAACTTTCTTGAAAATGATAAAATTCCTGCAAATATTATTAAAAAAATTGCGGAAAAATACGGTAATTTTATTGAAAGAACTAATGAAATTATGCAAACTTCTTATAGCTTAGATGAATTGTTAAATTACTATAAAGCAGATTCCGTTGATAAAAAAATCTATTCTTCATCTAATGTTTTGTATGCATCAAAAGTATTTGAACAAATGATGAGACTCGTTACTCAAAAGGAAGAACATAAACCTAAAGAAGGTGCTGATTATTCTCATGTCGGAAGAAATGACAAATGTCCATGCGGAAGCGGTAAAAAATATAAAAATTGCTGTATGTTAAAAGAGTAAAATATTCTTTAATATGTTAAATATAATTACATAAAAATGCTATATTTTTCATTAAAATGTAAAAATTATGTTATAATTTATTTAAAAAAATAATATCCTTATAAGGACAATTTTGTCTTTATATTTAATTCCAACTAAGCAGAACGATAGTTCTGCTGTTTTCTTTTAAAATTAATCAGCATTTGTATGATTTGCAGCAATCAGTAAGTTTGCACTTATTGCAGTTTGGATTTACGGGTTTACAAATATTCTGGCCGAGAGTCACAAACAATGTATTTATTTCACTCCAGCAATCTTTTGGCAGATTTGCTTTTAGTGCAAATTCAGTTTCTTCGGGGGTTGTTGTATTAACAATTCCGAGCCTGTTAGAAATTCTGTGTACATGAACATCCACACAAATACTTGGAAGTCCGTAGCCTTTTGATTGGACTAAGTTTGCGGTTTTCCTGCCTACTCCTTTAAACTTTATAAGTTCATCAATTTCTTTCGGAACAATGTTGTTGTATTTATGATAAAGTTCATTAGCAATATCAAGTATTTGTTTGGCTTTATTTTTATAAAATCCTACGGGATATATTGCCTTTTCTAAATCTTCAAGTGATACGGAAAGAAAATCTTTTGGAGTTTTACCAAGTTTCAGCATACGCATAGTTGCAGGATATGTTGTTTTGTCGTTTGTCCTTAATGATAATATACAGGCAATTAATACTATAAATGGGTCATTAATATCCTCCATAAATTTTACAAAATCCGTTTGCGGAAGATTCATATCTTTAATTTTGCCGATTATTTTTTTAAAGTTTTTTATCATATCTGAAAATTTAATATTTTTGGTATATTATAAATTATAGAATAAAAACTGAAAACTGGGATAGAGGAAATAGTTATGTTTAATAGATTTTTTTCAAAAAGAATAAAAAATACACCGCCTTCATTTATAAGGGAAATTTTAAAAGTAACTCAAAACCCTGAAATAATATCGTTTGCAGGCGGTCTGCCAAATCCTGTATCATTTCCTCAAGAAGAATTGAAAATTTCCATGAACAGAATTGCAGATAAATATGGTGCAAAAATTTATCAATATTCGACTACAATGGGCTTAGACAGTTTAAGACAATATATTGCAGACCGATATAAAAAACTCTGGGGTATGGATATTACAATTGAAAACGTGATAATAACTACGGGTTCACAACAGGCTTTAGATTTAATAGGTAAAGTTTTTGTTGATGAAGGTGATAATGTTATGGTTGAAAAGCCTTCATATCTTGGCTTGCTTCAGGCCTTTTGCCTATATCAGGCAAATTTTGTTCCGGTCTCTCTTAATGATGACGGACTTGATATTGATGATTTAAAAAGAGTTATATCTGAATATAAGCCTAAAGTTGCTTATTTAATTCCCAACTTTCAAAATCCGACCGGGCTTACATATACCTTGGAAAACAGAGAAAAAGTTTTTGATGTAATTAAAGATGAAGATTTAATTTTAGTTCAGGATGATCCTTATGGAGAATTAAGATTTGAAGATGCTGAAAGAATTCCTTATATCGGTTTAAATAAATCTGATAAAAATATTTATTTGGGCTCTTTTTCTAAAATTGTTACTCCCGGTATGAGGCTTGGTTATATTATTGCCAATAAGGAAATTATTAAAATGCTTGAAACCGCAAAACAAGCTTCTGACCTGCATTCTAATATATTCGGTCAATATTTAATTTCTGATTATCTGTACAATAATGATTTAGACAAACATATTGAAAAAATTAAGAAATTATATAAAACTCAAGCAGCAGCAATGGTCGGTGCTATGGAAGAATATTTTCCTAAAGAAGTTAAATTTACAAGACCAAAAGGCGGAATGTTCAGCTGGGTAACATTAAAAGAAGGAACAGATGTTCTTAAGCTTTTTGATAGAGCTATAGAAAAGAAAGTTGCATTTGTTCCGGGGCATCCTTTTTATGTTAATCCGCAAAGTGTAAATACTTTACGTTTAAACTATACCAATGCTGATGAAAATACAATTAAAACAGGTATTATTCGCCTTGCTGAAGCACTTGGGGAAGTGTAATTTTAATTTAGATGATATAATTCTTAAAAACGAAATTCTGAGGTAAATATGTCTAGAAATAAAAAAATTATAATATTAATATTATGTTTAATCGGCTTAGGGCTTTCATTTGAGTTGTGCAGGGTTTTTTATAATGCTAACTTTTCTGAAAATCCCGTAAAAAGTATTTGTGCAATAAACGATATGTTTGATTGTGATGCCGTTGCAAAAACCTCATATTCTCAGTTTTTGGGTATTCCGCTTTCATTATGGGGTGTTATATTATATTTATTTGTTTTATTTATGTTATTTGTTGATAAAATTAAGAATATAAAAGGTTTAGGGTTTTTAGCTGTATTTAAAAATCCTCTTTCTTATATATTTTGTGTTTCTCTTTTATCTTTTTGTATTTCCATGGTGCTGGGGTGTATTTCTGTTTTTAAAATAAATTCCGTTTGTATATTTTGTTTTATGACATATTTGATTGATTTCTTAATAGCAGTTACCGCCAAAGACTGGAAAAACGGTATATTTTATGAAATAAAAAATTCTGTTAGTGATTTTCTTGAAGCAATTAAAGTAAGACGATATGCATTCTGGTTTATATTAGTTATGATGTTATTTGCCTCTGTACTGGTTTATACTTCACAATCCAATGTATTATCTCCGCAAATCTTAAAAAGAAATATGATGATTAAAGAGTTTAGTCAATATAAAAATATTGTTAATAATAATGTAATGGGGCCTTCTGATGCGGATGTTGTAATAGATGAATTTATTGATTTTAATTGCGGAGGATGTTTTATTGCTAACTTATATCTGCATAGAATAGTTAGTGAATTTGAAAATGTTAAAGTTGTTCAGCATAATGTACCTTTAGATATTACCTGTAATCCTAAAATGCAATATGAGGGACATAAAAACTCTTGTTTAAAATCAAAATATGTAATTGCAGCAGGAAAACAGAATAAATATTGGCAAATGTCTGACATTTTATTTTTACAAGGTCCCGAAAATGAAAAAGAAATATTGGAAAAAGCCAGATTAGTTGATTTTGATATAAAAAAATTAAAAGAAGATGCTAATAGTGAAGAAGTTAATGAAGAAATTAAAAAATCTTTAAAACTTGCCGAAGAAAAAGATATTTCAGGTACACCGACAATATATATAGGAATGAAGAAATTTTTGGGTGTAAATTCATATCCTGATTTTAAAAATATAGTAAAAGAAGCAGGCGGAAGGTTAAAACCGGGAGCAGATGAATAAAAATGTACTTGTACATGCCTGCTGTGCTGTCTGCAGTGCATATCCAATAGAAAAATTAAGAGAAGACGGATATAATCCTGTTTTATATTTTTTTAATCCGAATATATATCCTAAAGAAGAGTATGAAAGACGACTTAACGAACTGGTTAATTATGCAAAGAAAAAAGATGTTAAATTAATAATTGATAATCAAGACCCTGAAGGATGGTATAACTGTATTATCGGGCTTGAAAATGAACCCGAACGTGGTAAAAGATGTTTAAGGTGTTTTGAATACAGACTGTTATTTACTGTATTACAGGCTTTTAAATTGGAGTATAATTATTTCACTACAACATTAACGGTAAGTCCTCATAAAAATTCCAAGGATATTTTTAAAATTGCCGAGGAACTTGCTAGAAAATATGAGCTTACATTTTTAGATTATGATTTTAAGAAAAATGACGGGTTTCTTAAAACAATGAATATTGCTAAGGAAGAAGGATTTTATCGTCAAAAGTACTGCGGATGTGAGTTTAGTATTAATAATTAGTGACAAATTTATGTTAGCAGGGAAAAATTTCATCGCAAGGTAAATTAATAAGTTTTTCTTTTTGTTTTCTTGTTAATTGTTTAATTCTGTATTCTTCTTTTTGAGCTTCTTGTTTAGTATTGAATTCTTTCGTATAAACAAGTTTAAGCGGTTTATTCGCTTTGGTAAATTTTGCGCCTTTTCCTTCTTTATGCAGTTTGTATCTTCTGTCTGTGTCATCAGTATAACCGCAGTAAAGTTTATTATTTACCGTTAAAATTATATAAACATAGTATTTTTTATTCTTGTCGTGCATTTATAGCAATCTCGTTAAGTATGTTAATAATATTATTATAGTTTAATTCTGTTACAAGCCGATGTCGATATTCACTTCCGCCTCTTATATATTTTATGTAGCAGGGATAAAATTTTCTAAAAAATTTAATTCCGTTTTCTTCGCCTCTAAATGCAATTTCCATATCTAAGTGTTTTTTCAGCATAGAAATTTTTTGATTTAAATCAGGTTCGGGAAGTAGAATACCGTCATTTAGGTATTTTTCAATTCTGCTTAGTAATGATAAGTCACCCATAGATGCTCTGCCTACGGAGATTCCGTCTGCTTTAGAAATTTCAAGACATTTTAAAGCAGTTTGGGGACTTGTAATATCTCCGTTGGCATAATAAGGAATATCTATTTCCCCTCTTAATTTTGATAATTCAAGCCAATCGGCAGTGCCTGAATATAATTGGGAACGGGTTCTTGCGTGCACCATAACGGCAGATGCCCCTGCCTCCTGCATTGCTTGAGCGAATTCTATAAAATTTTTATCATCTTGACTCCATCCCAATCTGAATTTACAGGTAATCGGAATTTTCACTGCTTCCTTTACTGCTGTTACAATTTCGCTTGCAAGTTTTGGGTTTCGCATTAGAGAACAGCCATCTTGACCTTTAACAATTTTATTTATCGGGCATCCCATGTTTATATCTATTATTGATGCTCTATTTTCAAGAATTTTTGCTGCTTTTGCCATTAACTCGGGCTTATGACCTTCTATCTGAAAGGAAACAGGGCTTTCAGATTTGTCTGTCATAATAATATTGCAGTCGTTGTTTTGTACAAGAGCCTCGGAAGATATCATTTCTGTCATCAGCAGTGTTGTTTTTGATTCTTCTCTTATTAGTTTTCTTAAAACATAATCTGTAATTCCGGCGAGCGGTGCAAGTGCAGTAATGCTGTTTATTGTTATATTGCCTATTTTTATTTTATTATGGGCTTTTATTTCCTGCATTTATTTAATCTCATCAATTCTTGCCTGAGCATATTTTTTATAGTCGTTATCTTCTTGAGTATTTTTTACATATTTTATGTAATTTTCTTTAGCACATTTAAAATCATTGATTGAATCATAATCAACAGCAAGAGAGTAATATGCTATTGCCATATCCGGTGCATATTTAAGAGTCATTTTATAATCATTTATTGCTTTTTCATAATTATTTAAAGCATCATATGCCATTGCTCTGTAGTAATATGCCGTAGAATTTTTTGCATCAGAATTAATAATTTCATTTAATTTAGTAATAGCTTCATTATATTTTTTATTGTCATAGAAATTTATTGCTTGGGTTAATTTAGTTTCAGAATCTTTTTGCAATATATATGTATTAAGTTCTTTCGCCTGCTTATGGTTTGGATTTTTACTTAGGGCCATTTGTATATATGGTTTTGCTTTTTCAGTATCATTAAGGTTAATGTATATAGAAGCAATATAGTATGGTAAATCTGCATTGTTAGGACTTAATTCCATAGCTTTTTTATAGTAGTTAATTGCTTCATTATTATTATTTAATGATTGATATGCCGCAGCAATTCCCATACAGCTTTCTAATGTAGGAGGATTAATTTTTTTATATTCCTCAACAGCCTTATTATAATCACCGCTTTCAAATGCATTAGAAGCAAGATTATAGCTGTTTGCAGTGTAATCTTTGGAAATGGTCTCAAATTGTTTTTTTATAAGTTCATTTTCGGGTGCTATTGCTTTTGCTTTATTTATAACATCATAAGCCTTTGCATAATCTTGTTTTTGTCTGTAAGCTTGAGCTAAATTAATATAAGCATCAGTCTTTTTATTATCAAGTTTAATTGTTTCGTTATAATATGTTATTGCATCATCAAGTTTATTTGCTTTATGAAGTTCATATGCAAATTCATAATAAGAGTCTGCATTCATGGGACTATTTTGAACATTTTTATATAAGAAAGCAAGTACATCTTCAGTCGGCATAGTATTTTTCATAAGCTCAAATAAATTTGTTTTTATGGCTGTATTTTTAGGGTCAAGACTTAAAGCTGTTTTATAAATATCAACCGCGTCGTCATTTCTGCCTAATTCTTTAAGGCACTCTGCTTTATATGTGAGAACATTTATATTATGAGGCTGTGATGACAGTATATTGTCATATACTCCGATTGCTGCATTATAGTTTTTCTGCTCCTGGTAAAGTGTACCAATATTTACTTTTGTATTTATATTAGCAGGATTTAAAGCCTCGGCTTTCCTATATTCATCTAATGCTTCTTGGTATCTTTTTTCTTTTTGGTATATAACCCCCAGATTTGCATGTGTTTCTGCATCATTTGGGCTTTCATCAACTTTTTTCTGCCAGATTCTTTCCAGAGAATTTAAAATATCTGCTTTTTCGGAAGAGTTATCTAAAGCACTGCTGTATTCTTTAAGTGCTGTATTAAAGTCGTTTGTTACTTCATAAGTTCTTGCAAGTTTAAGATGTAATTCTGTATCAGAGGGATTAACGGTAATTGCTGTTTGATACATTTTAAGAGCGGCATCAGGTCTGTTAAAAATAGTATAAATATCTCCTAAGGCAGTTGCCGCTTGTGCTTTGTATGTAGGATTTGAAAGTAATTTATGGTAATCATATCCGGCTGCACCAAATTCACCTTTTGTTCTAAGTATTTTTGCTTCATTAAGTCTGTCTGCCGGGGTTTGTGCAATCTTTTGCGAAGTCTCAAGGATTGATAAATTCTTTTCCATTGCAGATATTGATTGAGTTAAAGAAGTATCATTTGATGAGTTATAAAAATATTTTAAAAAGAATATTGCTGATTTTAAATCCGAAATGGCATTTTGAGGCAATTTTGCAGTGTTGTTATAGTATTGTGCTCTCATGTTATAGGCATTAGAAAGTCCTATTAATGCGGATTTATCTTCTGCATTTGCTCTTATGGCTTTTTTAAATTCGTTAATTGCGCTTGAATATTGTGAATTTTCCAAATATGTTCTGCCTTGAACATAATTAGGATTTTCAACATAATTATCATCATAAACAGTTTCAGCAAAAACTGCCGAATTAATTAACAATAATATTGCCGTTAATATATATTTTTTTTTCATAACCTATGAAACTCCTTGTTAATTTTATTTTATATCAATTAAATAAATATTAATATAGTAAAACTGAATATTTTTATGTTTAAATAAATCTGTAATATTCATATGGAGTTTATATATGAAAAAATTAATTTTTACCGTATTTTTACTTATTTTCTCATTAAGTGCACAAGCGGTTGGAACAATCGATTATATTTTAAAGTCTGATTATGAAATGGCATATAAGACAGCAGAGTCTGAGCTTATGAAAGAAAAGAGTGCTCAAAATTATTATAATATGTGTACTGCGGTTTTTTATTTTCATGATTTCAAACAGGCAAAAGCATATTGTAACAGCGCATTAAATATTCTAGATGCCCAAAAGCATCCGGATAAAGAGTTAAAGTCAGATATAATTATGCAAATGGGGAATATTTATTCAGATTATTACAAAAATACTGATGTGACATTTGATTATTACAAGCTTGCTAAAGACTTAAAAGAGACTAATCCTGATACAGACAGATTTTCATTGGCAGGATTATATACTTCAATGGGTTATATATATTATCAAACAGGTAAAAGAGATATTGCTGAATCTTTTTATGACAAAGCTTTAAAATTATGCAGCGATGATAATAAAAAATTTAATTTTATAAAAGCGGATGTTTATTCAAAAAAGGCAAAAATATATTTTGATGAAAAAAATTATAATAAAGCGAAAGAATATTATCTGCTTGCCTTAAATGAACTTAAATTTTCAGGCGGATATAAAAATATAATACTTGAGGCATCTTTAAATGAAAATATGGCAAAAGTATGCGAAAAAATCGGTAACAACAAGTCAGAAATAAAAGAATACTATCAAAAATCTTATGAATTATATAAAACATACCCTAAAATAGAATTTTCGGGAAAAAATGAAAAAGAAATTACAATGTCATTAAAAAGCTATCCTTATGATGTGGGACTTAATATAGAGCTCGGCGAAATTATGTTAAAAAACAGGGAAGATAATCCAAAAGTATATTTTGATAAGGCAATCGGAATAAATCCTAAGAATGCAGACATTTACTTGAAGATAGCAGAAGCCTATGCTAATAATTATTCAAAAGAAATGTATTTTTTTAAAATTGAAGCTCAGAGATATATAAAAACAGCAATAGAAATTGCTCCATACTCTAAGGAAGTATTTATTAAGTCCGCACAGATATATAAGCTGTTAAAAATGGAAAAAGAATCACAAGAGATGCTTAAAAAAGCAAAGACTTTAACTTAAGAAAAATTTACAATTTTTTAAAATAAAAAATTTAAGAAAAAATTTGTGAATGGTATAATTTTATTAATAGTTTGACAGATAACAGGAGAGAGAGAATGACAACATCAACTCCCGTAATAGATAAAGGGAAATTGGATGAGATTATCCAAAGTTATGACGGTGAAAAGTCATATTTAATTGCAATGCTTCAAAAAGTACAGGAAATATATAAGTACCTGCCTGAAGAAGCAATGACATACATAGGTTCAAAGGTAGAAGGTTTATCGCCTGCTACGGTATTTGGTGTGGCAACTTTTTATGCACAGTTTTCCTTAGAACCGAAAGGAAAATACGAAATAAAGGTATGCGACGGAACTGCTTGCCATGTCAGAGGTTCCATGCCAGTGTTGGAAGCCGTAAAAAAGAAAATTCAATTAAAAAACGGCAAAATGACTACGGAAAACGGAATGTTTTCACTTGAAACAGTCAGCTGTTTAGGTGCTTGCAGTTTAGCACCTGCTATGGTTATAAACGGTAAAATTTATCCCAAAATGACACCCGATGCCGTTGAAATTGTTATTGACGCAATATTGAAAGAGAACGTGTAATATGGAAAAAGTAAAATTAAATATTGATATAAAACAAGAGCAGGCAAAAGCTCAGGAATTAATAAAAAAACAGGGCAGAAGAATTCTTGTATGTGCATCAACAGGTTGTATTGCAAACGGTGCTTTGGAATTAATTGAAGAATTCAAAAAATTAGGTGCTGATGCAGGTGTTTTGACTAATGATGTCAAAATGAGTGTTATACCTACAGGTTGTATCGGATTTTGTGAACAAGGCTGTCTTGTTGTTGTACCTGATAAAAAACTTACATATGTTCATGTAAAAAAAGAAGATGTTAAAGAAATATATGAATCACTAAAAAATGATACTATAGTTGAACGTCTTTTATATGTTGACCCTGCATTAAACAAAAAAATTGTAAACAATGAAGAAATGAACTTCTATGCAAAACAAACAAGAACTGCAATGAAAAACTGCGGTATTATTAACCCCGAAAGTTTAGATGAAGCTATTGCAGTAGGTGCATACAGCGCTTTAGCTAAAGTTCTTGAAATAAATGACCAAGAGTATGTAATAAAAGAAATAGAAGATTCAGGCTTAAGAGGAAGAGGCGGCGGCGGATTTGCTACGGGCAAAAAATGGCGCAGTGTTTATAGACACCAAGGCGGAAAATCTTATGTCATTTGTAACGGGGATGAAGGTGACCCCGGTGCTTTCATGGATAGAAGTGTTATGGAAGATGACCCCAATAAACTCTTGGAAGGTATGGCAATAGCTGCATTCGCAGTAGGTGCTGATGAAGGTTACATCTACGTAAGAGCAGAATATCCTTTAGCAATCAAAAGATTAAAAATGGCAATTAAGGCTGCGGAAGAAAGAAATCTTTTAGGCTCAAATATAATGGGAAGCAATTTCAGCTTCCATATACATATTAAAGAAGGTGCAGGCGCATTTGTCTGCGGTGAATCATCCGCTTTAATCGCTTCTATTGAAGGCGAAAGAGGAATGCCAAGACCAAAGAATATCCACATGGCAGAATGCGGTTTATTTAAACGTCCTACACTTTTAAACAATGTAGAAACCTTTGCCAATGTTCCTTTAATTATATTAAACGGTTCTAAATGGTTTGCATCTATGGGAACGGAAACTTCAAAAGGTACAAAAACCTTTGCACTAACAGGCGAAGTAAATAACACGGGCTTAATCGAAGTTCCTATGAATACAACTTTAAGACAAATTGTATTTGACTTGGGCGGCGGAATTAGAAACGGTAAAAAATTTAAAGCCGTCCAAATAGGCGGACCTTCAGGAGGATGTTTGACGGAAGAACACCTTGATATGCCCATGGACTATGACCAATTAACAAAAGTAGGTGCAATGGTCGGTTCAGGCGGACTTGTTGTAATGAACGAAGATACCTGCATTGTTGAAGTTGCAAGGTTTTTCATGAACTTTACTCAGCACGAAAGCTGCGGCAAATGTACTCCCTGCCGTGAAGGTACGAAACAGATGTTAGCTATTTTGGAAAGAATAGTTAAAGGACAAGGAAAAATGGAAGACCTTGATATGCTTGAAGAACTCGGGCATGTAATAAAAACAGGTTCACTTTGCGGACTGGGTAAATCCGCTCCAAACCCTGTTCTTTCTACATTAAAATATTTTAGAGATGAATATATTGCTCATATTAGAGACAAAAAATGTCCTGCAGGTGTTTGCAGCGCTTTAAAACATTATGAAATTGAAGCAGATAAGTGCAAAGGTTGTACAAAATGTGCAAGAAACTGCCCTGTCGGAGCTATTGAAGGCACAATAAAAGAACCGCATAAAATTAATCAGGAAAAATGTATTAAATGCGGAGCTTGCAAAGACAATTGTCCGTTTAAGGCAATAGTAACAAAATAGGTAAGGATAAGAAAATGAGCGATAAGAAAACATTATTTATAAACAACGTTGAAGTTGAATATACAAACGAGAAAACAGTATTGGAGGTCATCCGCAATAACGGTTTTGATGTCCCGACCTTCTGCCATCGTCCCGATTTAACACAATTCGGTGCTTGCAGAATGTGTATTATAGAACAAGACGGTAAATGGATTCAAGCCTCTTGCACAATGCCTCCAAAAGAAGGCATAAGAATTGAAACAAATTCAGAAAAAGTTCGTAAAATAAGAAAAACCATTCTTGAATTATTACTTGCTAATCATAAAAGAGAATGTTTAACCTGTAATAAATCAGGAAATTGCGAACTTCAAAAATATGCGGCAGAATACGGAATAGAAGAAATAAGATTTCCTAAACTTGAAGAAAAAGATTATCTTCCCGTGGACAATATGAACCCATCTTTAGTTCGTGACCCTTCAAAGTGTATACTTTGCGGTGCTTGTGTTCGAGCTTGCAGTGAGTTCCAAGGTCACAGTGTATTAGGATTTGTAAACAGAGGTTCTAATACAAGAGTTGAACCTATGAACGGAAGATGTTTATCTCAGGTTGACTGTGTATTTTGCGGACAATGTCAGGCAGTTTGCCCGACAGGTGCTATTTCAATAAAATCATCAATTGATGAAGTTTGGAAAAAAATTAATGACCCCGATAAAAAGGTTGTTGTTCAATTTGCACCTTCTGTAAGAGTAGCACTCGGCGAAGAATTTAACTTGGAACCGGGGGAAAATACAATAGGTAAAATCTATGCAGCTGCAAGAAGATTAGGTTTTGACTTGATATTTGATACAAACTTTTCTGCTGATTTAACCATAACGGAAGAAGCAAATGAATTCGTTGAAAGACTAACAAAAGGCGGAGTTTTACCGATGTTTACATCTTGCTGTCCTGCTTGGGTAAGATATATAGAAACTCAGCACCCTGAATTAATAAAACACTTATCAAGCTGTAAATCACCTCAAGGTATGATGTCGCCTGTTATGAAAGAATTTTTGCCAAAATACTATGAAGGTTATACAAAAGAAAATATAGTTGTAGTCTCTGTAATGCCTTGTACTGCTAAAAAGTATGAAGCAATAAGAGAACAGCTCTATGGCGAAACTGACTATGTATTAACAACTCAAGAATTTGCAAAAATGATTAAGGCTGCAGGTATTAACTTTAAAGCATTAAAAGAAGAACAGGCAAATTCACCGTTTGGTCAGTATTCAGGTGCAGGCACAATCTTCGGTGCTTCGGGTGGTGTTGCAGAAGCTGCAGTAAGAACTGCATATTATTATGTAACAGGCGAAGAACTTTCTAACATTGATGTAACTCCATTGAGAGGTGTTGATGCTAATTCAAGGACAAAAGATACTATTATTGATATTAAAGGTAAACAGGTAAAAGTAAGAGTTGTATCAACTTTGAAAGAGGCTGAAAAATCTCTAAAAGCATTAAAGGAAGGTAAGGCAGATTTTCATATAATGGAAGTTATGGCATGCCCGGGCGGATGTGTAAACGGAGGCGGACAGCCTACAAGCTGCTTAGATGCAACTATAAAAGAAAAACGTGCTCAAGGTTTGTATGAAGAAGATAAAAACCTTGAATACAGAAAATCGCATACAAATCCTGATATTAAAAAACTGTATGCTGAATGTCTCGGCGGAAAACCGGGAAGCGAAATAGCTCATCATTTATTGCATACAACATATATGGACAGATTCACGGGTTCATATAAAGATATTAAATAAAAAGAGGGCATTAAGCCCTCTTTTATTCTTGCAAATATTTTTTTGAGGAATAAAATATAAATAGACGCATAGCGGTATCGTCTAGGGGTCAGGATAGCAGATTCTCATTCTGTTGACACGGGTTCAAATCCCGTTACCGCCGTTTATTTTTCTCTGATTTTTTTATAAATACTTTAAGTTTTGTCCGGCACAAATAAAATTATTAGCCCATTTTGCGCATTTGTTTTTATCTAATGTTTGAGTACTTCCGCCTGCACGATTAGGGTGTCCGCCGGCCTTTAACGGACTGTAGTATTCTTCTTTAATTAAATCTATTATTCTAAAAGCATAATCTTTATTTGAGTGCATACTTACTCTGTATCTGCCTGATTTTGTATCAGGATAAAATACTGCAATAGCTTGAACATCTTGTATTCTTTTCAGCAAATCATTATCAATAAACTCATCAGTTTGCTTATGTTCAAGTATTCTTGTTCTGAAATCTCTTAAAATTTTACTTGCAGTGGGTGTATCACCGCCTATTCTTTTCCAGTTTCTGTCATCAGGTTGTATTATTACATATGCAAATTTTTTATTTGGAGTGATTTTTATATTTTTATACAAACTCATTCTGAAAGCTTTTTCTTTTGGTTTAAGTCTTGATAAAATATCAAGATGAGACAAAATTTCTGTTTTTTTATCTTGTGAAATTGAGTTTTCAATATATTCAAAAATATCTTTTGCGTTAGTATCATCTTCATATTTAGAAGATTTTATTATTTGGCCGTTTGATATATCAATCAGTTTTTCTTTATTCATATCATCGGCCATTGCACAATAAGCTGATGCTTTTTGATTTTCAGTCATTGGTATTTTTAAAGCTTCAAAAAATCTGACAAGTATTGATGCCGCTGATTTTGCGGTTGTGTCCAAATAACCGTTTTTAACTTCTTCAATATGCGGCTCATTTACTTCGGATGTGCTTATTATGTTTGAATTTATTATTGGGTTAGCTGTTTCGTGGTGGTCAATACAAATTACCTCTGATTGCGGAAATGATTTTAAATATTCTAAAGCTTTGCCTCTTATTCTTATAGAGTCGCTAAAATCAAGACAAAGAGCAGTGTCTGCTCTTTGTAAATCCGTTTTATTTTTGTTTATATCTATAATATCGTATTTTTTATTGTTATATCCGTAATTTTCTGATGCGTTGCTGCATATAATTCGAGGTTTTATTCCATTTGAATTTAAATAATCATACATGATTTTTGCACTGTTAAACGCATCTTCGTCCGTTGCAACATGGCAGAATATGTCTACCGTGTCAGAAAATAAAAGTTTATTATTGAAATATTCCGCCTGACACTTCGGCATTTTATTTGCTTTAAAACTTAATATTGAATTTATTTTGTTGATTTTCATATATTTATTTTAGAAAAAAAATAATTTTTTTATAAGTCATTTTGTTACATTTTTAAATATTTTTTTCCTATTTGTAAATTTAAGATTAAAAAAACTTAATTAGATTGTATAGACATTGGAGGAATGTAATATGGCAATGAATTCAATTCAGGGGTTTTTAATCAATCAGGGCAGGCAAGACCGGATGCATATACACAAGTATTTTTTATAATAATTGTAAATTATTAATACATTTAAATAAATATAATTTATTATATTATTATGAAAAGGATTACTGTTAAAATTTTAATTTTGTTTGTTTTTACAATTTCTGTTTTATTTTTTTCGTTAATTTTATTTCAAAAAAATACGATGCAAAGGGAACAATATATGCAAATGCCGCATAATTATGACTTTTTTATGCAGCAGCAGATACCCCCTCCGCCAAAACCTAAGGAACCGCCTCTTTTTATTCCTTTTATATTGATTGTTTTATTAAGTTCAAGTTTTGTATATGTTATACTTAAATATTTGGATAAAAATTTTATTGCTCCGCTGATTACTATTCAGGATAAATTAATTAAAGTAAAAAACGGAGATTATAATGTTGAATTTAATACAAAAAGTGAAAACAATACTCTGGTTAATACTTTTAACACGTTAAACATAATGGTTTCAGGCTTAGCAGAAAAAAAGAAACTTCAGGAAAATTTTATACAAAGTCTTGTTCATGACCTAAGAGCTCCAATACATGCGCAAGAAAGAGCTATTAATATACTTAAGGATGAATTTAAAAATCATGAATTACTTGAAGGTCTTTCGGAAAACAATGAAACTTATATAAAAATGATTAATCTTATATTAGAAGTGTATTCTGATAAAGCAGTTAAAATTGAAAAAATGAATTTTAACTTATATGATTTGGCAGAAACTGTAATTCATGTTTTAAAACCTTCTGCTGACAGTAAAAAAATAAAGATTATTAATTCGATAGATAGAAAAATGACTATCTGTGCAGACTATATTTCTGTTAACAGAATAATTACAAATCTTGTAGCAAATGCAGTTGAAAATATTGATGTCAATTGTTCTATTGAAATAAAAGCATATAAAAATTCTAAAAATTCAGTGTTAATTATCGAAGATAACGGTAAAGGAATTAAAAAGGAAAATATTCAACACATATTTGAAAAATACTCATCAAATAACAGCAGAACAAATAAAATTATTTCGGGTTTGGGCTTGTATATTGTTAAGAATTTGGTTGAACAAAATGGCGGAAATATTAAAGTAGAATCAGAGGAAAATCAATATACCCGTTTCATTATTGAAATACCGAAGAATACGGAGGTATAATGGACAATTATAAATTATTAATAGTCGAAGATGATAATTTTACAAGACAGACACTTGTATATGAATTTAAGAAACAGAATTTTATTACATTATTAGGTGCGGTTGATAACGGTGAAAGTGCGGTAGAGTTTGTAAACTCCAATAAACCTGATATTATTTTTATGGATATAGATATGCCTATAATGAACGGTATTGATGCTACTAAAAAAATTAAAAGTTTATATCCCGATATTATGATAATAATGCTGACTGCTTATACTGAAAAACAAAAAGTTTTAGGTGCTTTTTCTTCCGGTGCTAATGCATATTGCGTTAAAGATGTTAAAATTGATGAGTTAGTAAAAGTCATTACTATTGTTAATGACGGAGGAATATGGTTTGATACTAAAATTGCAAAATTTGTATTTGAAATATTAACAAATTACAGAGAAGACAAAATTAAAAGTCAAATGAAAGATGATTTTAATATATCTGAAAGAGAAATTGAAATTATCGGATTGATTTCAGAAGGATTGTCAAATATTGAAATTGCTGAAAAGTTATTTATTTCAAAGCATACGGTTAGAAATCACGTTTCAAATATTATAGAAAAACTTTCTGTTAAAGACAGAACACAAATTGCTGTATTTGCTATGAAAAATAACTTATTAAACAATACTAAATAAAAATAGTACTAATGTCCTATTAATTTTGAAAATAAAAAAAACTTTATTAATGAGTAGATATAATAGGAGAGAATATATGACAAACATTGGTACAATTTCAAATTACTCATTTAATCAAGTTAGACAAGATCCTGATGCATACGCACAAGAATATGCAAATAAAAACGGGATGACATTAGAGGAAGCAAAAGCTGAACTTAAATCAAAATATGGTGACCCTAAAAAACCTGAAGAAACAGCCGGTGCAAATAGTTCAGTTTTCGGTCAATATGGTACGGGTTTTAATAATAATGCCACATCGCAAATTGATGCTGAAACCGATATATCTGAAACATTTAATAATTTAAAAAATCCTGATGAATTTGCACAGTTTTATGCTGATGAAAATGGTATTTCACTTGAAGAAGCAAAGGCTGAACTTAAAGAATTAAAAGGTGAACCTCAAGCTCCTGAGATGAATACTAATGCAAATAACATTGAAGATTTTATTAAAGAATTAGTTGCACGAATTCTTGATTTTTTAAGAGGCGGTAACGGGCCTCAACAAGAGGGCGATCCTGAACATCATAAAAATGATGTTGAAACAGATGTAGATTAATTATAGAATAAGTCGAAGAGAGAGCAACATTGGATTATATTTAAAATACTTCCGCAAATCTGCGGAAGTATTTTAGTATAAAGATATTATTTTTTGTATTGCATCATTTGCAATGTTATATATTTCGTCAAGTTGAGATTTTTCAAAAGGTGCGCCTTCTGCAGTTGTTTGAAATTCAATAATTTTGCCTGATTTTGTCATAACAACATTTGAATCTACTTGTGCATGTGAGTCTTCAGAGTAATCCAAATCAAGTTTTACTTCGCCATCGATAAGTCCTACTGATACTGCCCCAATAGGTTCAATTATCGGATTTTCACTTAGTAATCCTTGCTCAATGAGTTTATTAAATGCGGTATTCATTGCAATGAAACCTCCGCAGATAGAAGCACATCTTGTTCCGCCGTCTGCTTGGATTACATCTGCATCAATGGTAACGGTTCTATCTCCCAGCTTTTCTAAATCAACACAAGATCTTAGACTTCTGCCTATAAGCCTTTGGATTTCTTGTGTTCTGCCTGAAATTTTTGTTCTTTCTCTCTGACATCTCGTATGAGTAGCGGAAGGTAAAAGAGAATATTCGGCGGTTACCCAGCCTCTTTTATCTTCTTTATCCATCCATTTGGGTTTACCATCATCTACAGATGCGGTTACAATAACTTTTGTATCGCCAAACTCAATTAAAACAGAGCCTAAAGCATGTTTTGTATAATCCTTTGTTATTGTTATATTCCTTAATTCGTTATTTTTTCTGTTATTAAATCTCGTGCTCATATTAATCCCTTTTTTTAGTAATATATTTGTGTTAGATTTATTTTATCATATTTATTTAAAGGTGTATAAATTTATGCAGGAAAAATTTTATCTTACAACGGCTATAGATTATGTAAACGGTGAGCCTCATATAGGTCACGCATATGAAAAAATATTATCTGATGTAATAATCAGACATAAAAGGCAAATTATTGACAATGCGTTTATGCTGACAGGTACTGATGAACACGGTATTAAAATTCAAAAAACGGCAGCATCAAAAGGTATTACTCCTAAGGAATTATGTGACGAAAATTTTTCAAAGTTTGAAGCTGCATGGAAAGAGCTTGAAATAAGCTATGATAAGATTATAAGAACAACTGATTTACAGCATACAAAAACAGTAAAAAAAATCTTTTCAAAATTACTTGAAAATGGTGATATATATAAACATTCATATACAGGATTATATTGCAGCGGTTGTGAATCTTTTTTAAGTCCTAAAGATTTAACAGAGGATGGACTCTGCCCTGATCACATGAAAAAGCCTGAAGAAATTACGGAAGAAAATTACTTCTTTAAATTAACTAAGTATAAAGATAAAATTGCAGAATATATTAAGTCTCATCCTGAATTTATTCAGCCCTCATCAAGAGTTAATGAACTTTTAAATCAGCTTGAAAATATAGAAGATATTTCTGTATCAAGGACAAAATCTTCTGTTCAATGGGGAATTGATGTAGACGGTGATGAAAGCCAAACAATATATGTATGGATTGATGCACTTTCAAATTATATTACGGCAATCGGTTATGATATTGACAACCCAGATGAACAATTTAAAAAGTTATGGCCTGCTGATGTTCATGTTATTGGTAAAGATATTATTAAATTTCACTCTATTTATTGGATTGCAATTTTGATGTCTTTAGGACTTCCGCTTCCAAAAACAATATATGCTCACGGATGGATTACAATTGACCAGTCTAAAATGAGTAAATCCATAGGTAATGTAATTGCTCCTCATGATGTTTTAATGGCATTTAATCTTGATAAACCTGATGCATTCAGATATTATATGGCTTCTGCTGCACTTATCGGTAAAGACGGTAATTATTCGGATGAAGATTTCAAAGAAAAAGTTAATGCGGATTTAGCTAATAATATAGGAAATCTTTTAAATCGTACATTAAATATGCTTGTTAAATATTTTGACGGCGAAATTAAAAACGAATTTATTACAGACAAGACTTCTAAAATTGCAATACTGGCAGAAAATACAAAAACTCAAATTATAGAGGCATTTAATAAGTACGAAATAGCAGAAGCTTCAAACTTGATAGTCTCATTTGCTGATTTTGTAAATAAATATGTTACGGAAACAGCTCCATGGTCGCTGGCTAAAGAGGGCAAAATGCTTGAAACAGGGAAAGTATTATATAATGTTCTTGAAGCAATGAGGCATATAGCAATTTTGTTATATCCGTATTGTCCTAATATTTCTGCTGATATTTTAACTCAACTTTCGCAAAATACAGACTTTAAATATACAAATCTTGTTTGGGGTAAACTTCAAGCAGGTAAAATAACTGAAAAAGATAAAATTAAACCCGTATTTTTAAGACTTGATTCTGAATTCGCAACTGATAAAAAGAAAGGTTAACTCAAATTGCTGTATGATGATATTAAACAGAGTTATAATCCCGTTAAAACAATGTTTGATAAAGCATTAAAGGTATTTGATGTTGACTCTTTGAAAAACTCAATAAATGAAAATGAAAAAAAACTCCAGCAGAGTGATATCTGGTCAAATCCTGATATTTCTTCTAAAATTTCTCAGGAAATAAAGGAAGATAAAGATAATCTTGAAAAAATATCTCACTGGAAAAATTTATCAAGCGATATAGAAACATTATTTGAATTGTATGAAGAAACAAAAGATGAAACACTGCTTGAAGAAGTAGATAAAACAATCAAAACATTAAAATCAGAACTTGAAATATGGGAAATAGAATCAACTTTAAGCGGTGAATATGATAAATCAGATGCAATAATAACAATAAATGCAGGTGCAGGCGGAACGGATGCTCAAGATTGGGCGCAAATATTATTAAGAATGTATATGCGCTACTCTGAATCCAAACATTGGAAAACTGATTTAATTGAGCATTCTGACGGTGAAGAAGCCGGAATTAAATCTGCAACAATAAAAATATGCGGTAAATATGCTTATGGGCTTTTAAAAGCAGAAAAGGGTGTTCACAGGCTTGTCAGAATTTCACCGTTTAATGCAAACGGAAAAAGACAGACAAGTTTTGCCAGTCTGGAGGTCAGCCCTGTTATTGAAGATTTCAGTAAAAAAATTGAAATTCCGCCTGAAGATATTACGGTTGATACAATGCGCTCAGGCGGTGCAGGCGGTCAAAACGTAAATAAAGTTGAAACAGCAGTAAGAATACTTCATAAACCGACAGGTATTGTAGTAAGATGCCAGCAGCAGCGCTCTCAATTGCAAAATAAAGAAACAGCAATGCAAATATTGGCTTCTAAGCTACTTGCTATAAAACAAGCAGAACATGAAGAAAAACTGATGAAGCTCAAAGGTCAGAATGTAGATATAAATTTTGGCTCTCAAATCCGCTCTTATGTATTTCATCCTTATAAAATGGTTAAAGATCACAGAACAAATTATGAAGTCGGTAATGTAGATTCTGTTATGGACGGAAATCTTGACGGGTTTATTGAAGCTTATCTAAAACAAGATATAAAAATTGAATAAATTATTCTAATTCTTTAATTTTATCTGCAAGTTTTGGTGCAATTAATGACCAAGCATAATTGCTGGGGTGGAAATTATCTTCTATTTTATCCTCAGGTTTATTAAGGTATCTGCCTATTAAATCTTTTGTTGATATTATAATGAAACCATTCTTTTTTAAGTCATCAACTTCAATATTTTCCATTATTGAATTATTAAACTCGTTTTCATCATATAATAAAATAATAAATTTGTAGTTTTTCCAATGTTTATCAAATTCTGCTTTTGTTTCAATAAAATATTCATTTAACAGTTTATAGTCAAAATGTTTTAATATTGAATTTGCCCTTAGTATTGTATATGATTTAAACATATATAAGTTATATCGGGATTGAAATTTTTCTCTTTCAAGTCTGCCGTTTTTATAAATATATCTTAAATGAGGTACGTAAAATACCGGAGTAATATTGCTTGCAGAAATTCTGTTAATATGATCAGTAATAAAAACATAAATAACATAACTTGGTTCGGGAACTTCTTTATAAAAGTCTTCTCTTCTTGCTTGATAAAGCATTGTATGTAGTCCCCAAAGCCATTCAAAAGCTCTGTTATATACAGGTCTATTTAATAATTTTGATAATTTATATCCTAAATTTTCATCCTCATTTAGTCCGTAGCCATAAGCAAAAGAACATCCCATTAATAAAATCGGTTTCTTTTTATAATTTAGTCCGATTGGTTTTCTTAATTTTTCATTTTTTATATATTCATATTCACTATCAAAATTCTTAAATTGATTCCATTTATAGGGGTATTCTTTTATTTTGTTTAAAAAACCGTTATAATTTTTATCTGCTGAAAAAATACAGCTTAAGTAACAAGCCATTTCAGCCAGTATAATTAAAACTATTAAATTTATTAATGTAATAAAAAAATATTTAATTAATTTTTTCATAAGTTTGTTCCGATAATATGCCAATAACAAAATTATAACATTTAATGTCACATTTTAAAATAATTTTTTTTTTGATAAAATTAATTTGAATATACACTAGGAGAGGAAAACATGGAACATTTTTACGGGATTGTGCAAAATTATAATATTGCAATTTCTGCAAGTATATTAATTTTAGCATATATTTTTATAGCACTTGAAAAAATACCTAAAGTTACAATCGCACTTTTAGGTGCTGCTGTTGTTGTTTTTTCAGGACTTGTAAGTCAGGAAAAAACGGTGGAAACAGGCTTAAATGCACATTATTTTATTAATTTTGTTGATTTTAATGTAATATTTTTACTTGTTTCTATGATGATAATAGTAAATATTACAACAAGATGCGGAGTATTTAACTGGCTGGCTATTGAACTTTTAAAAATGACAAAAGGTAAGCCGTTATTGGTTTTAATTGTTTTATCATTCTTTACGGCAGTTTTATCAGCATTCTTGGATAATGTAACAACGGTTATATTAATTATGCCTATTACTTTTGTTGTTGCAAGTCAGTTAGGAATAAATTCGGTTCCTTTATTAATTGCTGAAATCTTTGCTTCAAATATCGGCGGTACGGCTACATTAATAGGTGACCCGCCAAACATAATAATCGGCAGTGCCGCTAATTTTTCATTTATGGACTTTATAAGTGAACTTACGATTATATGTTTTGTTATTATGTGTGTTGTTATTGCATTTTTATATTTATGCTTCAAAAAACAGCTTATTACTACACAAGAAAAAATGGATAGTATTCAAAATATAGATAATTCAAAAACGATTACTGATTTTTCATTATTAAAAAGAAGTTTAACAGTTTTGGCACTTGTTATTTTAGGATTTATAACGCATGATATTACTCATATTGCAACCTGCATAATAGCTTTTATTGGTGCAAGCATATTATTATTATTTGAAAATCCCGAAGATACCTTTAAAGATGTTGAATGGAATACAATTTTCTTCTTTATCGGATTATTTATAATTATCGGTGCATTTGAAGCGGCAGGCGGTATTCAATTAATGGCTGATTGGCTGTTGAAAGTTACGGCAGGCTCACAAAAGATTGCTTCATTCGTAATTTTATGGGCATCAGGTATTTTATCGGGGATTATTGATAATATTCCGTATACAGCTACTATGGCTCCTATGATATCAGCTATGGAGGTTGAAAAGGGAAGAGAATTTGTTCTGCCTATGTGGTGGTGCTTATCTTTAGGCGCTTGCCTCGGCGGTAATTTAACCATAATCGGTGCTGCAGCAAACGTTATTGTTTCCGAAAACTCAGCTAAACACGGACATGTAATTAAATTCTTGGAATTTATGAAATACGGTGTTGTTGTTGTATGTATTTCGCTTACATTATCATCAGTTTATATCTGGATAAGACATTTTATGTAATATATATTTAAAAAAGCAGTTATTATTTATACTGCTTTTTTATTTTTTATTATAATTTTACTATGAATTATTTAAAAATTTTTTTCAAAAATCATTCCTTAAATATAATATTGACTTTTATTTGGTCATTGTTTGTTATTATAGCTTTAATCCACCATGAATTATGGGCAGATTCCATTAGAGCTTTTTATCTTATTTATAAGAATGATTTTATTCGTATGATATTGGATATTGCATTTGACGGACATCCTTATCTTTGGTATTGTCTAACTTATCCGTTTGTTAAACTTGGTTTTGATGTAAACTCAATTAAAATAGTAAGTTTTACGGCAGTTTTAATTTCAGTTATATTTGTTCTTGAAAAATCTCCTCTTAATATAATTCAAAAAATTTTATTTATTTTTTCTGCAGGTATGTTATATTATTTACCTGTTATTCCGAGAAATTATTCTTTAATACCAATAACTCTTTTTATTTGTGCTTATTTATACCCAAAGAGAAATGAAAAACCTCTTTTATACTATTTATCACTAATATTGATTTCTCAAACACAATCTTACATGTATGGGTTTTTCCTAATATCTTCATTATTTTTTATTTTTGAAAGATTTAAAACTTATTTTGCTTATAAGAAACAAAACTGTATCATTTTATTTTCATTTATTATCTATAATTTAGTTAATATAATGCTTTATAAGAAATGTTTTTATTCCGAATATTGGATTCCGAAACTTGATACTTTATTAAGAATAGATAATATTCATTTTTTGACCTTAAGAAATTTATTTAATTATTCTATGGACATTGATTCACTAAAATATTATATATTACTTACGGCTTTTATTGTTTACATGATATTTTTGTTAAAACAAAATCTTAAAGTATTTCTAATAACCTTAATATCATTTTTATTTATATATTTAATGTTTGTCAAAATATGGTTTGCCGGTGTTCCGTATCAAAAAGTTTATATATTTATTTTAATTATAATTTATTCATATTGGTTATTACAAAATAAAAAAGACATATATTATAAAATAAGCAGCATATCACTCACTTGCATTCTTTTTATAATGTTTTTATGTCCTTTAAATATTTCTATACTAAAAGATGAAGTTAATAATTCTTTTTCTGATTATATGGATATTAAAAACTTTGTATATTCTCACTTGGCAGAAAATAATGGTGCTGCAGATAATAATAAAATTATATTTGTAGGTTCTTGGTTACATTCTTTTTTAGAAGAAAATGTTGTAAATCAAATTATTATTCCCGAAGATAAAGTAATTGATAATAATACTCTTGATTTCTACATAAAAAAAGATAATTATCTAAATTCCAAATATATAATTATTGATGAGTCCTATAAAATAAATTTAAATTATCCTTATAAACAAATAAATAAAAACAAAAAGAAAAGATTTCAGCATTTTGATTCTAGAGAATTTTATAATATTTATGAAAAAATTGAATAAAAAAAGAGGGTTTTTAAACCCTCTTTTTTTATCTTTGTATTGATTTTTATTTAATCAATTCTCCGACTGCTTTAAATACACCCATTCTTGCTTGAGCATCTTTTTCAGCTTGGCTGTAAAGTTCTTCAGCAGCTTCAGGATTTGTCTTAAGAAGTGATTTATATCTGCCTTCACTTCTGATAAAGTCTTGGTAGCTGCCTTTAGGATCTTTAGCATCCCAAGTGAACGGCTGTTCATTAGCAGGATTATATCTGTATAACGGATAATAACCAGCTTCAACCGCACGTTTTTGTTCGGTTTGAGTCTTAGCCATATCAATACCGTGAGCGATACAAGGAGCATAAGCAAAGATGATAGATGGTCCGTTATAAGCTTCAGCTTCTTGTATAGCTTTTAGAGTTTGACCTCTATCGGCACCAAGTGCAACTGATGCAACATAGACATATCCGTATGACATACTCATTAAGCCCATGTTCTTCTTGTATGTTCTTTTACCGCCTGTAGCAAATTTAGCAACTGCGCCTGTTGGTGTTGATTTAGAAGCTTGACCGCCTGTGTTTGAATAAACTTCGGTATCAAGAACCAGTATATTAACGTTTTTATTTTGAGCTAATACGTGGTCAATACCGCCGTATCCGATATCGTTTGCCCAGCCGTCACCGCCTATAATCCAGATTGATTTATCCGTGAAGTAGTCTTGCAATTCTCTTACTTTTGCCAAGTTCGGGCATGGTGCATCAGCATATTTCTTAAGAAGTTCTTTTGCTTTATTTTGAGCTTCTAATGCTTCAGGTGTCTTTGAGTTATCAAAGTATGAAATAGCATTTTGAAGTGCTTCTTTTAAATCAGCAGGTGCTTTTTCATCAGCTACAACTTTTTCAACATAAGTTTTTAAAGTGTCTCTGTTTTGGTCTACAGCGAGTCTCATACCGAAACCGAATTCAGCATTATCTTCAAATAATGAGTTAGCCCAAGCAGGTCCTCTTCCTTCTTTTGTGGTTGTATAAGGAATAGTAGGAAATGTGCCTGAGTATATTGAAGAACAACCTGTTGCGTTAGCGATAATCATATTTTCGCCGAACAGTTGAGAAACTAATTTAACATAAGGTGTTTCACCGCAGCCAGCACAAGCGCCCGAGAATTCAAATAAAGGAGTTCTTAACATTGCACCTTTAATTGTCTTAGGTGAATTTTTACCTAAGTAGTTATCAGGCAATTCATCAAAGTATTTTTCGTTAACAAATTCGCAAGCTTCTTCTTCTTTTTCAATTGTTGACCAAGTAAGAGCTTGTTTTTCTGGATTTTTGTTTGCTAAACATTGGTCGATACATACTCCGCAGCCCGTGCAATCTTTGCAGTAAACTTGAACTTTGAATTGTTCGCCGTCGCCCGGTTTTGCAGGTATTGTTGTAAATGACTCGGGTTTATTTGCTAAATCTTCAGGTTTAGCAATTTTTGTTCTGATTGCTGCATGAGGACAAGCAGAAGCACATATTCCGCATTGTACACAGTTCTCGGGATTCCATTTCGGTACACGAGGAGCAATACCACGTTTTTCAAGTTTTGCTGTACCTGTCGGTATAACACCATCTATACTCATAGCGCTGACGGGAATATCATCGCCCTTTTGTCTCATTGAAGGCTCAATGATTTTCTTAGCGAAATCATCAGCATTATCATCAATTAACTTAACGTCATCAGCTGCGCAAACTCCGTCTAATGAAGCAGGGATAACTACTTCTTCAGTTGCGTTAACAGCTGCATCGATTAAAGCTAAGTTCATATTAACAACATCGTCGCCTTTTTTTTTGAAGGTTTTCTTTGTCATTTCTCTCATACCTTCTAAAGCTTGTTCAAAAGGAATAATGCCTGATACTTTGAAGTATGCAACCATCATAACGGTATTTGCACCTTTTCCTCTTAAGCCGGGCTGTTCTTTGATAAGTCTTTCCGCATCAACATTGTAGAATTTAATTTTCTTATCAATGATTGTTTTTTGCATATCTCTTGTTAAGTGAGCAAATGCTTCATCTTTTGTATAAGGGCTGTTTAATAAGAAGGTTCCGTCTTCTTTAATGCCTTTTAATAAGTCATATCTGCCGATATATGCGTGAGCAGAGCAAGATACAAAATCGGGTGCAGTGATTAAGTATGTTGATTTAATCGGTTTATCGCCAAATCTTAAGTGAGAAACGGTTACTCCGAATGATTTTTTAGAGTCATAAGCAAAATATGCCTGTGCATCCTTATCCGTATATTGACCTATAATTTTAATAGAGTTTTTGTTAGCGCCGACCGTACCGTCTGAACCTAAGCCCCAGAACATACAGTTTGTTGTGCCCTCGGGTTCTGTTACAATGTGTTCATCTACTTTTAAAGATTTATTTGTAACGTCATCTTCAATACCAACGGTAAATCCGTGGAAACCGTTATTTTCAGCATGTTTGTAAACAGCAAATACCATTGAAGGAGTAAATTCTTTGGATGATAAACCGTATCTTCCTCCGATTACTCTGATATCTTTATTTTCTAATGCTGCAACAACATCCAAGTATAATGGTTCACCGATTGAACCGGGTTCTTTTGTTCTGTCTAAAACAGTAATTCTTTTAACTGTCTTAGGTAGAGCCGCATTGAAACGAGTTACATCGAACGGTCTATAAAGTCTTACTTTAACTAAACCGTATTTTTTACCTCTTTGAGCGTTTAAGTATTCAATTGTTTCTTCAATAGTTTCACAGCCTGAACCCATTGCAACGATTACATCAGTAGCATCAGGTGCGCCGACATAATCAAACGGATGATATTGTCTGCCTGTTACTTTTGCTACTTTATCCATATATTCTTGAACGATATCGGGAACTGCGTTGTAGTATTTATTAACTGTTTCTCTGCCTTGGAAGTAAACATCTGTATTTTGTGCGCCTACTTTACAAACGGGTGCTTCCGGCCTTAAAGCTCTATTTCTGAATTCTTCAATATATTTAGGTTCAACAAGTGAAGCGATATCTTCATATGAGATTTCTTCAATTTTGTGAACTTCATGTGATGTTCTGAAACCGTCAAAGAATTGTAAGAAAGGAACTTTTGCTTTATATGTTGATAAGTGAGCAACTAAAGCTAAATCCATTTCTTCCTGAACTGAATTTGCTGCGAGCATTGCATAACCTGTATTACGGCAGCCCATAACGTCTGTGTGGTCGCCAAATATTGCCAAAGATTGAGCAGCTAAAGCTCTTGCTGCAACGTGAATAACAGAAGGAAGCATTTCCCCTGCTACTTTATGCATAACAGGAATCATTAATAATAACCCTTGTGATGCTGTATATGTAGAAGTTAAAGCACCTGCTGCTAGTGAACCATGTACGGCACCTGCTGCGCCTGCTTCTGATTGCATTTCTGCAACTCTTACTTCTTTACCCCATATGTTTTGTTTGTGTTGTGATGCCCATTCATCAATCCATTCACCCATTGTTGATGACGGAGTGATAGGGTAGATTGCGGATACTTCACTTAGTGCATACGCAATATGCGCAGCTGCGTAGTTTCCGTCAACCGTAATTGTCTTTTTTGACATTTTATACTACCTCCATTCTCATAATACATAAGTCTAGTCTATTAAAAATGTACTCTAAACATACCTTAATTACAAGTTAATTTTGATATAAAAAAGCCCCTGTCAGGGGCTTTTATTTTATAACTCTATTTTGTTTTGCATTTCAATGATATTATTTCCGGGTATTATATATTCATCAGAACCGGGTTTTATTGTGCTTGGAGCTTCCTTTTTTGGTGCTATACCCGAAGGGTTAAATTCTACCCAGCTACTTGGGTCATGTATATTTGCTTCATCATGATTATATAATATATCTAA
This sequence comes from Candidatus Gastranaerophilales bacterium, assembly GCA_947624325.1. Taxonomy (GTDB): domain Bacteria; phylum Cyanobacteriota; class Vampirovibrionia; order Gastranaerophilales; family Gastranaerophilaceae; genus Avigastranaerophilus. The sequence goes on from CANQJT010000001.1 coordinate 178,056, forward strand.
TGCTTTGTTTGAATTCCCGTTAAGCAGATATTCTAACGCAGAAAGATTTCTGTCTGATCCCGGGAATACGTTATATTCTTTTTTATAATAATCTAAAATTGCTTTTTTATCACTGTCTGATAGAAGTTTATCTAATCTTACCAGTGTGTTTACATCTATATCTTTGCCGGAATCTGCAAGTAATTCGTTAAATAGCTTGCTGACTAATTCTTCCATACCGCCGTCTTCATCATTAACATAGTCATATGCCTGTAAAAATGAAGCTAATTCTTCATCTGAAAGTCCGTCCATAAACTCAAATATGGCATCATAAACATTTTCACCATCTTCAAGATTGTCTATAACTGATTGATATTGTGCATAAACGGCTGCTTCCGTTTCGTTCAGATTATTTATTCTTTCCTGTTTTATTCTTTCGTTGGTTGAAGAGTTAATTCCGTCATCATCATTATTATTTTCTTCTTCTTTAGGAGCTAAGAAAATTTCGGGATCTAATACTTCCCAAGTACTGGGAGATGATGATATTCCGCTTATTTCACCATTTATACTGCCGTCATCATGATTAAATAATATATCTTTTGCTTTATTTGAATTTCCGTTAATCAGATATTCCAGAGCGGATAGGTTTCTGTCTAATACCGGCGAATGTTCATTTTGTTTTTCGTAATAATCTAAAATTGATTGTTTATCATTATCTGATAAGAGCTTATCTAATCTTGATAATGTATTCATATCTATATCTTTACATTCATCAACAATACATTCGTTAAACAGCTTGCTGATTAATGCTTCCATGCCGCCGTCCCCATCATTAACGTAGTCATATGCCTGTAAGAAGGAAGCTAATTCTTCATCTGAAAGCCCGTCCATAAACTCAAATATAGCATCGTTGACATTTTCGCCATCTTCAAGATTATCTATAACTGATTGATATTGAGCATAAACTGCAGCTTCCGTTCCATCAAGATTGTTTATTCTTTCCTGTCTTTGTCTTTCATTTGTAGTGCTGTTTATTCCGCCGTCATCTTCATTTGCTTCGTTATCGTCAATTGTACCCATTAATTTGTTATAAAAGTCGTCTAGGTCACCTTCTATTAAGTTTGGTCTTTCAAATATGAGCGGTAAAGTATGTGGCTCTTCTATAATTTTAGGGGATAAAGTAATATTATCCGAGTTAAGATTATCAGCCCCGTTGCCTTCAAAAAATTCAATTAATTTTTCATCATTTATTTTTTCTTTATCCGTAAAGTCTTTTTTATCCAAATTTAAATTTTTTAACTCAAAATTATTGTTAATTTTTCCGTCTGACATACAAAACTCCTTTACACATTCATATACATACATTTTTATATCGGTATAAGTTATTATTTTCTTTAGTTAAAATTTATTAAATTTTACAAATATTAACAATAATTAAAAGGCAGACAATAAATTTCTGTCTGCCTTTTAATTTAGTTTTAATGTATACCCGGTGATATAAAGTCAAAATAACCGTTTGTTATAAACATTGCACCTAGAGGTGCTCTTGTTCCTCTGTCATCTATAACATGTGAGATATCATAGAACAAACTAACTTTAGTATTTAATTTGATTCTGGCTGAATTTACATCACCGCTTAGGATATATTCTAATGCTTCCTTCTGAATTTTAAATACTTTTTTATATTCGTTTTGTTGAGATGTATTAATATATTTAGTTGGTACTCCGTCTTTATCTAAATAGTACATTGAATCCAGTTTTTCTTGTACAATTTCATCAAACTTTTTCATAACTGCTTCTTTTTGTTCTTGATTTAGCATTGAAGAGAGTCTGTTTAATAAATTCAAATCCAGATTATTTTTATTGTCTGAACCGCTTTTAATCATTGTTGAGAAAGCATCACACATTAAATCTGATATTCCGCCGACAGAAGATTTTGCTTTATCATAAGCTTGTAGAAATACTTTTAAATCTTCATCACTAAGTTCACTCATAAATTCAAATGTAGCTTGATTATCAATTGCTCTATTGTATGTACCGTCCATCTTTTCTTCAAGCATTTCTTTGTATCTGCCGTATATTTCAGATTCCGCATCATTTAAATTTTCTAAATTTTCGTTGTCAGGTGTATTTATTTTTTTATTCTGTTCATCTAAATACTCCTTAAACCTTGGGCTCACCGGCGGTAATTTATCAGATGGTATACTTTCATCTTTTGGTGTACTTTCCTCTTTTGGAGCTTCTTTACCTGCACTCACTGGAACCATCCTGCCAAACCCATCGACTACTATTTGTGTCCAATGTTCTTCAATCCAATATCCATCCGGTCCGACAATGTGACCAATGTCAAATTCAAGAACATATTCTTTGTTAAGTATTTTCATTGCACCTTCAGTATCGCCGTCACCTAACAATAATTTAAATGCGTCAAGCTGTTTGTCAAATAATTGTCTATACTGATTTTGTTCTGTTTTATTTGGTACATCTGTTTTAGACCATTTATCGCCATTTTTGCGCATGTAAGTCATTTTACTGATGTTTTCATCCATTTTTTCATTGAGTTTGTCATATATGGCTTCTTTTTCTTCATCGGAAAGTAAATTTGATAATCTTGTAAATGCGGTTAAATCAACATCACCTTTTTTATTTAATAATGTTTGATACATATCACTTACAAGTTCTTCCATACCGCCGTCTTTATCATTCATGACATCATATGCAGACAAAAAATTCATAAGTTCATCATCGCTTAATTCACCGATGAATTCATACATATCAAGCTTTTCATTTCCATCCAGTTCACTCAGTGCTTGTTCGTACTTTTCATAAACTTCTTTTTCTTCTTCTGATAAATTTATTTTTGCATTTTCATCAACACTATTACCCGGTTCAATTTCTTCATCGGGATAAATGGGTATAGCATAAAGATCATCCGTATTATCCGGAATTATATTATCTTCTTCCGTATCAATTCCGTCAGTATTAATAAATTCAATATCTGGTTTATTTATTAGAGGCAAAGTATTAATAATTGTTTTTTTCGGTTTGGGATTTAAAATTATATATTGTTGATTTGCCGTATCGCCTGTTGTTTTCTTCTTTAAAAATATTGATTCATCATCATTTTGTTTTAGTTTGAAAGATTCAGAATCAAGATTTTTTAAATCCTTCGGATTTAAATTTAACTCATTTGTTTTCTTAATAAACATACAACACTCCTTAACTTTTCTACCATTTTTTATGAAAATACAATAGTAAATTCATATATGAAGTATCGGTATGTTTTTTTTAAACTTTAACTTTAAACTTGTTTTTATATAATATTGTAAAAAATATTTACAAAGAATAAAAAACGATAAAAAAGAAACTGAATAATTCAGTTTCTTTTTTAATTCATTCAAATATGATATTTTATAATTCCGGATTTGGATTTATTTTTATTGGTTCCGGTGGTACAGGTGTTTCTTGGGTAGGACCTGTTGAACCTATAGTCGGTGCATTCGGTTTATAAGGCTCAGGTGTTATTGTTATTGTAATGGAGGTAGGTTCTGTTGGTTCTTGTGTCTCCGGTTCATTTGTAACACTCGGCTCGTGGAATTCAGGTTCTGTTGGTTCATTTGAAACACTTGGTTCTTCAGTCCCCGGTTCTATTATTACATCAGGGCCTACAGGTTCAGTCTTGTTTGTGAAATCAGGTAATAATTTTGTAATTTCATCAGGTAGATATTCTTCTAAAGCACCTATTATTTCTTTTACACCATCAGGTAAATTTTCAAAAAAGTCTTTCGGTAATTCATTTATAATATCGGGAAGCCTATCCATTAGCCATTCGGGAATTTGTTTCGCTATATCAGCAGCTTGATTACATATGTTTTGCAAAGTTTCCTCGTCAAATTCAGGCAGATTATCAATAAAATTCGTTACTATATCTGCTATATTTTCATCGGGAAGATTTTTTATAAAGTCAGGGATATTAATTGTAATATCCTTTGGTAAATTTTCATTATCATCTTTTGGTTTTATGAAATCAATAATTTTTTGAATAATATCAGGTTTTTGCTGAATATCATATAAATTCCCCGGAGCCATGTTATCTAATATATTTTCAAATTCAGGCTCAGAATTATCATTTATTTCAAAAATAGATACTTCTTTTTCTTTCTGAATTTCATCATCAAGTTTTTTTAAATCTACTTGGTTAAATTTTACATCGCCCGTTTTGTTAATGTTATTGAACATTTAGTACTCCTATCTTAATATTACTAACATGCTAAAAAAATATGTAAAACTAATTTACATATTTTTTATATCGGCAATATTTTTATTAACTTTAGTAGATTTTATTTTTTTGTAATAAATGTTAATAATTATTTATAAGGAATTACCGCCCAAATTAGGAATTGTTGATTTTACATTTCCTTCGGCTTTAAAATCTTTAGGATTCATTGTAATAGATATTCTGTCTGCTTCTATTGTTCTGCCTTTTGTTTCTATTTTTGAACGACCGACAAATATTGCTTCGTTTAATTTTTTTGTATTTTTATCTGCAAACACATTTACTTTTGGACCTGTTGCAAGATAGTCCTGATATTTTATTTTGGTTTCACCTGATGCTGTTATAAAGTTTGATTTTTTATCATAAGATTGATATTTTGACCAAACCTCAATTCTTGTATTATCTTCTGTCGTTATATCCGTATAAACATTTCCGAGTGCAACGGCTTCTTCTTTTTGATTATCGTATGTTAACTTATTGGCATTTATTATGCTTTTATCTTGTTTTAATTTTGCTTTGCCGATTAATTGTATTTTTTTCACATCGTTATCTTTATTTAAATCAACAATGGCTTGATTTGATAATGTATCTATATTTTTATATATTATATTTACATTACCGTAAGCCATCATTTGATTTGTGTTTTTATGATATTCTTGTTTGTCGGCTGTTACTATAACAACAGGTCTTTCATTTTCGGTTATTGTAGATATGGAATTTCCTTCTGCCGTAAATATTTTATTTAAAAGTGAAACTTCAAGTATTTGTGCTTTTATTTCATGCTTCTTTCCTGATTCCATTTGATAGGAATATGCATTATCTTTAAACTCAACTTTATCCACTTTATTGCTCTTGGGATCAACTTCAACAACGGCACGGGGGCTTAGTACATTTGCACTGCCTGACTTTACTTTTACATTTCCTTCCAAATATATTTTATTATCACTGTCTTTAAATTCCTGTGTATCCGATTCAACAGTCATAGATGCACCGTATGCAATCCCTGAAATTATAATCAAAATAAATATTAATATATGTTTTTTCATTGCTTATCCCCTTTTTACATATAGAATTGAGTTTGTGTTCTGCCTTCTATATGAAAATCTGAAAAATCACCTTTTAATACGGCTTCATTACCCATTATAATTGCCTCGTTCGGTTTTTCAATGCGTACATTACCGCTTGCTTTTATGTCTTCGTTTTTTCCTGCATATTTAATTCTGTCACATTGGATATTTGTGCCATCATCATATACTATTAATACATTACCATATAATATTATTTCTTTCTTTATTGAATGATATGTACCGCTATCCGATTTAAAACTGGATTTAACTTTTTTATCTTTATAAAAATTTCCGAGAACTTTTTCTAAAAATACAATATTATCGGTATCACTATATCTTCCGACTTCGGAATAAAGCTCCCATAACTTGTCACCATCCTTAGTTTCGGTAACAAGTAAATTTTCAATATTTGCTTCTTTATTTTGATAAGTTTGGTCTATTATCTTATTCTTAAATGATTTTGTTATTATACCGGCATATATAAATGCCCATAGACATGCTATAGCTATTATTGAAAATGTAATTATATATGCAAGATTTTTTTTATCTTTTAATATTTTTTCTAATTTCATAACTAATAATTATCATATAATATTTTTTAAATTGCAATTGTTGTATTTTAAATTTTATTAGATAATTATTATATGAATTTTTATACTGACAGCGAATTAAAGGAAGAAATATATAAATGTTCAAAGTGCGGACTTTGTAAAAGTGTCTGTCCATTGTATTTGTTGACAAAAAATGAAATGTATTCGCCAAGAGGCAGGTTTATCTTATTAAATAATATTCTAAGTAATAATCTTAGACCGTCTAAATCTTTTATAAAAAATTTGGATTTTTGTCTAAATTGCAATTTGTGCAAAGACTTTTGCCCGAGCAATATTGATACGGTCAAAATTTTAACTTCATTAAAAAATAAGTATAAATATAAATATTCTTTTTTAAGTTTTCACTTTATTTACTTTTTATATTTAAATTTATTGCGGATATTTAAATTATTTTATTTTGTTTTTCCTTTTAAAAATGAATACCTGAATAAATTATTTACTGTTAATGTTAAAAGAAAAAGTTTTAGTGAAAAAAAATCCGAAACAGTTTTACTTTTTGAAGGATGCTTCAATAAGTATATTAATACTTCTGATAAAAATGCTGCATCAAATATTATTGAAGCAATGGGATTTAATGTGAAATGTATTCATAATTGCTGCGGATATCCATATCTTTCTGACGGAAATATTGATTTATACAAAAAAAATATAGAAAAAATAGCTGATTTTATAAAAAATAAAGATTATAAATATATAGTTTGCACTTGTGACAGTTGTTATAATAATCTTTTAAATGCTTCAGAATATTGTTCTTTTGATAAAAGTTTATTTAAAAATTTAATTACATTTGATAAATTCTTAGAATTAAATAATTATCAAACACCTGATTGTTCAAAAATTAAATATTTTAAACCATTAATAAGAAAAATTAGTTTGAATTCAGATAAAAATTTTGAAATTGTAAATCAAAAAGGAACTTGTTCTTTAATGGAAAATTTTCTGATGTTCAAGTATTCAAAAGCATTAAAAAATATTTCCGAAAACAGCTGTCGAACTCTTGATTTTCTATCTGATAAAATAGTTACAACATGTCAAATTACTAAATGGGGTATTATAAAAGAATTATCAAACATTAATATGTCTAATAATGTTATGTCATATGCTGAATTTATTGAGAAAGAATTTGAAAATAAAAAACATATTGACTAAAAGTTTTGAATTGGTATTATAAATACATTGGATGCCACAATAGCTCAGTTGGTAGAGCAAGGGACTGAAAATCCCTGTGTCCTTGGTTCGATTCCGAGTTGTGGCACCATTTTTTTTGACTGTGTAATTTTAAGTCTCGGAATCTCACAGGTTGTTTTCATTGAAAACAACGGTTCTTCCCTCTCCTCAAAAGATGCACCGTATCTTTTTCGTCGGCAGAGTGAGTTGTGGCACCATTTTTTTTGACTATGTAATTTTAAGTTTCGGAATCTCACAGGTTGTTTTCTTTGAAAACAACGGTTCTTCCCTCTCCTCAAAAGATACACCGTATCTTTTTCGTCGGCAGAGTGAGTTGTGGCACCATTTTTTTATTGTATAAATCTTGTAAATTGACAGGCTTACCTGAAAAAGTTGGGACACATACGTTAAGAAAACTTTCGGGTATCATCATTACCAAAAGTTCAAGGATGTTGTTATTTGCAAAAGATTTTTAAACCGAAAATTCCATATTCTTTTGTCTTTCCGTATTCTTTTTTGTAAAATATTTTCATTTAACTTCCTTTTTATTCTTGATTTGTATTTCTATTACTATTCCATTTGCCGTTCTTTTTGTGTAATAGCATTATTATATAGGGTTAAATGCGATTTTTTATTATAAGAAGATGCGAATTTTTCGCTCCAAAATAATGTTCACGCACCAAAATCTAAAATTGGATAAGATAAATTTACTTAAACGGTAAAGTTAAAATTATTCCAAGGACTATCAAATAAAACAAAAACATTATTTTTAAAGTTTTGTCATTTTCCAAAAAATGTATCGGGTCATCGTTTATTTTTGAGGTCATTATAAGATAAAGTAATCTGAAAACTATAAGTGAAAAAGGAATTACACTCCAAAACAGATATTCAGATCCGGCTCTTTCCATGGTAGTTTTATCTAACATATAGGTAAAATAAAACGCAATCGATAAAACGGCATTAATTATAATAAATTGATTTATTGTTGAAATATCAAATCCTTGTAGTGATTTGCGACTGTTATTGGTTCTTCCCCCCCCCTTCTAAAAGCATTTGAAACTCAAGTTTTCTTTTTGCACTTGTAAAAAACATGGATGCAAAAAATGTCAATATGATAATTAAAGGCGAAGGATTTACGGAAATTACTGCACAACCTGCAATTACTCTTAATATAAATCCCAAAGCAATAGATGCCATATCAACGATGGGAATATTTTTTAAATATAGTGAATAAAAAATATTTAAAACAAAATAGCCTGCAATTGCAAATAAACAATACATGTTTGTAAAAAATAATGAAGTCGCTATACACAATGCCAAAAGAATAAACAATATGAACAGCGCAAATGGTTTAGAAATTCTTCCGCTTGCAATCGGACGATTGCATTTTATCGGATGAAGTCTGTCTTTTTCAATATCTATAATATCATTCATAATATATACTGCTGATGAGGCAAAACAAAATACCACAAAAGCAATAAGGCTCATTAAGCATGATTTTATATCCAAAAATTCCGTGCTTAGAATTAAAGGAATAATAACCACCAGATTTTTTATGTAATGATTTATTTTACACGTTTTTAATATATCATTTATCATTTGTGATTTCTTCATAGTTCCAATAGCCGACTCCGAGATGTTTAGGTTCAGTAAAAGAATTTTTATGTTCTTCAAAGTATTCTTTGCTTACCGTTTCATAGTAAATATTTTTTTCTCTTAATTTTTCATAAATGGCAACATCAAACATTCCGTATACCAGTAGTTTTTGGGGTGAGTTTTTTATATTATTGCATATTCTCTTTATTCTTATCTTATGTTTATGTTCAGCTTTCCAAGAATTAAAAGTTTGTATTCCGGAATTTGCAATCATAACAAATATTAAAAAATATACGCATATTAAATCCGGTTTATTTAAATGTTTTTCTTTAATTCTATATAACATCACAAATATCGGAATAGCCCAAAGATGGGGACAATATCTTGCCCACCATGCATAAGGGTTTAAAAACAGAAGAACAAATAATATAGAGAATGTTAAAAAGGCAATGTTTCTGTCTTCTTTGTTTTCAAAATTTATTTTTATAAATGCAGTCAAAGAAAGTTTTTCTTTGTCTGTTTTTATTCCCATAGCTAAAAATAATGCAAGTAAAATTATGCCGCTCCATAAAACTCCAAAACCGCATACTCTCGTATCAGTAGCACGTAATATCCCAAATTCGCTTTTATACATACTGAAAGGAATTTTCAGTTGATGTCTTTTGTCCGATGACATTATAAGATTATCCGCTCTTGAAAATGTGGAAGCTAAAAATTTATACATTGGACATTTATTATAAAAAGAATGAGGGGTGTTTGCTGTGATAATATCAATTTTATCTTTGCCTGCAAGCGGATAAAAAGGATTTCTTCCCTGCCAAACATTCGTAAAGTATGGATTTATGCCTGAAATTAATCCTAATAAAATTGTTATGATAAATACAACCCCGAGAGTTTTGATTTTATCTTTTGATTTTTTAAATAATAAATAAATTGCATATACCGTCATTGATGCAACTAAATAAAGAATTCCGCCAAATTTGATATTAATAAGGCAAACAGCGCTTAAAAGAATTATAATCCAGCTTAATTTATTGGTTTCCTTGTTTGTTTCTATGCTAATTATTCCCAATAAAATAAACATAAAAAATATGTACACAAAACCATCAATATAGAATGTCATTATTTGTGCCATAATAACAGGATTAAAAACAATTAAAAAAGAAATAATTCCTGCATATATATTACGAGATGCATTTTTTAAAAAACCTGCACTCAAAACATAAAATGAATAACAAAACAGGGCAAATGCACAAATTAAATTGAGCATTTTTGAACTTTCAATATTGTTTGTAAGTGCAAAAATATTTGCCTGAACAATTTCTGCAAATTTCTGATAATTTTCCGTCCAAATTGTTCCGAAAGTATGTGTTTTGAAAAAACTTTCCGCAAATTTACTAACATTATCATATACGGGATTGTATCCCTGTTTAAGTAAAATTATTGTTTCCTGATGATACACAGCGCCATCCCCAGAATAATCAACGGTATGATAGCCAAAAAACAATGAAATAATTATTGCAATAAAAAATATTAAATATGAAAACATAATATCTTTTAGTGCTAAATTATAATGCTTTTCAATCGCAAATATTGAAACCAAACTAACTAAAAGACTGATTAAAGGGTAGAAAATATTAATTTTTAGATGAAACAAAAAACCAACCGTCGACAGAATAAAAATTGTAAAAATACCAATAAGTAATGAAAAAGAAATTGCTAAACTTTTTATAGAAAAATTATGCATATATTACACCCTATTGTTAATATTATTCATATTAATATTATAACAATAATACCTTCTACACAATAGATGTAATTTCGAATAAATAAGTTTTTATTTTAAAGCAGGTAAAAGAAAATTGAAAAACGAATGATAATAGTTTAACCTTTCATAAGTATTGAAGAATTAATACGACAGTAAGCAAATGAACGTAACATTTTTAAATAAAGTATGCATTCAATTTTATTTATGATAGTATTGGATAAACAGATGGTTAAATCGTGCTGTCACAAGCTTCTAATATTGTGACGGTTAATTATAGAAAAGTTCTAAAAAGGAGAGCTATGAGTAACAATAGTATAATTGATAAATTAGAAATATTTATAATCACTTACAATAGGGCTGCGAAACTGGAAAATACATTAAAGCAATTATTTGATAAAGATTCTCCTGTAAAAGATTTTTCTATAACCGTTATTGATAATAACTCTACAGACAATACAGCTTCAGTTGTAGAAAAATACCAATCAATAAAACCTAATTTATTATATGAGAAAAATAGGTATAATATCGGTGGAGATGCAAATATTGTAAAACCTTATTATAAAGCTTCAAAAGAATATGTTTGGGTACTGGCAGATAATGATGATTTTTCTTGGAATAATTGGAGTCAGGTAGAGGAAGAAATAAATAAGCAATGTGATGCAATAATTGTAGCAGATTATGAACATCCCAAATTAGATATAGCACATTTGTTTTTACAAGCTACATTTTTACCGGGAGTAATTTATAAAACTTCTAATATTGACAATACTGTAATGTTAAATATGGAATTCAATATTTCAAATTTGTTTCCGCACTTAGCTTTGTTTGCAAAAATTATTAATGAAAATAAGAACATTGCAATTATAGATAATGCTATTGTTTTGCCCGGTTGCAATTTGGATGAGCAAGGTAATTATTCTTATATAAGAGGATATGAAGATGGCTTTGTGCACCCACTGAAAAAAGAAATGACTTGGATTTGTGCATATGCAAATTCTTTATGGTTAATAAAAGATTTAAAATTAAGAAATTATATAATTTCACATAATCCGAATTGTATCAAATTAAATTCTGTAGAAATATTTTCCTATAAAGACTATAGTGCTTCCGGTAAAAATAATTTATATAATTATCTATGTGTATTTGCAGTACTTTCTGTATTTGATAGAATAAAATTTTTAATTAATTTAATTTTATATTTTACAATTTATAAAATTATTTATATAAGTCGTAGAGATATGTTTAACTATGAAGAAAATAAACTTGTTATAAGGTTTAATCTAGTACTTTTTTCTTTTATGAAAACAAAACTTTTTGTGATTACAAAAAAAATCAAAGGAGTTTATTAATGAAGGTAGTTATCCTTGCAGGCGGTTTGGGGACAAGATTATCCGAAGAAACTAAGTTAATTCCAAAACCAATGGTTCCTATAGGCGGTAAACCCATACTGTGGCATATAATGAAATATTACTCCTGTTGGAATTTTAATGAATTTATAATATTAACAGGGTATAAATCCCATATAATAAAAGATTACTTTGTTCACTACTATCAGCAATATTCAGATATTACCGTTGATTTGAGTACAAATACACTGGAAATTCACAGAATACAAACAGAACCCTGGAAAGTTACAATGTTATACACAGGGCAAAAAACAATGACAGGTTCAAGAATTAAAAAAGCTCAAAATTATATCGGAAACGAACCGTTTTTATTAACATACGGGGACGGATTGAGCGATGTTAATTTAGATAAACTGATTAAATGCCACAAACAAAGCGGAAAATATTTGACATTAACGGCAGTAAGACCCGAAGGAAAATTCGGCGCATTGGACATTGCTCCCGACGGCGGAATAAACAATTTCGAAGAAAAACCAAAAGGTGACGGTTCCTGGATAAACGGAGGTTTTATGGTGTGTGAACCTCAAATTTTTGATTTTATTGAAGCGGATAGAGATGATATTATATTTGAACGTACAACTTTAAAACAGCTGGCTTTAGCTCATCAGTTAAATTCATATAAGCACGATGGTTTTTGGTACCCTATGGATACGTTGAAAGGGAAAATTGACCTGACTCAAATGTGGGAAAGCGAAAAAGCGCCGTGGGCAATATGGCTTAAAAAGGAGCAAGAACTTGTATAATGATGTTTACAGAGAAAAAAAGGTTTTTTTAACAGGTCATACGGGGTTCAAAGGTAGCTGGCTTTCTTTATGGCTTACAAAACTGGGCGCTAAAGTTTGCGGATACTCTTTAGAACCGAATACTAATCCTTCTATGTTTGAAGAGTTAAATATAAAAGACAAAATATATAAATCAATATATGGTGATATAATAAATGCCAATAAACTTGAAGAAGAAATGTTAAATTTCCAACCCGATATTGTATTTCATCTTGCAGCACAACCCTTGGTCAGATTATCATATTATGAGCCTGTTTTAACCTACGAAACAAATGTAATCGGGACTTTGAATGTGCTTGAAGCTGCAAGAAAATGCGAAAGTGTAAAAGCATTTGTTAATGTTACTACTGATAAGTGTTATGAAAATAAAGAAGTAAACAGAGGATACAAAGAAGATGAACCTATGGGAGGATACGATATGTACTCCTCATCTAAAGGGTGCGTTGAAATAATGTCCTCCTCGTACAGACGTTCGTTTTTACAAACAATAGGTGCGATGGCTATGGCAACTGCTCGTGCCGGTAATGTAATCGGGGGGGGGGGATTTCGCTTGTGACAGATTAGTCCCTGATTGTATTAGATATATTAATGCCGGTCAAAAAATTGAAATCAGAAATCCTCAAGCAATAAGACCATGGCAATTTGTATTAGAACCATTGTCGGGTTATTTACTTTTAGGACAAAAATTACTGGAGGAAGGCAATAAAATTGCTCAAGGTTTCAATTTCGGACCTGATGAAGAAAGTATTTTAACTGTTGCACAAGTTGCTCAAGCAGTAGTTGAAAAATACGGTAAGGGAAAAATTGAAGTTCACAAAAAAGACAATTTACATGAAGCTAATTTATTAATGTTAAATATAGAAAAAGCACAAAAAGTATTAGGCTGGACACCTTCTTACAGTGCAGATAGGGCAATAGAAGAAACCGTTTCGTGGTATAAGTATTTTTATTTAAAAAATACGGATATGTATGAATATACCTTAAATCAGATAAAAGAATTTGAACGGGCAATAAATCGGGAGGCAGCTTTAAAATAGAATTTTAACCTTATTTATTTGTATTTCAGACTGATACTTTAATGAGCCGGTAATACAAATTTTATAAGGAGAAGAAATGAATTCTGTTTTAAAACAAGATTTAGAAAAAATTTATACGGATATAAAATCCGAAGCGGGAAAATTCAGCGGTTCCAATATATTTATAACGGGCTGCTGCGGTTTTTTAGGATATTATTTTCTGCATTTTTTTAACAAATATAAAGAAAATCTTGGTATTAAATCAATCATTGCCGTTGATAATTTTCAGGTGGGGAAACCTCATTGGCTTGATGAGATAATAAAAGAAGGCAAAATTGATTTAAAAGAGTTTGATATTATTGAAGGAGATTTGTCTTTAATTGAAAGAGATAAGACAAATTCCTTCGTAATTCACATGGCATCAATTGCTTCTCCCGTGTTTTACAGAAAATACCCCATTAAAACAATTGAAGCAAATATATGGGGTTTGAAAAGACTTTTGGATGATTATAAAAACGAAAGTTTGAGAGGGCTGTTGTTCTTTTCAAGTTCGGAAGTATACGGTGACCCTGCTCCCGAATATATACCCACCCCTGAAACATACAGGGGAAATGTTAACACAATAGGGCCAAGAGCTTGCTACGATGAATCAAAACGTTTCGGAGAAACTATCTGCTATGAATATGCTAAAGAATATAATCTGCCGATAATGCTTGCCCGTCCTTTTAATAATTACGGTCCCGGGATGAAACTTCAGGATAAAAGAGTTCCGGCTGATTTTGCCAAGGCGGTTGTCAATAATCAGGATATAGTTATTCTCTCTGACGGCAAGCCTACAAGAACTTTTTGCTATATCTCTGATGCAATAACGGGATATTTAAAGGTGCTTCTTTACGGAAAATTTGATGTATTTAATATAGGCATAGAAAAACCCGAAATTTCGGTTCTTGAGCTTGCAAACATATATGCAAAAACTGCTGAAAAATTGCTTAATTATACATGTAAAGTTCAGTATAAAAAATCCGAAGAAAATAATTATTTAACGGATAATCCGAACAGAAGATGTCCGATAATTGATAAGGCTAAGGAAAAGTTAAATTATAACCCTAAAGTTTTTGTGGAAGAAGGAGTAGAAAGATTTCTTCAATATCTTAAAGAGGAGGGTTTAAAATAATGATTACGGTAATAGGTCTTGGCTTTGTTGGTTTAACTACTGCTCTCGGATTTAGCGAAAAAGGGCTTAAAGTTTACGGTTATGATATTAATAAAGAAAAAACAGCCCTAATTGCAAGTGGTAAAATTCCGTTTTTTGAAAAAGGCTTAGATGAAGTTCTTGCTAAAAATCTCAATAAAAATTTTTTAATTGCCTCATCTATTGAAGAAGCTGTTAAAAATTCAAAAGTTATTATAATGTGTGTGGGAACTCCATCTGATGATAAAGGAAGGGCTGATTTGACATATATTAAATCTGCGCTGGATTCCATTTTGTCTTCGGTTGATAAACAAGATAAAAAAATTATTATAATAAAATCAACAATTCCGCCTTCAACGACAAGAAATGAAATAATTCCTTACATTGAAAAATCGGGCTTTGAAACAGGTAAGGACATTTTTGTTGCAAACAACCCCGAATTTTTAAGAGAAGGACATGCATGGGATGATTTTATTAATCCTGACAGAATTGTTATCGGTACAGATGATGAATATACAAAAACAATAATGAGCGAGATATATTCAAAATTCAGTGTTCCTATTCATTTTGTAACTTTAAACACGGGAGAATTTATAAAATATTTGTCAAACACTTTTTTATCCACCTTAATAAGTTATTCAAATGAAATGTCCATGATTGCCGATTCTATCGGAGGAATTGATATGAAAGCGGCATTTAAGATATTTCATGAAGATAAAAGATGGTTTGGTAATCCTGCAAATATGCAAACATACGCATATCCGGGGTGCGGTTTTGGCGGTTATTGTCTTCCTAAAGATACACAAGCTCTTGTACAAAAAGCTAAAGACTATAATTATAATGCAAAAATACTTGATGGGGTTTTAAGAGTTAATTCTGAAATTAAACCTCATTGGATAGAAAAAATAAAGAAATCCGTTTCATCTGATAAAAATATTGCGATTTTAGGACTTTCGTTTAAACCCGAATCTGATGATATAAGACAGACTCCGGCTTTAGAAATTATAAAACTTCTGCTTGAAAACGGATATAAAAATATTATTGCTTATGACCCCATAGCAAATGACTTGTTTGATAAAACATATAAACTTCCGTTAAAATATGCAAAATCTTTGGATGAAGCCTTAAATAATTCTGAAGCAGTTGTTATTGCTACAGGCTGGAGGGAATTTACTGAAAATAAAAATAAGTTCTGCAAAAAAACTATTTTTGATTTAAGATATATTCTGTAGGATTATTGAGGATATTATGAAAGAAAAGTTATTAAGAAATCTTGTAAAAAAGGCAGCTAAAGTTTATTACGATAATATTTATGCAAAGAAAAAAGAACTGAAATATCTGCCGCCGTCAGGCAAATTACTTGGCAGTGAGGAATTATTAAATATGATAGATGCCTCGCTTGATATGTGGCTTACTACAGGAAGATTTAATAACGAATTTGAAGAAGAATTTGCAAAATATTTGGGTGTAAAACATTGTTTAACCGTAAATTCAGGCTCCAGCGCAAATTTAGTTGCACTTTCGGCTTTAACTTCTTATAAACTGGGAGACAGACAAGTTAAAAAAGGCGATGAAGTTATTTCCGTTGCCGCAGGTTTTCCGACAACAATTAATCCTATTATAATGCTCGGGCTTGTTCCTGTTTTTGTTGATTGTGAAATCGGAACATGTAATATTGACGTAAGCCATTTGGAAAAATATATTACCCCTAAAACAAAAGTCATAATGCTGGCTCATACTATGGGTAATGTTTATAATTTGGAAAAAATACAAGAGCTCTGTAAAAAATATAATTTGTGGCTAATAGAAGATAATTGCGACGCATTAGGCGCAAGATATAAAAGCAAATTAACGGGAACAATAGGAGATATTGGTACTTTCAGTTTTTATCCGGCTCATTTTATAACAATGGGCGAAGGCGGTGCGGTTGTTACCAATGACCCCTTACTTAATAAGATTATGAAATCATTTAGAGATTGGGGCAGAGATTGCTGGTGCGAACCCGGGCATGATAATACTTGTAATTGCAGATTTGAACAACAATTCGGTAAATTGCCTTTCGGTTATGACCATAAATATGTTTATTCTCATTTGGGATATAATCTTAAAATTACCGATTGGCAAGCTGCTATAGGTCTTGCTCAATTGAAGAAAGCTAACTCTTTTATTCAAAAACGCAGAGAAAATTTCAACTATTTATATCAAAAATTATCTGACTTAACAGATTATTTGATTTTACCTGAAATTGATAAAAATGCTCAACCGTCATGGTTCGGTTTCTTAATTACTTTAAAAGAAAATTGCAGTTTTACTAAGCAAAATATGGTTGAATACCTTGAAAAAAACGGGATAGGAACAAGACAACTTTTTGCGGGTAATATTTTAAGACAACCTTCTTTTGTAGAAAATAAAATTTCTCTTAGAATTAATGATTCTGAATTGCTGCAATCAAATGAATTAACTGAAGAACATTATAAAATGCTTCCAAATACGGATTATATAATGAATCATACATTCTGGGTAGGAATATTTCCTGCACTTACTTCAAAAGATTTGGATAAAACTTCTGAGGTTATTCATGAATTTGTAAAATCAAATGTTTAATTTGTGTCTAATCTTTAATTTCATTTATTTATAACCTTCTATCATTCTTCTAAAACCTTCCTTAATATCAACAGTTTGTCTCCAGCCCAGAGATTTAAGTTTTGAAGTGTCAAAATTTGCTCTTGATGAGGGACTTTTAATATATCCTTTTTGAAAAACATCTTTCTTAAATTTAATTTTTAATTTTTTATCAGGATAAAGAGATATTAAGCATTCTGCTAATTCTAAAATACTTGTTTCTTTCTCGGATGCTATATTATAAGCATTTTTATCCTCTCCGAAAAACAGAACATAAAACAAACCTATAATCATATCTGTAATATAACAAAAGCTTCTTTTGGCACTTCCGTCAGAATTTAGAGAAATATCTTCATTATTTATAATATTTTTTACAAAATCGCCAAAAACTCTTCCGTCATCAAGTTGAACACCAAACCCATATGTGTGAGAAAGTCTGACCATATTAACAGGTATACCGTATTGATGAGAATAACACACGCACATATTTTCTCCCATACGTTTACTTTCGGCATAACATGACCTGATATTTACCGGGTCAACATTTCCCGTATATGTTTCTGTTAAAACAGGTGTTTTATCGTTAACTGTTCCGTATACTTCTCCGGTAGAAATAAATAAAAATTTTTGTATTTTATTTTTAACCGCCAAATCCAACATATTTGCTGTACCGAGAGTATTAGCTTTCAAAGTTCCGACGGGGTCAATGCCATAGTATTTTGGGCTCGCTTGCGATGCAGCATGAATAATATAATCTATTTTTTCTTTAATCTCTATTTTTTCTGAAACATCCTGAACTGTTATTTTAAAATTCGGATTATTAAGACAATCTTTAAATTTAATCAAAGCCTTTTCTTTATTTCTTACTAACCCTATAACTTTTACGGTTTTTAATGCCAGTAAAACCCTTACTATATAAGAAGGAATAAAACCGTTAGCACCTGAAATTAAAATTGTTTTATTTTCAAGCTTTGAATATGGCAGATTTTGATTAATTATATAGTCTATATCTTGTAATAAAATTTTGTTCATTTTTCCTACAACAAAATACTAAATTTGTTACATGTGAAAAGAAAGGAAAAACAGATGAGCACAGTAGAACCGGTCAGAAAAATTTCTGACATAAGAAAAATTGAAAAAATTTTAAAACAAGAAAATTTTAGAAACTTACTTCTTTTTGATATGGGTATTAATTTTGGATTAAGAATATCCGATATGCTTTCTTTAAATGTTGCAGATGTTAAAAATAAAGAATTTGTTCATATAAAAGAACAAAAGACGGGTAAATTTAAATCAATTCCAATTAATAGTAAAATTAAGAGAATGCTTAACGAATACACAATTAATCTCAATCCAAAAGATCCTCTTTTTTCTTCTGCTTATAACAACAGAATGGATAGGATTTCAGCTTACAGAATTATTAAAAAAGCCTGTGATAAAGCAAATATAGAATCTCATATTGGTACTCACACAATGAGAAAAACATTTGGTTATCATCATTATCACAAGTATAAAGATATTGCACTTTTACAAAAAATTTTTAACCATTCAAGTCCTAATATAACTTTAAAATATATAGGCATAGAGCAAGAAGATATATATAAAAGTTATAGGAATTTTATACTTTAATTTTTAAATTTGATTATGTTATAATTTTATGTAACAAATTTAGTATTTTGTTGTAGGAATTTATGAAATCTATTCTAATTACAGGTTCCGGCGGATTTATAGGAAAAAATCTTAAAGAATATTTTAAAAATAAATACAAGCTTTTAACTCCCAGAAGTTATGAACTTAACTTGTGCAATAAAGATGCTGTATCAAATTTTTTTGCTAATCATAATATTGATTTAATTATTCATTGCGGTTCCATAGGAGGTTATAGAGATGTAAAAGATAAAACTACAACCCTTCAAGATAATCTTGCTATGGTAAATAATTTATTGGAATATAAATCACCAAAAACAAGAGTTATATTGTTCGGCTCGGGTGCAATGTACGGGAAATTCCGTAACTTATGCAAAGTAAAAGAAACGGAAATCGGGAATTTTGTTCCTTTAGATTTATACGGTCAATCCAAAGTTGAAATATTCAAAATTGCAAAAAAAAGAGATGATGTACTTTGCCTTAATATATTCGGTTGTTACGGATATGGCGAAAAAGAATCAAGATTTCCGAGTTATGCTATTGACTGTGTACTTAACTGTAAACCGATAGAAATAAACCAAAATGTAGTTTTTGATTATTTATTTATTGAAGACTTAGAAAAAATTATTGAATATTTTATAGAAAATAAACCCAAAGACAAAATTATTAATGTTACCCCGACTCAAAGTATATCTTTAAAAGAAATAGCTCAAATAATAAATACTTTTACAAATTCTCCCGTAGAAATTGTTATAAAAAATCCTGTATTGAACAATGAATATACAGGAGATAATACTCTTTTAAAAGAAAATTATAAAAATATAATTTTTACTGATTATATTAACGGATTAAAAAAATTGTATGATTATAAGTACAAAAAATCCCGCAATAATAGTGCTGAAATTTTTCTAAACAAATAATTTCTATATTCTTAATGCTCTTTCCATATCTTTCTTTATTTCATCTTCCTTTAGAAATGGGAACATATTTTCTATCGGCTGAGATACAAAACTGCCGTCTTCCATCCTTTTTGACGAAACAGAAGGCGCAATTAATTGGTTTTTTATAGAAATTACATCAATAATTACAGGTTCATCGTATGATAAAGCTTGTTTGATTTTGCTTTGTAAATCTGCTATTTTATTAATTTTGATATATTTTATATCATAAGCATAAGCAATTTTTTCCAAATCAGGGAATGAAACCCCGTTTGATTTATCAGTTCCAATCAAATTACCGTTAAATAATTTATTTTGTGATGCCCTGATTGATAAATAGCCGTCATTATTCCATACAAATAATTTTACGGGTAGTTTATAATGCTTTAGTGTTTGAAGTTCCTGAATATTCATCTGTAAGCTTCCGTCACCTGTTATAGCAATACATTCCTTTTTATTTTTTGCAATTGATACACCAATAGCCCCGGGAAGAGAAAAGCCCATTTCTGCCTGAGCTCCGCTTGTAATATACCGTTGTGTTTTATAAGTTGTCTTTAAAGCTTGGGCAGGAACGTAAACTGCAGAACCAGCATCAGTTACTATTGCGGAATCTTTTTTTAACTGTTTTGATAATTCTTCAATAAAAACATACAAGTTTATTCCCTGAGAATCATCTTTATAATATTCCTCCAAACAAACAGGATATTTTTCTTTTAAATTCAAACAAAAATCAGCCCATTTTTTATTAATAGGTTCATACAATTTTAATTTTTGCAAAACTGTTTTTACATCTGCATTTATTAATTTTTCTATTTTTATTGTGTTTTTTGTATGTTCATATTTATCAATATCAATGGCTATAATTTTTGCATTAGGTGCGAATAGGTCATATTCGTGACCTGTACTGGATACAGACAATCTGCTTCCCATAGAGATTATTAAATCTGCACATTGAACCGCAAAATTTCCGGCTCTTGTTCCTTTATTTCCAATTCTTCCTATATAATGCGGATTTTCCGTCGGCATAACGTCAAACCCCATTCTTGATGTTACAAAAGGGATATTATAATTTTGAATAAACTCAAAAAAATCATCCGTGGAATCTGCCAGTCTTATTCCTTGTCCTGCAATAATTAAAGGACGACGGGCTTTTTGTATTTCTGCCTTTAAATATTCAACATCTTCTTTTAAAACATCATATTTCAATGTTTGTTCAGGTATAAAATGTTTTAACTTATCGATATTTTCTATGTTTACCCCTTGAACATCCAAGGGTACATCTATCCAAACCGGGCCTTTTCGCCCTTCTTTTGCTGTATAAACAGCCTTTTCCAAATGATACAAGATATCGTCAGGGTTATCAATCATAACCGCATATTTTGTTATTGGCTTAACAAGTTCAATAATATCCGCTTCCTGAACACCTATTTGTCTTATTGGTGTTTGCTTTATTCTTAAAGTCTCTTTTCGTTTGCATTGTCCGGATATAAAAATACAGGGTGTGTTATCTTGGAATGCGTGAAGCAAGGCAGTCATTGCATTTGTTCCTCCGCAACCTGTTGTTACATATACACATCCGAAATTTTGAGTGTATTTCGCATAAGCAACGGCACTCATTGCTGCAGCCTGCTCATGGTGGCAGCATATTTTATTAAGATTTTTATTATTATACAAACCATCCGTTAAAAATAATAATCCTCCGCCCGATACCATAAAAATGTCTTTTACTTTTGCCTCTTTTTCAATAAAAGAAGCTATTATATCGCATACTCTCATAGATTTTCCTTTATTTTGTAAAATATAACTCTTTAATTTTTTTAGCTTCTTCTTCCTTTATTTTGTATGAATATTCACTGTCAACAGGGAAAATTCCTTTTTTTACCTCCTGATTGTATTGAGTAAACGCACGTTTTATTTCTTCACCAATTTGAGCATATTTTTTGACGAATTTAGGAGTAAAATCTTCATACATACCAAGCATATCAGCATATATTAATAACTGACCGTCTACAAAAGAACCTGCACCTATTCCCAGAACAGGAATCGATATATTATCGCTTATTAATTTTCCGACTATTGCAGGTACACCTTCGACTAATATTGAAAAAGCGCCGGCTTGCTCAACAGCTTTAGCTTGTTCCAAAAGAACTTTTGCTGCTTCTAAAGATTTGCCTTGAGCCTTGCAGCCGCCAAGTTTTGCCGCAAACTGAGGAGTTAAACCGATATGTCCCATAGCAAGAATTCCTATACCTGTTATTGCCCTAATTCTATCAAGTATGCGAGAATCTGCACCTTCCAGTTTTATACAATCACAATTTGCTTCTTTTATAAACCTTCCTGCATTTTTAATTGCAAGTTCATCAGATATTTGATAAGACATAAAGGGCATATCACCAACTATAAAAGTATTTGGCGCACCCCGCCTTACGGCTCTTGCGTGAATAATCATTTCATCCATTGAAACAGGTATAGTGCTTTCGTATCCCAATAAAACATTTCCCAGAGAATCACCCACTAAAATCATATCAATTTCGGATTGTTCTGCGAATTTTGCTGTCATATAATCATAACTTGTTATGAAAGAAATTTTTTCTCCTGTTTCCTTCATTTTTCTAAAATCGTTTACTGTTTTTTTCATATTTTTTCCTCACTTTTATATTAAAAAAACAACTTATTAAAACTAATATTTTTAAATAAGTTAAAAATTTGAACAGTCCAAAATGCCGATATATCTTCAACAAAAGATTTAGTAAAATATATCGAAAAAATAATATTTAGTTTACGCAAAAAATATTTAAACCCGAGAAATGCTATATTGCAGGTGTCTTTACCCCCCCCGGGATGTTTTTTTGAGCTTTTAATTTAATATTTAATTCGGATAAATCTATATGAGGATACGCATTCTCTATAGAAGCTCCAAACTCTAATCTGGGTTCTACTAAAGTATTTTGCTCAAATTTTAAATTAATTAAAACCGGAGTGTCAGATTTTAGTAAACTAATAATATCTTTAATATTAAATTCTTTTGAATTTATTGTTACTGCTTTAATTCCGTATGCTTGAGCAACTTTTTCAAAATCCGGAGCCGAATAGTCAAAAACAGTAGAAGCATAACAATTTTTAAAATACAGCTCTTGAAAAGTTCTTACCATACCAAGACAGTTGTTGTTTAAAACAATAATTTTAATAGGGATATTTCGTCTTTTTATAACTTCCAATTCTTGAATGTTCATCTGAAATCCGCCATCGCCTGAAATAGCGATTACGTTATTTGAACAAAAGGAAGCGCCGATTGCAGCCGGAAGAGAGAAGCCCATTGCTCCCAATCCGCCCGAGGCAAGCATTTTTTGTCCTTTTTTTATATCCGCACATTGAGCGCACCACATTTGATTTTGTCCGACATCCGTTGTAATTACGGTGTTTTCCTTCAATGTTTTAAAAATTTCTGTCAGTATTAAATATGGCTGTTTATATATTTTATTTTCATTTGAAAATTTTTGCTTTAATTTTATACATCTTTTTTGCCAAGAATCAATATTTAGAGTTAAATTGGCTTTATATAATACATCTAAAAATAAACTTAAATCCGTATTAAGTTTTATTTTTTCAAATTTTGGACAATTTAACTCGGCTTTATCAATATCAACATGAATTATTTTTTTATTTTTTAAAAATTCAACTTTTGACCCGGTTTGTCTGATATCAAGCCTCGAACCTAAAACAAGCAATAAATCACACTCATAAAGAGCGAGATTACCATAGCGATTTCCGTAAGTACCAATAAAACCCATATTATATTTGTAAGAGTTAACGCAATCTACTCCGTGAAGTGATTCTACAACAGGTATATTGTACTTTTTAAGAACTTTATCCAAAAGCTGAAAAGATGATGAAAGTTTTATTCCGTTCCCAATAAGAAGCAAAGGTCTTTTAGCTTTTTCAATTAGTGTAAAATCAAAAGAAATCTTTTTTTTAGATTCTTTTTTATGTTTATATTCTTTTAATGTAAGAGGATTAATATTCGCTCTTTGAATATCCATAGGAATATCCAGTAAAACAGGCCCTTTTCGACCCGAATTTGCTATTGATACAGCTTTTTGAAGTTCATATTTTATATCTTTTGAATTCGTTATTGTTTTCGCATATTTAGTAATTGATTTTACAATATTAACTATATTTGTTTCTTGAAAAGCATTTTGTCTGATGTTGAAATTATTATATTCATAGGTATTTACCTGCCCTGTTATAAAAAGGACAGGAACTGAATCAAAATAACAATCCGCAATCGGGGTTACCAAATTTGTAGCACCCGGACCGCTTGTAGCTATAGCAACACCAATTTTTCCGCTTGTTCTGGCATAACCGTCAGCACTGAAACCTGCACCTTGTTCATTTATATTATTAACTAATTCTACTTCTTTATTTTTATATATGCTATCAACAATATGTGAGACCATACCGCCTATATAGCCGAAAAATTTATCAGTCCCCGTAATATTATATATTTCTTTAACTAAATAATCCGATAGCTTCATTAATTTCGTACAACATTTACTAACAAATGTTGCACACTCCTTAAATTCAAGTATAGCTAAATGTCATTATAATGTCAATTTGAGTAATTCCTTTGAAAAAAAACGGAACAGCCCCTACTTACTTAAATGCAACATTTGTTAGTATATGTTATTTGAAATAAGAATAAATATGCTATATAAAATAAGGAAAAAATTAATTCTCATAAAGGTTGTTAAAGGGTGAAAAAATTAAAAGCTGGCATAATTGGTACAGGGAATATAGGTTGTGATTTATTAGCTAAAATTCAAAAATCAAATGAACTTGAATGCACTTTGTTTATGGGTAGAAATTTAAATTCAAAAGGAATGGAATTTGCTAACAGACTTGGAGTAAAAATTACCGATAAATCTATAGAGGCATTAATAGATAATCCTAAATTGTGCGATATTGTATTTGATGCAACAACAGCAAGTGCACATTATAAACATGCTGAAATTTTAAAGAAACTAAATAAATTCACTATTGATTTAACTCCTTCTTTATTAGGAAAAATGTGCATTCCTATTGTAAACGGAATGGAATGCATAAAAGAGACAAACATTAATATGGTAACCTGCGGAGGACAAGCAACAATTCCTATAATTAGTGCAGTTAACAGTATGATTCCTGATATTGACTATATAGAAACTGTAACAAGTATATCTGCAGATTCTGCAGGACCAGGAACAAGAGCAAATATTGATGAATTTACGCAAACGACCAAAGCTTCTATATTAAATTTTTCTAAAACCAAAGAGGCAAAAGCTATAATTATATTAAATCCTGCTTCCCCCCCCCCCATTAATGCATAATACCATATATATAAAATCTAAAAATATTGATATAGATAAAATTGAACCTGTAATAAATCAGACAGTTGAAAAAGTTCAAAAATATGTTCCGGGATATAGATTGATAAACAAACCTTGTGTAAATAACAATATTTTAATTGTTATGGTTGAAGTTGAGGGCAGTGGTGATTATTTGCCAAAATACAGCGGTAATCTCGATATATTTACATCCTCTGCGGCAGCAATTGCACAAATGTATGCGCAAGAGGTATTTTATGCAGGATAATCATATAAAAATTTTTGATTCAACGTTAAGAGACGGCTCACACGCACTAAAACACCAATTAGAATTGTGTACTATCGAAAAATATTGCAAATTAATTGATAATTCCAATTTGGATACAGTAATTGTCGGACATGGCAACGGATTAGGCGCAAGTTCAATACAAATAGGATTATCTAAATATTCTGACAATGAGATGTTAAAAACAGCACGAAAGAATTTGAAAAATACAAAACTGGGAGTATATATGATTCCTGGGTTTGGAACAATACAAGATAACCTTCTTCCAGCAATTGATATTGGAGTTGATGTATTTAAAATTGGAACACATTGTACTGAAGCGGATGTAATGAAAGAACACATTAAATATTTGGTATCAAAAGGGAAAGAGGCTTACGGAGTTTTAATGTGCTGCCATATGGCTACTAAAGAAAGACTTTTAGCTGAAGCAAAAAAAGTAGAATCTTATGGAGCAAAAGGAATTATATTTATGGATTCTGCAGGTGCTTTGTTACCTGAACAAGTTAAGTCTTTTATTACTTTAATAAGAGACAATACTAATTTTGAAATAGGTTTTCATGGGCATAACAATTTAAGTTTTGCTGTTACCAATACAATGAGTGCACTTGAATGCGGTGCAAACATAATTGACGGTACTCTTATGGGATTTGGTGCAGGTGCAGGAAATTGTCAGTTGGAAATCATTATTGCAATATTGCAAAAAAATAGCCTTCTAAAAAATGTTAACTTATATAAGATTATGGATACAGCTGAAGAAGTAATTGAAAAAGATTTAAATTATAAAAACGGAGTGAAAGAAATAACTATTATATCCGGAATTTCAGGAGTTTTTAGTGCATTTAAAGAAAAGGTTAATGAGGCGGCAAAAATTTATAATGTTGATCCAAGAGATATATTTATGGAATTAGGCAAATTAAAAGTGGTCGGAGGACAAGAA
Organism: Candidatus Gastranaerophilales bacterium; assembly: GCA_947624325.1. Lineage (GTDB taxonomy): Bacteria > Cyanobacteriota > Vampirovibrionia > Gastranaerophilales > Gastranaerophilaceae > Avigastranaerophilus. The sequence goes on from CANQJT010000001.1 coordinate 204,709, forward strand.
GATATGATAATAGACGTTGCTATGAATTTAAGCCAAAAAATGAAACAAGATTCCACCAATTATATATTGGAATCATTACTGTAAAAAATAAGAGGGGAAATTTATGATAGTTTCAGATTATATTTTTGATTTTTTAATAAAAAAAGGTGTAGATACAGCTTTTATAGTAACCGGCGGACAAGCTATGTTTTTAAATGATGCTCTTGCAAAAAGAAAAGAGATTAAACCAATATTTGCTCATCATGAACAAACTTGCGGTATGTCTGCGGATGCTTACTCAAGAATTACAAATAAATTAGGAGTTGCAGTCGTAACAGCAGGTCCCGGAAGTATAAATGTACTTAATGGTTTAGTGGGAGGATATTGTGATTCTGCTCCAATGATTGTAATTTCAGGCCAATCTGCATTGAACTGCGTTAAATATCAAGAAGAAAGCGGTATAAGACAATATGGAATTCAAGGTATTTTTATAAAACCATTTGTTCAAAATGCAGTAAAATTTTTTATTACTGTTGATGATCCGGCAAAAATAAAATATTATATGGAAAAAGCATATTATGAAGCAACAACAGGCCGTCCCGGACCTGTATGGATCGATGTTCCTTTGGATATTCAAAAAATGGAAGTTCCTCAGAAACTTTTAGAGTCTTATGTTCCGCCAAAAACAGAAAAATTAAGTATTACCGAAAGAAAAGAAAAAATAAATAAAGTTATAAAAATGCTGCAAAATTCAAAAAGACCTTTGATTATTGCAGGACAAGGAATAAGAATTGCAAAAGCTGAAAATTTATTATTAAATTTTATTGAAAAATATAATATTCCTATAATTACAACAAGATTAGGTATAGATTTAATAAATTCGGATCATAATTTATATATAGGCAGACCCGGAATATATGGAGAAAGAAGTGCTAATTTGGCTTGCCAGACTGCGGATTTAATAATTTCAATAGGCTGCAGACTATCAAGTGCTTCAATTGGACATAATCCAAAAAACTTCGGGATAAGAGCAAAAAAAATAGTTGTTGATATAGATGAAAAAGAATTAAATAAACCGATTTTTGATATTGATATAAAAATAAACGATGATGCATATTTATTTTTAAAAGAACTTCTTCAAAATGAAATAAAAATAAATGACACTAAAAACTGGCTTCAAAATTGTCAAAGCTGGAAAACTAATTATCCTGTTGTATTAAAAGAATATAGTGATTGTAAAGATATTAACAGTTACTATTTTACGGATAGATTATCAAAACTTGCAGACAATAAGACAATGATTGTAGTTGACACTGGCTCTTGTTTCCATGTGGCTTGTCAAAGCTGGAAAATAAAAAAAGGACAGCATTTTTTAACAACCGGAGGTTTATCTTCTATGGGGTGGTGGGTTGCAGGTATTGGTGCTTGTATTGCTAATAATCGCCAAAATACAGTTGTTATAACCGGCGATGGAAGCTTACAAATGAATATTCAGGAATTTGCAACAATAAAACATAATAATCTTCCGATAAAAGTATTTATTTTTAATAATAATGGCTATCTTCTTATAAGACAAACTCAGCATAATTATATGAATGATCGTTTATATGGTGAAAGCCCGTCAAGCGGTGTTTGGTGTCCCGATAGCTTAAAAATAGCTAAAGCCTATGGAATTTTTGGTGTAAGAATAGACACAAAAGATAATATTGATGAAAAAATAAAAGAAGTACTTGATTACAAAGGTCCGGTAATATGTGATGTTAAAATGCCTGATTGGCAGCTTATTATCCCCAGAGTTTCTTCCGAAAAAAAACCTGACGGGACTTTGGTATCCAAAAACTTTGAAGATATGTTTCCATTTCTTCCGAAAAATGAACTGCAAGCTGTAATTAATAAGGCTATAAATTAATATTATAAATAAGAAAGATTTTTTTCTTAATATTCTATGAGTTGAAAAATTAATTATTTGCAAGACACAGATAAGCAGATTAAAGATATCTTTTTTAAGCAATAGAAAATGGCTGAAAATAAAACTTTTTAAGTCATTTTAATTGATTACATAAATATAAAGTTTGTTTCAACAGTATCATCCGTTACTTCGGTAATTTTATCAAAAGTTGTATCGCTTATTGCATAACAGCTATAGTTAAACTCTTTCATTATCTTAATTATATCATTTGGATGATATGAAAATTTTGCTGACCATTTTCTCAACATTTCCGAATATATTATAGGATGAAATTTCTCTATAGTCTTAAGCCCGCCCTCATATACAAATTTTTCGGCACCTTCTACATCACATTTTATAAAATCAATATTATCTATATTATTTTCTTTTACAAAATCATCTAATGTATTAAATTGAGTTTCAACCTTATATGTTGATTTATTCTCAAGCAAATTTTCCAAAGAGGAAGATCCGCATGCTTCAGGATTGTAAAACATTTCTACGGTTTTCTTTGTATCTGATAAACCTATATTTAATGGAGTTATATTTTTACTGTTGTTTATTTCCAAATTTTTATTCAAATGCTTAAATGTATTTGGAATTGGTTCAAATGCATATATTTTTGTTTTAGGGAATTTTGATGAAAAATATAAAGAAAAATATCCTATATTTGCGCCAATATCAAAAACTGTTTCGGGGGGGGGTAATAAGGAAAACGTTTTATCCCATAATTTTTCTTCATACTTTCCGAAGTTAAGTTCTGCTAATGGGATAATTTCTCTATCTTCTTTGACGCAACATAATTTTATTCCCGTATCCTGCATTTCAACAATTACATTATCTTCTGTTATGGTAACATTTTTTGCAAGAGATTGTTTTAATAATTCTCTATATTCAAAAAGGTGTTTGTGGTAATCATACATTTTTTCCATATAATCTCTTTTTTCCAAGTTACCGGAAGTATATTCTGCTTTCAGCTTCAACAAAACATTACCCGTTTTTTTTTCTTGAATTTCTTTAGATTTTACTGTGTTTTGCATCTAATTATCCCCTTGCTTTTATTGAATACCTTAATATTATAGTGCATATACTTACTTGTCAATTAAATTTAAAATTTTTCTTCCGGAATTTCTTTGCGAACGGCTTCTTTCCATTTGATTTTTAACCCTGCGAGTTTTAATGTTTTTCTGATATATTTGCCTTTGTATGAATGATAGAGCAAGTTGTCCGCTGTATTAAAGCATTCATCACCCTGAAAATATTGTTTTACTGCATTGATTTTCTCTCCGCCTATTGTATTACATTTAAAACCTGCATTCATAAGCTCGGAGGGAACGAATACTTCGCAGAAAGTCCATTCTGAATTTTTATTTCCTATTTGTGATTTGAATTTTTCAGCTTGTTCAAGACGCTTTTGGTAAAGATAAGTTATTGCGCTGTTTTCCAATCTGCAAACAGGGAAAATGCTTCCATATAATTCCCCCCCCCAGTCATAAATCCAATCCAGATTATGGGTCCAGCGCCACTCCGAATTTTTTAACTGTCCGCAAAAATTTGTAATTAAAAGATGTGTGCTTTTGTTTTTGTATTTATCAAAAAACGGTTTGTATGAATCCCCGTTACAATAAACGTCATATTCAATCCGCCAGTAATATTTGTAATTCGGAAAATACTCTTTCACGTAATAAAAGTGATAATCTGCATTATACCACTGAATTTTGCCGAAATTATCCGTTTCTTCCGAGTAACAATAATTAGGCAGATTCATTTTTTTATGAATATTTTCATCAAATAAAAAGCATTTAACTTTTGTTCCGTAAAAATTTTTTTCACAAACGGGAAAATCCGATTGAATATGTAATTCGGAATTATTTATGCACAATATAACATCATCGCCGGATTTACAAAGTTTTAAGTACTCATTGATTATATTTTTGTTTATTACATGTGTTGAGATAAATTTTAATGTATCCGAGCAATTTTTTGTCATTTTAGAAAGCCTTCTTTTTACCAATATTGATTTTTAGTGATATAACTATAAATTAAGTTTATCATAATTATATAATTTGTAAATCTTATATATTGTACGGCTTTCTAAAAATCATTTATGAAAAAATGGTGCAAAACATACGTTTTCCGAAAATTAGGACAAGGGAAAAATATACAAAACGATAACATAAACATTAAATACTAAATTCGCTGCAATATCTATTGACGACGGTTTTACAATTCATTAAAATTATAAAAAAGGAGTAAATAAATGAAAAATATATTCTTCTTAATTTTAGGATTAATTATTATTGTTGCAGGGACAGTTTATGCTCTAAACTGTAAATCAATAGCAAAGGAGGATGCAAATATGGATAAAAAAGTATTGGTAGCATATTTTAGCGCAACGGGAACAACAAAACAAGTGGCTCAAAACTTAGCAGCGGCAATAAATGCGGATATTTATGAAATAAAACCGAAAGTCCCTTATACAAGCGCTGATTTAGATTGGACAAATAACAATTCAAGAAGCACGCTTGAGATGAAAGACCATAATTCCCGTCCTGAAATTGTTGACGATAATTTTTCAACCGATAATTATGACACAATATATTTAGGCTTCCCAATCTGGTGGTATATAGCTCCCACTATTGTTAACACATTTTTGGAAGCACACGATTTTACAAATAAAAAAATCATTCTTTTTGCGACATCAGGCGGAAGCGGTTTCGGAAGAACTGTTGAAAATCTTAAGAAAAGTGTTTCAAATTCAACCGAAATTAAAGAAGGAAAGTTATTTAACAATCATCCTACAAAAGAAGAGCTTAAAAAATGGGCAGAAGGCTAAGCAAACAATACAGATTACTCAAAACAAGCCTATGAATTTTGAAAAAGTTTATGAAAAGGGAAATTTATATTCTGAAATATAAGCTGATAAATTAATTATCAGCTTATATTTTATGAAATTTTTATATAAATGTAAGTTGGTCGCCATTTTTATTTAATTAAAATTTTCTTTATAGTATTTACTGTCAATTTTATGCTCTTTTAAATATTGTAAAAATTCTTTTTCGCTCCACATACCTGATAGTCTCAAATATAATATTTCCGCAGGCAGTTTTTTTGTTTTCATTAAAACTTTTAAAGCTTTTTTGATATCACCGGTACTAAATTTGCTGTATTTTGCAAGAGTTTGAAGGTCAATTTGTTCTGAAGATAAATTTAAAAAATAATCATCTAATAAATCCCATTTTTGATCGCTAATTTCCCATATTTTCATGACGTATATGTCGTTAGAAAGTCCGCCTACAGTGTAATCCTTTGATATATTTAAAATTCCTCTTTCTAATATAATTTGAGCTTGTTCTTCAGTTATTTCCCATTTATCAATTATATTACCTTTTTTATCAATATCATAAAGATTAACAGTTACTTTCCCGTTTTCGTCATATGAGTATTTTATGCCTGCAGAACTGTTTTCAATAAAATATCTTTCAGTTTTGAGATTTCCGTTATCATCATATTCTTTTTGGACATTATATTCATATCCGTGTATTCTTTTTACGTTATCTTGGACATTACATGCACATACAGCATCAAATGTCTTTTTAAACTCAGATATAGGCATTTTAATTACTTTGCTTGTATCCCAAGGATTAACGATATAAACATATTTATCATCAGCATCTATGATACTGTAGGCATGTCCACCCGGGAGTTCCGTAACGGGTTCTCCATTACAAGTTGTTTTTTTTAGTTTTTTTGTTGTTCCAATACTTGCGGTGCAGGCATATCTGTCATCTTTTACTTTTTCTAAAAAGTTTTTATCATCCGAGTTAGAACCAATATGATTGTACCACTTTGAAAAATCGACTGTTTCCCAATAGTTTTTATCCGGTGCGCCTGTAAGTACATCAAATGCCAGATAAAAGTATGCACCATTCTCTATTGTATTAAAATTTTTATACTCATGCTCATTCAGAAACTTTTCAAATGCTATTTCAATGGCTCTTACATCCATATCACCGGTTGAATATTCATCAGTCCCGTATAATTCTTCTTCTGTGATTATATATTCAACTTCAGGTCCTCTTAATTTTACTTTAACTGAACCGTCATCAAGCACTTCAACACTATCATTTAAAATCTCGAGTCCGCTCGGTGTATTTGCCAAAGAGTTAATTGTAGCGAGCAGCCAGCAATCGCCTACACCGCCTTGTGAAAAATCTTTATCTATTTCCCCGTTTGCTTCGTCATCTTCTGTTTTATAATTACTTAATCTTATAGATATTTTACTGAAGCACGTTAATATTTCATCTTTGTTAAGTTCCTTTTGTTTCAGTAATTCATCAAAATCATTGTTCAAATCTTCCGTATAAATTCCATACTCAGAACCGTACTCAATAATACAAATTGAGAGATATTTAATAATTTTTTTATAATCCGAATTACTCAAAGGTAATTTATTAATATCTTGAATCAGCGATTCCCAAGCTCCGTCATTTTTTTTAGCATATAATTTAAATATGTTATTAATATTTTCGTTATTAATATCTTCTTTTATGTCACTAATAAGTTCAGAACTTTCTGTTTCGGCATCATGAATATCATTGTATAATTCATCTGATGCTTTAACAAGGAAATCTTTTCTGTTTTTATAACTATTTGAATTTTCTTTCCTTTTTGATGAAATATCGTCAAAAAGTTTTTTTCGAATTTGATCATTAATATCTGGTTCTGTAGGTTCATCGGGTTCTGGCGGAACAGGTTCATCAATTGTCGGTGTTGTTGGTTCCTCGGGTTCTGTAGGCACGGGTTCATCAGGTAAAGGTTCATTATTAGAAGGGGGAGTAGTCTCATCTGTATCAGGTGTAGTTGGTTCATCATATTTATTTGAAGAATCATTTAAGCTTTTAGTGGACTTATGCTGTTTATTAGTTTTCTTTCCGTTAAATTCCGCTTCATCACATAAAACAGTTTTAGAATCTTCTTCATAAGAAAACAAGGAGTTATCATTATTGTTTAATTCATAATCTGAATCAAAGATAGAATTTTCAGTTTCATCTTTATTTGATTTTACTTTATCGGATGTTAAATCAAATAATATGATTCTATCAATACTACTTTTAGAAAATTCCATACAAACTCCTAACCAAGACCATTAGTAAATATCGACAAAAAAATAAAAAACTTTATTATTTTTAATTAGAAATTAACAAATTTTCACAATAATGATGTTATGAAAATAGTGTTTATAAAGTAGTTAAATTACCATTTTTTAAAAATAAAAAATACGGCAAGTATTATAAAACAGAAGCCGACAAGGTAATTCCATCTGAATTCTTCTTTAAGGTAGAGAACGGAAAAAACACTGAATACAATAAGTGTTATAACTTCTTGAATTGTTTTAAGCTGGGCAGCAGTAAAAAATTCGTGACCTATTCTGTTTGCAGGGACTTGAAAGCAGTATTCAAGAAGTGCAATACCCCAGCTGACGAGTATAACAATCCATAGTGCGGTGCTTTTATATTTAAGGTGTCCGTACCAAGCGAAGGTCATAAATATATTTGATATTGTCAATAAAATTATTGGTAAAAATTGTCTGATAATCATAGTTTTGTGTAGTCTAAGAATGAAGATTGAAATATTTTTTCATTTACTAAAAGAATGGAGCCGGAGAGATTCTCTTGAATCGTAGGCGAGCGATTGCGAGCCGTACGAGGCAGGATACTTGTATAAGCAGAACTCGGTTAAATGCGACAACGAGAGCATTTAACAAGTTCGTAATCTCGTTCTTTATACTTTTGAGTTTACTAAAAGAATGGAGACGGAGAGATTCGAACTCTCGTCCGGAATGGGATATAAACCTGCATCTACATGTGTAGGTCTGTTAATTTAGGTAAAATTACGGCACGAACCTTTCCTATAAAGATACCATAGCATTTTATACTGATACGCAGTTTGGAAGTAAAACTTAATTCCGCTACTTCCGTTGCGGAACTGCAGCTTGCATAGTGGCGCTATACTAAACGGCAAGCTGGTCTAGCATAACGGCTGAACTGCGCTTACGCAGCAAGAGCAGCTGCTCTTGAAAAATCAGCTTTTACTACGTTGTTTGTAGCGTTTATTTTAGTTTGCTCGTTGATAAACGGGAACAGCGCCCGTACACGCAGCCTGATTACATCAATCCACCCGTCAAATCCAAAACGTCCCCATATTTAATTATCAATGTACTAAATTTATTATAACACACATATTTATAATTTTTGTAAACAATACTATAGAATTAGTTCTCAAGGGTTATATTTTTTTAAATTTTATGTTATAAATACTATGATGTAAAAAAAACGGAGGCAGTTATGACAGTAGGTTCATTTGTATTTATGTTACATTCACATCTTCCGTATTATCGTAAAGCCGGAATGTGGCCCTTTGGTGAAGAAAATCTTTATGAATGTATGTCAGAAACATATGTTCCATTATTAAATGCGATTTCAGAATTATATGAAGAGGAAGGAATAAAGGCTAAATTAACGGTCGGTATTACTCCTATATTAGCTGAACAATTAAATGATGAGCATTTGCAAAACGGTTTTGTCGAATATTTAGATTCTAAGATAAAAGCTGTATCTGAGGATTTAGAAAGATATCCTGATCCTAATGTAGAGCATTCTCAACATTTAAAATATCTTGCTAAATATTATTTTGACTGGTATAACCATATAAAAGATTCATTTGTTAACAAATACAATAAGGATTTAATAAGTGCATTTAAAAAATATCAGGACTTGGGATGCATTGAAATAACGACATCAGGTGCTACTCACGGATTTTCACCGTTACTTGCAACAGATTCAAACTTAAATGCTCAATTTAAGGTTGGTCAGGATACAACAAAAAGACTTTTCGGAAAGAAAGCAAAAGGCTGCTGGCTCCCCGAATGTGCCTACAGACAAGGATATGAATTTACCGGCAAAGACGGACAAAAGAAATGGCGTCCTGCTATAGAAGTAACTCTTCAAAATAATGATATTGAATATTTCTTTACGGAATCTCACGTAATTGAAGGCGGAAATTCTGTCGGTGAAAGAAGAGTTGTAGGTATATACGGAAATATTGAATATATTCCTCTTCCAAAAAGGGAAGCTACAGGATATGACACATATTCTGCATATTGGCTCCCAGATGCACAAGTTGCTGTAATGGGAAGAAATGACAGAGCAGGTTTCCAAGTTTGGTCTGCGGCTGACGGCTACCCCGGTGACGGATGTTACAGAGAATTTCATAAAAAAGACGATAAATCAGGTATGAATTACTGGAGAATTACTTCATCTAAGACAGATTTAGGTAATAAAATGCTTTATGACCCTGTGTTAGCAATGAATCAGGTAAATTCAAATTCAGACCACTATACTACACTTTTATATCATCTATTAAATGATTATAAAAAATCACACAACGGAAAAGAAGGTTTAATTATGGTGTCATTTGATACCGAATTATACGGACACTGGTGGTTTGAAGGTGTTGAATTTATTAAACAGGTTATAAGAAAAATTAATAATTATATTCCTGAAATTGAAAGATGCACAGCAGGTGAATATTTGGAAAAACATCCGCCTGTTGATACAATTCAAATACCTGAAAGCTCATGGGGACAAGGCGGTCATTTCTATGTATGGATGAACCACTTAACCGAATGGATGTGGCCTATTATTCATGCCTGCGAAAAGAGAATTATTGATGTTGTATCTAAATATGAAAAGATACCGGAAGATAAGCTTTTACATAGGGCCTTAAACCAGCTTGCAAGAGAGAACTTATTGCTTCAAAGTTCAGATTGGCCTTTTTTAATAACAACATGGCAAGCTAAAGATTATGCAACCGAAAGATTTCAAGAACATGTTGCAAGGTTTGAAAAAATTGCAGATATGATTGAATCAGGTAATATAAATGACTATGAATTACAGCAGATTGAATCTATTGATAATTGTTTCCCTGTAATTGATTACAGAGTATATTTACCGATAGAAGAAGGTGTAATTCCTCAGCAAGAAGCAAAACTTGCTCCGTTATATCAATAAAAAATGTCAATTATAAAAAAGGAAGCGGTTTTAAATCGCTTCCTTTTTATTTGTTTATAATCATACCTTGAACTTCTTTTTGAAGGTTAAGAGAATCTTGTAAGCTGTCTTTGAGTTCTGCTGCGGTATTAGCATTATAGAATTTACCTGAAGCGACAAGTGCTACACATTTAAGCTGATTATTAGCATCTTCATCACCGACGGCAAGTGCAATAACATCAATTTGAATATCATCACGGTATTTCATTAAATCAATAACAAAATCACAAGGACTTTCATCGCAGTTTTCACCGCCGTCACTGATTAATATAATACGTTTTTTCCCTGTTCCTTCACCGAAATCAAAAAATGCGGCTTGTTTTAAAGAATATGTAATTGGGGTCCAGCCAACTGCGTTAATTGATGTGAGTTTAGCATAAATATTACTTGCACTTCCTGCGGAAATAGGAGTTATAAGTTGTGATGCCGTACAGCTTTGTTTTGGGGTAAAACCTGTTCTATGTCCGTATACCCTAAGACCGACTTCTGTTTGTTCCGGTATCTGTGCAAGTATATCTTTCATCGTTGAAAGTGCGGCATCCAATTTTGTTGTATGCCCAAGCCGTTCATTCATACTGTTTGAAAAATCAACAATAAACAAAATTTTATCTTTATCGCTTATTATTGGTGTTTTATTTTCTTTTATATCAGACGGTTTAAAATAATTGTACTCATCTTTTGCAGTTGATTTAACAGAGCAAAATATTAGCAAGAATGTCAAAATTATAATTATATATTTATTTTTCATATTCACCTGAAACTTTCAATAAAATATTATCAAAAAACAAATTTACTGTCATTACCCTTGTAGTTTGATGTTTTATTCGTTAAATTCCATAAGATAATTTTTGTATTCAATTTTATTCGTATTGTAGGTTTGTTTACTTTTATTCGTTTGAAATTTAATATTATCAGAATCCATTTTGTTAGTAATATATTCAATAGATTTTTCTAATTCATAAGGAGTATTAATATTAATAAAATTACCATTTGTTGCTGAAGTAAGACACTTGAGTCCTATAATATCTTTTTCACTTGCACCCAGTGAGACAACATTAATTTTAATATCTTTTCTTGTTTGCATAAGTTTTCTTATAAAGTTACAAGGATCGCCATTACAGTTTTCATATCCGTCCGTTACCAAGATTATTTGTTTTATATCTGCATCATCACTAAAATCTTCATTTATTGATTTATTTAATACAAATTCAATAGGTGAAGTACCGCTCGGAATTATTCCGTATAAACTCATTTCTATGCTTTCTTTGTTATTCGGCATAATATTGTTTAATTTTTCTGTTGAAGTGCAGAGTGTATAATTACTGACTCTACCTCTTGCTCTCAGCCTCTCAGGATTCATCCCTATAGTCCTTAAACCAATATATTCACTATCATTTAGTGAATTTAAGATATTTATTACTGCCTTTTTTGCGTAGTAAAATTTTAACTCGTCTTCATAAGGTTCATACATGCTTGCCGATTGATCCAATAAAATTAAAGTTTCTTTTTTTGCACACGCATTTAATGGGACAAGTATAAGTATGAAAAAAATAATAAGATTATATATTACAAGTTTTCTCATAAGCTTTAGTTTATCAAAAAATCTTTATTGAGTATATAAAAAAGGAGGAACTTTTGTTCCTCCTTTTTGTTTAACTTTATATATTAACAACCTATGCCTAACATCTTTTTATACCAACTAAAAGTTTCAATATCACAACCGTTGAAAGTTGTTTTTAAAGCTTGTTTTTTTAAATATTTTTCAAATTCTTCAGTAAATTTTGATGTAATTGTGTTAGTATTTTTTGTTTCTACAGCAGTTGACATAGGGAGCCTCCTTTTAAAATCTAGTACATTTATAAAATGCGGTAAAGCGAATTAAGAATTATATATATATTTTAACATTTTTTTATAATTATTTCACTTTAGACAATAAGGTTAATTTCAATCAGTTATATTTTATTTGATTTTTTGGATGTAAAAAATAATTAATTAAATTGTTTTTTTAATGTTAAAAATTATTATAATCGGGATTAATAGATATCCATTGGTATGATTGCCTTTCTTGTTCATATGGTATTTCAATAAGGAATGTACCTCCGAATCTGCCTCTGCCAAATGTAATAAAACCTTGCTTTGCCAAATTCATTAGTGCTTTTCTTATTGTATTAGTACTTACATCAAATTTTTCAGATAAATCCTGCATCGAAGGAAGTTTATCGCCCGGATTATATTCTGATTTTATAAGGTTTATAAGTTTTGATTCAATTTTTTGATATATATACAATGATGCATCTTTTGCATTTGCAAAAATTGAATTTTCTTTTAATTCATTATATGAATTGTCAAACGGATTTTTTGCCAAGATAGTTCCGTACTTGCCTCTTCTTGTAATAACAATTCCTTCTTCATTAAGTATGCTGAAACAATCATGGATTGTTTTAACACTTACATTAAATATTTGTGCAAGTTGTTCATGAGATAATATTTTTTCGCCGATTTGACAATTTTTAGACAAATACACTTTAATATCTTTAGTCAGTTTATCAACAAGTGTATCACCTGTTAATTTTTCAAAATTTACAATTTCATTATCAGAAATATGAGGAATTTCTTTTAAAATCCAGTTTGAATCGTTGCCTCGAGACTGTCTTGAATAAATAATTCCTTCTCTCATGAGAAATTCATATGCTAATCTTGTTGTATTTTGTGATACAGATAAAGCCTCTGACATTTTTCTTGTAGACGGAATGGGTTTACCAATTTTATATCTGTTATCAATAATTTGCTTTTTAATTGCTGAAATAACTTTATCTCTTTTAGAAGTAGACTTTATAACATTTGAAACGGGATTATTATAATCTGAAATAAGTGTGCCTGTTTTTTGTTTTGATTTCAAAAAGCCTTCATCTTCAACGAATCTTATTGCATTTTGCACCGTACCGACACTGACACCTAAATAGTCAGAAATTTCCGATTTTTTGGGTAATATGTCATTTTCTTTTATTTTATTACTTTTTACGGCAGATAATATCCAATTAATTATCCATTTTTTTATTAAAGACTCTTTAGGTTCAAAAGATGATGTAAAATCAGGAATTTCTTTTGGAAGTTCATTAATATCAATTTTTCTTTGGTTTTGAATATCTATAGGCATAAAACACTCCGATTTTAATAATTATAAAACATGTCAATGATTTTTTTGTTATTTTTATGAAACAAATTAATATTTCGTTACTTTAAATAAATAATTACTAAACTATGCCTTCTTTAATTGCTTTTACGGCAGCTTGTGTTCTGTCGTCAACAAGCAGTTTTTGTATTATGTTACATACGTGTGCTTTAGCTGTATGTTCGCTTATACAAAGTGTTTCAGCAATATCATTATTTGATTTTCCGTCAACAACCAGCTTTAGTACCTCGTATTCTCTTTGTGTTAAATTTGAGTGAGTATTTTTAAACATTGCTCTTGATGTTTGCTTTTGAGGTACAATTTTTTCGTTTCGGTCTCTCAATACAGGTACAATTTTAGGATCAATCCACATGCCGCCTTCATGTACAGTTTTAACAATATATAACAGCATTTCAGTGCTTATATCTTTTATTACATATGCATATACACCAAGAGAAAACACTTTTAATATTTCGTCTTCATTATTTCGTGAAGAAAGTATTATAATTTTAGAGTTTTGATTTTCCTCTGTGAGTTTTTTAATTACCTTTATACCATTCATATCAGGCAATCCCAGGTCAAGAAGTATAATATCCGGCTTATTTGATAAGGCTTTTGATATTGCTTCTCTGCCTGTTTCCGCTTCTGCTATTACCTCGTAACCGTCAGCTTCGTCAAAAAGTGTTCTTATGCCGACTCTTATAAGCTTATGGTCTTCAACCAGCATTAATTTTATTGGGTCTGTCATATCCGCCTCCTACACCATAATAATTACTATACTTGTCATATTTATCCCTCTATATATATTTGATTTGTATGATTTAACTTTTTAAAAAAAAATTAATATAATATAAAATTAAATTTAAAAATCTTTTAAAATTTTTTAAAAAATTTTTTTTAATTTTTTTGTTATTATTTAATATCTAATAGATATATAACTATAATATGTTTGTTAAATTATATCTAAAAGATTTATAACGATAATATTATTGTCATAATTTTTAGAAGAACTATAATAAAAAGATGAAAAAAATATTATTTAGCATGACGGATGATAATTCAGCCGGATTATATGATGAAGAAATTAATGACATATATCATTCAAAAACCGGAGCATTGAAGGAAGCCATTGATAAATTTATTATCCCGAGTCAATTATCAAATCTTGTTAAGTTGAAAGATGAGATAAATATTTTAGATATCTGTTACGGTATCGGTTATAATTCAAAGGCTGCATTTATATCAAAAGAAAAAGCAAATTTAAATATTGATTGTCTTGATATAAATCCTATGTTAATATTTATTTCCCCTTTTATTAAAGATAACATTGATGATTTTGATTTAAAGATATACCTCTTCTCTGAAATATTAAAAAATTGCCGTGAATCTTCGGAATTTTATGTTAAAAACTTTAGTACAGTTTATTTAAAGGATGTTCAATTTTTTGAGCCTTCTATGATTAATTTTATCAAATTTTTAATTACTGAGGGGTATATTTATAGTGGTTCATCTCTAAATCTTTCGTTTTTACATAATATATATTATAAGTATATATCGACTGACATGAAAAATAGTAAAAAAGCCAATAAATATAGTAATTCTAAAATTAACTTTAAAATAGGCGATGCAAGAAATACCCTTAAGGAACTTGATTCATTATATGATGTTATTTTTCTTGATGCATTTTCTCCTCAAAAGGCTCCGGAATTATGGACAATAAATTTTATTAATTTAATAAAAAATAAAATGCATAATAATTCTGTTCTTCTTTCTTATTCAAAATCAACTCCATTTAGAAGTGCATTACTTGAGCTTGGTTTTTTTGTCGGCAAAACTCTTATTAATGAAATTGATATGGGTACAGTTGCTTCAATGAATAAAAATTATATTTTAAACACATTATCTGATTATGACCTTGCTTTAATTAATACCCGGGCAGGAATATTTTATGAGGATTCCGATTTTACTTTATCTTCAGCAGATATTATTAAAAATCGTCTTATTAAAATATCTCGCTCAGATAAAATTTCACATACTTCTTTCTTAAAATCTTCTAAAATATTATAGTTATATATCTAATAGAATTATATTATAAACTTTAATTAAAAATTTTATGAAAAAATAAAATAATTATAAAATTAATAAAGTAAATAGAGGTTAATTTATGAATTATGATTTAATTGTTTTTGGCGGCGGAACGGCAGGTGTCTCTGCTGCATATACAGCATCAAAATTAGGGATAAAAACACTGCTTGTTGAAAAAACTGACGTGCTGGGCGGTTCTATTACTCAAGGTCTGGTTGTACCTGTAATGAAGGTTAATTCAAATGGTATTAATACCGATTTTTACAAGGATTTATTAAGTTATTCGAAACTATACTCCGCAAATCATACATATATAGACGAAAATACCGGCTGGTTTAACCCGGAACTATTGAAAATAGTGTTTGATAAGATGCTTAGAACTGTTAATTGCGATATTCTCTTTTCTTCTGTACCTGCTGATATTAGTTTATCTTTTAAAGATTCCCTATTTAATGTTATTCTTAAGCATAAATTATTATCGTTATATATTGAAACGAAATATATTATCGACGCAACAGCAAACGGAGAAATTTTTAAAATTTTAAATTGTGATTTTCAAAATACTTCCGATAATTCTCAAGCTCCGTCACTTAGATTTATAATAGGCGGAATTAATGTAAATAAATTTGCGGATTGGCTTTTAGATTTAGATAAAGATAGAACGGTTACAACCGCTGAGTATACGGATAATCAAGTATATTTATCAACTGCGTGTACATGGGATGATAATAAAAAATGGGCTCTAGCTCCTATATTAAAAGAAGCTGTCAGTAACGGAGTGCTAGAATATCAAGATACAGCATATTTTCAGGTATTTTCTATCCCCAAAATGCCTAATTGTTTGGCAGTTAATGCCCCAAGAATTATTTTAGACGACGACGAGGATATAAGAGATCCTTTTGTTTATTCAAGAGCTTTAATTCAAGGAAGAGAAAGAATTTACAGACTTAGTGAATTTTGTAAAAAATATTTTCCCGGGTTTGAAAATTCTTATATTTCACATATTTCTGATATGCTTGGAGTCAGAGAGTCTTACAGGGTGAAAGGACTGTATACCTTTACTAAAGACGATATCCTTAATCCTAAAAACTTTAGTAATGTTGCGTTTGCATGTGATTATCCTATTGATATCCATACAAATAAAGCAAGTGATGATAAACTTGAATATTCTAATAGTACATATAATGTTCCTATTGAATGTCTAATATCAGATAAATATAATAACTTATACAGTGCAGGAAAAATTATTAGTGCGGACTTTGAAGCACAGGCAGCACTTAGAACTCAAATGAGTTGTTTTTCCATGGGTGAAGCTGCTGCTAAGGATATTTACAAAAAATTATCCACCATATAATACAAAGTTCTTATCTGTTAGTTTTTGTATGTCCGGATTGTCAAGTTCTTGAGCTGTTATTTGTCTTCCTCCGGAATTATAGTATTCTTTTAATGCATCATCAACTGAGTCTAAAATCGTAATCTTATTATTTAAGTTATAGTCTTTATTAAGAGAAAGTAAATAATTATAAATATATGTTTCATCTTCAGTTTCAAAACCTGCAGGACCATAAAATATTTTTACAGGTTTATTTGTATATGCATAATAACTAAGCATAAATTCATAAATATAGTTTTCTTTATTTTCTTCAGCATTATTATTTCTAAGATAATCGTATATATGCATTTTATTATTTAAATTTAATTTGATATTTTCAAAATTTTGAAATATTAAAAATGCTAATATAGTTAATATAACCGGATAAAAAATTTTTTTATTTTGTGAAATGCAGGATAATTCAAAATATATTACATATATAAATAATATAATCATTTGTACAATAATGTCATAATGTAAAACAGCGGTATGATTCATCGGTTTTCCGCCAAATAAAAGCATTGTAAAGAAAAAATAACTTCCCAGTATTAATGATAAAGTCATATAAAGCATGTTCTTTCTTTTTGCTTTTTCCGCAAATATAATTAGTAATATTAAAAGTAGTATGATAACAATCATGTAATAAAAGTAATAGTTGAAAAAGGTTTCTTTATATCCTTTTGCATATTCCGGCAATATATATAAAGCATTCTCAATAGTTTGTTTAATACTGAAAAAAGTCCCGTATCCTTTAGCATTATTAATAAAATTAGGATTAAGAAAATATATTAAATTCCCAATTATGGTCGATATAAATGAATATTTAAAAAGTTTAGTTAATTGGTTATCTTTATTTTTATTAAACAAAAATAATATTATTAGTCCGGCGAAGGTTGAAATGGCTGTTATTTCTGCAGAAAGACCTGTTAATACACCGAATGTGAATAATTTGCCATAATTTTTTGTTGAATTTTCATTGTTCATATATATTTTAATAAATGTATTCCAAAATAAAATATAAAATATAAAAGGAAAAGTAAAGCAGTAAAAAGCTGCATATAATTCATTTTGAGATTGCAGAGTATAATAAAATTGAAGATATACATAAGTAAAAATGAAAATAGCAGGAAAAAAAAGATTTTTTTTATTAAACAAAAAAACAGTAGATGATAATATAAAACAAAGTATCCCCCAAAATATACCTTTTATAATTGCTCCGCCGCTTTGAATCCAGGCTGTTAAATTATAGTTAAGCATTCTTGGTAGATCATAACCAGAAAAAATTATTAAAAAATTAGATATAATTTTTGCTTTATAGATATGTACAAAATATCTTTTTATAAAAGAGTAAGAAACATTTGAATAAAATATATCATAATCATCAAACTTAATTAAGTTATATTTAGAAATTTTGTAAACAGAAAAAACAATAAAGATAAATACAAGAATTGTAAGTATATGTATAAAAGTATTAAATTTCTCTTTTCTTAATGTATTTAAACTTTTTTTAAATAATTTAACTAACATAGTTAATCAAGATAAAAAGCGGTAACAACTTTGTGAGAATCTTCAGCATGCTGTATTGCTTTATGAAGAGTATTTGATGTATGAGACAAGAAACAAATTAACTGCTGACATTCATCTATAATTTCCCGGTTACAAATACGGCTTGCATCAGCTAAGGTCATCATTGACCTATCAGGGTGTTCTATAATATTCGGAACACCTATTAACTGGTCTTGTACGTCAGAAGGCTGCTGACCTATTGTCTGAGGAAGTATAACCCTTAATTTATCCGGGTTTGCTTTCATAGCTCCTCTTATTGTTGCGGCATTTGTTCCTGATGAACCTCCGCTGGTTATAACCGTATTACCTTGTATTACCAGTGCATAAGATAATATTTCAATGATTTGCTGATGAGTAATCGGCAGGTTCCTGCTTCCGATTATTGCAACCTTTTTTGCGGATTGCTGGATTGTTGCCAGCTCCATTGCCAGTGCATCAAGCTTATTAGGATCCGAATCTTCTACTTTATCTAAATCATCAAGCGGAACCATTATTTGTTGTTCATTTTTACTATCTTCTGACATATATTTCCTTATTTGTCTTATTTAATTTTATATTTATAATATAATAATAATAGCACATTTTTGAAAAAATAAAAGTACATGTCAAATATTTTAGAGGGATTAAATAGGGAGCAGAAAGAAGCGGTACTTCATGATAAAGGTACTTTGCTTATTCTTGCAGGTGCAGGTTGCGGTAAAACTAAAGTTTTAACTACAAGAATTGCTAATCTTGTTAAATCAGGTGTTTCGCCATATGAAATTATGGCTGTTACATTTACAAATAAGGCTGCAAAAGAAATGGTTCAAAGGCTCTCACTTATGATTGGCGAAGATAAAGCCAAAAAAATGTGGATTGGCACTTTTCACTCTATCTCTGGCAGAATTTTAAGGACTGATATTCAGGAATATAAAGACGAAAACGGATTAACATATGATAACAAATTTGTAATATATGATGATGCCGATTCTAATTCTATATTAAAGACTGCAATTAAAAATTGCAGTTTGGATGAAAAAATATATCAGGCAAAATTATTAAAAACAGTCATTTCAAATTCCAAGAATAAAATGATTGATTCTTATACTTTTTCTACCCATGCAAGAGATTACAGGACGGAAAAGTATGCTCAAATATATATGGAGTATCAAAAGCTTCTTCAGTCAAACAATGCTCTTGATTTTGATGATATGCTTGTATTAGCAGTAAAACTTCTTGAAAATTCAGAGAATGTTCGTACAAAATATTTTAAAAGATTTAAGCATGTTCTTGTTGACGAGTTTCAAGACACTAATCTTTGCCAGTACAAAATGATTAAAAGTATATATACAAATAATATGCCTGAAGATGATATCCCATCTGATAAAAGCTTATGCGTAGTAGGTGATGTTGACCAATCAATATACAGCTGGAGGGGCGCAGATTATAGAATTATTCTTAACCTGCAGTCTGAATTTAAAAAAACAAGACTTATTAAGCTCGAACAAAATTACCGCTCAACGGAAACTATACTTGATGCGGCAAATTCTGTTATTTGCAATAACAAACAAAGAATAAGCAAAAATTTGTATTCAACTTTTGGAAAGGGACAAAAAATTCACCTCTACCAAGCTAATGATGAGGCTGATGAAGCTTTAAATCTTGTAAAAGAAGTTAAACGATTGGCGGTTTCGGACTCACTATCAAATATGGCTGTTTTATACAGAACAAACTCTCAATCAAGAGCTATAGAAGAGGCTTGTATGGCTAATAATCTTCCTTATAAAGTTGTGGGCGGACTTAAATTCTATGATAGAAAAGAAATTAAAGATATTATTTCCTATTTAAAACTTATTTATAATCCGTCTGACTCTCAAAGTTTAAGAAGAATAATTAATGTTCCAAAACGGTCTATCGGTTCAGCTACAGTAGATAAGCTTCTTCAATTATCGGACAGTGAAAATATTAAATTTATGGATATTCTGTCAAATATTAACTTGTATGATGATTTTTCATGTGCGGTTAAAACAAAGTTAAAAGCATTTTATGATATGATTATTGAATTTCAGCAGGATTTTTATAAGTTGGATTTACCTGAATTTATTGCACAAGTTCTTGAAAAATCCGGCTATATTCAGGATATTAAAGATAATGAAGATGAAACTACTGCCGAAACTAGAATTGATAACTTGCAGGAATTTATAAATGTTGCCAGAGAATTCACTCCTCAGGATGAGGATATTTTAGGGGAATTTTTATCACAGGTATCTTTAGTTAGTGACATTGATTCATATGTTGATGATACTCAGGCTCTTACTTTAATGACACTGCACAGCGCAAAAGGACTTGAATTTGATACCGTTTTTCTATCGGGGCTTGAGGACGGAATATTTCCGCATAATCGCTCGGTTGATTCACCTTCTGAAATGGAAGAAGAACGAAGACTTATGTATGTCGGTATTACAAGAGCTAAAAAAAATCTTTATTTAAGTTATGCAAAACGCAGAAAAGTTTGGGGGCAAGATAAGTATTTACCTCCAAGCAAGTTTATAAGCGAAATTCCGCCTGAACTTATAGATTACTCCGAGTCTGATTATCCTGTTTCTGATAATCAGTCTTATACATTTAAAAAAGCTGTTGATACTTTTAAAGCTAAAGATTTGGGTCTGAACCCTGACGGCAGTATAAAATCCGTTACCTCATTCGGAAAAGGTTTTATTGCACCCAAAAGAAATTCTGTTCACAATACTTCTTTTGTTATTAAAAGTAAAAATCATGATATTAATAAGGCGCAAAGACTTAAATCAGAAGAAGAAAAAATAAAAGCTTTATTAGAATCCAATCCTATAAAACAACGACTTATTGAACAGCAAAAAAATGAAGAAGAGACAAAACATACACATGACACAAATTTAAATAATAAAATTGAATTTTCAGTCGGTGACAGAGTTTTCCATTCTAAATTCGGAGTTGGTAATGTTAAAAAAATCATGGATATAGGTGCATCTTCCATGATTATTGTTGATTTCGGTAATCAAGGGGAAAAGGCATTAGATGCTGCTTTTGCATATTTGAAAAAGTTTTAAATTATGATAATGGTTTTAGATTGTACACTTCGTGACGGCGGTTACGTAAATAATTGGGATTTCGGTTTTAATAATATTTCTGCTATTATTAAAAATCTTTCCGATTCTCATTTGAATTTCATTGAATGCGGTTATTTAAAAGATGCTGTTTATAATTCTGACAAAGCAATTTTCTCTGATATCTCTCAGCTTTTGACTTTAATCCCTAAAAATTCAACTTCAATGTATACCCTTATGATAAATTACGGTGAGTACCCGATTGAAAAATTTACCGATTCTCAAATTAATAATATATATATACGAGTTGCATTCAAGAAAAAAGATTTATTACCTGCATTAAAATATTGTAGAGAATTATCTGACAAAGGATATAATATAATAATTAATCCAATGCATACAAATTTGTATTCCGATGATGAAATAAATTCTCTTATAGATAAAGTAAATGAAATTAATCCGTATTCTTTGTTTATCGTTGATACGATAGGATGCATGCAAACTAATGATGTAACACGGTTGTTTTCTGCTTATAATGATAGACTCTTAAGTAAAATAAGTATCGGATTTCACTCTCATAATAATCTTCAGTTATCATTTTCAAATTCACTTGAACTTATAAAACTAACCGCTGAACGAAATTTAATAATTGATTCAACTGTATTCGGTATGGGCAGAGGTGCAGGTAACATTAGAACAGAACATTTAACTAAATATATTAATGATTTATTCGGACAAAAATATAATATTATTCCCATTTTAAAAACTATTAATGATTATATTGAACCGATTTACAAAAAAAATCCTTGGGGATATTCTCTTCCATACTATTTTGCGGCAGTTAATCAGTGTCATCCTGACTATGCAAAATATTTAAGTGAAAAATCTATTAAAATTGAAGATATTAATAATATTTTACAGCAAATCCCTATTGAACAACGATCTTCTTTTAATATGTCTCTTATTGATGATATATGTAAAAATTTTGTATGTTAACTTTTATTACAAAATAAATAATTAGTATATATTTTTTATGCAATTTTTTATTTTTAATTGTTTTTATATATATGTAAATATTATACTGAAAGAGGAAAATATGGCTAGAGTCTTAATTTCAATGCCTGAAGAATTTTTATCAAGAATTGATGAAGTAGCGGAAGGGGAAAACCGCACAAGAAGCGAATTAATTCGTGAAGCACTCAGAACTTATATTCATAAACAAAGAGTGAAAGAAAATGCGCTTGCACTTAAAAATGCAAGTATTCTTGAATCATTGCTTGATTAACGGCAGACTACAGGCTTTATTGTGGAGGAATTATTATAAAAAAGAAGTCATTGTACTTCTTTTTTTATTGCTTTTTTCAAACAAAACAATTGTTTCTATATGATATGTATTAGGAAACATGTCAGCAGGTTGTATATATACGGGAAAATAATCATAATTTTCCAGAAGTTTCATATCTCTTGCCAATGTTGATATATTACAGCTCACATAAACTATGTATTTTTTTGTTAGTTTAACAAGATTATAAATAGATTTTTCACTGCAACCTTTTCTCGGCGGATCCACTATTGAAACATCAAAAAGCATTTTATTTTCTATAAGCTTTTGAAATATTTTTTCGGCATCCCCGTTTATAATTTCAATATTATCCGCATTATTTATTTGAATATTATCTTTTGCGTCATTAGAGGCACTTATAACTTCTTCAATGCAGGTAATTTTTGATGAAACGGAATTTAACCAAACACCAAAGCTTGAAACTCCGGAATATGCGTCAAGTATAGAAGGATTATGCACTTTTTCTTTAATTAATTCTTTGACTTTATTAAATATCAACCTTGCACACATCGGATTTACCTGAAAGAAGCTGTTTGCACTAACCTTATATTTAAATTCATCCATATTTTCAAAATAATAGTCTCTTCCGCAGATTGTAATTGTTTTATTCGACATAATTACATTTGTTTTATTTGTATTAATGTTTGCGCAGACTCCTTTAATTTCGCTAAATTTTGAAATTAAATTTTTAGACAAAATATCAAGATTTTTATCAATTTTTTTACTGTTTATAACAAAAATAACAATTATTTCACTGTTATCTGATGATTTTCTTATAACAATATGCCTTAATAGACCTTTATTTGATTTTTCATCATATCCGCTAATATTAAGCTCTTTGGCAGATATTTTAATATAATCAACAATTTTATTTATATATGCATCGTACATATGGCAATATTTTATATTAATAAGTTCGTGCGAATTTTCTTTATAATATCCTGCTAAAATTCTGTTTGATACTTTAGTCTGTGAAACGGGAAGCTGTATTTTACATCTGTACTCATATTGCAATGGTGAAGGAATTACTTCTTTTACTTCGTAATCATGCCCCGTAATATTTTTTATTGTTTCTTTTACTATATTTTGTTTTTGATTTAACTGTTCTTTATATTCAATATACTGCCAGTTACAGCTTCCGCATACATTATGAAGTGCGCATTTGGGTTTTATTCTGTAAATGGAAGCTTCTTTAATTTCTACTATTACAGCTTCAGCAAAATTCTTATTTACTTTTGTAATTTCAATTTCTGCGACATCACCAGGACAGCCTGATTTAATAAATATAGGAAATCCTTCATTTCTGGCAAGAGAATTTCCGCCATATATCATTTTTTCAATTTTAACAGTATATCTATTTTTTATATTCATCAAGTTCCGATTTTAAATTTTCAATTTCTTTTGACCAGTCAAATGCTTTTTTCTGGCGGACAATTTCAACACTTTTATACCATGGAGTAGTCTTTTTATCATTGAACCATCGCCATTCCGCAACTTTTGGCAAAAATAATTTTGTTTTAACACCAAGAGCGCCTGCCATATGAACAATTGATGAATCAATTGTTATAAGCATATCAATACATTTTAACAGTGCCGCCGTATCACTGTAATCATTTATGTAATCTTTCAGATTGATTATATTATCTGTCTCATTCTCATTGTTCTCTATTTGAAAAGAATATAATTGAATATTTTTTAATTTTGTTAATTCATTGATATATTTATATGGGATTGCTCTGTTTCTGAATACATTTTTACTTCCCTGATAAAAAATACCAATTTTTAATTTATTTGTTTTAAATATATTTAACTTCTTATATTGTTTAATTTTATTATTATCTGCGGTTAAATACCCTTCTGAAAAAGGAATATTATTAAAATCCATATTAAGCGCATAGTTTGAATCCATAATTTGAAGTATAGTATCATAATTATCTGATTGTACTGACTTTGTGAAAATTTTAACATTCTTATAGTTATATTTTAAAATTTCAACAAGCTCTTTATCTGTTTGTATTGCAATATTTTTACATATGGCTTTTAAGTAAGGTATATATCTTGAATACATTATGGTATCACCCAGTCCGCAATTAGAGTATATTAAAACATTTTTATTCTCTAACTTTGAATTTTTTGTCCAGATTTTTTCCTTTAAATGTTCAGGCATGGTAGTTTCTAAATATCTTTGCCCGTATAACTTCATCCCTTTTTCAAACTCTTTTTTTTGAAGATATATCATAGCAAGAGTTAATTTTGACTGCAAAGGTGAATTTGGATTTTTTACGATTTTTTTGAAAAGTCTTTCAGCTTCATCAATTTTTCCCATATATTTTAATGCAGTTGCTTTACAATGCTGAAAATTTAAATTATTTGGGGATATTTGTAATGCCTTTTCGTAATTTTTTAATGCAGTTCTGTATTTTCCCTCATCCATATAATTTGTACCCAGAATCATATATGCATCTGCACAATTCGGGTTGTTCATAAGCAATTTTTTTATAATTGTCTTACTTTTACTGTTTTTATATAAATCTCTGTACACCTGAGCAAGAGACAAACATAATGTTTCTTCATTTGAAGAGATTTTATATGCTTTTTCAAGTAATTTTAAGCTTTCGTTTTTATTATTCTCTTTGTATAAAGATGCAAGATTAACAAGCGAAGATACATGATTTGGATTTAATTTTAATGCATCAAGATAATTCTTTTCCGCTTCCTCTTTTTTATCTATCTTAGAATAATATATTGCAATATTGTAAAAATATAAGTATTCTTTATTATTAACCAAAATACATTTTTTAAGAGCTTCAATTGCCTCATTATAGTTTTTTTCAGACGAATAAATTTCAGAAATTAAAGAATTGACAGATTCGTCATTTGGATTTATTGCAATGGCTTTTAAGGCATACTCTTTTGCTTCGCTGTCTTTATTTAGTTCTTTATAAGTATTTGCAAGATTATATAATGCAGAAAAATGATTAGGATTTAAATTTAAAGCCATTTTATATGCATTAATTGACTTATTATAATTTTTAATCTGCTTATATGATAAACCCAATGAATAATAAATATCATCAGAGGGCGCTTCTTTTGCAATTCTTTCAAAAAGAATAATAGCCTTGTCAAATATTCCGGCTTCAAAGTATGCTTTGGCGAGATTGCCTGAAATATAAGCATTAGGTCTGAATATTACAGCTTTTGTCAGATATTTTATTGCTTCAACATACTTTTTTTGCGATATACAAAGCAAGCCATATAAATTTAAAATATTTATATCGTTTGGATTAATTTGAAGAAGCAGAGTATAGATTTCCTCTGCTTCTTTCAAATTGTTGTTTTTATGAAGTTTAAATGCTCTATCTGATAATTCTTTATATCTGCTGTCCATGATTACATGATAGCATAAAATGAATTATTGATTTACATCAGGCAGTTTATTTATGTCTAAACCTGCAATATCAAGATAATCATAGCAAGGTCCTTTTTTACCCGGTTGAATCCAGCTGAAATCTTCATCAATAGAATCTCTTACCATTTGTTTATACTTTTCGGGATTATCATAGAATATAGTTAAAGCTTTTTTCATAGCTTCATATATTTCATTTGAATCCGGATCTTTATCAGGAGTTGTCAGTATAGCATTATTCTTACCGTTTCTGTTAAGTGTATCAACAATACCGCCAACCGCTGTTGCAATTACCGGAGTTCCGAGAGCTAAGCTTTCGCTTTGTGTTAAACCGCACGGTTCAAATTTAGAAGACATTACAAAGAAATCACTTGATGCAGTTAGTGCTGCCATAGGAGCGTATCCTTTTGCGAATATTACTCTGTCGGAATCTTCTTTTGACAAGCTTTTATTTTTTAAATTAATAATATTGTAGCTTTGAGCATCATTTGGATTATCATCACCTGCCAAATAGAATATTGGTTTAGGTTTGCCTTTAAAATCTTTATCCCAATTGTTGTAAAGTGTTCTTATAGCATCCGATAGTATATCAATACCTTTTTGAGATACTAATCTTCCGCACGATGCAATTATTGGTGTATTTTTGAGTTCTTCATCAGAAAGGTTCGGAATAGTCATACCATTTTCCGTATCAACAAAAGTTAAATCGTTTTTAGGCGATGTTTTGGTTTCTGCAAACGGTTTAATATAATTGTTATACAAATTAATTTTGTTTTTGATTCTTCTGTCAATTATTTCATCAGTTGTATTTTCTCTTTTGTATGTTTCAAGTTTTAATCCTGTTAAATCTTCTGTTTTAGCTTCGGTTCCTTCAATGGATAATTTCTTAAAGTCATTACCGTTAATAATACCTCTCATAGAACCGCTTTTATATTTTTGCTTTAATGCCCATTGAAGTTCATATGAAAGATTTGCATGCTTATCAGATATTAATTCTTTAGCATAATTATCAGATACAGGACAGAAGTAATCACTTAAACATATACCCATATTTAAGAGGTTAGTGTGGTTTTCTGCTTCGTTGTCTTTATTAAGTATAAGAACATTATCAAGATTTTTTAATCCCGGATCTGTTTTATCTGTATCCGATGCTCCGCATGTTGAGTTATCAACTATAATTTGTGCATATTTGTCAAATAATGTATTAATTATATTTGAAGTAGCTTCACGGCGCTGTCTGCTGTTGTTATTACATTGGGTTGAACCTTGATATGTTGCATTGTGACCGATTGTTATAATATTAATGTTGCTTAATTTATTTGCTACATCTTTATCAAGTTCACGAAATTCTTTTTCAACGGGAGCTTTGTATCTTACAAGTGCAGCTATAGGTGATGCCTGCCAATCGTTAAGAATTAAACCATCCATTTTCGGTATGCTGTTAAGAAGTTTACTGTCATGTAATACTAAATTTTTAACAACACTCGGGAATTTTTGTTCTTCTTTATCGTCTTTCTTTTCTTTTTTTGCAGCTTCAGCATTTTCAGCAGCTTTAGCAGTTTCATCTTCCGTTGCTGTTTTTTCTTCACCTTCTTTAACTTCTGCTTGAGCTGTTGTTTCAGCAGCTTTTACTTCGCCATCTGCAGGCTGTGTATCTGCTGCTTTTACTTCACCTTCTGCAGTCTGGTTTTCAGCGGTTTTATCTGCGTTTTCAGTTCCTGCTGCTTTTTCTTTTTTCTTATCATCTTCATCTTTTTTAGGTAATTCAACAATAGTTTTATCAATAGTTTCTCTTAATTTTGCAAATTCATATACAGCTTTTGAGAAAAATGCAAATTTTTCAGGTTCTTCTGATTTTGCACTTGTTGAGTAAATTGAACCGTTAAAATAGGTATCATTCTTAATAAATACTAATTGTTTTCCGTTATCATCAGCAAGGAAGATGTCAACATCTTCAGTTTTTGATTTTCCTCCTTGGAAAGTATCAACTTGGAATGAAGCAACTTTTTTTACATCGTATATTTTGTCTTTATAACTGTATACATAATTGTCACCGTTTTTAACTAAGGCAGATACACCTTTTTGTAAATACATCGGGATAAATGTCGGCAGTTTAACACCTAATTCTTCGATGTTATTTTGAAGTGCAAGAGGAACACTGCCTAAGCCTCCTTCTTTTATAGGCTGAAATTCTGATGTAACAGACCATAAACAAGGATGTTCGCTTGTAATCGGTTTCTTTTCAGGAGCATATAATAAATATTTTTTACCTACTTCCTGTAATTGTGCAGCAAGTGCAGGGCTAATCGGGGTTTCGTTTGTCAGTAATTGGATTTTTTTAGAGTCATGCAAATATTTTTTTCCGAGATTATTTCCATCTAATAAATCTGATTTTGCTACATCACTAATAGCATCATCAACAGATTTTTTATCTTTTCGGAATTTATCTATAACCTTATCAAGCTCTTTTTGTTCTTCTTCAGGGAGTTCAGTATCAACACCGTCAATTGTTTTATATGTTACTTTAGTATTATTCTCAGTTTTATCTTTATCTTTATCTTTATCATCAGATAATTTACCTACTTTATATGCACCTCCCGTAATACCTGCTATACCGATTATTGCCGCCCACATTTTTGCATCGGCTGCTTTACCCGTGTTTATAGAGTCTCTTATTCCGGTCATTGCCTCGCCATGACTTCTAACTTCTTTAGTAAGTTTTAGAACGTCTTGTGATAAATTATCAACCGTTTCTTTCAATAATTTAGTATTTTTATTGGATATATTATATGTTATTAATGCCGTAACAGGTATAGCAACTAATGGCAATACTATCGGTGCCGCTTTTTTCGCTGTATCAATAAACTTCTGTTTCTTAGTCTTCTCAATTGCCGTATTAGCTTGATTTTGTACTGTAACATTTTGTACTGCAGGTACGGTTGTTGTTCTAGCCGGTGCTGCCATGTTGGAAAATACCCCTGACGTCATATTTTTACCCCTTTTTTTAACACATTCATCCAAAACACGTAAAGCCTTTTTTTTGCTGGTTTTACACCTCATTATTAAGATATTGTTACATAATTTTGGAGACCTTTTATAATATACAACATTTTATAAAATTTGTTAAATATTTAATCTGGTGTCGCACTCTGCCACCGACTGTCTTGAAATTTCTTTTCGCTCGGGATTGTCGCTCGCTCGACTTCGTCTTGCACTCGCTTCACCCTCGCTTACCGGACTTGCGTCCGTCCGAAATTTCGTTCCTCGTCGCTGTACGAGTGCTCACCTTTTCAATATGCCACTCTCAAAATTTTACTCAGCTAACGCATACAGGCTCAGTCACACTCCGCTTCGCTTCGGATACAGGCTCACAATCTTCGCATTGCTTAGATGTTCGCTTTGTAATCCTCACTTCGTTGCGGTGCTTCGCTTTGTAACACCACTTTGTGGCTTATCGTAAAATTTTGTTCAGACAATGTTTTATTTATCATTCTTTCATTATAAAATATTTATGTAGATTAGTTTTACGGAAATATTTATGAAATTAAAAAATACTCAAGCACTCACTTCATTTGAATACAGCTGGTTGTTAAAAAGGATTTTTCCTTATATTAAAAGATATTTAGGTCGTGTTATTCTTGGCTTTGTTATTGCTATTCCCGTTGGACTTCTGGACGGGGTTGTATCTTTTGCACTTAAACCTTATATGGATTATGTCGCAGGAAAACAAAATTTGGTATTATACGGACATGAAATAAGCTATACAATTCTGGCAATTTCTATGCCGTTTGCAATAATATTTTTTGCAGTATTTCAGGGCTTATTAAGATATTTAAATTCATACTTAACTGATTGGACTAGTATTAAGATTACCAATGCTGTTAAAACAGATTTATTTTCTAAGTTAGTTTATATGGATACTTCATTTTTTGATGAAAATTCCTCGGGAATTATTATAAGCAGATATTTATCCGACCCTGATATTGCTTCAAGAGGTATTGTTGATCAAATTAAAACATTTATTATAAGTTTATTCGGGGCAGTTTCGTTAATAGTGGTTATGTTGTACAGTTCATGGAAACTTGCTCTTTTCGGTGTAATTGTTTTATCAATTGCATTTATGCCTGTATTATTAATAAGAAAAAAAATCAAATCGGTTTCAAATAAAAGTACAGTAATAAGCGGTGAAATTACAACAATTATGAATGAAACATATTCAGGAAATAAAGTTGTAACAGCTTATAATCTTCAAGACAGGCAAAAACAATTATTTAATAAAGAAATTCAAAACAGTTTTGAAGTTTCAATTTCATTGACAAAAAGAGTCGGATGGATGTCGCCGATGATGTATTTAATTGCATCTTTCGGTATTGCTATTGTTCTGTTTTACGGAACAAAACTTATTTATGACGGAAGTATGACAGCAGGCTCCTTTGCATCATTTGTTACTTCTCTTATTTTATTGTATAAACCGGTTAAAACACTCGGAAATACTTTGACAGGTGTTCAAACTATATTTGTTGCAATGGGCAGGGTTTTTGAACTTTTTGATTATATCCCGACAATTAAAAATAGTGAAAATGCTGTTTCTGTTCCACCTATTACAAAAAATATAAAATTTAAAAATGTTTCATTCGGATATGTAGAGGATGTTGATGTTTTAAAAAATATTTCACTTGAAGTAAAAAAAGGTGAAACATTGGCAATTGTTGGGAATTCAGGTGGCGGTAAGTCTACATTGGTTAACCTCATTCCAAGATTTTATGATGTTAAATCAGGTGAAATTCAATTTGATGATGTTAATATTCAAAACTTTAAAATTGAAGATTTAAGAAATAATATTTCTTTTGTTTTTCAAGATAATTTTCTGTTTACAGGGACAATTCGTGAAAATATAATGCTTGCATCAAATAATGCAACAGATACGGACTTGTATGATGTTTTAAAAGCTTCACATTTAGATGAAGTTATAAATTCTTTGCCCGATGGACTTGATACTGTACTTGGCGAAAGAGGACTTACACTTTCGGGAGGTCAAAGACAAAGAGTTGCCATCGCAAGAGCAATGATTAGAAATACACCCATAATTATACTTGATGAAGCAACATCAGCTTTGGATAATGAATCAGAGGCAATTGTTCAAAAGGCTTTGGATAATCTTATGCGTAATAAAACTGTATTTGTTATTGCTCACAGGCTTTCTACAATTAAAAATGCAGATAGAATTGCTGTTATTAATGATGGATGCCTTGTAGAACTCGGTACTCATGATGAATTAATGAAAATTGATAACGGACAATATAAACATTTGTACGAAATGCAGTTTAAAGCTTCTGATAAGGAATTTGTAAAATGAAAAGAGTTTTAGTTACAGGCGGTGCAGGATTTATCGGTTCTCATTTATGTGAGAGACTTTTAAGTGAAGGTAATGATGTTATTTGTTTAGATAATTACTTTACCGGTTCTAAAGATAATATCAGACATTTAATAGGTAATAACAGATTTGAACTGGTAAGACACGATATAATAAAAGATTTTTATGCAGAGGTTGATCAAATATATAATTTAGCTTGCCCGGCTTCTCCCGTACATTATCAATATAATCCGATTAAAACCGTAAAAACATCTGTCATCGGTGCAATAAACATGCTCGGTCTTGCTAAAAGATGCAGGGCAAGAATTTTACAAGCAAGTACAAGTGAAGTATACGGTGATCCTAAAATTCATCCGCAAATTGAAACATACTGGGGTAATGTAAATCCTATCGGAATCAGAAGCTGCTACGATGAAGGAAAAAGATGTGCAGAAACACTTATGATGGATTATCACAGACAAAATAATGTTGATATAAGAATAGCCAGAATTTTTAATACATATGGCCCAAGAATGGCAATAAATGACGGAAGAGTCGTTTCTAATTTTATTGTTCAGGCATTAAAAAATGAACCGATAACTGTATACGGTGACGGCAGTCAGACAAGATCATTTTGTTATGTATCGGATTTGGTTGATGCTCTTATTAAATTTATGAATAATGATAAAAACTTTATAGGTCCGATTAATTTAGGTAATCCGAGAGAATTTACAATTCTTCAATTCGCAGAACTTATAATTAAACTTACAAATTCTAATTCAAAAATTGTTTTTGAAAAATTACCATCGGATGATCCTACTCAAAGAGAACCTGATATTTCTATTGCTAAAAATATTTTGAACTGGACTCCTACTGTCGACTTCGAAGAAGGTTTAAAATTAACTATTGATTATTTTTCTAAAATTATTGCCTGAAATATTGAATTTTATTTGCTAGAAGCTTTAATATTTTGTATAATAATGATATGAATGATGAAGAAAAAAAACAAATTACAAATGATTTAATAAAGAACATTGTTGATAATCCTAATAACTCAGAGTGTTACTTAAAGTTAGCAAATATCTATCTTAATGATAATGAATTTGACAGAGCGATTAGTGTATATGAAAGTTTGCTCAACTTTGAGCCTTCTAATTATATTGCATTAACAAATTTGGGTAGTATTTATTTTTGTAAATTTGATTTTCAAAAGGCTGTTAATTACTATTCAAGAGCTGCTAATCTTGGAATTGATGATGTAACTGTATATTTTAATCTAGGTAATGCATATGCTGAACTTGGTGAATTTAAGCAAGCTGTTTCTAATTACATTAAATCTTTAAACTTAGATAAAAATAATTATAAAGTATATTCTGCTATCGGTATGTTATATCAAGATCAGGAAAATTATGATGAGGCTCTCAGATATTATGAAAAGGCATTGATGTTAAATCCTGATTTAGCTGAAAATTATATTAATCTGGCTTTTGTTTTAATGAAACTCGACAGATTTAATGATGCTGCGAACAACTTTAATATTGCATATAATTTGTCACCTGATTCATCCAAACTTTTATTATATGCTGCTAATGCATATTCAGCCGCAATGGTTTATGATAAAGCAAATGAATATTTTGAAAAAATAATTGAAATAAACCCATCATATTATCAAACTTACCTTTGTTATGCTCTTTCTTGCTATGAGCAGAAAAATACTGATAAAGCAATTGAGTTATACAATACAGCAATAAGTCTTTGTCCTGATGTTATAAATGCTTATATTTTACTTGCTAATTTGTACTTTACTGAGAAAAAGTATGAACTTGCAGTTGAGTTATATAAGAAAGTTGTTGAAATTGAACCTTCTGATCCGGAGGCATATACTTTGCTCGGAAATACATATGTTATGCTTAAGGATTTAAGGTCTGCAATCAATGTTTATAAACAATGTATTGATATTGATACTGATAATGATGAAATAAAATTAGTTTATGTTGAAATTGTTAATGAATTTATAAAAAATAAGAGTATGGAAGAGAATACAGATGCAGCCTGAAACACAAAAAATTTTACCGATTGAAAAAATAATTTCCGTACTGTCATATTTTAGTATGGGTGTTATTGGTTTTTTATGGATTATTTTTGCTTATTTATATAAAAGAAAACTGAAATTTTTTCTTATGTATAACATTTGCCAATCGATGGTTATATCTATATTTTTAGCTTTGCTGAGTATTGTTTTAAAACTTATGTTTATGGTGTTTTCACATATTAAAATATTAGATGCTTTTGCAGGAATATTAAATTATATTATTTCAATAAAAATAATAAGATTTACACAATTTTTCGGATTATCATTTAATATAATTGAATTAGTTTTATTTATATTACTTCTATATCTTTCGATAGGGGTATGTTTCGGCAAATTGTTCTATGTGCCGGTATTAACAAAATTTATTCAGAAAGTTATGAAAAGATTTTAATTGTTAATATTAAGCGATAAGTTTTTTAATCCGCCTGAAATTGCATTGTTAACGACATCACCCAGTGTTTCAATAGCATAATATTCTGAATTTTTTGCTTTATACTTTTCTTTTAAATTTTCATTTTTTTCTCTGAGTTTTATTGCTTCATCACATTTATCTTTAAACTTTTTTAAGTTATTAAAATCAAGTTCGGGCGGAATTTTACCTTCAAATCCCATTTCCTTAAGTGAGGGGAAAAGATTTTTTTTGCCTTTTAATGGATTAGTCATTTGTCTTAAGTATAGTTGATATCTGTAATCAACAAATGCTTTTTCTACATCAGGAGTTAGTTTGCTTTTGAACAGTTCTGCCATTGGCGCATACTCTTTGTTTGATAGAGGAATATTATCATTAAATTTGTATAAAAGATCTTCAATTTCTTTTAATTCTTCTACATGTGAATCCATAATTTGAATTTCGGCAGAGTATCCGTTATACTTATCTTTATCAATTGATAATAATTTATTTGAAAGTTCTACATTTATATGAATTGCACAATAACCTGATTTTGAAGGTCTTTGGTTTACTTTTTCTACATTAACTTCAATAGCATCTCTTAATAATTTAGTAAACTTAATCGGCATATAATCATTAACATCAGTACCCTTTGGCATCTTTGAGCTTTCAGGCATAATGTACTCAATGGATGTTATTTTAATATTACCGTCTTTAACCATTTTCTTGAATGCTTCTAAAATTTTATCAATTATAACAGGATCCTTATCATTTAAGACAATTCTTCCTCTTACGATATCATGTATAAAGTTTTTTATCCTGGAGCAAGGGTCTGCACTTCCCAAAATTACATAATTTTGGTCGGACATTTCAGGAGCTTTATTTCTTAAATTACTTGCTATCTTTTTAAAATCTTTTTTCAGCTCTTTTTCATCAATTTCGTTAAAATTAATGACTTTAGCCTTTACTAAAGCATTTTTTATTATTTTTAGCATAGCATCCGGCGATTTAAATGCACAACTGTTTTCTATTGTATTTCTATAATCTGAATTATTAATTATCAGGTTGTATAACTGTTCATCTGTAACGTCTTTATTAAAGTTAAAGAAGTTTTTTAGCTCTTCAACAGCATATTTAGCGAATTCTTCACCTTCTTTTATAAGTTTATCAGGTAATTTATATATAATTTTTTGTTTTATACTTTTAGACGATTTAAGTCTTGTAATAAAGGTGAAAGGTTTTTTATCAGAGCCGTATTCTTTCTGTATCGGGGCAAGATAATGTTCAAGAAGTGCTTGTAAATATATTCTTGATGGTTCTGCATTTTTTCTGACAGTATTACATGCACCCTTATTTGCAGGATCTGTAAATACATTTTGTGTTTTTTCCGTCTGTTTTTTATTTGAGCCGGAAAAACTGACGGTGTCTTGCTGTAATGGTGCTAAATTATGATATTTTTGCACCTTATTATAATTTGATTTATAAAAATTATTTGTTATATAACTGTTAAATAATACTTTCATAATTAAGCCCGGCTAATTAAAACAGGTAAATTGTTTTTTTTTACATTCTGTGTAACATTATTTACAAAAGTAAACATTATTTTACGACTTTTGTTAATCCGTATGGTTTATCAACATTGCGGTATAGACCTACCGCTGTTTCAAATGCCAAAATTTGCAGCAGAATAAGTGATGAAAACATAAATTCTATATCATTGTATGTATCAAGGCAAATTGCAGATTTTTGATTTTTTAAATTCAACTTGAATGCTGAAATTATAAGAGAATCTGAAGTGTAATTATCCCTTATTCTTTCTAAAACTTTAACTGTAAAGTCAACATTGAAGTTATTAACTATTGAGATTACAGCACATTTTTTATTTAGAATTGCAATATGACCATGCAAAAATTCACCTGTAGGATAAGCTGTAGTATTAATATATGATGTTTCTTTTATTTTTAAAGCACCTTCTTTTGCAAGCGGATAAAACATCCCGGATGCAAGTACCGCCGCATTATCGTATTCTATTAACTTTTTTGAAAAAGCTTTTAAAGACGCAGTATGCTCAAAAGATTTTTTTATTATTTCGGGTATTTTATTTAATTCATCTATCAGTCCTGATGCAGGCATTTCTCTTCTTTGCATTAGTTTTGCACAAATTAAAAATAAACAGAATAACTGTGCACTCATTGCTTTTGTTGAAGCAATGGCTTTTTCGTTTCCTGCATGAATTAATAACTTATATTTTGCGTTTTCGTATAATGAAGAGTTCTTTGTATTTGTTATTGCAAGTGTTTTATCTGTTTTAATTCTGACTATATCAAGTGATTTATTTGTATCTGCTGTTTCACCTGATTGTGAAATAAAAATATATAAAGTTTGATTATCAATATCAGCATCTTCTGTCAGTGAAAATTCACTTGCATAATATGCCTGAGCTCCGCAATGCACCTTGTCTCTCAAATAGCTTGCAGCTATTGAAGCACAATGATATGATGAACCGCAGGCAATTAATGCGACATTTTTTATATTATCAGGTATATCAATATTTATTGATTTATCTTTGTTAATATATTTTTTTATTAATTTTGCAATAATTTCCGGTTGTTCATAAATTTCCTTTTCCATATTGGTTTTAGATGCCGAAATAAAAAGTTGTTTTAAAAAATTTAACATATAGTCCTGCCTGTAATCTAATAAAATTTTGGTTTATAGTCTCTTAGTACTGTCTTGGGGCTCATCAGCCCTACTTCAAAAAGAAGATTTGCTTGAGCTTTATTGTATTCTATCATATTTTTTATTAAATTTATATTTGCCTGAATTTTTAAATTTTGAGAGGCAATTACATCTATAAATGTTGCTTCGCCTGTCTTCATATTTGTTAATGATAAATCTAAACTTACATTTGCTGCTTCTGTTTCGACTTTTGATGCTTCTACTTTTTTTAATGCATTAAGAGAATCATAATATGAGGATAAAATATTTTCTTTTATTTCTCTTTCAAGGTTAACCAATTCAAGCTTTTTTGCTTTAACAAGTGCACTATCGGCTTTTATTTGTGTAATTGTGCCCATTAATAAATTTTTTCCGACATGTGCTCTTAAATCTAATGTCAAACTGTTATGTGCACTCATTCCTGCTCTTTTTGTTCCGACGTATCCATTTTGATATGATAGTGTTAATTCCGGTATTATATCTGTATAATTTGAACTTCTTTGAGCTTTATATGCTTCAACCTCTGCTTTTTTTGAGCGAATATCTTCTCTTGATTCAAGTGCCTGTTTATACAACTCTTCTATACTCCTTTCTGAATTTATCAATTCTCTTTGATCCACAGTAATTTCAAAAGGGTATACGGCATCTAATATTTCTATGCCAAGTACATTAGCAAGTGCAGCTTGCCTTAATCTTAGTGTATTTAGAGTTTCTGTATAATCCTGCTGTGCTCCTGCAAGTTCAGCTTGCGCTCTTTTGACATCATATAATGTTCCTATGCCTGCCTCAAATCTGCCTTCTGTATATTTTAACTGTTCTAATCTGTCATATAAATTTATTTTTTGAACTTCTATTTCCATTTTTGTTTCCAGTGTATCATAGTAGGCAAGCACGGTGTCTCTGATTTTTTGTTCTTTTGTAAACTCCAAATTTGCTCTATAGGCTTTAAACATATTTTTAGTTTGTGCTATCAGAAAAAAATATTTACCTTGATTAATTGTTGACCATTCAAGAACAGCAAGGCTCTGTATTGGTACTTCATGTGTCGTTGTTGCAACAATTCCGCCGACAAGATATTGTCCTTCCAGATTTTTTATATCAAAATTGTAGTATATGTCAGGAAGCAGTTGAAATTGTGAATTTCGATACTGCCAGTATGATTGCCTCTTATACTGATTTTGTATTTTTATATCATAATTTTCTTCAAGTGCAATATCTATACAATTTTTTAAATCAGTGTAAATAAAAGTTGAATTTAGCTCATCTGATATTTCCCTGTCTAATATAAATTGTTTCTCTATATCTGATATTGTTGCAGTGCCTTTTATAACACCGGAAAATGCTTTATAACTCTCATTATTAAAGTAATTTGTGTATGAATCAATATAGTCTGTCACTTCTGATGCAATTGCAGTTATTTGACAAACAAATATAAAAATAATAATTATTATAATTCTCATAAAATAATTATCTTTTAAATTACAAAAAAACTATGTCAGTCAACTATACAATA
This sequence comes from Candidatus Gastranaerophilales bacterium, assembly GCA_947624325.1. Lineage (GTDB taxonomy): Bacteria > Cyanobacteriota > Vampirovibrionia > Gastranaerophilales > Gastranaerophilaceae > Avigastranaerophilus. The sequence continues at coordinate 242,816 of CANQJT010000001.1, forward strand.
CAACGGGCTATTTATTTTCAAGTCGTTTTGTTCTTATCTGTACATCTTCTATAAGTTTTCTGTTAATAGCAAGCAAATCTGCAAGAACACCAAAAACACATGTTTGAAATCCAGTAATTAAAAGTATTGATGATATAATTAACGATTGTATGTGTCCGTTACCAGAGCCCGTAAAATAACATAATAAAAATCGTCCCATTAAGAACAAACCGGCAAGTAATATTATGCCTCCTATGATGGCAAAAAACCTAAACGGTCTGTAAATAATAAACATTCTTAGAATAGTAAATGAATTTTTTTGAATATATGTAAATAAGTTTTTTACAAGTCTTGATTTTCTGTAGCAGGAATTTACTTTTATAGGAACTGATTCTATATGCAAACCTTTTGTTTTTGACTGAATAACTGTTTCAATTGTATATGTATAATTATCAAATACATTAATTGCCATGGCAGCATCTCTTGAAAAAGCACGAAATCCGCTAGGAACATCATCTGTTGCCGTACCGCTCAATAATCTTACAATTTTTGAACCTAAGAATTGAAGAAATTTTTTAAATTTTGAAAATCCTTCTATTTCTTTTATTGGTCTTGCACCTATAACTATATCGGCTTTTTGTTCAAGAATAGGTCTAATAAGTTTTTCAATATCATCTGCACAATACTGATTATCGGCATCTGTGTTAACAATTATATCCGCCCCTTCGGCAGTTGCCTTCTGAATACCTGCCATAAATGTTCTTGCCAATCCCCGATGATGTGTTGACGTTACAATGTGCTTTACATTATATGATTTTGCTATTTCTACAGTCCTGTCAGTACTGCCGTCATCTATTATCAGTACCTCAATTTCATCAATTCCGTCTATTTTTGCCGGCAATTGCGATAGTGTGACCGGTAATGCAACTTCTTCATTATAACAAGGTATTTGTATTATTAATTTCATACTTTCAAATCTTAGATATGTTAAAATTATTATACATGTTAACATGTAATTAAAAAAAAGATATGAAAAAAGATACTTTATTTAAATTATTTATCATTATATTATTTTCTTTTTTGATTAGGGTATGGTTTCTGGATAAACCTGAAGGTCTTTATTTTGACGAATATTTTGGCTGGATGATTGCTTCTAAACCTACAATTTCAGAATTTTTTAAAGCTGTTATGCAAAACTGCCACACACCATTGTATTATGTTTATTTAAAATTTTGGATATTTTTATTTTCAGATTCTGATTTATCTTTAAGATTTTCTTCTGTTTTACCTTCTGTTTTATCTGTTTTTACAATGTATTTACTGGGTAAGGAATTTAAAGATAAAAATTTAGGTATCTTGTGTGCTTTATTTACGGCAATATCTTCTTTTTGTATATATTTTGCTCAGGAGGTACGTTTATATTCTCTTTTATTCCTGGTTTCTTCTTTAGCTTTTTATTATTTTATAAGGTCTGTAAAAACTAATAAAAAGTCTGATTTTATATTATTTTTTGTTGCTAATGCAGTTTTATGTTCAATTCATACATTAGGTATTATTTTTTCAGTATTTTTAATATTATTCTTATTCGCTTATTTATTTATCTGTTTCGATAAAAATTCGGATAAATTTAAAAAGCTGATTTCCAAAATCAGGTATATTTACCTTTTTACCTTTGTAATAATTATTTTAATTCCGTTTCTGTATAACATTGCTTTATCAAAAAATTTATCGCAATTTTGGGCAGATTTTTCTTATGTGAAAATTATTTGTGTATCTGTTGATTATTTTTCGCCTATACAAACAAATATAATAAATACTCTTGATAATTTTTATGAATATATATATTTAAACGGCAAATTTAATTATTCTTTTGTATTTTTTGGACTTCTGCCTTTAATTATTGGAACAGCAGGAATTATTAGAGCCGTTATTGATAAGAATAAAGTATTAAATTATATACTTGCCGCTTGTTTTTTATTTTTCATTTCTGTCGTTTTACTTGCAATTACGGGTAAATTAATATTAATTACTAAATACACCATAGAAATATATCCGGCTGTAATTTTAGCATTAATGTACGGATTGTCATTATTCTCAAATAAAAAAACAAGTGTTGTATTACTTATTTCGTTTTTAATTCTGCATTTATTTTATTTATTTTTTTCGGATAATTCTGCCCCCAAAAAAACAAGACCTGAAGGACACAGAGCTGTTGTCGAATTATTAAAATATTCAAGGTTAAAACAATCTGATTTTGTCCTTCTTACATATTATGATAAGGAAAAATTTGAAAAATATCTTGATAGTAATACTAATTTTAACTTTTTTTCAGTCAGTAAGTATAATTTTAATTATTTTCTTTTTAAAGAAGATGATTATAACAAGGTTATTCGTGAAGGAAAAAAGTTATATAAAGATTATTTTAGAGAGTATCCCAATCAAATTATATGTGATTTTATAAAATATCAATTTATATATAATATGAATAAAGGCGACAGAATAGGAATTGTTGTTTTAGACAGTGTATCATTTATTCGTTATGATTCTCTTGAGAGAATAGTAAATGATGATATTGAATATAATAAAATCCCGTTTATTTTTCTTGTATTTTCATCTTTAAAGAATAATGCTTTATATACTTGTAAGAAAACTCTGAAACTTGACACAATTACCCATGCCGGACAATGGACGTTATATGTATATGAAAAGGTTGATTAATCAGGTGATATCAGTTTATCTGAAGCACTCAATTGGGAATTAATATAAATTTTTAGTGAAGTGGGGAAATCTTTTTTATTATGAGTACTTAAGTATTCTTTCGCATCATTTCTTGCTGTTTCCAAAATAGGTAAATCTCTTGTTAAATCCGCCAGTTTTAGTTCAACAAGTCCGCTTTGTCTGACACCTAAAAATTCACCAGGGCCTCTTATTTCTAAATCTTTTTCCGCAATAATAAATCCGTCATTTGTTTGAACAAGAACATTTAACCTATGCAAAGTCTCTTCATTTTTTGATGAAGATATCAATATGCAATATGATTGAGTATTACCTCTGCCTACTCTGCCTCTTAATTGGTGAAGCTGAGACAGTCCAAATCTTTCCGCATTTTCAATGATAATAACAGAAGCATTAGGAACATCAACACCAACTTCAACAACCGTAGTAGATACAAGAACATCATAAAGTTTATTTTTAAAATCCTGCATTACTTTATCTTTTTCTTCAGTTTTCATTTTTCCGTGCAAAAGTCCTACTTTTAGATTTTTAAAATAACCGTTTTGAAGTTCTTCTGCTTCTTTTGTTGCAGCTTTTGCACTTAATGTTTCAGACTCTTCTATAAGAGGGAAAACAATATATGCCTGATGTCCTTTTTCAACTTCATCTAATATTAAATTAAGTGCCTGTTTTCTTTGCGACTGCTTCAATAAAGCAGTTTTTACAGGCTTCCTCCCTTTTGGCAATTCATCAATAACGGTTAGATCCAAATCACCGTGAACTGTTAAAGCGAGTGTTCTGGGAATTGGAGTTGCTGTCATTGTAAGCATTTGGGGAACTTCCGCTTTGTTTTTTAATATATTTCTTTGTTTTACTCCAAATCGGTGCTGTTCATCTATAACTATTGCACCAAGATTTTTAAACTCTATATTATCCTGCAGTAATGCATGAGTGCCTATTGCAATATTTATTTGTCCGTTTCTTAAATCTTTTTCCAATTTTTCTCGCTGTTTTTTTGTATTTGATGATGTAAATAATGCGACATTAATTCCTAACGGAGCAAGCCAGCTTATAAAGTTATTAAAGTGCTGTTGTGCAAGAATTTCTGTAGGCGCCATTATTGCCGTTTGAAATCCGTTTTCAATGGCGGCAAGAAGCATAATACATGCAACCACGGTTTTTCCGCTTCCTACGTCACCTTGCAGTAATCTTTGCATAGGTTTGTCTGAATTAATATCATTTAATATCTCATTTATTGCCCTTTGCTGCGCATTAGTCAGTTCAAAAGGAAGATTTTTTATAAATGTTTTTACAAGCCCATCTTCTTTGACAGTTAAAGAAACCGTTTTATATGTATCTTGATTTTTCTCTTTTATGGCAAATAATTTCATTTGCAGTAAAAATAGTTCTTCATATACCAAAGAGAACCTTGCTTTTTCAAGTTCATCTTCATTATCGGGGAAGTGTATAATTTTTAAAGCTTTATTTTTATCAGGCATTTCGTACTTTGAAATTATTTCATCAGGAAGTATATTTTCTATTTTGCCGTAGTATAGTTCCAGTGCATTATTTATTGCTCTTCTTAATGCCTTAATATTTAAATTTTCAACAAGAGGATAAACAGGAACTATTCTTCCCAAATTTAAATTCTCTGTTTCAAAATTTTCATCACTTACTATTTGATATTGAGGTTTATCTATAGTGTATCTGCCTGAATAGTTATCAATTTTTACAGTTCCTGAAACAATTATTCCTGCACCTTTCGGGAATTGTGATTTATATCTTTCCAGAGAATATCTGTTCAGACTTTTATAGAAAAAGTTTAGTTCTATTGAACCTGTTGTATCAGAAATTGTTACTTTTATTATTGTTAAATTATTTTTTGCCGTAAATGCCTTCAATGAGGTTATTTTACCGTATATTGTTACGGTTATTCCTTCTTTAAGATTTTTAATCGGGCACTTTGACGAATAATCTATATATTTTTTCGGATAATAACTTATTAAATCAAAAATTGAGTATATTCCGAGTTTATTTAAAAGATATCCGAATTTAGGGCCTACCCCTTTAAGTAAAACGACATCTGAATTATAAATATCAGTATCATCAATAATATTTTCCGTTTTACCTGAAGGATGTAAATCTTTTTTTATAATATCAATAAATCTGTTAATAGTTTTTTTCCGATAAAAGATATTTTCCGTAGGGTAATACTCAAATGCTTGAATAACAGGAAGCCATATTGAATTTTTCCCCGAATACTTATAAATGAGCTTTAATTGAGACAGCATATAGCCTGAAAATGATTTTTCCCTGCCGACTACATCAATGTATTTGTATTTTTCTTCAAGCTCTATAGCTTTTCTTATATTCTCTATATCAATTTTTTTTGTATAATTATCTTTCATTTTTTATTTTTAATACTTCATATATATCAATAGGTTTTGATTTGCCCTTTATGTTAACCTGACTAAGTTTAACCGTTTCAATAAAGTCTTTTACATATTCATATGTGTATTGACTAATTAAAAAAGAGGTTTTAAGTACACTGTTATATGCTTCAATTCTTGAAGCCAGATTTACATTATCACCGATAACTGTATATTCAAATCTTTCTTCAGTGCCGACATTGCCTGCAAAAACTTCACCCGTATTTATACCTATACCGATTTCAATTCTGGGCTTTCCTTCATCAATAAGTTTGTCTCTTAGTATCTTTACTTTATCCGTCATTTCAAGACCGCATCTTATTGCGTTTAAAGCATGATTTTCATCTTTTATGGGTTCTCCGAAAACAGCTAAGACACCATCTCCCATATACTTATTTATTATACCGTTGTATTTTGCAATAATAGGTTCAACTACAGAAAAATATTCATTTAATATTGAAGTTACAACTTGAGGTGAAAGATTTTCTGACATTGGAGTAAAATTTCTTATATCAACAAACAAAACAGTGACAACAGTTCTGACTCCACCTAAATTTAGTTTATCGAGATTATTCAAAACAGTTTTCATAACATCTTTCGAAACATATTTACCCATTGCTTTTTTTATCATTTCTGCCGTTTTATCGGTTGTAATTACTGAATATAACTGTTTTAAAACAGATGCCGAACACATTGTAATAATTGGAGTAACAGGCGGTATATATGTATTTATAAAATATTCGATAATATAATATATAAAATATACTCCTGATAAAATTAATGCAAAAATAAAATTATATTTAAGTCTTTTAAAGCCGAATAAAACAAACATGGTAAATATTGCCGTTATAACTAATGTTGCATCAAAATTTGCATCGGACTTATATACATTTTTAAGCATATTGCTTAACATTACAGCATGTACGTCAATATCTGCCTGCTTTTTTAATATGGGAGTTTCACTTAACTGCTCCCAAACATTTTTATCCGCATTCAATCCTATAATGACAATTTTATCTTTAAACTCATCAGGAGGAATTTTGGGTTCACTGCCTGATTTCAATGCATAATAAGAGTCTAATATATCAATTGCCGAATATTTTTTATGAGAATAATATGTCCCTGTCGGGCTGTACCAATCAAGTCTGGTATATATTCCAACAAGTGCGTTATCAAGGTTGTCAAATGCTTTTTTGTATGATACTGGAATTTTCAGGGTGGTACAATTATCGTTTGTACATAAATACCTGTCATATAAGATATATTCATTATTACCCGTGTACATAGAATATGCACTAAGAGCAAGTGAGGGATATAATTTATCGCCCATTTGAACGACAGGCATATAGTTTCTTAAAATGGTATCTTTGTCTTCAACAAGAATTGATGAGGCTAAATTATTAACATTATAAAGAAATTCTCTGGGAAGATTTATAACAGCTTTATATTTTGTATTTTGAAATTTTGTTCTTTTATCAATAATATTTAATTTTATTTTGCTGTCAAAAATCGGAATATAATCAGATGGAAGCACATCGCCTGCTGCATTTGAATTAACGAAAATAAAACTGTTTATTAAATTCTTTTTATTTTTTATATCCTTATAAAATAAATAGTCTTTATCAGGATTATAAGAATCAGGGAAAATAACCAGATTTTGAAAAACTATGGCTTTAGCACCTGCAAAATTCTCTAAATAATTAAAAATATCCGCAAATAAATCTCTGGACCAAGGCCATTTAATTTTATCCGTAGACACATCATCAACAGCAATTAAAACTACATTATCAGATGAATAGTTTTTGGATATTTTAGTAAATATTTTTGTACAAAAATCGTTTACTCTGTTATCTAAAAATCTCAATGAAAAAATATATATTAAAGATAATATAAAAAATAAAAGAATTACTGCCGTTATTTTAGATTTAATATTTTTATACATATTACTAATTTAATCTTTTCCGTGTCATATTGCAAAATTGTAAATATTCTCATGTGACATTAGATTGTCTTTATAATAGAATAAACATATATATTAAAGAGGTAATTAAGATGAAAATATCATTAGAATGGTTAAATGAATTTGTTGATATAACAGATTTAACAGTGGAACAAATTGTACATGAACTTACAATGAGCGGACTTGAAGTTGAAGATATAGAAAAAACGGGAGCTAAATTTACAAATATTATTACCGCACAAATTACTTCAATAAAAAATCACCCGAATGCAGATAAATTACATCTTGTAGATGTTAATTTAGGTAATAATATAACTAAAACAGTTGTATGCGGTGCACAAAATATAAAAGAAGGTCAAATAATTCCGTATGCATCAGTAGGTTCAAGGGTACTTTCCAGAAAAACGGGTGAAGCATATGAACTTACTCCTGCTGTTATAAGAGGCATAGAATCCCAAGGTATGCTGTGTTCTCAAGATGAATTGGGATTGGAAAATATGCAGGACGAAGATGGGATACTCATTTTAAATAAAATATTTTCTGAAGATATTAAACTTGGAACTAATCTTGAAAAACTTTTAAATATAAAAGAAGATACTGTTATTGATGTATCACCGACTCCAAACAGAGGTGATGAAATGTCTGTAATTGGTGTTGCAAGAGAAATTGCATCACTGTTTAACAAGAAGCTTAATTTTAAGCATACTGACCTAAATATACAAGATGCTAAAGGAAAATTTGATATTGAAATTATAGATAAAGATACTTGTTGTTATTATTCTGCAGGTCTGATAAATGATGTAGTAATTAAGCCTTCTCCTGATTGGATGAAAAGAAGACTTGAAGTATCAGGTATCAGATCAATAAATAATGTAGTTGATATAACAAATTATGTTCTTTTGGAATACGGACAGCCCCTGCATGCTTTTGACAGAGATAAACTTAACGGTTATATTTGCGTAAGAAGAGCAAAAGAAGGTGAAACTATTGTTACACTTGACGGTATTGAAAGAACTTTAACAAATGATACAGTTCTTTGTGCAACAAAGGAAAAAGGAGTTTGTATCGCAGGTGTATTTGGCGGTGAAAATTCAGAAATAGATGAGAATACAAAAAATATAGTGCTTGAATCCGCATATTTTGTACCTCATACAAACAGAAAAAGTTCACGAAGTGTGGGCTACAGAAGTGAGGCTTGTGCAAGATTTGAAAGAGGTGTAGATATTGAAACTGTAAAACCTGCACTTTTAAGAGCAATAGAACTTTTAAATAAATATGCCGATGCAAAAATTGAAGGTATAGTAGAAACAGGTAATAATAAGCTTGACGACGTTATTATAACTTTGAGATTTGCTCAAGTTAAAAGGATATTAGGCTGTGAAATTGACTCTGACAAATGTATCTCAATCCTGCAAAATTTAGGTTTTGAGATGCTTGGCAAAAATGATTCGGCAGCAAGGTTTAAAGTACCAAGCTTTAGAATTAATGATGTTCAACAGGAAGTTGATTTAATTGAGGAAATTGCAAGAATATACGGCTATGATAAAATTGAGCCGTCACTCCCCGATAAAACACAATCACCTGATATATTAAAAGAAGCTAAATTACTTAAAAAAGTAAATAATATGTTTTTAGGATACGGATTTAATGAAGCAATGACTTCATCATTAATTGGTGAGCCATTGTTAAATCAGTTTGGACTTACATACAACAAAGATAAGGCAGTGTTTGTTCAAAATCCTCAATCTGATGAGCATACAATGCTTAGACAAACAACAATTGCTAATATTCTGTCCGCATTAAAATATAATTTTGATAACGGTCAAAAAGATATCTGGCTTTATGAATTAGGCAAAACATATTTTATTAATTCACCAGCAACACAAAAAGACAGTGGTGTTGAAGAAAATCAAATGATTTCAGGTGTAATTACGGGCGAAACAAATAATAATTTATGGAAAAAATCACCAAGAGCAGATTTTTATACTTTAAAAGGAGTTATGGAAAGTTTATTTGATTTGTTAAACTTGTCCTCCAGAATAAAACTTTCGCCTGCTGATGACTGCGAATACTTACACCCCGGCAGAAGCGCTAAAGTTGTTATGCTGGATAAAAATCCGGAAGTAATAGGTTATTTCGGAGAAATCTATCCTTTATTAAAAGATAAGTTAAAAATCAATCAAAGCATATATTTATTTGAACTTAATCTTGGTAAATTAATCAAAGCATGTCAAATTAATACAGTGAAGTATAAACCGCTGGCACAATATCCTGAAGTTCAAAGAGATATTTCATTTGCTATTGAAAAAGATGTAACAAATGAACAGATTGTTCTGGCGATAAAAAAATCTGCCGATTCAAAATTATTTAAAAAGGCAAATTTATTTGATATATATGAAGGTGAGCATGTTCAAGACGGATTTAAGAGCATGGCATACAGAATTACATTGCAGGATACGGAAAAAACTCTGACTGATGAGGTTATTGATTCGCAGATTAATGCAATAAAATCAGGATTAATGAAAAAGTTTCCTGCTATTAGTTACAGATAATATAAGACGGGATTATTCCCGTTTTTTTATAAATATATACTCAACAAATAAATATAGCATACAAAATAAATTATTAATAAAAATTGTATCATAACGTAATAATTGAATAAAAATTCTTGAAATCGAAAAGTAAAAGAATATAATTATATATATATTAGGGAATATACATGCGAAATATATGTACATTAATTAATATATTTGGGGATAAATCAAGGAGGAAATTCTAGTGCTTAGAAGCAGAGATATGGGCAGATCCATTGCAGTAAGAAGGTGGACAAATACCGCTTTAGAATGCTACAAAAGAGGATGTGTCTGTGATGGGTGTTTTTATACGGACTTTTTCAACGGGACATCGCAAAAATGTCAAATGAAAGCATCCGTATTAGAATTGGTGAGAGTGTTGGGTAAACCGAATGTAGAAATACAGCAGGTTTTGGTAGATTAGTTTAGTTTTTACTAATATTAAAAAACTCCCGAATCGGGAGTTTTCTTTTATTATCAACATTTTATAAATTATTAAATAATTTCTTTATATTGCTCAGTATTATTTAACAAATCATAATTAATTTCATTTTCATTATCTGCAATAACTGCAGCAACAACAGCATCACTTGCAACGTTAACAGTTGTTCTAATCATATCAACGACTCTGTCAATTGCAAACAGGAATGCAAAACCTTCAACAAGTTGCTGCGGAGTTAAACCTAATCCGTTTAATACAAGTGCTATTGTAATTAAACCGGCCCCCGGGATACCTGCTGAAGTTGATGATGCAATTATTGCTAATACCATAATTTGAATAATTTGAATAGGGTCTAAAGCAACACCGTAAGCTTGCGTTAAAAATATAACAGCAACGGTTTGAAACAATGCTGTTCCATCCATATTCAATGTAGCACCTAACGGAAGAACAAAACTGCAAACTTTATGAGATATTCCTCTTTTTTCACAGCATGCAATAGTTAAAGGCAATGTAGCACTGCTGCTTGCCGTTCCGAATGCAACAAGCAATGCTTCAATAATAGCCGTATAAAAATTACCGATAGGAACTTTACTAAAGAATTTAAGTATAAGCGGATATATAACAAAGAATTGTATGCAAAAACCAATAAACACAACACCTAAGAACTTTGATATTGTATTAAATATGCTTAACCCGAATGATGAAACAGCAACAGTTGTTAAAGCAAAAATACCCGGTGCTGCAAATATCATAATCCAGTCTGTAACTTTCATTGTTGCAGCAAATATTGATTCAAAGAATGAAACAATTGGTCTGTTGATTTCACCTACTTTAGACAAAGCAAGCGAGAAAATTAAAGCAAAGAATATAATAGGAATCATTTCACCTTTTGCTAAAGATTCCAAAGGATTTTGAGGTATCATATTTAAAAACAGGTTGCCAAGCTGACCTCTTTGTTCTGATAGAACGGTATCAACCTGATGTTGAATTTCAAGAGCCGATGTTTGGCTGATAAATTCCTGAACACCTATACCCGGTTTAATACTTAATACTAAAAAGCATCCGATTAAAACAGCCGCTACAGTAATAAGTGCATAATAGAAAATCATCTTTTTACCGAATTTACCGATTTGTTTACTGTCACCGATGCTGGAAATACCAACAACAATTGCCGAGCAAACAAGAGGAATAACAATCATTTGTATAACTCTTATAAATGCCTGGCCTACAATATTCAGTACTTTAACAAACGGAACAAAAATCCCCGGATTTTCATGAATATAATTACCGAATATAATACCGGCAATTATTGCAATAAATATATGCCAGTTGCGCTTAATCCCAAGCCCCACGGCAACAAATAATGTTTGTAAGTGTAATTTCATAATAACCTCTTATATATATTGAATTGTACTAATTGTACAATTATTTATTAAATAATTCAACAGTTTATATTTTTATAATAAAATGTAAATATATATATTACATGGTGGATTTTATGGAGATTAGGGATAAAAAATTTCATTTTATAGCAATCGGTGGAGTTGGAATGAGCGCACTGGCTAAATATCTGGTCGAATGCGGTGCAACTGTTACGGGTTCTGATATACAAGAGAGTAAATACACTCACTTGCTTGAAAAATTAGGAATAAAAGTTTCAATCGGACATAATGCCGATTTAATTGAAAAAGATATGATTATTACAGCCAGCAGCGCAATAAAAAACAATAACCCTGAAATTATAAGAGCAAATGAACTCGGACTGAAAATATATCACCGTTCTGATATATTAAAAATGATATCGGATGAATTTTCCAAAAGAGATAACTCTTTCTTTATCGGATTTTCAGGTACACACGGAAAAACGACTACAAGCGGTCTGGCTTCATATGTGTTATATAAAGCAGGTTTAAATCCGTCTTTTGTTACGGGAGGAATTATTCCTGATATTAATACAAACGGTAATTTTAATGCAGATAAATATTTTATAGCTGAGCTTGATGAATCTGACGGCACAATACAAAAATATTCAACTGATATTGCCGTAATTAATAATATGGATGAAGACCATCTTGATTATTATAAAAAAGGCTTTGACGATATTGCTGATACTTTTAATAGATATCTTTCAAATAAGCCAAATCAAAAGGTAATAATTAATATTGATAACGAAGGCAATCAAAAATTTATAAATAAATACCCTAATTATAATTATATAAAATTCGGTTTAAATAATGCGGATTATACTGCCGAAAATATTAAATTTGAAGGATTTGGCTCAGAGTTTGATGTATATTTTAAAGGCAAATTTGAGACAAAAATAAAGCTTTCAATTATTGGTGAACATAATATATATAATGTACTTGCAGTTTATTGCGCTTTAAAAGAATCAGGTGTTAATGTAAATGAGATGACAAAATATTTTGAAATGTTCAGCGGAATGGGCAGAAGATTTCAAAAAGTCGGTGAATTTGAGGGCATAAAAATTTTTGATGACTATGCACATCATCCTCATGAAATTATGACTACACTTGAAGGGGTAAAAGGGTCTGCAGAAGGACACAGAATTGTAGCTGTATTTCAGCCTCACAGATATACAAGATTAAATGCGTTATGGGATGAATTTAAAATTGCATTTAATAATGCCGATTTATTAATAACTACAAATGTATTTCCTGCCGGTGAAAGCGAAATAGAAGGTATAAATTCCGAAAACTTTATAAAAGAAGTTAATCATTCAAATGCAATATACGTATCGGGTGATATGATTGAATGTGCAAAAAAAATATATCCTATGTTAAAAAATAATGATATAGTTATAACATTAGGAGCTGGGGATATAACAAAATTAGGCAGTTCAATACTGGAAGAACATAAAAGGGTTTGTCTTGACGCAAATATTTGAAAAATATAATGTTAAAAATGATACGACATTTAAAATCGGCGGATGTATAAAAAAAGCGGCATTCCCTGAAAATGTTGAGGAATTTATACAGCTTTTACAATCAGGCGAATATGATATTGTTTTAGGAGGCTGTTCAAATGTTTTATTTTCCTCACAAGATATTGATAAAAAAATTATTTTTACAAAAAATTTAAAGAAATACAGTTTTGAAGGAAATATTTTGAAAACCGAGTGCGGAGTAAAGGGGCCTTTAATTTCAAAGGAATGCCAGAAACTTGGTTTATCAGGATTTGAATTTTTAATCGGATTTCCGGGTAGTTTCGGCGGTATGATATGTATGAATGCTTCAGCACATAATCAGTCAATATCGGATAAATTTATAAAATGCCGAGTTTTTGATACACTTACCAAACAAGTAATTTCATTAAATAAAGATGAAATGCAATTTTCGTACAGAAATTCAGCCGTTTCAAAAAATAAATACATTGTACTTGATGCCGAATTTGAATTAGATAACGGAAATCAAGAAAATATTGATGAAATTGTGAGAAGGAACATTGAATTCAGACAGCAAAGACAACCCTCATTAACATTCGGTAATGCAGGAAGTATTTTTAAAAATCCTGTTAACGATTCAGCCGGAAGACTCCTTGATTTGTGCGAAATGAAAGGAGTTAAAGAGGGCGGTGCCATGGTTTTTGAAAAGCACGCAAACTTTATATTAAATTACGATAACGCAACATCACTTGATGTTATAACATTAATGTATAAAATGTTTTCAAAAGTAAGAGAAAAATATACAATAAAATTAACACCCGAAATTATTTTTATAGGTAATAAAGAAACGGAAGAACAGAAATTATGGGATATAATGACGGAAGAAAATATTCATTAGATACAAAAATAGCGGTATTGTGTGCAGGACTTTCAAGTGAAAGAGAAGTTTCAATCAGGTCAGGGAAAAATGTCTTTGAAGCATTAAAGAGACTCGGATATAAAAACAGTGAGCTTATATATGTTGATGAAAATATTGCTGAAACATTAAAAGAAAAGAAGCCTGATGTTGTTTATAATGCTCTTCACGGTAAATACGGTGAAGACGGGTGTGTGCAGGGAATACTTGAAATTTTAAAAATCGAATACACAGGCTGCGGAGTAATGTCAAGCGGCATAACAATGAATAAAGAGTATACAAAAAGGATTTTATCGACAAATAAAAAAATTATAATGGCTAAATCAGCCTTTATTCAAAAAGGTGAAGATATATACGAAAAAACAAAAGATTTAACATATCCTTTATTTATAAAACCCGTCAGTGAAGGCTCCAGCTTCGGAATGACAAAAGTTAATACAAAAGATGAATTAAAATCGGCATATGAAACAGCACTTAAATATAATGATGATGTACTTGCGGAAGAGTTTATCGACGGATTTTTTGTAACTGTCGGAGTTTTAGAAAAAGACAATAAGCCGTTTGCTACGGAAATTCTTGAAATAAGACCAAAAACTGAATGGTACGATTTTGAAGCAAAATATACAAGCGGAATGTCTGATTTTATACTTCCTGCAAATTTACCAAATGACTTGACAAAACTTGTTAAAGAAATATCTGTTGAAGCATTTAATACTGCAGGCTGCAGAGGGGTATCAAGAATTGACTTTATGATAAAAGACAATGTTCCGTATTTACTTGAAATAAATACTAGCCCCGGAATGACGGATATAAGCGATCTGCCTGCACAGGCAAAAGCTTGCGGAATAAGTTATGATGAACTTGTATTACTGATATTAAACAGTGCAGGGTTAAATAAATAATGTCATATGATTATACGGTAGAAAGAGCATTAAAACAACAAAAGCTTCGCAGAAAAGCGAGGAGAGGTGAAATTGCTCTAAAACGGCTGTATAAATTTATCAGATTTTTAATAATATTATTTATATTTTATTCTGTATTTAAAATTTTAAATTGCCATTATTGGTATCTGCCGACAGATTTATACAAACAAAAAAACACTTCCCGTATTGAGATATTAGGTAATAATATTGTTTCAGCCGAAAAAATATTAAATCAAATGAAAAAGGTTCCAACTGAAAAAAAACCTATATATATGATTAATCCCGAAAAAATGACTAAGGAAATTGAAAAACTTACTCCTGTCAAACGGGCATATATAAGACGATTTTGGTTTCCTGCAAGATATGTTGTAATGACGGATGAAGTAATACCTGCGATTACTGTTTCGCCGTCTGAAGATGCACCTGCAGTTGCTGCTTTTGCACACTCGGGAGAATTAATAAGCAGAGACTACCTGCCCCTTGATAAGAAATTTGAAGCTGCAAATATATTAACATACGGTACAAACGGTGATGATTATGAAAAATGGGATAAAGAAAAAATATCCGATTTATACAGACTGTCAAAGTTAATTGAAGAATATTCGGGAGAAAAAGTTAAATACATTGATTTAAGGGCTCCGCATAATACATTTGTTCAATTAGAAACAATAAGAATAAGGCTTGGCGAAATTGATAATTCCGTATTTGAAAAAATAAAACAACTTCCTGCACTTTTACCTGAAGTAAAAAAGCTTAGTGATCAGGTTAAATATATTGACTTATCATGGCAGGAATCAACATATATAAAAATGAAATAGTTTGATATTTTATTTAAAGTAATAATATTCAAAACCGTCAATATTGTTTAAAAAATCTTCCTTTGAAATGGTTATTTCTTCAGACGAATTTCCAGGGTTAATAATAACAACAGTATCTGAGTTTATTTCTTTAACACTCCACATATGAGAGCCGCCGTTATTTAATTTAACAGGATTTCCGTTAATATCATTAATGACTGTCGGAAGATGATTTTTGGAGGTAAATCCGACAGCAATGCAAACGAAATCATTTTTTAAATCTCGTGCAAAATTATCGTATATATAACTATTATTTAATAAAGTATTCCTTGATAAAAAGCTTCCTTCATTTCCTGTTAATACATAAACAACATCATCAAAATTTCCATAATCAAGTAAATAATCTTTATCATCTAAAATGTTATCTTTTAAGCACTCCGGTGTTTCAATTTTGCCGTCTCTCATTTGTTGCAGTACAGTTTTAAATGCGATTTCCATGAGAAGTATATCATCATCACCATTTGAATAATATGGATTTTGTCGAGCATTATCAAGAGTGTTTTCGCTGATTTTAATTTTGAGATTTATACCGTCAAATTTAACAATATAATTTCCATCTTCATCACAAGAAACAGCATCTTTAATTATTTGTGCTCCCTTTTCACTGTTGGAAAAAGATTCAAGACCGCCAAGCAACCAGCAGTCTAAATAGTGTCCTTGTGAATAATCATCAATTTCACCGTTAATACTATATTTGCTTGACGGATTTAAAGTATCTTCATCATTTACATATTCAGATTCAATTTCATCATAATCAATATCGCCATAGCTGAAATCGATATAATCATTATCATTAACATTATTTAAATTGCTATTCATTGAAATATTATTATCAGAATTAACAAAGTTAATTTGAAAATTAGAATTATCGGGTACTCTCATTTATATATCCTTATATTTTTTCTATATATATAAAAAAATTTCCGAATGAAATATTGATTGAAAAAGCATTAAATATTAAATTTTTTAAGATATATAAAAAGATTATTGAAAAAAATTTTTTTTATTATATGATTATTAAGTCAGAAAATTAAAATCCAACCCTCAACATATCAGGACTTATAAAATAAGTCATTTGTTATGTTTTTTTATTTTAGGATTAAATAATAAGAGAAAGGCAATCACAGTGGAAGAAACTAAGACAAAGTCTAAGAAAAAAAAGATTGAAACAACGCAAGAACAACCGGTACAATCCGAATGGAAAGAACAAGTAATTCAAGTAAGAAGAGTTACTAAGGTTGTAAAAGGCGGTAAGAAATTAAGTTTCAGAGCAATAGTAGTAGTTGGAAACAAAAACGGACAAGTTGGTGTAGGTTGTGCAAAAGCAGCTGAAGTTATAATAGCAATACAAAAAGCTGTTGCAGACGGAAGAAAGAATTTAATTAATGTTCCTATATACAGAACAACTATACCTCACCCAATAACAGGCCGCAGCGGTGCAGGCAGTGTAATGTTAAAACCCGCATCACAAGGTACCGGAGTTATTGCAGGCGGTGCAGTTCGTGCAGTATTAGAACTTGCAGGTATTGAAAATATATTAAGTAAATCATTAGGTTCAAAATCTCCGCTAAATGCAGCTAATGCGACATTAGCAGCTTTGCAATCATTAAAATCATTTGATATCGTTGCAAAAAGACGCGGATTATCATTAAAAGATATGCTAAATTAAGAGGTAAATAAAAATGGCAGCAAAAACTAAATCAAAAAAAATAAAAATAACATTAGTTAAAAGTTTAATCGGTTCAAATGATAAACAAATAAGAGTTGCTAAAGCTCTCGGTTTAACTAAAAAAGATCAAACAGTTGAACACGAAAATACACCGACAATAATGGGTATGGTTAATACAATACCTCATTTATTAAAAGTAACCGAATAGAAGAAAGGTAATTAATAAAATGACAGATAGAATAAAATTAGAAGATTTAAGACCTGCTGAAGGCTCAACAGGCAAAATCAAAAGAGTAGGCAGAGGAAGATCGTCAGGAATGGGCAAAACCTCTTGCAGAGGAAATAACGGTGAAGGTCAAAGATCAGGCCGTGCATCAAAAAGAGGATTTGAAGGCGGTCAAATGCCGGGCTACAGACAAATGCCAAAATTAAAAGGATTTACTAATTTTAATGCAATAAAATACGGTTCTGTTAACGTTAGTGAATTCTCAAGTATAAATGCTGATGAAATTACATTAGAATTATTAAAATCACTCGGTAAAGTATCTTCAAAAGCAGAAGAATTAAGAGTTTTAGGAAATGGCGAATTAACAAAAGCCGTTACCGTAAACGCAAGATATTTTACTGCATCAGCTAAAGAAAAAATTGAAAAAGCAGGCGGAAAGGCACAGATAGTATAATGCAGCAGTATACACCAAGCCAGCAAAATTTGCAGACAATGCTGTCTAATTTAAATATTGCAGGATTAAAAAACAAAATACTTTTTACACTTGCAATGATATTAATATTCAGATTTTGTGCACAACTACCGCTATTTGGTATTAATGCGGAAAACTTTGCAAATTTGGCGGCTACAAATAATTTAATCGGATTTTTGGATATGTTTTCGGGCGGTGCGCTTGGAAATGTTTCCATTATTGCTTTAGGTATCGGGCCATATATTACGGCATCAATTATAATGCAGTTATTGGCAGTTGTTATACCTCATTTAGAACAATTGCAAAAAGAAGAAGGTGAAGCAGGCAGAAGAAAATTGTCACAATATACAAGAATATTTACTATTGTAATTGCGGCAGTTCAATCTGTTGTATTTGTTTTATATTTGCTAAAAACCGCAAGAGGTGCAATATTACCCGATGTTAATATATTTACTTTTGCAGTAGGTTCTGTCTTAATTCTTACGGCTGGTTCGGCATTTACAATGTGGATGGCCGAATTAATGACAGAAAGAGGTATAGGTAATGGTGCATCAATGCTGATTTTTTGCGGTATTATTTCTAAAATTCCTTTTTACGGAGGTAAAACCGCTGAATTAGTAAGCAAAAATACTTCATTACAACCGGGGCTTCTGTTATTATTATTAATCTTTTTTGCGACAATGATTTTTATTGTAATTATGCAGGAATCAGCCAGAAAAGTTATAATAGTAAATCCAAGAAGACAGGTAGGAAATAAAGTATATGGCGGAACAAATACATATATTCCTTTTAAACTCAATCCCGGCGGTGTAATGCCAATTATCTTTGCAATAGCAATTTTATTATTTCCTACAACAGTTCTGGGACTTGTAGGTCAAGCTAACATCCCTAATGAAGCATTAAGGAATATAATAATTGCACTTTCTAATTTCTTAAGTCCGTCAAGTATTACATATAATGTTGTATACTTCTTGTTAATTGTTGCATTAACCTTCTTTTATGCATCAATTATTCCGAACTTACAGCCGAAAGAAATTGCAAATAATTTAAAGAAATACGGCTCATCAATACCGGGTATAAAACCAGGTAAACCAACAGCAGAAGCACTTGATAAAATATTAAGCAAAACAACATTTATTGGTGCTTTCGGATTGGGTATAATTGCTTTAATTCCGTCAATGGCATGCCATATTACAGGCATAACTACACTTCAGGGAATCGGAGCTACATCGCTTATAATTATGGTCGGTGTTGCACTTGATTTTATTAATCAGGTAAGAACAAATTTATTGCCAAAAAATTACGAAAGTTTCTTGAAAGAGTAATAAAATATTAATCAAAAAAAGTGAACCTTTCGGGGTTCATTTTTTTATTCAAAAATTTATATTATGTTATAATTGTTATGTTACAGATAAGTTCAGGATTTTAAAATGAAAAAAGAATATATATTTATAGGCCCTCCGGGTAGCGGAAAAGGTACTCAAACAAAAAAACTCTCGGCAGAATATAAACTTCCGCATATTGATACGGGTTCATTACTTCGTGAAGAAGTTGCTTCAAACAGCGAGGAAGGTAAACTTGCAAATACTTTTATGGAAAAAGGGAACCTTGTACCAATAGAATTAGTATCCAAAATAATAAAAAACAGATTATTAAAAGATGACTGCAAAGAAGGATTTATTTTGGACGGATATCCGAGAAGCATTGAACAGGCTGATGCACTTGATAAAATACTAAATGAAATTGACGGCAATATGACTGTATCGCACAAAGTTTTTTATTTTAATGTATCTCAAGATAAATTAATTGAAAGACTTGTTAACAGAAGAACCTGTTCAAAATGCGGAGCAATTTACAATTTAAAAACAATGCAATTAAAAAATAATGAAGTATGCGAAAAGTGCGGAGGAAAACTCACTAAAAGAGACGATGATACAGAAGAAGTCGCATTGAAAAGATTTAAAACATATTTTAGCCAAACTGAGCCATTAATTGAATTATATAAAAATAGAGGCTGGCTGGTTGAAATTGATGCATCAATGAGCATTGATGAAATATACAAGGAATTAACGGGAGCTATAAAGGAAAATGTCCATTCATAAGAAATCAAAACATGATATAAGTTTAATGCGGCAGGCAGGTAATATTGTAGCACTGGTACATGCCGCAATGAAAGATGCCGTAAAAGAAGGTGTCACCACAAAAGAACTTGATGAACTGGCCTTTAAAATAATAAAATCAAATAAAGCAGATCCGACTTTTCTCGGCTATAACGGATTTCCGGCAACTATATGTACTTCTGTCAATGAACAGGTCGTACACGGAATTCCTTCTAACGATGTTATACTAAAAAACGGTGATATAATTAGTATTGATATTGGAGCAACTTATAAAGGTTTTGTCGGTGATAGCGCTTGGACATATCCTGTTGGCGAGATATCAGATGAAAAGAAAATGCTTCTAAAAGCAACTGAGGAATCTTTGTTTGCAGGCTTAGAACATATGAAAAGCAATGACAGACTTGAAAATGTAGCAGGTGCTATAGAAGATGTTGCAAAAAAATACAATTTGGGAATAGTAAGACAATACGGCGGTCACGGTGTCGGCAGACAAATGCACGAAGATCCCTTTGTTTTCAACTACAGAACAAATAATAAATTAATACTGGAAAAAGGGATGACAATTGCAATAGAACCAATGTTAAATCTTGGCTGCGATGATGTAATTGTTCTTGAAGATGACTGGACTGTTGTTACTACAGATAAAAAACCGTCAGGACATTTTGAGCATACTGTTCACGTTACTGATGACGGACCAGATATATTAACAAAACTACTGTAAAGGAAATAAAATGATTGAAATGAAGGTAATGGGTATCGCAATAGATACGGCAAGCGGTTCACCTATAATAGTATTGAATGATAAGGAAAACAGAAAAGCTCTTCCTATATGGATTGGTTCAGCCGAAGCCAGTGCGATTATAAGAAAGATTGAAAATATAAAAGTTTTAAGACCTATGACTCACGACTTGATTATTGATGTCATTGAAAAAACGGGTTATAAAGTTGACCGTGTCGAAATAAATGATGTTGAGCAAGATACATACTATTCCACAATATATCTTATCAATGATAAAAATAATGAAATAACAATTGATTCAAGACCATCAGATGCCATAGCTGTTGCAATAAGAGTTGAAGCACCGATATTTGTATCGGCAAAAGTTCTGGCGGATGGAAGTGTGTCTTGTGACAGCGAAAAAGATGAAGCAGAATCGGAAGAATTTAAAAACTTTATACAAAATATAAAACCGTCAGATTTTGAAAAACTTCTTAGAGATGACAAGCAATCGGATCAGTAAAATTAAATTTTGAAACCTTCTTATTCTGTTTCGTAAACAAGCATTCAAGCTTCTTTTTACGGGTAATATCGGCTTTTATATCACTAAAGTCTGATAATCCGATTATAGTATCAGCACAAAATACATCTACTAAAAACTTAATCATTTGTATACCTTTCATTTTTCTTGATGTATAATTTTTAATAATTTATAAATAAAAATCAAGGAAAGGAAAATTTAAAATGAGCAAAATTACTAAAGATATGGGATTATTGGAAATAGTTCAATCATATCCAGAAACTATAGAAGTATTTCAAAGATATGGTCTTGGCTGCATTGGCTGTGCTGCCGCAAGATTTGAAAATCTTGAAGCAGGAGCTAAAGTTCACGGCATAGACATTGATAAAATGGTTGAAGATTTAAATTCAGCTATTGTATAAACTGTATTTTTTTATTATGATTGATTTACTAAGATTGAATACAGTTAAGGAGACATAAAAATGGAAGTTATTCTTAAAAAAGACGTACAAAACATAGGTGAAGCAGGCGATATAGTTACCGTTAAAGATGGTTATGCAAGAAATTTTCTGCTTCCGCAGAATTTTGCAGAGCTAGCTACAAAGGGTGCAAAGGAAAACAGAGAAAAAAATCTTGCAAGAATTAAAGCTAAACAAGAAAAACTTCACGCAGAAGCTCTTGAAGTTGCAAAGAAAATTGAAGAGCTCGGTGAACTTGAATTTTCTGCAAAAGCAGGTGAAAGCGGTAAATTATTTGGTGCTATAACTACAAAGAAGCTTGCTGAAGAAATAAAAGCAAAAACTGGTGTTGAAGTAGACAGAAAAACAATTTCTCTTGATTCTCCGATTAATAAAATCGGTAAATTTAATATGACTATTAAATTAACATCAAAAGTAAAAGCAGCATTAGGTGTTAATGTAACAGCATCTGAAGTATTAAAAGAAGAAATTGAAGAAACTCCTGCATCTGAAGAACAAGCAGAATAGTTAAATGATTTAATAAATAAAATCCCTCTTAATTTAAGAGGGATTTTTATTATAATTTTTATGTTTAATTTATTTATATATTTCTTCAATATCAAATTTGTATTTGTCTAAATTATCAAATTCAAACAACTTGTCCATTGTTATTTTAAGTGCTCTTGAAATTTTAAATAACATGCTGACTGTTATATCTCTTTTTCCCAATTCAATCATGGCAATATGTGAACGGGAAATCCCTGACTCAAGCGCCAGTATTTCCTGAGTCATCTTTGCTTTATTTCTCAGCAATTTTATGTTTTTTCCGAGCTCTTCTTTAAAAATATTGCACATATTTATATTTTATGCTACGTTATAAACATTAATTGTCGCCCATGGCGACAATTGTATAAGGATAATAATTTTTATGAAAAAAAGCGGATTTACTCTATCAGAAGTGTTAATAACACTGGTAATAATAGGAGTGATATCAACAATAGGGATATCAATAATATCTGTAAATGCCGAATTCAAAAGAACAAGGGCTGCAATTGCAAAATCATTCAGTGTGCTTACACAGGCAAATACAAATATAAAAAGAGATTTAGGTTTATATCCTGCAGAATGCTGCGCATTAAACGATTCAAAGTGTTTTGGTGAGCTTTTTACACAACGAATGAATGTTATGAAAAGCAAATTATACACACCGAATAGTGAAAAAAAAGATGATTGCTGGGGGAATGAAACAGAAGGTCTCTCAAATATGAGCGAAAAACACTATTGTGTAATAGCTGCAGACGGTATAATATATGATTTTGATTATGAATATTCGGAAGACACTTTTAATTCAAATCCGGATGATCGCATTTACGGATATATACATATTGATATTAACGGTCCCAAAAAACCAAATCGATGGGGAAAGGACAGATTTACATTTTTTGTTGTTTATAGCAAAATTTATCCTTATGATCCAAGAATGACTTCATCTCATGCATGCAGTTATGGAAAAATAAATGACTTTTTTAATAACAGTTCTTGCGTACAAGAGTATCTGCAAAATAATGATAATTAAAATATATTTATAAACAAATATTAATAAAACAAAAGTAATATATTACTTTTACTTTTAAAAATGCTCGTGATAAAATTTTTATAGTGAGAGGTATAAAAGTTGAAATATAAGAGCTGTCACTGGATTGAATCAGGAATAAATTTTGATATAGACTCGTATAAAGTATGCTGTCTTTATAGTGCAAAAGGCGGCGGAAATACTATAGTTCAGGATAATTATAAAGGTGAACCTGTCGATTGGAATAAGTTGTTTGAATTTAAAGAAATGATGCGTGAAATGCATAAACGTGGCGAAACTTATCCGAAATGCGAAGGCTGTATTTACTTAGTTGAACAGGATTGGCCCGATGAACATAATAAAATCAATATGATTAATCTTGATTATTGGACAAAATGTAATTCAAGATGTTCATATTGCCATACAATGCTTGATAAAGAAAGATATAATAAATTTAAAAATTATAATTTTTTACCTATTTTAAAAGATATGATTAGAAGAGATATCTTAAGACCAAACGGACACGTTAGTTTTGGCGGAGGCGAGGTAACACTTTTAAAAGAGTTTGATACACTGCTTCATATGTTTATGGATGCAGGTTTTCCGTTGACAAGAGTGCATTCTTCCTGCATCAAATACTCAAAAGCCGTTGAAAGAGGATTAAAAGAAGGTTTAGTTGATTTAATTGTATCTGTTGATTCAGGTTCAAAAGAAATGCACAAAAAAATTAAACAGGTCAATTCTTATAATAAAGTTTGGAATAATTTAAAAAGATATGCTTCCCATCAAAAAGATCCGTATGCAGTTAAATCCAAATACATTGTTATTCCCGGTGTAAATGACAATAAAGAAGAATTAGTTCTTTGGTTAAAGAAATCAAAAGAATGCGGAATAAATTGCGTATATCACGAAATTGAGTCCAAATGGTTTTATGCAAGAAGAGACAATGTTCCTGATGAAATTATTGATTTGTTTAATTACACAAAGGAAAAAGCCGAGGAAATGGGTTTAAAATATGTTTTGTATGAAAGAGCTGAACATATGATGGAATACAAACATGAGAAAGAGGTAAGTGTATAATGAGGGAATACACAAGCTGTCATTGGATTCAACATGGACTTAGCTTTGAAAATGACCATATAGAAATGTGTTGTCTTTGCTGTCATAAAGGCGGCGGAAGAGTGTATATAAAAGAAAATTATAACGGTAAAGGTGTAAACTGGGACGATATATTTAAATTAAAACAAAAATTTATTGAAGATAATCAAAACGGAATTATAGACCCCAGATGTGAAGGATGCTTTAATCTTGTTCATAAAGGCTGGGATGATGATGAAAAATATATAAATTACATTCATTTTAATCATTGGACACACTGTAATTGCAATTGCATTTACTGCTATACAAAATATGATAAAGTTAATTATAATAAAAGACCGCACTACAAAGCACTTCCGATGGTTAAGGAATTATTTAAAAAGAAATTATTCAAACCTGACGGTGAAATTACTTTTGCAGGCGGTGAACCGACAATATTAGATGAGTTTGAGGATATTATAAACTTCTTATTAAAAAATGAAGTTAAAAGAATTACAGTACATTCATCCGGAATAAAATATTCAAAAGCAATTGAAGCAGGTATAAAAGCGCAAAAACTCAATGTATGTTTATCTGCCGATGCCGGCTCAAGAGATACATTTTATGCCGCAAAAAAAGTAGATAAATTTGATAAATTCTGGCAGAATGTTGAAAAATATGCAAATGCACAGCCTGATGATAATAAAACACTTGTTGAAACAAAATTTATTATTATTCCCGAAATAAATGACAACAAAGAAGAAATTGAAAAATGGTTCAGCCTAAATATGGCCTGCGGTGTAAAATCTATTGTTGTGGATATTGAAAATGAATTTTGTATGGCATTAAGAAAAGAGAATAAAGAACGGCCTCAATACCTTGTTGATTTATGTAAATACATTGTACAAAGGGCAAAGGAGCTTGATTTTAATTTGATTGATTATAATAATTTCAGATATTTAACAACAGAATATAATTTATTATAGGAGCATATATGGAAGAAGGCTTTGAAAGCTGTTATTATATAGAGCACGGAATGGTTTTAGACCATTGCAACAGAATAAGAGTGTGCAATAATTTTAATCCCAGACACGGCGGAAGACCTGTAATATATGAAAATTACCACGGTGAAAAAATCGACTGGGATGATTTTTTTAAACGGAAATGGGAGCTCAGAAAAATTTTCAGGGAAAATAAAAGTCCTGAATTATGTGTTGACTGCGTTAATAAATCCTTTAAAAATTGGGATGACGACAATTATATAGATTATTTATTGTTAACTCCTTGGGTTCCTTGCAATTCAAATTGTATATACTGCAGCGCCCCAAGAGATAAAGATGTGCTTGACAATACAAAAGTATATAAAGTTCTTCCTTTGATAAAAGATATGATAAAAAACAATATTTTAAAAAAGGATGGCATTATTGATTTTGCAGGTGGTGAGCCTACTATTTACAGAGAATTTGAAGCACTTCTAAGTGAATTTATAAAAAATGATTTTAAAAAAATTATTCTTCACACTAATGCCATTAAAAAAAGCCGTTCTGTTATAAAAGGAATTAAAAAAGGTGTCATAAGGGTTCTTGTTTCTATTGATGCAGGTTCAAAGCAAGTACATGAAAAAGTAAAACAAGTTAAATCTTATGATAAAGTATGGAAAAATTTAGCAGAATATGCAAAGCACCAACCGGAAGGCTCTGACCATGTTAAAGCAAAATATATAATTGTTCCAGGGCTGAATGATTGTGAAGAAGAAATTAATTTATGGCTTGAAAAATGTAAATCAATAAATATTCATTCTGTTGTATTAAATCTTGATTTTAATTGGATTATGGATAATGTCGATACAGATTTAATGCCGTTATACAATCTAATGAAATATACACAAAATAGAGCCTTTGAGCTTGGTATGAACTGCGAACTTTACGGACAGATTTTCCAGGTTAAATGTGAAGTTGAAAAAAATAGAGAAGAAAATATAGCAGGTTTTTTTGATGAAAATAGCAATTTATGAGAAAAGAACATACGAAAATAATATAATTGAAGAATTTAAAAGAAGAAATGACATTGAAATAGTTGAAACTGATGAAATTCTTAATGACAGCACATTACATTTATGTAAGGATGCTGATGCTGTCACGACTTTGGGATTTAGCAATTTAGATGCAAAACTGCTTGATAAAATAAAAGAATATGGCGTTAAATACATATCAACAAGAACGATAGGCTATAATCATTATGATGTAAAATATGCAAAGAAAATAGGTTTAAAAGTAGGCAACGTCAGTTATTCGCCAAACGGAGTCGCTGATTTTACTGTTATGCTTATGCTTGTTGCACTAAGAAAATATAAACCGGCTATGTGGAGGCAAAATGTAAATGATTATACACTAAACGGCTTAATGGGCAGAGAATTAAGGAATATGACGGTTGGTGTAATCGGTACGGGTAGAATAGGATATACCGTTATAAAAAATCTCTCGGGTTTTGGCTGCAAAATAATTGCATATGATAAAATTAAAAATGAAAAAGTTAAAGATTATGCCGAATATGTTGCATTTGATGAACTTCTTAAAAACTCTGACATTATTACAATTCATGTTCCTCTAACTGAGGAAAATAAAGAATTAATAAATAAATGCACAATAAATATGATGAAAGACGGTGTTGTATTAATAAATACGGCAAGGAGTGAATTAACCTGCATAAAAGATTTAATTGATGCTGTTGAATCAGAAAAATTAGGCGCTTTGGCAATGGATGTATTTGCAAATGAAGATGAAATATATCATCATCATTTTTCAACAGACATTATAAAAAACAGAGATATGGCATATTTAAGACAATTCCCGAATGTTATTCTTACCCAGCATATGGCATTTTTTACTGATTCTGCAGTGGAAGAGATGATACGAAACAGCTTGAACAGTTTAGTTGATTTTTATAAAACAGGGACAAGTAAATATGAATTATAAAAAAAGGAGGATTTAATCCTCCTTTTTATTTACTTCTTAATCTTGAAAGTACTCTCAGTATTTCAATATATAACCAAACTATTGTTACCATAAGCCCGAAAGCTCCGTACCATTCATATAAAGAAGGGAGCATTCTTCTTGCACCGTTTTCAATAAAATCAAAATCAATAATTAAGTTAAGTGCTGCGACCCCTGCAATTAAAATATTAATTCCTAACATCATAGGGGAGTTGCTTGTAAAATACGGAATATTAATATGGAAAAACATTAATGCAAGTGATATTAAGTAAAATATACCGATTGCCAATGTTACTGATAATATAATTGCCTTGAATTTTTCCGTAGCTTTTATAATTCCGAGCTTATACAATACTGCCATTGCGAATACAACAATAAATGTCATAGATATAGCCTGAATAACGATACCCGGATAAGCCGCTTCAAAAAAGCATGAAATACCTGACAATGCAGCGCCTTCAGCAAATGCATAAACAGGAGAAAGATAAGGTGTAGTTTTATGAACAAAAGACATAACTAATGCTAAAATAAAGCCGACAATAACACCGCCCCACATTAATATGTTTACATAATCATAATGTTGAAGCGAAAATTGGTAATAAACTGCACCTGCTGCGGCCATTAAAATCAAACCAAGCAGCATCAATTTATTAACAGTACCCGAAACAGTCATTGGTCTATCTGTTAATGCGTATGTATTTTCTATTACATCATCTCTTAATATAGGATTTGAACTTTTCATATTACCTCCAAATTATACAACAAGATTATAGCATATTTTAATAAAACATGAGATACTCACAAGGTTAAAATAAGATGATTTATAAATGAATTATTGATTGCAGAATACTAATTTGAAAAAAAAATAATTTTAGTATAAAATAATAAAGCCGTGCTCCACGGGGACTTAGCGAATCTCTTGACCCGAGCGCTAAAAACAAATGCGGGGTGCAGAGCCTGTTGTGAGGTCTATAATAATACGGCGGACAATATTTTTATTGTTGATATAAACACTGATTATGGCGGAACCCGTCGAACCGTGTCAGGATGGGAACATAGCAGCACTAAGACGCAAGTTTCGGGTGTAATTATTGTTTAAGGAGGTAAAAATATTGAAAACCATATTTTTATGGTTCGATAGACAGTGGCACGGCTTTTATTTATTTTCTGCTTCTTGTATTTCTTCCCTAAGCAATTCTATATTTCCCGTAAATGAAACAGCCTTTTTTTCTGTTAATTTTAAATATTTTAGGTAATTTATATCACTTTTCAAAGTATGATATATTTTTGCAAGCAGATACAAAATATCGGCTTCCATCGGCATTGCCTGCATAGCTTGCTTTAATAGTTTTTCCGCCTGAACATATTTATTATGTTTGCAAAGTAATTTTGTCAAAAGTTTTACGGCTTGTACATCAGTTTGATTTGCTTTAATAGTTTTTTCCAAATATTTTATTGCACTTTCATCATCACCCTTGTCTAAATATATTGATGCCAGATTAAAATAAGCCCAGCTATATTCAGGGTTCATGTCAATAACTTTATTATACAATCTGACAGATTCTTCTATATTCCCGGTTTGATTATATTCATACGCAAGGCAGAATGTCGCTATAATATCACTTTCATTAATTTCAAGTGCTTTTTTAAAATATTTAACAGCATTATCATGCAAATTTTTCTTTGAATATATTTCACCAAGGTGAAAATACGAGTTTTCATCATCTTTATCAATTTCAATTATTTTTAAAAAAAGAGCTTCAGCCTTATCAAACTCATTTTTCTTCATATAAGACTTTGCAAGATTATACATAATATCAACATTATCTTCTTCAAGCTTGTTCGCTTTTTCATATGCAAAAAGAGCCTCGTCAAAATATTTTAATTTTTCAAGAATAATACCAATATTAAAAAGTATTTGTGAATTATCAGGGTAATTATCGTTTAAAAACTTAAGCAGTTTTAAAGCATCTTCATTTTCACCAATATCACAAAGTGCAATCGCATAATCAAACATAATATCAGGATTGTTAGGATTATTTTCAAATTGAGCTTTTAATTCATTAATATCTGTCATTTTTTAATCTTCCGTTAATATGTAATCGTATGCTAATGGAATATAATCAATTACGTCTGATGCCAGAACAGAATATACGGTCAAGTCCTCAGATGCAATATCACCAGAAAGTCCATGGATATATACACCAAGTTTGGCAGCATCAAACAATGATAAATGCTGAGACAATAAACCTGAAATAATTCCCGTCAAAACATCACCCGAGCCTGCCTTAGCCAATGCGCAATTACCGGACTTATTTATAAATATTTCATCACCGTTTGTTACAATTGTATTTTTACCTTTTAAAACAGTAATACAGTCATATGTCTGCGAAGCAATTCTTGCATATTTTTCTCTGTTATCAAGTATCTCATCAATACTTACTTTAAGCAGTCTGGAAAGCTCTTTTGGATGAGGTGTTATAATTGCATTTTTTAATGAAACTTTATTGTCATAGTTTGCTAAAATATTTATCCCGTCTGCATCAATTACTAATTTGGACGAAACAGAATTATTAAGAACTGAAAATATAAAATTCTTTGTACAATCTTTTGTACCTATTCCGCATCCGACTGATATAATTCCATAATCACTTAAATTAATTATATTATTTTCATCGGAAATAAAACCGTCATTTGATGAATTAAGAGGAATAAATGTTACTTCCGGCATTAAAGAAGAAATTCTCTGAATAATCAACTCGGGGCAAGCTAAAGTTATAAAGCCTCCGCCTGCTTTTAAAGCAGAAATACTTGATAAATATGCGGCGCCAGAATAATTTGATGAACCGGCAATATTTAATATTTTTATAAAACTTCCTTTATTTGCATCATCTTTTCTTTCGGGAATTAATGAAAGTGCATACTTTTTGTCAATATAATTAACCATTTTGTCTTATTGCCTCATATAAAACTATTGCAGCCGAATTAGATAAATTTAAACTTCTTTGTCCATCAGCCATTGGAATTGTTATGGCATTATCAGAATATTTTTTCAATAAGCTTTCAGGCAGGCCTCTTGTTTCAGGTCCAAAAACAAAAAAATCACCTTCTTTAAAATTTCTGTCAGTGTATAGCTTCTTAGATTTAGTTGTTAAATAGTAAAAAACAGAATTAGAAAATTCAGATAATAAATCATCTAAATTATCATATTTTTTAATATTAACACTATTCCAATAATCAAGCCCAGCTCTTTTTAAGTATTTATCGGATAAAGAAAATCCCAGTTTGCCGACCAAATACAAATTAGCACCGGTACAAGCGCATAATCTGGCTATATTCCCTGTATTATGAGGGATTTCAGGTTCATATAATACAATATTAAACTTAGTTTTTATCATTAGTTAAAAATCTTTTACTTTCGATAATTACGGGAATACCTCTAATTATACACATAGCTACCGTAATATATACAAGAATATCGGCAGAAATAATTAAATAAGGTTTAATAAATAAATAATATGAAAATGCTTCAACACTAATAGGGTTATAATAAGCAAGATTAGGAAGATAAGCGGCTATTAATACCAAGAATACCAAAGTTTTAGCTAAACCGTACACAGCTCTGGAAAATCTTGAGGCAGTAAGAAAATGGCAGAATTTATTCTTCATCATCGTGGAAGAACCAAATGCCGTATAGCCTTGAGAAAGTGCAATGCTTCTTAGTCCGTCTGTAATTATACCTCTTGAAACAACTACCATAGGAACCCACACGGGAACTGTTCCTATAACAGCGAATGCAATCCAATATAAATTTTCTACTACTCTGTCACCCAATATATCAAATACCGAACCAAATTTAGATTCTTCCTTCATCATTCGTGCAACAACACCGTCGAGTCCGTCCAAAACTATTACAAATAAAGTTAATACCAGTGCAGTAATATTTAAACCGGGATTACCCGTAAATAGAAATTCTATAGCCACAACAGCCAAAAGCATTCTTAATATTGTCAATAAATTAGCCATTATCTACCTCTCACTATTTTTTGCTTCTTGATAATAAAAAGCTTACATTATCTAATTTTTTAACTCGTTCCCCAAGCATAATTTTTTCAGCTTCTTCCAAAACTTTAACTACATTAAATCCGTTATGTCCGTCGCTTCTTGCCTGTTTTCCCTGTTCTATACAATTAAGGAAATGCTGGCATTCCAGTTTTAAAGGTTCTATTTCTATATAATCAAGAACTTCCGTTTTAGAAACTTTTGGTGAAGTACTTTCAAAAATCTGCAATTTATTTTCGGCAAGTGTATCATCAAATATTGCCGTAGCCTTTGTTCCTCTAACCAAAAGATTAACTCTTTTTTGAGGATGAATCCAGCTGTCTGAAATATGAGCTATAATATTTCCTTCATACTCAATTGTTACATGAGTTATGTCCATAATATCATTATTATCGGATGATGCACCAACGGCACTAATTACACGAACAGGCTCTTTGCCTAAAATATAGCTTGTCATTGAAACATCATGGGGGGCTAAATCCCACATAACACTTCTGTCGTTTTTGAAGTGGTTAATATTTAATCTGTCACTTTGAACATATCTTATTTCACCCAGTACACCTTCTTCTATGAGCATTTTTAACCTGTTAACCGCAGGATGATACATTAATAAATGTCCGACCATAAGAACCATATTATTCTTTTCAGCTAATTCGGTTAAATCTTTTGCCTCCGATGAAACTGTAGATAGCGGTTTTTCAACATAAGCATGTTTACCTGATTCAATTGCTTTTTTTACTATTTTATAGTGGGTATGACTGGGTGTTACAACTGCAACAGCATCAATTTCAGGATTAGAAAAAATTTCATTTGAATCGGAAATAATATTTACATCAGGATACTGCTCTTTAAGTGCCTTTCTGTTTTCAGCATCTAAATCGCATATTGTATGCAAAGCATTCAAATTATAAAAATTCCTTACAACATTTTTTCCCCATATACCGCATCCAATAACGGCTACATTATGTAATCTCATTTTATACTCCAAAATATCTTATTAATTATAATAATATTTTAAAAAATAAGCATTTAAAGGTCAAATTAAATATTTATTAAGATTATCATTTAAGTATTTGTATTCTGCCGTCTTTTCTGACATCAAAAGGTTGAGGAAGAGATTTAATATAATCTATAGTCGGTTTATCTTTATCAAAAGTATATCTTTCCAATATTTCATCATCAGTTCTTTTAAGAACATCCATATTATCTCCGCCTTTAAGCATAAATTCATCATATATTGCACATATATATCTGTTTGGATTTGGGTTATTTACATCTATGGCTGTTTTTTTACCCTGTTTATCAACAAGATATAAATCAACCAAATTACCCTGAGCATCCAAAGTATAAGTTAATCCCGAAACCTGAATTATTCCCGGTTTTTTGTTCTCGCTTAATAGAGTTTTTCCGCCGAGTTTTAATGCTTCAACCAAGTCTTTTTCATTAATTTTAACCTTGAAAAGTTTATTATTAAAAGGGAATATACTTGAAATATCCAGTTCCGTAACCGTACCGAGGTCAACACTGCCTCTGAAATTTGCGGAATTAATAAGAACTATATCAGAGTCAAGCTGATGCCTTACAGCATCCGACACAAAATCCGCCCAAGGATTTTCTTCAATAGTATTATTTACCGGCAATGGATCAACATACCTCAGGTTTCCTATTTTTTCAGATTCTCCTAGAATATTGTCAACCGCCTTTGAAATGATCATATTTGGCGAATGAGTATTAGTTTCTATAACATTATTCTGAACATATGTTATTTGTCCTTTATCATTAAATTCAAGATTTAAAACACCGAAATGATTTCCGTCTCTGCCTGCCTGAGTAATAACAACAGGCTCACCTTCAGGTGAATAAAATAAGTTTTCGCCTTGTTTTACATCAAATATTAAGTCATGAGAGTGTCCGCCCAAAATAACGTCAATACCTGATATAGTTTGTGCTATTTCTTTCTCAAATTTATTTCCGGTATGAGATAACAATATAATTTTATTTAACCCTTGAGCTCTTAGTTTATTTACTTCCTGTTGAAGTTCAACTTTTGTTTGTTCATAATCATCAATTGTAATGCCTTCCAGATGTTTTTTATCCTTAATTCTTGAATTCATGTCAGGAGGTTGAAGACCGATCAGACCGTATTTTTCACCGTGTTCACCCTCAACTATGGTTGATCTTAAAACCTTTTTAGATAAATCTGAAGGCAATTCAGGGAAATTTAAATTCATACCTAAGACTTTAACTTTTGAATCTTTTAAAAGTTTACCGCAAACTGAAACAGTGATATCAAACTCGTGATTACCCAATGCTTGAGCATTAAAATCGGCTAAATCCAAGAACTTAGCCGCAACAGAATCTCTTTTTTCATCTGAACCTATAAATGTATCACCTGAACATAATCTTAATACATCTGCCCCTTCATTTTTTGAATTAACGGCATGCTGAAGGCTGGCTGCATATATTCTTTGCATTTTGGGTATTTGCCCGTGTATATCGTTTGTATAAAAAATCGATGTTTTTAATGATGAATTCGGATTTTTACATTTTAGTGCCGAACCCTTGTTATCAGGAATTTTTATACCTCTTGTATTATTCATTTCGGCAAGTATGTTCATGTTATTCAACCCATAAATCTCTACACTAATTTCAAAATTCAAAAATATTTTTTTTGCTTATTTTAAAAAAAACTTTAAAGATTATTTACAATTACATCGCTTAAAGTCGTAATTTTATAATTTGAGTATTCACTTTCCGAGACATATACAGGCAATCCTTCTTTTTCAAACAGGAGTGCATCATCCGTAAAATTTTCCCCTTGATATTTTTTATGTAATTCAAAAATTAAATTGTACTTAAATATTTGCGGAGTTTGAGCATTCCACAAGGTTTTCCTGTCAGGGGTATTAATAATTTTACCCTGCTCATCAACAACTTTTACTGTATCAATTGACCTTACGGCAGCAATCGCTGCATTTGTTTCAAATGCCTTATTAAGACATTTTGTTATCGTTTCTTTTGTAATAAATGGTCTTGCGCCGTCATGAATAATAACAAAATCAGGACTATTGCATGATTTGAGTCCGTTAAATACAGATTGCTGTCGAGTCTCACCGCCTTCAACTATTTTAATTTTTTTATAATTTTTAAATAATTCATTTAATTCATTAATGATGGATTTATTAGCGGAAATTATTATTTCTCTGACAAAATCTAAAGAAGAAAACAAATCGGCGCTATATTTTATGACAGGTTTGCCGTTTATTTCAAACAAAAGTTTATTTTTACCTTTAAATCTTGTAGAACTGCCTCCTGCCGTAATAATAACATCTATCATAATTTATCCTTAAAATGGTTATATGTGTATTTTTCAAATATATCTTTTGTAATTTTTTCTGTTTTATCATTGTCTTTGACGATAACACAAGGGGAAATGTCTTTATTTAAAACTCTGCCGATTGGTCTGAAAATATTTTCATCTAAATTTAAATATATATTTTCAGGTACAGCAACAATCAGTTCAAAATCCTCACCGCCCCACTTAACAAAGTTTTTATAATCAAGCTTATTTACATCAGAAAAGTTAACTAATTTATTATCAACATTTACTTTATTAATATCAATTTCAATAGAATGTCTGCTTGCCAATGCAATTTTATATAAAGCATCAATCAGCCCGTCTGATGTATCCATAACCGCTATATCTGAATTAATGGCATCTGCAAGAATCAACCCCTCTTTAATTCTTGGTCGAGGATTAATTTGCGAATTTATTAAAAAGTCATCGGCATATAAAAAATTTTGGAGTGCATATAATCCTGCCGAGCTTGCACCAAACGAACCTGTTGCCAGAATATAATCACCCTTTCGAGCATTACTTCTCGATGAAATATACTTTGAAATTTTCTTTCCGATGGCACAGACAGAAATAACAATTTTTTCACTTCCCGTAATATCTCCGCCTGTTACTTTGATATTATATTCTTTGCAAACATCATTAATTCCTCTGTACAATTCGCTTACGAAAGAGTCTTTTATTGTATTCGGAACGGATAATGAAACAGAAATATACACAGGTTTTGAAAGAGCAGCAGCCAAATCACTTAAATTTACACTAACAGCTTTTCTTCCGAGATTATATGCGGAGGTTGTATACATGGTAAAATGAACATCTTCAACTAAAGTATCTTGTGTGATAAATATTCCCAAATCTTTTAAATAAGCACAATCATCACCAAGTAACGAAGAATCATCCAAGCTGTTTTTCAGAATATTAATAAAATCCAATTCTTTCATAAAAAAATTGTAACCGAAAAATTTTAATATGTTAAATATAATTACAAAATATTCAAAATTTTGCTTTAGCATGTACAATATTTATTGGAATTTTGGGAAAATTAAACAGCGAGGCATTAATGATAGAATTAAACTATCGTAATATTAGTGAAGAAGTAATCGGCAGTGAAAACGGGCTGAATGTTGAAAAAGAATTTGAAGAATATAACGAAACAATACATAAAATAATAACAGACTTAAATTCAAACAAAGATAAACCTGGTCAGAAACTTCAATGGATGAATTTAGGCTATAACGAAGAAACCATATGGTATGTTAAAGAATATGCCGCTATGGTTGAAAATCGATTTGATAATGTGTTAATTATAGGAATGGGCGGAAGTGCGTTAGGCGGTAAAGCTGTTTGTGAAGCAATATTGCCTCCTTATTGGAATTTCCTTTCAAAAGAACAAAGAAATAATTATCCCAGAATATTTTTCCTTGATAATATAGACCCCGACCAGATGAATTCATTATTAAAAATTTTGGATTTAAAGAAAACACTTGTAAATGTTGTAACAAAATCAGGTTCTACAGCAGAAGTAATGGCTCAGTATATGGTTTTAAAAGACCTTATGGAAAAAGAGCTTGGGGATGACTACAGAAAAAATGTTATAGCAACTACAGATAGAAATGTAGGTATATTAAAACAGCTGTCTGATCAGGAAGGGTATAAAACTTTTTATATTCCTGATGATGTTGAGGGAAGATTTTCAGTTTTTTCCGCTGTCGGATTGCTCCCTTTTGCACTTGTAGGAATTGACATTGAAGAACTCACGCAAGGTGTTAAAGATATGGATTTAGCACTTAAAAATACTGATATTAATTATAATATTGCAGCTCAAAATGCATTAATCCACTATCTGCTCGAGCAGAAAAAAGGTAAAAATATTTCTGTTATGATGCCATATTCCAACAGATTAAGATATGTTGCAGATTGGTACTGTCAATTATGGGCAGAATCATTAGGAAAAGAAAGAGATAAAAATAATAACATTGTAAATGTAGGACAAACCCCCGTAAAAGCACTTGGAGTTACTGACCAGCATTCACAAATCCAGCTTTATAACGAAGGTCCAAATGATAAAATAATAAACTTTTTAAGGGTAAAAGAATTTGATACAAATCTTGAAATTCCTAATATATTTGAATATACAGGGATTAGCTACCTTGGCGGCAAGACAATGAATCAATTATTTAATGCGGAAGCTGATTCAACTATGGCATCATTAATTGACTATAACAGACCGAATGTTACAATAACAATTCCCAAAATAACACCATACTATTTAGGACAGCTCTTATATATGCTTGAAGTACAGACGGCAATTACAGGCGCATTATATAATATAGATGCATTTAATCAACCGGGTGTTGAACAATCAAAAAATTATACTTATGCACTAATGGGAAGAGTTGGTTATGAAGATAGCGCAAATGAATTAAAGGAAAAATTATTAATATAATAATGGACAGAAAAACAGCGAAAATACAGGGCTTTAATATAGATTTACTGTCTTTTAAAGATGCCTTAAATTATATAACAGACAATATTATTAATAACAAAGGGATGCATATAGTTACAGTCAATCCCGAAATGATTGAACTGGCACATAAAGATAAATTTTTCAGCGAAATACTAAAAAATGCGGATTTAGTTGTTCCTGACGGAGTCGGAATAAAAATAGCATTAAAGCTTAAAAAAATTGCTCAGGAGCAAGTCCCCGGAGTTGATTTAGCAAAAGAATTAATGGTTAACTGTGCTAAAAACGGAAAAAATATCGCTTTAATCGGTGCGAAAGAAGATATTATAAAAAAGGCTGAAGAAAATTTAAAAAAAGATATAATCAATTTAAATATTATATATACACATAACGGATATTTTTCAGAAGAAGAAGAGAGCGAAATTATAAATAAATTAGCAGAATTAAATCCTGCCGTTGCTCTTATTGCTCTTGGAGCACCAAAACAAGAGATATTTATTAATAAATGCAAAGAAAAATTAAAACAAACAGTATTTATAGGTGTTGGCGGTGCTTTTGATGTCTGGGCAGGAGTCGTTGAAAGAGCACCCGAAATATACAGAAAATTGGGACTTGAATGGCTGTACAGAACAATTAAACAACCTCAAAGATTTAAGAGAATTTACAAAACTTTGCCGTTATTTTTATTTAAGGCTATAATAGAATCAGTAAAAAAATAAGTAATTAGTGTTTAAAGGGGATAAAATGGCAAATCAGCTTTCAGCTTTAGATGTAGAAAATTTAAAGTCTGTCTCTAAAAAAATCAGAAAAGAAATACTAATGATGATTCATAAGGCACAATCCGGGCATCCCGGAGGTTCATTATCCGCTGTTGACATTTTAACCGTACTTTTCACAAAATGCATGAAACATTATCCCGAATGCGAAAAGAATTCTGATTACAAAAACAGAGATAGATTTGTCCTGTCAAAAGGACACGCATCCGCAGCATTATATGCGGTTATGGCACATTGCGGATATTTTAATGAGGAAGAATTACTCACCTTCAGACAGCTAGGTTCTAAACTTCAAGGTCATCCCTGCTCAAATTTATTAAAGGGTATAGAAATATCAACAGGTTCTCTCGGTCAGGGGTTATCTATTGCCTGCGGAATGGCTTTAGGCTTAAAACTTGATAAAATTAACAGCAAAGTATATGTATTTATGGGTGACGGAGAAATCCAAGAGGGAAGTATTTGGGAAGCTGTTATGAATGCAGCACATAATAATTTAAATAACATTATTGCATTTGTTGACAGAAATAAATTACAAATTGACGGCTCAACGGAAACAGTTAAATCCGTTGGCGATATTGCCGTAAAATTTAAGGCATTCGGCTGGAATACCATAGAAATTGAAGGTCATAA
Source organism: Candidatus Gastranaerophilales bacterium (assembly GCA_947624325.1). Taxonomy (GTDB): domain Bacteria; phylum Cyanobacteriota; class Vampirovibrionia; order Gastranaerophilales; family Gastranaerophilaceae; genus Avigastranaerophilus. The sequence goes on from CANQJT010000001.1 coordinate 281,625, forward strand.
TTATAATCAAATTTATGAAGCAATAGAGAATGCAAAGAAAAGTGATAAGCCGATAGTTATAATAGCAAATACAATTAAAGGAAAAGGTGTATCATTTATGGAAAATAATTCGGGCTGGCACGGGAAAGCACCGAATGATGAACAATTAAAACAAGCACTGGAAGAGCTTAAATAGGTGATTTTATGGTAAGAGAATGTAAATCGGTAAGAAGTGCATACGGCAAGACTCTTGTAGAATTAGGGAAAATTAATCCTAATATTGTTGTATTGGATGCGGATTTATCATGTTCAACACAAACACAGCTGTTTGCGAAAGAATTTCCCGAGAGATTTTTTGATATGGGTATTGCGGAACAAGATATGATGACAACGGCGGCAGGGCTTGCCTGCACGGGTAAAATACCTTTTGTATCAACATTTGCAATGTTCGCAACAGGAAGAGCTTGGGAACAAATCAGAAATACAATATGCTATTCCAATTTAAATGTAAAAATAGCTGCAACGCATGGCGGTATAACAGTCGGCGAAGACGGTGCAAGCCATCAGTCGCTGGAGGATATTTCTTTAATGCGAAGCATTCCGAATATGACGGTTATTGTTCCTGCTGACGAAAAAGAAACAATTGAAGCTGTTAAATATGCAGCTAATCATTACGGCCCTTTTTATATAAGAATTGCAAGAACAAATCTTCCCGATGTTTATGATACTTCATATAAATTTAATATTTCAAAAGCACTAATAATGCAGGAAGGTAACGATGTTACTCTTATTTCAAACGGAGAAACATTGGTTGAAACTCTTGATTGTGCTAAAATGTTAAATGACAAAGGGATAAGTGCAGAGGTAATAAGTATACCTGTTGTAAAACCAATTGATAAAGACACAATTATAAATTCAGCTAAAAAAACAAAAAGAATTTTTACTGTTGAAAATCATTCAATCATAGGCGGTCTCGGCAGCAGTGTATGCGAAGTATTATCTGAAAATTATCCTGTTCCTGTTACCAGAATAGGGATTAACGATGTATTCGGACAAAGCGGAAAAGCAAAAGAATTAATGAACTATTACGGACTTACAAGTCAAAAACTAACTGAAAAAATCATAGGACAACTTAAATGATACAACTTAGAAATGTTTATAAAAAATATAAAGACACATATGCACTTCAAAATATAAATTTGGATATTATGTCAAGTGAATTTGTATTTTTAACAGGACCCTCAGGTGCGGGAAAATCAACACTAATGAAGCTGTTATACAGAGAAGAAATTCCGACCTCGGGAACTGTTATGATAGGTAATATTAATATAGCAAAACTGCCAAATGACAGAGTTCCTAATATAAGAAGGTGCATGGGTATTGTTTTTCAAGACTATAAACTTTTACCAAATATAAGTGTATATGATAACATAGCATATGTAATAAGAACTCTGGGCATGAGAACGAAAGAAATTCAAGACAGAGTTACCGGTGCATTAAAAGTTGTCGGGCTATTAAATAAGATGAATGCAAAACCTACGGAATTATCCGGCGGTGAACAGCAAAGAGTAAGCATAGCAAGAGCAATAGTAAACGGACCTCCGCTTTTAATTGCAGATGAACCTACAGGAAATTTAGACCCTAAAACTTCTTTGGAAATTATGCAGATATTGGAACAAATTAATGAAAAAGGTATAACAGTAATTGTTTCAACGCATGACAGAGATATTGTTGATTATTTTAGAAAAAGAGTAATTACTATGGAACAGGGTCAAATTGTAAGAGATGTTCAGGCAGGTACATATGAATAAAAAAAGAATTTTAAAAGAAACAGTAAAAAAACATATACCTCAAAGACATTTATCTTCTTTAAGGATAATGTACAGAATTGGAATGGAAACAATATACGGAATAAAAAGAACCGGCTTAATAAATATAGCAATAATAGCTGCAATGGCAGCAATCTTAACTATATTCGGAGCTCTTTTCAGAACAAGTTTTTCTTTGAGTTCTTATGTTGATAAGCTTGGCAATGAATTTGAAATTTCTGTCTACATTAAAGATAATGTTGATCCTGTTTATATGTCTTCAAGAATAAGAGAAATAGAACATGTGAAAAATATTTCTATTATAACAAAAGAAGAAGCTTGGGCTCAAATGAACAGGGAAATGGATATTTCAGGGCTTGATAATCCTCTGCCTGATACACTTCATGTTACGGTTGATGACCCTAAAAATATTGTGGCTGTTTGCGACCAGCTAAAAAAAGTTTCAGGTATTCAAGATATGTCTTATGCTCAAGATATAGCAAAAAGACTCCAGACAATGACGACTGTTTTTAATACTGTTACGGCTTTTGTTCTTATAGCGGTTGCAATATTAACTATAATTATTATAAATTGTACAATTCAACTTGTAATTCAATCAAGAAAAGATGAAATTGAAATAATGAGATTAATGGGTGTCAGCAATTGGTATATAAAAATTCCGCTTATTCTTCAAGGGGCTTTTTATGGGTTTGTGGGAGCCGTAATTTCATTAATTCCGTTGAATACAGTTCAAAACGGATTAATAAAACTGCATACATTCTTTAATGTTGAACCATCAACATTCGCAATGAATATTGTAGTATTTTGCCTTTTTATTATGGCAATATTTTTCAGTGCAGGCGGAAGTATGCTTTCTATAAAAAAACATCTTCAAGTTTAATTATTTAAACCCTATGTTTTTTTTCGAGAATAAATCATCAATAGCATATTCTTTTGTATCAGGCTTAATTTCTGATGTTTCTTCAATAGCTTTTTTATAATCATCAATTGTAATATCATCTCTGTCTCTGTGCATGGCATTTCTTGCCGCAGATACGGATATTTTACATATTGAATCGTTTGAAAATCCCTCTAATAATTTTGCAATTTTACATATTGCATCTTTATCAGAAAGTAATTTTTGCCCTTTGGTAAAAGAAGCTAAATTTAGTTCAACCAAAGCTTTTCGTGCTTCAATATCAGGTACCCCGACAAATATCTTAGATTCATATCTTCTAACCACGGCAGGGTCAAGAAATTTAAATTTATTTGTTGCACCTATAACAAATATACCGCTATCTTCTGCTTTGTCCATTGCTTGAAGAAGTGTTGTAACCTGTTTTAAATCTTCATGTGAAATTTTTTCATCTCTTTTAAATCCGATTGAATCAATTTCATCTATAAACAGTAAGCATGGTTTACCTGACTTTTGAGAAAAATTAATTGCCTCTTCAAATGCAGCTTCAATATTTTTTGATGTCATATTAATATAATGAGAACCTGCTTTACTTAATTTAAGCATAAACAATGGCAATTGTGCCTCGCCTGATAAAGCTTTTGCAATAAACGTTTTTCCGCACCCGGGAGGCCCATATAGTAATACCGTTTTAGGAGGAAGTATTCCGTATTCCGAATAATCCAAAACAGCCTTATCAGGTGATTTAATTAATTGTAAAAGTCCCTCATTAAATTCTCTTTTTACCTTATCCATTCCTGCGACAGAATCGAAATTCTTAGGGGAATTCGCTGTTGGAGTATATAACTCCAGCAAACCGGAGTTTGGAAGCTGTACGGTTGATGACAATATTTCACCTGCTTTTTTTGCCAATTCAGATTTACTTGCTTCTGACATGCCAGCATCTTTTTTATCGATTACACCTTTTGACCAATATTTAAGTCTGTCCATCATGTCATATCGCCAATCATTTTCTTTATCTGCACCATTTCTATAAAATTCGTCCTGATAATGTTTATATTCTCTATCAGAATATTTAAATTCTTCCCCAAACAAAATATCAACATACATTGCAAGCTGTTCTTTAGCCTGCAATAACATATCAACAAAATCTGAAGAAGATTTTTTAAAATTAGATTTTTTTTCAAGCCGTCTTATTTTATCTTCTGTAGAATTACAAAATTCATTTAAACTCAGAAGTGTATTAGCATAATCTTTATCTTTAAATACTGATAGTTTTTCTTTTAATTCATTGTTAAGGTGTTTGTTATATCCAAAATTTATATTATTATTACTGACTCTTGATATTCTCAAAATTTTACTCCTCAAATTTAATCTGGTGTCGCAACATTACGCTTGCTCCTCGCAACCGTAAAGTTGCTAACCTTTTCAATAAGCCACTCGAAATTTTTACTCTCACTTTTGGCTTATCGTAAAAATTTACTCGGACAAACTATACTGAATTAAAAAGCAAACAAAAATTTATTTGCCAATCTTAAATAATTTGATGATAATTACTTGAATTACAAAATATATTTATGTTAATATTTATATAATGCTTTGGAGAAGTGGCCGAGTAGGTTTAAGGCGGCACCCTGCTAAGGTGTTGTATGGAGTAATCTGTACCGTGGGTTCGAATCCCACCTTCTCCGAATTTTACTCACACCTTTGACTTATAGTAAAAATTTACTCGGACCATTTAAATTAATTTGAAAGAATTTAAAATTTCATGAATTATAAACTGCTAAATATCAAAACATTTGGGGATAATAGAGGTAAGTTATCAGTAGTTGAAGCATTACGAGATATTCCTTTTGAAATTAAAAGAGTTTATTGGATATTTGACACTTTGCCTGATGAAAGCAGAGGTTTTCATGCACATAAAAATATGGAGCAAATTATTGTTGCGATGGATGGGGCTTGCCAATTTGTTTTAGATGACGGTAAAACCCGTGAACAAGTTTGGCTAAACAGACCTGACAAAGCATTATATATTGGTAAAAATATGTGGAGAGAAATGAAACATTTTTCTTACGGATGTAAATTAATGATTTTGGCTTCCGATTATTATGATGAAAAAGAGTATATCAGAGATTATAATATATTTTTGAAAGAGGTAAATAAGTGATACACACTCTTTCAGATGTTCAAAGTGAAAATATAGGAAAAGATACAAATATCTGGCAATTTTGTGTTGTTTTGAAAAATGCAATTATTGGAAACAATTGTAATATATGTTCTCATTGTTTTATAGAAAATGATGTAAAAATAGGAAATAACGTAACTATTAAATGCGGAGTTCAAATTTGGGACGGGATAACTATTGAAGATGATGTTTTTATCGGACCAAATGTTACTTTCTGCAATGATAAATATCCAAAATCAAAAAATAAAAATTTTAAATTAGAACCGATAACCGTAAAAAAAGGAGCTAGTATCGGGGCTAATGCGACAATACTTCCGGGGGTTATTATCGGAGAAAATGCATTAATCGGAGCCGGTGCAATTATAACAAAAAATGTCCCTGCAAATTCAAAAATAATTGGCAAATTTTAAATAGGATGTATTAATTATGAGAATTAAATTTATACAAAACATACTAAATGTATTTAAAAAACCAACTTTTAATAAAATAAAAAGAAAATTAAAATTCTTACATGAAAATACGCAAAAACCAATTATACTTTTTGCTTCTAAATATTCAATGCTTACAAATATGAGACAAAGACCGGAACATATACTTAACAAATTTATAGAAAAGGGTTTCATTGTTGCGGCAGCTGATGTTAATGTTTGCAATATGTTTGAACACACTAACAATTTATATTTTATTCCATATAAATTTTTAAAAAAATTAATTACAGATAAAACAGTTCCAAAGATTATTATATGTATAAGTACACATCCGACACTTAAACATATTTCAAAATACTTAAATAAGGCAATTAAAAACAAAAATAAAGTTGTTTATGAGCATTTAGACAGTTTTGATTTAATTCCAAATAACGGACAAGAATTAAAAAAAGAATTCCTAAAAGTTTGTGAAAATGACCAGATAATAATATCTGCGACCAGTGATTGTTTGTATAAAGAAGCTATTGAATACAGAGGTTCTGATAAAAATATCATTTTGTTAAAAAATGCTGTAAATATTGAAGATTTTAAAATTGAAAAACTTCAAAATTCACCCCCCCCTATCGCATTAGAAAAGATTTTAAAAAGAGGAAAACATATTATAGGTTATTATGGTTGTATCATCGATTCATGGTTTGACTATGATTTACTAACCAAAACTGCTGAAATGCTTCCTGATTTTGAATTTGTTTGTATCGGAATAAAAGATGGTGAAAAGGTTGAAATGATGTTTAAAACTGAGAACATAACATATATTCCTAAAATAAAATATACAGAAATACCAAAATATGCTTCATTTTTTGATATTACTATTATTCCATTTAAACGAAATGCTATTACCGATAATACTTCACCCGTAAAATTATTTGAGTATATGGCATTAGCAAAACCTATAATTACTACTTCAATTGAAGAATGTAAAAAATATAAATCCTGCATTATTGCTGATACACCGGAAGAATTTGTAAATGCTATCAATAAAGCTCTTTCCTTAAAGACAGATATAAATTATCAAAATTTGTTAAGCACAGAGGCTCAAGCCAATACTTGGCAAGAACGTGTTGACAGACTATGTGAATTATTGGGTGTAATATAAAAAGAGGCAATATGATTAAATTTTTAGACTTACATAAGATAAATGAACGTTTTAGGAAAGAAATTGATGAGAGGATTAAACAAGTTCTTGATTCGGGTTGGTATTTATTAGGTGAACAAAAAGAATTGTTTGAAAAACATTTTGCCAAATATTGCGGTGTAAAACACTGCATCGGTTGTGCAAACGGGCTTGATGCTCTTAATCTTATTATCAGAGGATATGGTTTCAAAAATGGAGATGAAATAATTGTTCCTGCAAATACTTATATTGCAACGATATTAGCAATTTCCGAAAACGGCTGTACTCCGATTTTAGTTGAACCTGATATAAATACATACAATATTAATCCTGATTTGATAGAAGAAAAAATAACAAATAAAACAAAAGCGATAATGGTTGTTCATTTGTATGGGCAAGCTGTTCAAATGGATAAAATATGGACAATAGCAAAAAAGTATAATTTAAAAGTTATAGAAGATTCTGCCCAAGCCCATGGTGCTTTATATAAGGGCAAAAGAGCAGGTAACTTATCAGATGCTTCCGGCTTTTCTTTCTATCCGGGTAAAAATTTAGGATGTATGGGTGATGGTGGCTGCGTTACAACAAATGATGATGAACTTGCCGTAAAAATTCGTGCAATAGCAAATTATGGTTCTGACAGAAAATATCACCATATTTATAAAGGAATAAATTCAAGACTGGATGAAATTCAAGCGGCAATTTTGGATGTAAAACTGCCGCATCTTGATAATGATAACAAAAAGAGAAGAAAAATTGCAAAATACTACAGAGAAAATATAAAAAATCCCAAAATAATTTTACCTAAAGTTTATGATGAAAATGCACATGTATGGCATGTTTTTGCAATTAGGACAGAAGAACGAGATAAATTGCAAAAATATTTGGAAGAAAACGAAATACAAACAAATATTCATTATCCGACACCTCCTCATAAACAAGGAGCATATAAAGAGTTTGTTAATATAAGCCTCCCTGTTTCGGAAGAAATTCACAGAACAGTAATAAGCTTACCGATTTCACCCGTTATGACGGAAGAGGAAGTTAAAAAAACTGTTGATATTATTAATAAATTTTAATTGGAGCATTTAATGGGATTATATGATAAATATTATCCAAAATTATCTATATTAAAGACTAATTTTGAAAATATTTTGGAAAGATTACAGACTGAAAAAGATTTTGATAAGAAATTAAGTCTTGCAATATGCGGAGCAAAATATTTTGTATACAATAACTCAGGATATTTTACCTCCTCAGTTCTTGAACAATTTTTTATCGATTTTGCAAAAAAAATAAAAGTTGATATAAAAAATATAAACTATACTAAAAATTCATTTTTACATGTAATGACACAAGGATACCAAACGGGAGGACATACAAGAGTTATTGAGAGATGGATAGAAAATGCTCAAAATGACCAAATACATAGTGTTGTTCTTACTAACAAAAATGATAGTGTATTAAACACATTACAAAATAATATAAAAAATAAAAACGGGAAATATATAGAACTTAAAAACAGTCTTTCATTGGAGGAAAAAGCTATTGAATTACGAAAACTTGCAATGGAATATGAATATGTTATACTGCATACTCACATGGAAGACCCCTTGCCTATCATTGCATTTGGAGTTGAAGAATTTACAAGACCCGTTCTTTTATATAATCACGCAAGCCATATGCCATGGTTAGGTAAAAGTATAGCCGATTTAGTATTGGATATTGAAAAAGATGATGAAGTAACCAAAATAAAAAGAGGAATAATTGATACTTATTTTCTGGGAGTTCCTGCAAAAAAAATTAATTTAACTACTACAAATAAAACAGAATCAAGGAAAAAACTAAATTTGCCTTTAGACAAAAAAATTATTATAACAAGCGGTGCTGAAAGCCGTTTTCGAGTTATAAGCGGTAATAGTTTTACTGATTATTTAAAAAACATTACAGATGAAAATACTTTTTGCTATGCTATTGGTATTAAAAGAAAAAATAAGGAATGGGGGAGGGTAAAAAAAGAAACAAATAACAGAATCATCCCCTTAGGATTTATACCTTTTGATAAAGGATATCTTGACTATATAAGATCTGCTGATTTGTATTTAGACTCCTATCCGTTATGCGGAGGAACTGCAACCATTGATGCGATTTCACAAGGCATTCCTGTATTATCATTAAAATCCGTATATCCTCAATTTGATTACATTACCAGAACAAACGCATATTGCCAAACAAAAGAAGAATTTATTGAAAAATCAAAAAGAATATTAAATGATAAGCAATACGCAAATGAAATTTTAGAAGAAACAAGAGACTCCCTTCTTAAATACCAATCAATTGATGCTTGGAATAAAAATATTGAAAAACTTTTAGAAATTGCACCAAAGAAACATAAAGTCAGAGATTTATCTAATGTAAAAGATTACTCTGAAAATAATGATTTATCGGTTCTTTGTAATGTTATTATTGACAATAAATTTTTAAATAAAAAATTAAATTTGTACTCAAACAAAGATATAGATAATATTATTCAGTATGGTTTATTATATCGGACACAAGGAATTCCATATATTTTTCAAATTTTTTCGTATTTAAAATACAATAAAAAAACTAAAATATTTAAATTGTTTAATATAAAAGTATTTACCAAATGCTTAAAATCCTAAATTATATAAATTAAAACAAAAATAAAGTTTTATGCTATCGAACTAAATATATCAATTAATTTTTGGACACTTGCTTTATCCGATAAGTTTTTTTCCGTCCAAATATAGGGTTCAAATCTGTCTAAAAATGCTTTTTGATTTTTATGATATTCGTTAATAAGATTTTTTAAATCTTCTTTTGTATGCCAATAAAGTCCTGTTTTATCTGTTAAATACGGGGATGTGGTTCTGTTGTAAATATTTTTGTTATATTTTATTAAGGTGGGCTTATTATGTGCCCAGGCTTCTGCCATTGCTATCCCTTGCGTTTCACAACAATCTTGAATAAATATTACAAAATCAACTTTATTTAAAATATTTATCCAATAGTTAAATTCATACTGACTATATTCAATGTTTATACATTTAATCCCGAGGCTTTTAATATAACCGGTTAAATCATTATCAACAGGCAAAAATTTATAAAAACAAATACAAGAATTCAATATATGAGTATTATTCAAAATGTTATTGGGGGGGGGGAATTCCACTCCTGAATGCCATGCAAGGACTTTATTCCAATATTTTTCTTTTATAATTGTTTTTGCATAATCCGCAACTTCCTGTGAAGCATAAAGTACTCTATCTATACAATTATACTTTGCAAATCCGTACATTAAGCCATTGTAATCATATTTACATGCAGTAGGTACAGTTACAACTTTTTTTATTTTTTTATTTCTTTTTAATTTATCTATTATTTTAATATCGGTTTTATCTGCCCATAGGACAATAATATTATCGGCGAGTTCATTATGTTTTAGCTCGATATTTAAATCGCTAAAACCTCGAATAAGACTTTCCGTAAGTGTTTTGTGTCCTTTTATAATATATTTTTTTGAATTAACCGTTATTTCATAGGGTAAATCTTTGAGCTGATTTAATTTTAATTCATAGTCTTTAACTTTTGTCTTTTTATTTAATAATTTATAGTAATTAAGTTCTAAAAAATATTTTAGATACAAAAAAACAAACTTTAATCTGAATAATTTATAAAACCCTTCCCATTTTTCAAAAGAGGATATAATCGAATATGTATTTTCTTTATTTTCCATAAATTACTTTAATTATATTCAGCAAAACAAGTACAACATAAAACGGGGTAATTGTCAAATAATAGACTAGCAGAACATAATATTGATATTATATCCAAAATAAATTAACAAATAACAAAGCAACAAAAAGATAACAAAATTTATTTGTGCTAAAATAGTTATATTAATATTTTTAATCCATTATATCCTTATTTTTCTTAAATATGTTGAGTTTAAGGCAAGTATATACAAAACAGTAAATCAAGTATACATATATAATATATATATAATATATACTAATTGTATATTTTTTGTAACGATTTCTTAACATTTTGATTAAAAAAAGCAATTAATGAAAATCAAAATTTTTTATATTAATACAAGTAGTATAAAACAGAGGATTAAAAAATGGGATACGCATTATTCGCACAAAGAAAAGTTGTATTAGACGGACAGTTAAACAACTTACAATTACAACAAACACAAAGAACAAATGAACAAAATGCATTAGCAACACAATCATCAGGTTTACAACAACAGATGTCAAGTATGCAGGCATCACAATCAACACAATTAGCCGCAGCATACAGTGCATTATCAGGCAGCACGACAGCAGATGCAAGATCAAGCATAAGCGCACAAATAAGTGCATTAGAAGCTGCATTTGAATTTGAATTAGATGCAATCAACAGACAAGTTTATCAAGTTTCAATAAAAGAAAATACTATTGAAATGGCAGTTAAAAGATTAGATACGGAAGTTACTGAAGTAGAAAAACAAATGGAAGCCGTAGAAGAAGCCGAAGGCGACGGCATCGAAAAAGCTACACCGAAATTTAACGGTATCGGTTAATTTTAAAATCCTAATCCTATGTTTTATACAAAAAGAGAGGAATTATTTTCCTCTCTTTTTATTATGGTGGGCGGTACTGGACTCGAACCAGCGACCTCCACAATGTCAATGTGATGCGCTACCATCTGCGCCAACCGCCCATATTAAGTTTTCAATGTAATGCTACCTCTCAAAAAACGATACTTAATCGTTTTTTTCGGCAGAGTCATCTGCGCCAACCGCCCATATTAAGTTTTCAATGTGATGCTACCTCTCAAAAAACGATACTTAATCGTTTTTTTCGGCAGAGTCATCTGCGCCAACCGCCCATATTAAGTTTTCAATGTGATGCTACCTCTCAAAAAACGATACTTAATCGTTTTTTTCGGCAGAGTCATCTGCGCCAACCGCCCATATAAAATTTTCAATGTGATGCTACCTCTCAAAAAACGATACTTAATCGTTTTTTTCGGCAGAGTCATCTGCGCCAACCGCCCGTATTAAATTTTCAATGTGTTGTTATTTTACTATGTTAAAACTTTTTATTCAAGTTTAATATTTTAAGAAATATTAAATTAAAAAATTTTTTAAGCACTTTTTTACTTAGCTTTTTGTTATTTAGCATATAAAAAATAGAAAAAGTAAGGATAAAAAATGAATATTACAAATTCTCACATTAATCACGAAAACACTTATATTAAAATGCAGCCTTTTTGTGGCAAAATATTTAGCAAAAGCAATAATATTGACGATACTTTTGAGAACAAGAATAAAACAAATCCCAAACAACATAAAGTAAGAAGTTTTTTTAATAAATTTAAAGGTGTTATTATAGCAGGAATTTCATCTGTAATTACTGCATTATCAGTCATTTTTATTATGGATAAAAAAAATAAGCAAATAGTTGAAGCTAATAAAAATTTAAAAAATGAACTAAACAATACTTTATTAATTAATGAAAATTTAAAAAAAGAATTAAATAATATAGTATTACCTAAAGATTTTGAAAGTACAATTGATGAGAAAGCAGAAGAAATTTTTGCTAAAAGTTTGGAATATGACCCATTAACACCTTATGAAAGTACATCAATATCTGATATAGAAAGCAAAAAAATAAAACCCGTAACAGTTGAAATGTCAAAAGAGCCGGAACATACATCAAATAGAGCCGATGCTCATAAATTAGATTATCCTAAATTCAAACCTAATACATATTATAAATTTGAATTCCCCGACAGCAAAGAAATAAAAATCACTAAAACAGAACCCGTTGGATTTGAAGAACAGAGCCAGCTTACAAATATATCAGAAAATTATGCAAACTCATTACAATGGAATAATGATAAAATTGCAAGAGATATACTTCAAAATTTCTTTGACGGTCACGGTCAAACACTCGACGGAGTAAAAATAGAAATTATACCTGAAAAGAACGGAAAACATAAAGTAAAAATATCTGGCAAATCAACTTATAATTTTGATAAAGCAATAATGCTCGGTGAAACAACCAAAAAAGATAATGTTCATGCGGCAGGCAACTATGGTGAAGGACTAAAAATGGTTGTGCTTAAACTTTTAAAAGAAAAAGGTGCCGAAAATGTTAATATTGCCTCAAATAATTGGAATGTAAAATGGAATTTAGTTGATAACAATATTAATGACAACAAAGTTCTTAAGTACACACTTTCTAAATCTGACTTTATTGACGGAAATTATTTAGAATTTGAAACAGATAATTTAGAGTTTATAAAGTCAATTTTAAATTCATATGACAGATTTTATCATTACAATAATCCTGCATTTAAAGAACCTGAGTTTGAAAATGATATAATTGGAATAAAATTTATGAAAAATCCAAAAGAAAAAGGAAAAATATTTATTGCAGGACAAGCATTTGAAGTCAGTCAAGATACTTTGGGTGGTAAAAATAGTTCAACATACGACGGAATAAACGGACTTAATATATTTATTAAAGAAAGACCGCCAAAAGAAAGCCATGGTTCAGTAATATTTGATACTTCAAGAGATCGTATTGCATTAAACTATAAAAATATTCAAACATTAGGTAAATGGCTTGCGGAAAATGATAATTTATCTGATGAAGATTTTACCAAGCTGCTTAATGCTCTTCACCCATGCTGGGAAAGCGGTAAAAATGCAATATGGAGTAACAATTATACTGAAGCGGTATTCTTTCTTAACGGATTATTAGATCATTATTGTAATAGAAGCAGAAGATTAAATATCATTTTCCCAAATGAAAAAGAAATTGCATATTCGTATTTGTGTTCAAGCTGGAGCGATTTATATGAAAATGCCGGCTATAAAATGTGCAATCCCGGTTTAAATCAATATGGGATGAACTCTATTGAAGAACTTATTGCTGAATCAAAAGCTCATAACGCAATAAAGCCAAGCATTAAAGAAGAAAAGAAAATTAAGATTTTGAAAGAAGCTATAAAAATTTTATCTCCCGTATTAAAAGAAAATAACTTCTTTACAGATGATGAACTTAATGCCAAGATATATCTGTTTGATAATACGGCAACTAATGAAAACAGAGCATATAATACAGTTCAAGGGGAATCAATAACATCTAATGGTGAATGTAAAGGGTTCTGGATTGATACGAATACATTAGATGAAAAGAATTTTTCAGAACTGTTAAGTATATGTCTGCATGAATTAACTCATAAATACGGCTCTGATGACAGTGATGTATTCTCATACAAATTAACTGATGTAATTGAAATGTTAACAAAGGCAATGACTAAAAATCCGAATTTAGCATTACAATTGAAAGCATTGGAAGAAATTTGGAATAAAATATAAAACATAACAAACATGTTCAGCTATGATTGAAAAATGTCAGTCAAAGCTGAACACGTTTATTTATTATAAATTTTTATTTTTTTTCTATTATTGTTGGTTAATTTACTAATATATGTATATAATTATTCATCATGAGTTAAATAGTATGCACTGCACCCAAAACCGTGATCAATATTCTGACAAGTACCGTCACCATATTCTCTCGTCATCATTTGACTGTTTGCAGGTCCGTAGCCGCTTGTCCAGCCATTTGCCGGCATTATTATGAAGTCCGGAAAATTAACTATTGCTTGAAATATATCATACCCTACTCGATTCGGACCTTTTTGCCCGTTTACATCAAACCATAAAGGAGCAGCTTTACCAAAAGAATCAAGACAAAGAGTAACACCGTTAAGTAATACTATGGAAGCACAGCCTCCGCCTGCTGAGTCAAGAGAACCATAAAGAACATTTCCTTTAAGGTCTTTAACAGGATCATCCGGATTTTTTCTGCATCCTTTTTCACTTGCCTGTAATGTATCACATATTTTTATTGCATTTAAATATTTTGCTAAAGTATCAACAGCATCTTTCTCTGATGTTACAACCACCGTATCCATTTTCATAAGTAAAAGGGCATTTGCCACCGCTGAGTATGCATGCCTCCAGGCAACAATTCTTGCCCTGTGCTGATATCTTTCAACATATGACGGTATCATTATGGCAGAAATAATTCCGATTATACATATTGTTATTACTACTTCTGACAATGTGAAGCCTTGCTTTTTCTGTCTATTCATAAATTTCATCACACTATTATAATAGTATAGAATACACATTGTCAATAGTATAAAATCTCTAATATGAATGACTACAAAGAGGTTTTAAAACAAATCGGCTTAAATTTCAGGGTTGAACGTACAAAAAAACAACTCTCTCAGGAAAAATTTGCAGAGTTAGCGAATGTACACACTAATTATATAGGAAAAGTAGAACGAGGCGAGCAAAATTTGACTGTAAAAAAAATAGTAGATTTAACAAATTCACTTGAAATTCCACTTGAAAATATTTTAAAATTTCAGAAAAAGTAGTCGAACAAAATCAATTAAATATATAAAAAAAATAAACTCTCCTCAATGTATTACATTGGAACTTTTTGTGCAGAAGTTATATGAGAAAATTACAGATATAAACAGCCTCTCAATATTCTCACTTATAGAAAATTATAAAAATATAGCATAATAAAATTACTTTTTCTTTTATAAAAGAAAAAGTATTGAATAATTATAAGTTTTATTGTATAATACATAAAAAGGTGTTTATATGATAAATCGTCCGATATTTTTAAATCAATTAATTAATTTCAAAGATAAAGACTTAATAAAAGTTATCACTGGTATAAGACGCTGCGGAAAATCTTCTTTGCTTGAACTTTTTGCCGATTATCTTAAATCTCAAAATATAAAGCAGGAAAATATAATTAAGATAAATTTTGAATCCTTACAGTATGACGGATTAACCTATAAAGAGCTTTATGAGTTGGTTAAAACAAATGTGCAAAAGACCAAAGGCAAAATATATTTGTTATTTGATGAGATACAAAAGGTAAAAAGCTGGGAATTAGCTGTTAACTCGCTTCGTGTTGATTTTAATACGGATATTTATATTACAGGCTCAAATGCTTATTTATTATCTTCTCAATTATCAACGTATCTTTCGGGCAGATATGTTGAAATAAAAATGCAGCCTCTTTCTTTTAAAGAATTTTTGACTTTCTATGATTTAGGGAATAAAACAAAGGAGGAAAAATTTAACTTATATCTGCAAATCGGCGGAATGCCGGGGCTTTCTGATTTGAATTTAAATGAACAAATGATAAATCAAGCATTAGACGGTATTTTTTCAACTGTTATTATAAAAGATGTTATAAATCAAGCAAGTGTTCGAGATGCAGCTCTTTTAAATAAAGTTGTGATGTTTTTAGCGGATAATATTGGAAATTCAACCTCAGTAAATAATATAAAAAACACCTTAGTTTCAAATAACTCTATTACCAAAGGTACAACAGTCGGGGTTATAGATAATTACATAAAATTTTTTGAAAATGCTTTTGTCTTTTATGGGGTAAAACGATATGACATTAAGGGCAAGGAACATCTTAAAACTCAAGGTAAATATTATATGGTTGATATGGGTTTGAGGAATCATCTGCTCGGTTTAAGAAACACAGACAGAGGACACATATTAGAAAACATAGTCTTTATGGAGCTTAGAAACAGAGGTTATGAAGTTTCTATCGGTAAAATCTCAGATAATGAAATTGACTTTATTGCAACTAAAGTAAATGAAAAAAAATACATTCAAGTAACCGAAAGCCTGACGGATGGTAAGGTTCGTTTAAGGGAACTTGCACCATTAAAGGCTATTAAAGATAATTATGAAAAAATAATCCTGACAACAGATACATTATTTTCTAATACAGATGAAGACGGCATAAAGATAATTAATCTGATTGATTGGCTGTTAGAATAAATTAACGGTCTAAAGGATAGTTTGCAATTTGAGTTAGCAAAGCGTTACCCAACAATTCATTAATATGTCCGAACAAAATTTTACGATAAGTCACGAAGTGGTGTTACAAAGCGAAATTGCGGACGGACGAAGTCCGGTAAGCGAGGGCAATGTGAGCGACAGGGCAACGTCCGAGCGAACACCAAGCCGGAGCCGAAAAACAATTTCAAGACAGCGAAGCACCGCAACGGAGTGAGGATTACAAAGCGAACATCTAAGCAATGCGAAGATTGTGAGCCTGTATCCGAAGCGAAGCGGAGTGTGACTGAGCCTGTATGCGTTAGCTGAGTAAAATTTTGAGAGTGGCATATTGAAAAGGTGAGCACTCTTACAGCGACTAGGAGTCGGTGGTAGAGTGCGAAACCAGATTAGATGTATTTATGTTTATTTTGTTATGGGGAAGCAAACATTTTGCAAAAATTTTAAATTTTGGCAAAAGTAGTCAAAATCAACCTGCTTGCTTTAAATAATTACAAAAAAAACAGATTATATTAAAAAATATACACAATCAGCTATAAAATATGCTATAGTACTTATTATCATAATAAGTTATTTTCTTAACAAAGGAGAAATATATGAAAAAATTATTAGCATTGACTTCAATTATCTTTGTTATGACAGCATCAACAGTTTATGCGGATTATGCTGAAAATACGCAATATAACAATGCCGTTGGCGGATATACGGGTACTTCTCAAGATAAAGCAACAACAGTTGCTTCCGTTAAGACTTTTGCCGATAATTCTTATATCTCTTTACAGGGGAATATTGTTTCCAAAATCGGAAAAGAAAAATATCTTTTTAAAGACTCAACAGGTACTATAACTGTTGAAATAGATGATAAAGTATGGGCAGGAAAAACCGTCAATGCCAATGATACCGTTAAAATCACAGGCGAAGTTGATAAAGACTTTAATTCTTTATCTGTAGAAGTTGATACAATTTCTATTGTAAAATAAGCTTTTTAATACCCCAATTGAACTCATACTTAAGTTCTCATCTTACAGGAAAAATCAATTTAAAAAAAAATAAACTCCTCAGGTGGGACTCGAACCTACAACCCTTCGGTTAACAGCCGAATGCTCTGCCATTGAGCTACTGAGGAATATTACATATCTATACTAACATTAAAATTTGTGTTGTAAATACCTTTTGTTTAATACTATAATAATAATAAATTTTGGAGAAAATAAATGTTATTAGGTGTAAATATTGACCATGTCGCAACACTTAGAAATGCAAGAGGCGAAAATGACCCTTGTGTTTTTGATGCCGCTCAAATCTGTATTAATTCAGGCGCAAACGGAATTACAATGCACTTGCGAGAAGATAGAAGACATATTAAAGATGATGACGTTTTTTATGTCAAAAATAATCTTGACTGCAAATTAAATCTCGAGATGGCAGTAACAGAAGAAATGCAAAAAATAGCACTTAAACTGTTACCACACTCCTGCTGTATCGTACCAGAAAAAAGACAAGAAATTACTACAGAAGGCGGACTTGATGTCTGTTCTCAAAAAGATAAAATTAAAAATTTTATTGCACCTTTAATTGATAATGGTATTAATGTTAGCCTTTTTATTGACCCGGAAGAAAACCAAATTGAAGCTGCAAATTATACGGGTGCAAAATTTATTGAACTTCATACGGGTTCATATTCAAGAGCTTTCTCTACTGCAAATGAAGAAACTGAATTCCAAAAATTATATAAATCCGCAAAATTAGCTCAATCACTTGGAATAACTGTTAATGCAGGACACGGACTTAATTACAAAAATGTTTTCAGAATGCACGAAATTACTAACCTTTATGAATTAAACATAGGTCACAGTATTATATCAAGAGCTATATTTATCGGACTGGACAATGCAGTTAAAGAAATGCTACAATTAGTATAAATAATACAACTTTACAAAAGTTAAAATATTGTCAAAAATAGTCAAAAAATATTATTTACAAGTTTTCTATAGATACAAATTAAGTGTGAGGCAAGTATGACAAATAATATTTTCAACGATATCACTCAAACAAAACAAACGGCATCAAGTTATTCATCAACACAAAAGCCAATTAAAGTAACTGATGTTGTTCCTTCTATTCCGGCTGCAAGCGCAGTGGAAGAAGATTCGGTTAATTTGTCAACTGATAAACAAACAAAACAAAAAAAAGGACCTATAAAAGCATTTAAGTCTTTTATTGCTGTAATTGCTAAGTTTTTTGCATCTTTTGGTCAGTATTTTAAGGGATTTTTTAAAGGAATTAAAGATGCTGCTATTATCGGTTCCCTTGTATATACCGCAGGCAGTGTAATTAATCATTTCAAATCTAAAGCGGCAGAAGGTGCTAAAAAACTTCCAAATAAAGCACTTGCTATTGTTACAGCTGTTGCCGCAATGGGGATTAATCTCTGGAACGCATCACTAAATGCTTCAGAAAAACGTTCCGATGTTGAACACAGATGGACAGGACATCAAAAATAAATAAATTTTAAAATAAAAAAATAAAACAGGCGGATTAAAGCCTGTTTTATTTTTAAAGAATGTGTTATAATTACACTCGTATTTTTATTTAACGGAGGATATTATGAATAAAATTGAAAATTTTAAAAGACACCTTGAAGAAAGAAACGCAATTAAAATTATTGCAGGTATTGATAATTTTAATAAAGAATCAGTAAAAAATGTTGTTTCTGCGGCTGAAATGGGCGGTGCTCATGCTGTAGATATCTGCTACAATGAAGAAATCATTTCTATGGTTAAAGA
This sequence comes from Candidatus Gastranaerophilales bacterium, assembly GCA_947624325.1. Classification (GTDB taxonomy): domain Bacteria; phylum Cyanobacteriota; class Vampirovibrionia; order Gastranaerophilales; family Gastranaerophilaceae; genus Avigastranaerophilus. Next base: position 300,835 of record CANQJT010000001.1, read on the forward strand.
TATGACAACTCTTCCCGTATTCGTTTCTTCTATTGTACCTTCAGAATTGGCTAATGCCGTAAAATTAGGTGCTGATGCTATTGAAGTAGGTAACTTTGATGCACTTTATAAAAAAGGTCAAAGAATTAGCGCAAATGATGTTTTAAATATAGTTAATGAAACTCTTTCACTTTTAAACGGTGAAAAAACTTTTATTTGTGTTACAGTTCCGGGACATATTGAAATTTCAGAACAAATTCAATTGGCTGAAAAATTGGAAGAAATGGGTGTTGATTTAATTCAAACAGAAGGTGCTGCAACAGTTACTCCCGATAAATCAGGTGCAAGAGGTCTTCTTCAAACAGCTGAAGTATCAATTTCAAATACAATTGAGTTAACAAGAAATACTTCAATTCCTGTTATGACAGCATCGGGAATTACAACGACAACAGCCGCAATGGCATTCGCTGCAGGTGCAAGTGCAATTGGTGTCGGTTCTTGCGTTAATAAATTAAATTCTACAATAGCTATGATAGCTGTTGTTAAATCATTAGTTGAAGCTGTTTCAAAATCATCAAATAAACAATTAACTAATGCATAATTTTTTTATTAAAGAAGGAGTGCTTCGGCACTCCTTTTTTAATTTAATTGCGTCCGCAAACTTTTGCGTATCTTGATAATTCACTAGACCAATTTTTCTTTGAGGTGATTATTATAAAATTTAAATTTCTTACAAAAAATGAGCTATTTATTAATCTTGACAGGCTTTCAAGGTTTAAGCATCCTGAAGAATCTTATTTCAGAGTATTTTCAGGAATAATCCTTAAAAATTTAATCACCCCAAAATACTCTTTACATGATATTGAAAAAATGGATGAGAATGAATTATGCCGTATTGTTTCTTTAATTTGGAATAAATCAGTTGAAAATATATATGGTAAAAATAATAAAGAAACTAACTTTAATATTCTTAAATGGCTCTGTGAATACACTTTTAAAAATATTGATAAAAAAACAAAAAGATTTATAAATGCAAAATTAAATATTAATCAAATACTTGAAGATTTAAACTATAACGAACTTCCGATTAATTTAAAATTTCTTAAAGCATCATATAAATTAAATAACGAAAATGAAATTATAAATGAAAGTAAAAAGCATTCATTACTTTTTCCAATAAGAAAGCTGCTAATTGTAGAAGGTATTACGGAAGAAATTCTTTTACCAGTTTTTGCATCTAAATTAAAATCCGATTTTAATAAAAACGGAATTTATATTCTGGGCGCAGGCGGTAAAAGCAAAAGTCCTAATTTATATATCAATTTAAAAGATAAATTAAAAATTCCCGTTATTTTGCTTTTTGATTCTGATGCAAAAGAAATATGCAATATTTTAAAACAAAATATTTATCCTAAAGATAAAATTTTAATAATTGAAAAAGGCGAATTTGAAGATATCCTATCGGTTAATTTAATTAAAAGGGCATTAAATAATGAATATGAAACAGTTTTGCCTGTTATAAAAAAAGATTTATTATTATACCCTAAAATGTGCAGTAACCTTGAATACTTATATAGAACAAGGCAATTAGGTGAATTTAAAAAAGCAAAATTTGCAAAAATCATTTCTCAAAATATTCGCTACAAAACAGATATTACAGATGAAATAAAAAACCTTATTTTCAATATAAATTAACTATGATATTATAATCATAATTAAGAAAGGAAATAATATGAAAAAGATAATTTGTATTTTAGCAGTCTTCTTACTATTTACGGGGCTTAATTATTCATATGCAAAAGAAACAAAAGCTTCTGATTATGAAATCATTCAAACTGATAATGATAGACAAGAAGAAATAATTGTAAGTGAAAATGCAAATGTAATAATTATTAAAGTTAATGATAAATACGGACTTAAATATAAAGATTCCGATAAATTTATACTTAAACCGATATGGGATGAAATAACAGCTATTAATGATAACGAATACAAATTAATAAAGGATAATAAAGCAGGTTATATTAATTTAGCTTTAAAATCAACTTTTTTAACCCCATATGAAGATATTACTCCTGTGGGTAAATATGTAAAAGTCAAAAATGACGGAAAATACGGACTTGTTGATAAAAGCGGAAATGTACTGCTTCCGCCTAATTTCCAAAGAGTAAATGTTTTTAATTCTGACGGAAAAGAATATTTAACAGGAAAAATTGAAGGCAAATACAGATTTTTCCATAATACCGGCAGACTTATTCCTGAAGATGAACTATATACTATTACAACAACAAAAGAAGCTCTTCTCGCAAATGACATTAAACCTATATTTAAAAGGAAGTATATTAACAATGAAACAACATATACAAAAGAAATAAATAATGACCTTGTATATGAAATCGAAGAAGTTAAATCAAGCGGTAAAATTAAAGCAGCATTCTTAAATAAAAACTCAAGACTTCCTATGAGAGGCGACAAACTTGTAAAACTTGAGAACAAGGAAAAGAACACTGTTTTTGTTGAAAACAAAGATTATTTAATAAGTAAGAACGGAAATAAAATCGGTTTAAAAAATAAAGCAGGTGTTGAAGTTTTGCCTGCAAACTTTGACTCAATATCAATACAAAAACCATGCTCACACTTTTTTAAACCCATTATAATTACTAAAAAAGACGGATATTATTATCTTTATGATTTAAAAGGTAATTTAATAGCAATGCAGAATAGTAATAATATTACTGTTTATAACGGTAAAAAAGTATATGTATATTATGACGGAATAATAACACTGGACGAAAAACAAATAGGAACAATAACAAAAAATAATAATAAATTTGTTACACAAAATGAAAAATTTAAACGAGTTCCTCATAAAGTAAATGAATTAATATTAACGATTTTGTCTAATCAAAAATAGTAATTATAATTTATATAATAAATAAAAAAAGATTATTATTAAGTAATAATCTTTTTTTATAGCAAAAAATTTTTTGTGGGGTTTTTTAAAAATTTAAGACTATAATCTGCACGAAAGGAGTAAGAATGATTCAGAGAGTAGAATTTAGGGGTATTAGCTCACAACCAAGGATTAGCCCAAGGAATAATGCACAAGCACAAAATTTCCAAGTCAATACAAATCCTATTAAGTACGACTATAGCAAATTAGCAGGTGCATACCAAGGTATATACGGTATTAAAACAGCTAATACAGTTAGTTTTGGAAAAAGTCTATCAGCAGCATTTAATGAATTACAAAGCGATATATATACATGCAGAGATAAATTAAATAAGGGTGAATGTGTAGGCTGGAATGTTCCCGTAAGTAAGTTTATTGATCAAATATCAGTTGACTTACCTTCAGTCTACGATGCAATAAAAACAAATATAGTAATTGATGAAAAAGATGGTACTATTAAGGACGCAAGAACTCAACTTAAAAAAATGCCTCAAGGAATATTATATGAAATGGCAGTTAGACCTACAAGAACATCAGGAACACTTCCTGATAAATACAAAATAGAGGAGCTTCCTCAAATAATAAGAATTGAACAAGATCCAAATTCGCCTGAAAAAGCATATGTTTTGAATACAAAAGGCAATCTAATGACAGTACTTGAAGATAACGATGACGTATTAATGACAAATTATGGTGAAATTACAAAATTACCGGATAATAACCAATCCCATGTAAAAATAACCGCAATACAAAATAATGATGAATACTTTAAAAAATTTGTACCAAATCCTCAACCTGTTATAGAGAAAAAATGGCTGCCATCTCAAGGAGAAGGTACTGAAATTGTAATCGGTATGGAAGATGGTAGATTTGTAAATGAAGTAATAGACAGTATTATTACATTTATAGATAAAATCAACAGAGGTGAAATAGTCTTAGACCAATTTAAAGCAAAAGAGGGAGCAAAAAATACTCAATTAGCAATGCTTGCAGGGGGATTTGGTTCAAGAGCAGAATACACAAATGCATCTTCATCAGGCATTTTTCATGGTAAAAAAGACGGGGCTCAATCTACAAAAGGTGTATTCAGAACCGCTACAGGCTTAACCCCAATGGAAACTACTTTTATTACATTACACAATGCAGGCTTACTTGATTGTTCACCCGAAAAAATCGGTATTGGTAAAAATATTAAGTTATATTTAAACAAATCTGGTATTAATAAAGGTAATGGCGGATTTACTGTTGATTTATACAACAAAATGGATAGAGAAGGAAGAAAAAGTCTTTGTATATTCCCCAACGATTCAATGTCAAGAATGACAAATGCAACAATAAAAATGAATGAACTAATGGATACAGGTAAAGTTGCAATTGCAATGATTGCGAAAGAAGTTAGTGCAAATAATGCTGCAAAGAAATTAGGCATTATGAAGTTAAACGAGGACAATGAAATCCTTGAGTTTGCCGAAAAACCGAAAATGGATGATATAATAAAATATGGATTTGAAAATAAAGGTAAATGCCTTGCAAATACATTCCAATTTGCGGTTAGTAAAGAAGCTTTTAAAGCTCTGTCTATTATTGAAGAATACCTGCCAACAGGTGCAAATAAGGAATCCCGTGATTGGTCAAAAGTCTATGTTCCAATAGTAATGGGACTTTCTAAATTTGATAAATACGATGATATTATTAACTATTTAAAAGCAAACGTTAAAGATGTTGAAATAAATATTCCTGAAAAGGCGATATTTGAAGCAAAAAATGCATTAAAAGGACAAAAAGTATATGCTGTTACAACAAGTGAACCTTGGGCTGACTGCGGTAATTTAGATTCATTATATTATACAACAATGCAAATTGCTAACGGCGACTTTAAATTAGAAGATTTTGAATGCAAACATGTTCTTGACTGTATTAACTACGACACAGGTCTGATAACTTCCAGCCCCGAACAAAAAGAAAGAATTGAAAGTAAATACGATATTAAAGGAAAAGTAATGGTTGTTCCTCAGGCTAAAAAAGTTAATTCAAATCTTGCTAATGAATATACAGCCAACGGTTTAATTACAGTTAATAAATAATTATCAAAAAAAGAGCCTTAAAGGCTCTTTTTTTTATTTAAAAAATTTTCTTTTTCCCTTGACAAAATCATCAACAATATCACCATTGCCATACAATTTATATTTGTAGATAGTTAATCCGTCAAGTCCGACAGGGCCTCTTGCGTGGGTTTTATTTGTTGATATCCCGACTTCCGCACCAAAGCCGTATCTATATCCGTCTGCAAATCTTGTTGATATATTTTGATAAACACCTGCGGAATCAACCATTTGCATAAAATATTCAGCATTATCATTATTTTCCGTTATTATACAATCCGTATGACCTGAACCGTATTTATTTATGTGATTAACTGCTTCATTAATATTATCAACAATTTTTAATGAAACCTTTTTATCGCTATACTCGGTTGACCAATCAGCTTCACAAGCAACAGTAACAGAAGGAAAAATATTTTTTATATTTTCATCAGCTAAAATTTCAACATTATTTTCAATAAGTTTAAAAATCAGCCTCGGAACAAACAAATTTAAAAGCGATTTATGAACAAGAACAGTTTCAACTGAGTTACAAGCACTCGGGTACTGACATTTTGCATCTATACAAACATTAATTGCTTTTTCCAAATCTGCATATTCATCAATATAAATATGACAAACCCCGTCTGAATGACCCAATACAGGGATTTTAGTGTTTTCTTTAATATATTTTACAAGTGAATTAGAACCCCTTGGGATAATTAAATCTATATACCTATCAAGTGATAAAATTTCATTTATATCTTCTCTTGAAAAAACAAGATTAATAAGCCCCTCAGGTATTTGTGGAAAGTTTTTCAATGAATTCTTAATTATGTCAAAGATTGCTTTATTTGTGTTAACTGCTTCACTTCCGCCCTTTAAAATAACTGCATTTGATGTTTTTAAACATAATGAAACAATCTGACTTATTACATCAGGTCTGGCTTCAAAGATTACTGCTATTACACCAATCGGGCATGATACTTTTTTAAGTGTAATACCAACCGCAATATTTTTTTCAAACAAAATTTTATTAACAGGCTCGGGTAGTTTAGCTACGTCTTTTATACCTTGAATCATATCTGTCAGCTTGTTTTCATCAAGCTTAAGCCTGTTAAACATGGAATTACTGATTTTACCTTCATTCAAAAGTATAGATGCACTTTGCAAATCCATATTATTTGAATTAAATATTAGTTCTTTATTATTTTCAATTTCTTCAGCAATTTTTATAAGAGCATTATTTTTAAGTTCTTCTGATAAAGAAAGAGCACTGATTGATGCATCTTTAGCTGATTTGGCAATAGAAATAATATCCTGCATAATAACACCTCTAAACCAATGCAATATTATCTTTTGTAATTATTGCATCATAATTTTTATGTCCTAAAATTTCATAAATATTATCTGAGTGTTTGCCTATAATTTTAGAACAATCAATTGACGAGTAGTTAGCAATGCCTCTTGCAAACTCGTCATTATTTTCATCAAGAATTGAAATAACATCTCCTCTTGAAAAAATTCCGTTTACTTTAATAACCCCAATAGCCAAAAGGCTGGTATTTTTTTCGGTTATTGCTTTTTTTGCACCTGCATTAACAACTATCTGTCCTGTTATATTAGTTGCATAAGCTATCCATCTGCGCTTTTGAGATAACTGCTCAACAGGATGGAAGGTTGTTCCGTATTTTCCGCCATCAAAGAGTTTTCTTATAATTTGAGGAGTTTTTCCGTTTGCAATAATAACACTTCCGCCCGAGTGAGTTACAACTTTTGCCGCCTGAAGTTTTGTAATCATACCGCCTCGACCGCCGTTTGAAGCGGATTTAGCATAATTTTCAATTTCGGGAGTAAGTTCTTTTACTTCACTTATAAGTTTTGCATTAGGATTATCTTTAGGGTTATCGTCATATAATCCTTCTATATCTGACAATATAACAAGTAAATCAGCATCAAGTTTACTTGCAACAAGTGCAGAAAGTTTATCATTATCTGAAAAACTGACTCCGTATAGCGGATTCCCTTCTTCTTCCAATTCAGATGTTGAAACAGTATCATTTTGATTGATAATCGGAATAACTCTTAAATCAATTAAAGTGTTTAAAACATTATTTAAGCTTAAGTATTTAACCCTGTTTGTAAAATCATCTTCAGTTAATAGAACCTGAGCCGTATTTATTGAATATTTACCAAATCCGTCCTCATATATACACATCAACTGGCTTTGTCCGACTGCAGCACATGCCTGTTTTACGGATAAACTTTCTGATGAATTAACATTCAGCTTTTTTGCTCCGAGTCCGACAGCTCCTGAAGTAACTATAATAACTTCCATCCCTTGTTTATGAAGGTTTGAAATATCTTCTATAAAAGAATAAATTCTTGATAAAGAAATATCTTTATCATCATTTCTTAGGACATTTGTTCCGAATTTAAAAACAACTCTTTTATAATCATTTATATTCATAAGATTAATTATATATTAAATAGTGAGGTTTGCAATAAAATCGTTTATAAACTGCCTTGCAATTCTCGGGGTCATAATTCCTTTTTGGATAGAAAATGCCGATGCATCTTTAAGTAGTTTATCATTAACTTCAATACAGCAATCATTTGCAATTTGCTTAACGATATCAAGATATTCATTTTTATTTAAGGATGAGAAGGTAAGCATTATGCCGAACCTGTCAGATAGCGAAACCATTTCGTCAATAGTATCGTTAAAATGAACTTCATTTCCCTCTCGGGCAGTAAAACTTTCTTTTACAAGGTGCATTCTGTTTGTTGTTGCATATATAATAAGGTTTTTGGGAATGTTATATAAAGAGCCTTCAAGTATTGCTTTTATTGAAGAAAAGTTTTCATCATTTTCATCAAATGAAATATCATCGGCAAAAATAATAAATTTTAAAGGCAAATTCCTTAATTTATCATATAAATCAGGCAGATTAATAAATCCTTTTTTAGAAACCTGAATAATTTTTAAATTATAATCAGCAAATTCATTTATCAGTGCTTTAACTGTTGATGATTTACCGCAACCTCTATCCCCGTATAATAAAACATTATTAGCAGGCTTACCCTGCAAAAATGCAAGTGTATTCTGTTTTATAATATTTTGCTGATATTCATAATTTTTTAAATCCGAGAATGTAAGAGTATCAAAATATTCTACAGGCTTAATTTCCTTATTATCGAGATATTTAAATGCACTATAACACGAGAATATTCCGTAACCTTTTTGTGAATATGATTTTATAATATCATTTAAATCAAACTCCCTAAGTCCTATAGTATTAAATATCGGCAAATGAGAAATTATATCACTACAATCAGGGTATTTATCATTAAACATTTGCCTAATTTCGTCATAATTAAATTTAACTAATTCATTTATGAGTGATAACTCATATCTTGCAGTATCAAGTAATTGATTATTTTCCCTTATACAATCACTACATCCTTTAGAAATAATATTTTCATCTGTATAAATAAGTGATGAAAGATATTCAAATAAATTTTGATTTTGATTTTTTGAATATAGTGCCTCTACAAAATCAGAGTATAATTTTAAATCATACTCTATATTTTTTTCATCTTTTGTTAAATGCTTTAATAAATCAACAAAAAGTCTTACAACATTATCATTAATAACATTTTTAAAAATTGATATTAAAATCAGAGAAGTAAATTTTAAAGTCATATTATTTAGTTCCGCAAAGTATTTTGTTTAATTTATTAAAACATCTTGTTAAAAATGATTTATTAAAGTTTGCAAAATTATGCTTAAAATTACAATTAAGCATTCTGCAATACATTTTGCAGGTTTTAGTCATTTGTCTGCATTCAGCGGATTTTGCATTATTCCATATTTCCTCCGCCGTATTTTCTTTAATATTTCCGACAGGAAGCATATTAAAACATAATCTTACATCACCATAAGGGTCAATAGCAAAATTTGTAGATCCAACATCACAAATAATAGTCTTTAATATATCGTCAGGATTGTTAAAGAATATTTTCATTGCTTCTAACTGCTCATAAGAATTATAAATTGAATGACCTGCTCTTTTCATTTCAATAAGTCTGTCAACAACTTCAATAGCTCTTTTTGCCATGGATTTATATTGAGCTCTAAGTTCTTTGGGCATTTCATATGTTGCAGTCTTACATCCTTTTTGGAAATTATAGCCATGAAAAGATTCTTTATCATCCAGCAATTGGAACATAATTCCGTTAATTTTATTTCTTGTAACGAACTCAACAAGAGGAATAGCCTCCTCTATATTTTCAGGAAACAAAATCGTTGCAATATTTATTCCTAAACTTCCGTTTTTTGAGTCTCTTATTTTTTTAAGCTGTAATATTGAATCAAGCGCCTTTTCAAATGAACCGGTCCTGCCTCTTGATACATCATGAATAACAGGATTTGTAATTGCATTTAATGATATATTTAAAGATTCAATAGGAGAATCAACGATTTTTTCGTACAAATTTTGAATACTAAAAGCATTTGTCATAGAAGCAACTTTAATGCCTAATGATTTTGCATATTCGGCAAGTTCAAATATATCGGATCTTAAAAATGGTTCGCCGCCCGAAAAACAAAACCAAAAACCATCACCAAGCCAAGCTCTTAAATCTTTTAAAACTTTTTTCCACTCATCTGTTGTCAATTCCTTAGGCATTACTTCAGAAGCAACAGTTTTCCATTTAGAGCAGGTGACACATTCCATCTGGCATCTGTCTGTTATATCAAAAGTGATTTGCATCGGTTTTTCAAGATTTTCACTCATAATTTATATCCTCACGTTTAATAAAATGTTATCAAAAGGGAATTTTACTTTCAAGACTTTGAAACCGTATGAAAATAATCATAAACAATTTGAGCCTGATTTTTTGATAACAGTAATAACAGTTCCTCTTTTGATAATTTAGAAATTTTAGCTACACTTGAATATTTATCAAATAACAACTTTTTGTTTTTTGTATATAATCCTTTTATCTCATCAAGCTCAGAATGCAGAGCATCTTTATCTCTTAAATGGCGGTGAAAAGTAATTGCGAAGCGGTGTGCCTCATCTCTTATTCTTTGAAAGAAATACAATGCCTGTGAGGTAGAAGGGAAAATAACAGGTCTTGATTTATTTGGTATAAATACCTCTTCAATTCTTTTTGCCAGAGAAACAATATCCTGATTTTTTATCCCCAGTTCATTTAAAATTTCAACGGCACTTGAAAGCTGACCTTTTCCTCCGTCGATTATAATTAAATCGGGAAATTCAAGATTTTCTTTTAATAATCTTGAATACCTTCTTGTAACAACCTCTCGCATAGATTGGAAATCATCAGGCTTGCCTTCTTCCAGTGATTTAATCTTAAATCTTTTATACTCGCTTTTTTTGGGCATTCCGTTATAAAAACTAACCATTGAAGCAACAGTATGCGTACCTTGTATATGAGAAATATCAAAGCACTCAACCCTGTGCGGAAATTTATTCAAGCCTAATTTTTCCTGAATATAAGAACCTGTTTCATTATAATTATTTTGAATATCCTGCAATGATTTAACCTTCATTTCTTCAAGATGATAATTTGAATTTTTGCAGGCAAGCTCTAATATTTCTTCATTCTTTTTATTTGTTTTAGGATTAATTAGAACTTTTGACCCTTTTTTTGAAGTAAGCCACTTTTCAAGCAAGTCTTTATCCTCTGATGATATTTTATAAGAAAATACAATTTCAGAGGGGATTTCTGTTTCTGCCGTCATTTGATAGTATTCTTTTATAAAATAAGTAATAATTTCATCTTCGCAGTCATAATCAGATTTAGTAATTTCAAAATCTTTCTTATTAGTAAGCCTGCCGTCTCTTATTTGAAGAAGCGAAATACCGCCCATATAGCTGTCCGTACTTACGGAAATAATATCCTGATTAATTTTAGTATTTTCATAAACAACTTTTTGTTTTTCTATAGTCTTTAAAACATCAAAATAACTGTCACGATATTTAGCAGCTTTTTCATACTCTTCGTTAGCTGAATATTTTTCCATCATGGACTTTAATTCTTCAACCAGCTGCATTTGTTTACCTGATAAAAAAAGTTCAACATTTTTAATCAGTTTTTTATATTCATCGGACGAAATCATTTTTTGGCAAGGAGCAAGACACCTTCCTATCTGATAGTAAATACAAGGTCTGTCTTTAAATTTGGGGGTCTTGCATTGCTTTAAAGGAAAGAGTTTTTTTAATAAATCCAATGTCGTATACATTGATTTTGCGTTAGTATAAGGACCAAAGTATTTACCCTCATCCATATTTTTATTTTTCTTTCTTGTTACGAGAATTCTGGGGTAATCTTCTTTGGTTATAAGGAAATACGGAAACTTCTTATCATCTTTTAATAAAACATTGTATTTTGGCTTGTACTTTTTTATTAAATGAGATTCTAAAATTAAAGCTTCAACCTCGGAATTTGTGATAATAAACTCAATCCGTTCAATTTTAGGCACCATAACCGCCAATTTAACAGAATCGTGCTTTTTATTAAAATAACTTGAAACTCTTCTTTTTAAATTTTTAGCTTTCCCGACATAAATTATCGTGTTATCCTTATCGTAAAACTGATAAGAACCGCTTGATTCCGGAATTAACCTTAACTGCTCTTTTATATTCATAATTATATTATAATAGATATTATGGGATTTAAAAAATTTATTTATAAATATATTTTAAGAAGAAAATATTACCGCACAGGGCATTGCATAAGATGCGGTGCCTGCTGTTCCAAGATTTATGTTAACCATAAAAAAGATACAATAAAATCGGAAGAAGAATTTGAAAATCTGAAAAAACTTCACCCGTTTTACACCTACCTTGAAATTATTGATAAAGATGAAAACGGACTTGTATTTAAATGCAACAAATTTGATAAAGAGAAACGAATATGTACAATACATAAATTCCGCCCCGGAATATGCAGAAGATACCCTTCAGAAGTCATATTTAAAATGGGAGCTGTTATGTCCGAAGACTGCGGATTTAAATTTACCCCTATTGAAACTTTTACTCAGGTATTAGAACAAACTAAAAAAAAGTATAAAATATAATATTTTAATTAAGTTTGCTTGAATACTCTAAATACTGCTTAACCAATTTAACATTATGAACTCTGTGAATATTTACGTTTTTAATTAAAGATGAATATAAAGAAGTAGGAATATCAGCTTCTTCAGAAGATATGTTAAATGCTTTTGTAATAAATGATTTTCTTGATATACCTAAAAGTAAAGGACAGCCCAAAGTATTAAACTCATTAAATCTTTTTAAAATTTCAAAATTACTTTCAACTGATTTACCAAAACCGATACCGGCATCAACAATTATATTTTGACTTTCCATTCCTGCTTCTTTTAATTTTTGTATTTTGTTATACAAAGAAAAATATATTTCTTCTACAATATCACCTTCAAAAAAATCAACACTTCTAGCAGGTACAGAGTCGGAATGAACGATAACAGTCGGAATATTATTACTCACAACGAAGTTAAACATGTTATTATCATATTCAAGTCCCGAAACATCATTAACTATATCTGCACCTGCTTCAATTGCAGTTTTTGCAGTCGCATAATTTCTGGTATCAACACTAATTGGGACACCAATTCCGGACTCACGAATTATTCTAATTACAGGAATAACTCTTTCAATTTCTACATCAACAGGTACACTTTCAGCACCGGGTTTTGTTGATTCACCGCCGATATCAATAATATCAACACCTTGTTCAATCATCTCAACAGCATGATTTAATGCAGTTTCAACATTATTGTAATTACCCCCGTCAGAAAAAGAATCATTTGTAACATTTAAAATACCCATAACATAAGGTCTTGACCAGTCAAATACATAATTTCTGATTTTTAAAGGAACAAAAGTACAATCAAGCCGATTTAAAATTTCAGCAAGATTAGCAAGTCTGAATGGTTGAAGCCGAAGTTTTTCAATGAGCTGCTGAATTTGAGATTCTGAAGCAAAAATAACAGCATCAGTATAATCACACTTGCACATTATTGTTTCTCTTCTTACTGCACAGTCAAAACCCAAAGAAAGACATAATTGCTTTAATATGTTTGCTTCATGAGGTTGAAGATTAAATATCTTATATGTCTTTCCAATATACTTATTTTTAGCAATATCAGAATAAGAACTATCAAAACCAATATCATTAAGTTCTTTGGAAATATCAGAATTCGCAGTTTTTACAATAATATTATTCATAATTAAATTATAAAAAAAAAAGACTGCTTTGTATAGCAGTCTTTTTTTTTATAACTTGTTTTTTAAGTTAATAATGTAACCAAGTCACCCATTTTACCTACATTATTCAATAAATCTGTCATTTTTGTTCTTGTACCGGTATATGCATTTTGACCGAGTTGAAGAATATCAGCTACACCATTTTCATCATTATCTTTTGAACAAACCGTAGGAAGTATAGTTGATACACCAAGTACACCACCTATATTCCCAAATGCTTTTGTTCTGATAATTTCAGCCGTATCACCGGATAATACTTTTGTATAAGCAATTTTTTTATAAGCTTTATTAGCTATGCTTTCCGAACCGGAAATAGCTTTTGAAAGAACATTTTTTACTTTAGCTGATTTTGTAGCAGGATTTTCAGATAAGAGTTTTGCAGCTGTATCTTTCATTTTACCGGAAACTTTTCTTAATGAATTATCCATTACACCTGGTAAATCAACATGTACTGTTTTTAACACTTCAGCAAGTTTATTTGCAGCTAACCTGCCTGAAGCATATGCAAGTAATGCAGCCAAACCGACTGAAGCAGCAGCTGCTATCGGTTTCTTAATAAAACTTTTTTTATCAGTTTCTTCGGATGCGACAAATTCATCCATTATACCATCAGTAAATTTTTCAATTTGATTGTACTTTTCCGTTTCCTCTGTTATATTATTGCCAAATGTTTGAGGTTTTATTGGTGTACAATTCACTGCAGAAATATTCATGATAATAACCTTTCTTACAATTTAATTCTACTACAATTAAACCGATAAAGGTTATTTTTTGCCTTTTTAACATAAAATGTTAAGAAAAATTTACATTTATTATTTTTCTAAATTAGCCCCATCTCAATCCGCAATAAAACTCTTTAATATCATATTGCCAATCATCCGAGCCTTCGGCATAAACATCGCAAATTTTATTAATATAATCTATACTAACGGCATCAATACCGGGTTCATTACCGGGATAATCAGCAAGAGTTTTAGCAACAGCTTCAATTCCTTCTCTGGGATCAGAATAAATTACGTAATAAGTACCATCAGGAGCAAGATATTTTTCCCCTGTTCCAAAATCATCATCATATCGTACTCCGCCGTAGTTATTTGCTTCTCTGCATACTTTACTTGTTCCCCAGCCCGTTTCTTTTACAATTATTGCACCTAAAAGTTCAGGTTCAATTCCGTATTTCTCTGCCATATCAATAATATCATCAATATAATCGTATAAAACCGAATCAGAATTGTATTTATCAAGCCATTTTATAAGTTTTTCCTTAAATAATTCGTTTCTGACATCTTCATATTTAACAGGGTTTTCAATTTTTTCTTCTTTAATTTTATCGTCCTTATCAGCAGAACATTCTTCAAACCTGCGAAGTCTGAAAGAAGCATCTTCAAGAATATAATTTTTTCTTGAGTCTAAATTTTTTCTTACTTCTTCAAATTCAGAAATTTCAGAATTAACCTCTGGTGAACAATATTTTGTAATTGATGAAACAAGTGATTTATTTATCATTTCATATTTAGACTTATTTTTAAGCGCATCATCCGCTTGTTTTTGTTTTTCATTATAATCTTCTTGTAAGTCATTAAGAAGAAGTTGTTCCTTTGCAATTTTTTCTTCAAGGTCTGCAATATCACCCTTTAAATCATTTCTGCTCCATTTAATGTGTTTTTGCATTTCTCTATCTTTTGGGAATGCTTCTACTTCATCTTCAGGTATTGTTGATAACCTAAGATTTAATCTTTCAAGTTCAGCTTGTAATTCCTCAATTTCCTTCTTTTTATCAGCAACTACAGATTTTGCTTCAATTGCATCAGCTTGCAAAGAGTCTATAGATTCTAATTTTTCTAAATTTAAAAAGAATTGATTTTTCAAATTATCAGGAACTGAATTATCATTTGAAAGTTTATCTTCCAAATCCGATACTAAAACCGAATAATTTTGCTGTAACGAAATTAATTCGTCATCTTGATATGAACCATTAAGAATACTTATAATATGTTGACGCATAACTTGTGCATTAGCTTCATCAATATTTTTTTCATCAATAAGCTCATCAAGTGTAGGATTATAGTTAGGGGCAAATAAATGACCGATTTGAAGCCCCTCATAATCACCTATATATGTCTCTTTATAGCTAGTTTTATCTTTTGAACTTTTATCATAATCATTATATTCAATACCGGTATCAAATAAAGATGAAAATACACTTAAATTTTCAACTTCTTTTTTTGAAATTTTACAATTATTTTTTAGATTATCATCAATAAAACGGGAAATTTTAAATTCAAAATCCATAACTTATCTCACACTGACTGCACAATAATTTATTCGGCACATATAAAAAAAACTTTAATATAAATTATAGAATTATAACAAAACATTAAGATATCATTAAGTCTGTTTAAAATTAATATTTATATGTTAAAATTCAATTATTAAGGTAGATTAACGGAGATTAAGGGATAATGATTGACCTGTTATTAAAATTACTGGGCGATCCGAATAATAATAAAATAAAAAAAATGATGCCGATTGTTGAGCATATTAATGCTCTTGAAGAAGAATTTTCTAAAATGACAGATGAACAATTAAAAAATAAAACTCTGGAATTTAAGGAAATACTGGCAAAAAGACCGACATCTAATGATATAAAAAAAGACAGAGAACTTGAAAAACAAGCGCTTGATGCAATTCTGCCCGAAGCTTTTGCAACGGTAAGAGAAGCAGGCAAAAGAGTTCTCAATATGAGGCACTTCGATGTTCAATTGTTAGGCGGAATTTTTCTTCACGAAGGTCAAATAGCAGAAATGAGAACAGGGGAAGGGAAAACTCTTGTTGCGACACTTCCCGCATATTTAAATGCACTTACGGGAAAAGGAGTCCATATCGTTACCGTTAATGATTACCTTGCTCAAAGAGACAGCGATTGGATGGGTAAAATATATAAATTCTTAGGGCTTTCAGTTGGTGTAATATTATCAGGTATGAGTGATTATGAAGATTTTAACCGAAAGAAACAGGCATACTTATGTGATATTACATACGGAACAAATAATGAATTCGGTTTTGATTATTTGCGTGACAATATGGCAACAGCTGTTGAGCAAAGAGTGCAAAGACCATATAACTATGCAATTATAGATGAAGTCGACAGCATTTTAATTGATGAAGCAAGAACACCTCTTATTATCAGCGGAAGACTTGATAAATCAGCCGAATTATACAGAACAATGGCAGCAGTTGCCCCACAGTTAGAAAAAAATAAACACTATGAAGTTGATGAAAAAAATAAAAATGTAATTTTAACGGAAGAAGGTATTGATAGAGCTCAGGAAATCCTTGAGATTAAAGACTTATTTGATATAAATAATCAATATGCTCATCACCTTTTGCAAGCTTTAAAAGCTAAAGAACTTTTCCACCTTAATACGGATTATGTTATTAAAAACGGAGAAGTTATTATCGTTGATGAATTTACGGGCAGACTTATGGAAGGAAGAAGATGGTCTGATGGACTTCATCAGGCTGTTGAAGCAAAAGAGGCAGTTCAAATTCAAGATGAAACTCAAACTCTTGCAAGTATTACCTTCCAGAATTTATTCAGATTATACCCGAAACTATCCGGTATGACAGGTACTGCAATGACAGAAGAAGCCGAATTCGGTAAAATATATAACCTTGAAGTAACAAGAATTCCTACAAATAAAACAGATATAAGAATTGACTTGCCTGATATTATATATAAAACCGAAAGAATTAAATATCTTTCAGTTGTTGATGAAATAATAAAAATGCACGAACAAGGAAGACCAGTTCTTGTCGGTACTATTAGCATTGAAAAATCGGAACTGGTATCTGATATATTAAAAAAGAAGGGAATAAAACACCATATATTAAATGCAAAACATCACGAAAAAGAAGCATATATTATTGCACAGGCAGGCAGATACGGTGCTGTAACAATCGCAACAAACATGGCAGGACGAGGCACAGATATACTTTTAGGAGGGAACCCGGAATATCTTGCCAAACAAGAGCTTGATTCAAAAGGTATAACACCTGAAAATACGGCTGATTATGAAAAAGTCAAAAATGAAGTTCTTGAAAAGACAAGAAAAATAACTGATGAAGAACATAAAAAAGTAGTAGAGGCAGGCGGACTCCATGTTATAGGAACGGAAAGACATGAATCTCGCCGTATTGATAATCAATTAAGGGGCCGTGCGGCAAGACAGGGCGACCCCGGGTCAACAAGATTTTTCCTTTCACTTGAAGACAGTTTAATGAGAATTTTCGGCGGTCAGCAAATTATTACTTTAATGAATTCTTTTAACATTGAAGAAGATATGGCTATCGAAAATAAAATTATTACAAGACAGATTGAAAGAAATCAAAAGAAAGTTGAAACTTTCCACTTTGATGCAAGAAAAAGTGTACTTGAATACGATGATGTTATGAATTTACAGAGAGAAAAATTCTATGCACAAAGAAATCGTGTTCTTGAAAATACAGATCTGCATGAAGATATTATGTATATGATTGAAAGAGAAGTAGACAGGCTCTTAAAAACATATATTGCCCCCGGAATGAATCCGGATGAATATATATATGATGATTTAGTATCACTGGTTAAAGAAATTCATTCCGTTATTCCGCAATTATCTTATGTCGAAGTAAAGGATATTCAAGGAGTAAAATTTGAAAATGTATACTCAAAAATAAGAGATTTTGCTTTAAATGCTTATAAAGAACACGAAGAACAAACTGTTAATTTCTACAACCAAGTAGCAGAGCAATACAATTTAGACCAGGAAAAAGAAATTGCATTCAGCAATAATAATATAATGAGGCATTTAGAAAAAGATTTATTATTAAGAGTTGTAGATAATAAATGGATTGATCACCTACATAATATTGATATGCTCCGTGACGGTATCGGATTAAGAGCATACGGACAAAAAAATCCGCTTCTTGAATACAAAAAAGAAGCATATGAAATGTTTAACAACATGATGTATGAAATACAAAGTGATACTGTAAAACATTTATTCAGAACAAAGTTCGGCATTCAAATTGTATCGCCTGACAAAATGAACCAGCCTGAAGAAATCATTATGCAGGATAAAAACAAAGAAGAACAATAAAATATGGTTATAATTTATAATTTAGTTTTAATTATCCTTTCAATGGCACTATTGCCGTTTATATTATTGGCATTTATTATTCAGCCAAAGTTTAGAGCAGGCTTTTGGGAAAAACTGGGGTTTTATTCTTTTAATAAAAAAGGCGAAAAAACAACAGTATTTCATGCTGTTTCAGTAGGTGAAGTAAATGCCGTAAAAGAACTTATAAAAGAGTATAAATTAAAGCATCAAGATGAAATAATAATTGTAACAACCACTACAAGAACAGGACAAGAGCTTGCCCAAAAAGTTTTTCATAATATTGCGGATAAAGTTGCATATTATCCTTATGATTTCTTTTTCAGTATAATATCCTTTTTAAATACATTTAAACCTGATAAAGTTATCATTGCTGAAACAGAAATATGGCCTTGTTTTGTAACAATAGCAAAATTAAAAGGGATTAAAGTTTATACGGTAAACGGAAGAATTTCTCCGCATTCATTTGACGGGTACAAAAAAATAAAACTATTTTTATCACCCGTTTTAAATCGTTATGAAAAAATATTTATGCAGTCTGATGGTGATGCCCAAAGGATTATAGGAATAGGTGCAAATAAAGATAAAACCGAAGTTATGGGAAATTTAAAATTTGATATATCCCAAAATCTTAATAACAGTGAAATAGAAGAATATAAAAATCAATTAAGAACAAATAATTACAGAGTATTTATTGCTGCAAGCACTCATAAAGGCGAAGATGAAATTGTATTAAATGTATTTAAAAATCTTAAAAATAACTGTTCTGATGCAAAATTAATGCTTGCCCCCAGGCACCCTCAAAGATACGAAGAAGTATCCGAACTTTTAAATAAATCCGGATATAAATGGGGAAAACGGTCAAATAACGATAATTTTGAGAATAACGACATAATAATGCTTGATACTATGGGTGAATTATCTAAATTATTTTCAATATGCCATATAGCATTTATCGGAGGAAGTTTCTCTTCCACAGGAGGTCATAATCCCTTAGAAGCAAATATATGGGCGAAACCTGTTATTTCAGGTAATTGTATATTTAACTTCAAAGATGTATATAAAATTACAACAGATAAAAAATGTGCAGTAATTGTTAATAATGAAGAAGAATTTAAAACAGAATTACTATCATTTTATACGGACACTTATAAATACCAAACATATTGTAATAATGCGAAGTCTGTTTTTGATGAAAACAGAGGCGCAATAAACTACGTACTTGACAGAATCTAAAAAATTATTTTTTACGGAACATTAAATACTTACCTTTATCATCACTAATTTCTTTAATAATTACACAGTTTTTTTGAATGTAAGCATATATCTCACTGCTCTTTGTTCCAATAAATGGATAATCCATAAGGTAAATATGTATTATCTTATTGTCTGCTTTTGGATTATTAATAAAAGTATCAAAGTCATTGATTTCTTCAGCATCATCAAAATTAATAATTTTGTTAAATACATCATAAATTCTAAGGCTTGCATCACGACCGCAAGAATATATTAAATGATGTCCGTCAGGTTTATAATCCTTTATTAAAAACGGATAAAATTCTTTTGCCGTCGACATTCTAAAATAATTAGGGTTATAAATAATATCATTCACATAACTTATATCATAATTTTTAAAGATGTAAAAAAGCATACAAAAACAAATAACAGGAATTACTACCAAATATTGATTTAGACTTTTCCAATCAATAAAATCAATAGATTTTGTGGATACTATAAGCCATATCGGCATTAAATATAGGGTTTGTCTTTCAAGAAAAGGGAATACTCCCAAATAGGCAAATATAAGCATAATAAAAATAGGAGAAATAAAACATAATGTTTTTAAATTATCTCTTTTCAACATTATAAATAGTCCCGATAAAGCGATAATAAACCATAATACAACTGTATGATAATCAGTATATGAGCCGGTATGATAAAATATTAAATTCTCTATATCATTAATATTTTGAGGAGCGAAATTTCCCCCTACAAAATTATTCCAATATTTATATAAATATTCTCTATATTCTGTTTTATTATTAACCACTTGATAAAAATAAAAACAGGCGGCAGAAAACCAAGGTATACAAAATATTAAATATTTTATCCATATTTCTCTATCATTCTTAGAAAATAATAGTTTAATCAATATACACAAAGATATACCAGATAAATAAAATATAGGGCTATGTCCAAACCAAGACAATATAAAAGCAATTACTGCATATAATACTGTATTCCTTATTGTTAAACTCTTTATATTAAAAATAAAAATAGCAATTAACACAGACCATAAAAAATCTGAAATATAAAATTTAAAATACTGAGAATAAAAAATTACAACACTGTTAATAGAAACAAATAATAAAGGAATTAAAGCAATAAATTTAGTTTTTACAATCTTTTTTAATAATAAAAAGAATAAAGGCAAAGTTATTATTGAAGCTGTCAAAGGTATAATCCTGAATGCCATCTCATTATAACTAAAATTTTTATAAACCAATCTGCCTAATAATAATAAAAATGGCGAAAGATGTTCTGACTTTAAACCGTGCCAAAAAGGTTCAATTCCTTCAAAAATATTTTGTGAATTTAATAAAACAGCTTCTTCATCTACCCAGAAAGACAAATTTGCACTATATGCTTTATATCTTAAATAAAATCCAAATAGAATTATCAAAAATGCAAAGAAATATTCAAAAAAACTTAAAATTTTACATAATTTGTTGTCAACCATATTTTTATGATATTACAAATATGAAATATATAAAATACTTTATAAATTAAAACATATTAAGCATATCTTTCAAAAAATACTATACCGTATGGCGCAACAGAAAAATAAGAAAATTGTTCTTTAATATCTTTATTCATATATTTACCTTCACCGCCGTATTTAATATCATCAGAATTTAATACTTCCCTCCACTGTCCTTTTGGAAACATTAATCCATATTTTAAATACGGTTGATTAGAAAAATTAGAAACTGAACATATCTCGTTATAGATTTTTCTGCAATAAATACCGTGGATATCAGCTTGTTCATGAATAATTGTCTTTTCAATATGCCCTGAAGCAAGTGCAATATTTTTTTCGCACAATATATTTAAATCTTTAATAAATTGTTCCATAGCTTTGTTTAAATACCTGTATTTATCACAGGGTTTAACTTTAAATCTTTTAGAATCAAGAAACGCAGGCAAGCCGGGCTCATACCCTTTTTCTCTTAAACAAGGCTCAGGACCCGTAGAAAATTTTCTGAAAAATTTAAAATATGAAATGTCTGCAGATTCATCGCCTTGAAAAATCATTTTAGGGCCCGGAATGGAATAAACTTTACCGACTGCAAGTTTATGCATGTTAAATGCTTTTATATAAGCATTATGGATTTCATCTATTGTAAAATCAGCTTCAAGATTATTTATTTTAAAGAAACTTAACCGTTCATCATCAGACATTTTTTCAAGTCTGCCTGTTACAAGAGCCTCCAAAATATTATGAGCCGCATGTGCTGCAAGTTTACACTTCATAGTATGACAGCATTCGCAAACTTTTTCGTTGAGATTTAGTTCATTTGTCATGATTTTAGATATGAGTCTCGTGCCGTCGACATTACCTATTTCATCGTGACTCATTGCATATTTAACTCTTGATTGAGCATCTCTAAGTGAATAATCAAATGCACAAAGATTTTTCTGTCTGCAATCCCAAATGCCTAAAACAGAAGCTGCAATCTGCTTATGGAAAGGAAAATCCCATTCCGTATCAAAACCTAAGGCTGATAAAGATACATCATTTCTTTTAATTCTGTCAATAAATTTTTGATGATTAAGTTCATTTTCTTCTGCATCAGAAGAATTAAAAGGTTTTGTAACTCTGTTATCATTATCTCTGCCGTCTTCTGCAATTAAAAAAGCATCAGGTGAATGGAAATTTATTTCCGCTGCCATTTGTTTCATTGTAAAATCACTGCACATAAACTTAGTCATATCAACTCTTAAACCATCGCAATGATAATTAACTATCCAGTTTAATGCAGCACCAATTATAAAATCTCTTACACGAGGACTAAATTCGTCTTTTTCAAAATTAAACTTATAGCCAAAGCAATTATCACCTTCTATATATGGGCCTGTTTTCTGTAATTGCGCAATATCAGGACCGAGATGATTTGGTACAACATCCATAATAACATTCAAATTAAGGCTGTGAGCATAATCAATAAGAGCCTTTAATTCATCAGGAGTTCCATATGTATGATTTGGTGCATATTTATCAACACCATCATAACCCCAATTAAATGAATATGTATTTTCAACAGGCATTATCTCTATTGCATTAAAATGAAGTTCTTTGGAAATCCTGTCAAGTTCGGGGATTGCAGACAAAAAAGTTCCTTCATCAGTATATGTACCGATATGAAGCTCATAAATCCTTAAGCTTTCAACAGGCGACAATTTATTAGTTTGATTTGAAAGTCTGCTTATTCTTCTATGATTAAGCCCTTCCATCCAATTATCATCAGTCCAATTAAATGATGAATGATTATATAGTCTTGACCACTTAAAATATGCATCCTGATACATAGAACAAGGATCTTTAACAGAAATTAATTCATCATTTAAATCTAAAATAAATCTATACCTGTCACCTTCCTTTACAACACCTTTATTAAGCATATACTGCCATATTCCATGTCCGAAATGCTCCATTGTAAATTTTTGAATTGGTTTACCTTCGGGTTTTACTTCTAAATATACTTTTTTAACTTCCTGAAAGGTAAATATTTTAAATACAATATCACCATCAGATGTAAAATATGCACCAAAATGATTATGCCAGCAATCAAAAACACAATCTGTTTTATGGAAATGATTAACAAATAATTTTTTATGTTCTTTCATATTACCTCTATTATTCAGTATTCTACAATTTTTTATTTTTGTCTATAATTAGGTTATGAATATATATAATGATTTAACTTTTATACAAAATTCGTCGCTGGCATTGGGGTTCTTTGACGGACTTCATTTGGGGCATAGAGTAGTACTTAAAAATGCTGTTCATATCGCAAAAGAGCATAATTGTACATCTACTGTCATTACATTTAAAGAGCATCCGCTAAACTACCTTTCAGATGTAAAAATTCAGCAGATTTTAACACTTGATGAAAAATTAGAAATATTAAAAAATATCGGAATTGACAATGTTGTTGTTCTTGATTTTGAAAAATATTCACACATTAAAGCCCAAGATTATATTGATAATATTTTAATTAAATACTTTTCACCAATTGCAATAACTACAGGGTTTAATCATTCCTTCGGATTTAAAGGGGAAGGCAACGGAGAGCTTTTAAAACAAAATAAAAAAAAGTATAATTATAAATATTTTGAAGTTCCGCCATTTGTTGTTAATAATAATATTGTAAGCTGTTCTGTCATAAGAAATTATATACAGCTGGGTAATTTCCCTGAGAGTGAAAAACTTTTAGGCTACAGGTTTTTTATAAAAGGAACAGTCATTGAAGGCGAACATCTCGCATCAAAATTAGGATTTCCCAGTGCAAATATTATCTATCCTGAGGAAAAAATAACAATTCCACATGGAGTTTACTTTGTTAATGTTACTATAGATAACAAAAAATATAACGGAATATTAAACCATGGGTTTGCCCCTACTGTTGATAACATACATAATCTCAAAACAGAAGTTCATATTTTAGGATTTAATCAAAATATATACGGGAAAAATATAAAAATTTCATTTATTACAAAAATCCGTAATCAAATGAAATTTGAAAATATTGATAAATTAAAAGCTCAAATAATAAGAGATATTGCTTTTACAGAAATTTATAAATATTATGTTAAAGAAAATTAAAAAATTTATCATTAACTTTTAATATTTTTTTATGTATTGTAAAATCAATTTATAAAATTTCGTAAGGAGATATTATGACAAACATAATTGAAGGAATGCTGACCGTAAAAAGTGAAAAATTTTGTATAGTGATAGCAAGATTTAATGAATTTATAGGTTCTAAATTGTTATCAGGAGCTGTTGACGAATTAATCCGCCACGGAGTTAAAGAAAATAATATAGATATTATATGGGTTCCCGGGGCATTTGAAATCCCTCTTGCTGCAAAAAGAGCAGCTTTAAGCGGAAAATATAGTGCGATTATAACACTCGGCGCAGTTATAAAAGGTTCAACATCTCACTATGATTATGTATGTGCAGAAGTATCAAAAGGTGTTGCATCAGTAAGCCTTGAAACATCAGTGCCTGTTATCTTTGGTGTATTAACCTGCGATAATATCGAACAAGCAATTGAAAGAGCAGGAACTAAAGCAGGAAATAAAGGTGCAGATGCAGCTAAGTCTGCTATTGAAATGGCTAATCTATTAACAGTAATTTAAATTATTCTTTTTAATTCAACTTTAACATTGTTATTGTTAAGATTACCCTTCATCTTAACTCTAAATGCCTGTTGGTCTTGAGGCGCAGATATAACTGACGGAACTTCCTTTATTTTATCTTTATATATGTCCATTGTTTTTTCGGGACGAAATACGATTTTAATTATCCACGAAAGCGGAACAAATAAAATTCTTACTTTCTTTTCCGCTGATTTATTATATTTACCCCATAATTTTAAATTGGCATCCTGATCCTTAATATCGTAATTACCTTCAATTAAGAGAGATAAGTATTTTTGCTGAGATGTCAATTTTACATTTTTCATATCAAAATTATCAATATCAAAACTGCCCTTTAAATCTGAACTTAATGCCTTTGACTTTGTAATATCTACATTGATGATATCTGAAATACGAATTTTTATAGGCCGCTTTAATTTTCTTGACCTTTTAATCATAAACTCGGTACTGCCAAGTTTTAATAAATATCCGTCTTTTACTTCAAAATCAGCATGTGCTTTAATATTACTTAAATTTTTACCTGACTGTGCATGAAATTTTGCTGATGCAAGTCCATGAATTTGCTCGGGCAGATTAAATAAAACATCCGCAACTATATTGGAATCAATATCTTTCGCAACAAAATCAACCGAAGCGGAATCATCTGAAAAGTCATATCTGCCCTTTGCACTAAGACTTCCTGATGCAAATTTAACATTGGGCATTAAAAACTTAAATACCTCATTTTTTAAACTTCCTGACATTAAAATATCCGTTAAAACAATTCTGTCTTTAGATATCCTATTCATTTTAATCTTCCATTTATCAATATCAATTTTTATATCTTCAACAGAATCAGGTATTTCTATATTTGATTTTTTTGGTTTACTCTTATTAACATTTATCTCTAATTTATCAAGGAAGAAGTCCATATTATATATATGAATTTTTTTTCTGAAATCATTTTTAGCTGCTAAATCCCAATTAAATTCTGACCCATCATAAGTACCGTCGGCAACTATTTTCATAACATTATCATCAGCGGTAATAAGAGCTTTATTCAAATAAAAATCTTTATATTTAGAATCCACTACAGTAAATTTACCGCTAACTCGTTCTTCTTTCGCATTATATTTTAAATCACCCTGGAAGAAACCGCCATTTACATATTTACCAAAAGACCCCGTAACCGAAACGGGAGCATAACCGTTAGTTTTACATGTAATATAATTTAAGGCAAGATGCTCATTTTCTTTAAGCAGCAAGCCGTTACCTAAAAGTATATTTGTGATTTTCCCGTTATCTACAATTGAATAATCATAGTTTGTAATTTCAAGTTTATCAGGAGTCTTTATTGTCTTAACAAAAAGCCTTCTGTTGACATCATCTAAGCCTAAATTAGCATTTTTATAGTATAAATCAGAACCCTTATTTAATTTCAACAAATAATTAACATTAATAATTCCTTTTTTTACAGTATAATTAACACTTACAGCCGCATTACCTTTTATTTTTGTTTGAGGGATGTATTTATCAGCAATTCTATCTGATAACTGCGCTTTTACACTTCCTTCTACTTTCCGGTTTTCCGAAGCTAAATCAGTAAGTTCAAAAGTGGAATGAAGTTTTTCTCCGCCTATTAAGCCAAATGCATCTGATTTTATGGTTTTATTTTCAAAATTAAAGACAGCTTTTTCAAACTTTACAGGGACATTAAACAGCACTGTCTTAGCCGAAAGCTCATTTGTAATACACTTACCATATAATCCTCCGTCTTTATATAAAAGATTAACATCAATACTCCCCGAAAAATCATAAAAGTTTTCAATAAAAACCTTCCCTTTTTTCTTAAATTTTTGAAAATATAATAAAGATGATTCCAAATCAGATACAGGTATATTTTTACCAGTAATTTTCAAATCAGAATTTTTATTTTTATCCGTTATTTTGCCGTCCAGTTCAAGTTTGGAATTACCAAACATTATATCTGCTTTTTTTGCATATAGTGCATTATTAGAAACATATATATTTTCATTAGATTTAATATACACAGGATTTTTCAGTTTAGAAGATTTAATGTCAGCTTCAAAATTTAAGTTATAATTACTCTTATTTTTTTTTCCGGCAAGATTGCTTACAGAAATAAGAACATAATCACTCTCGGATTTATAATTATTAATTTCAATTTTTTTTACATCAACATTCGGAAAAAAAGATTCGTTTAAATTAACAGATTTATTTTTTTTGTCTGTTTTTGAAAAAATTTCTTTTAAAGTCTCAGGTTCAATATAAATATAATCTGACTTAATTTTATTTAATTTTTTGCCGAATAAATTAAAAAAGATTGCAGTATTGTTAAGATTTACGGCATGAGCTTGATTATCATTAAGTAAAGATAAATGTTCCGTTTTAATTTTGAAAGATAAATTCGGATATGTTGTCAGCCTTAAATTATCTATATTAATACTTAAATTATTTTTCTCTTTAATGATTTGTTCCACCTTATCAACAATATGAGAATTATTAAAAACAGGCGGAAGAACAAATAAAAATGTGCAATATAAAAGAATAAATACTACTGCAAAAGATGTTATAAAAAATTTAAAAAGTTTTTTTAATACGTCCATAAAATAATAATACAATTATTAATCTGTCAAATCAAATCTAATATAAACTATTAATCCAAATATTTTAATATATAATAGTAAAATGAAAAAGATTATATATTACAATATTATAGGAACAATTATTGTTTTAATTATTACAGAAATTATTTGTTTTATTTGTGCAGTCAAATACCAATGGAAATTTATAGGAAAAGAATCAATAAAATATGTGTATTTATGCTATACACTTCCTGAAAATTACGGTTACTACGATGTTCCGTCTAAAACAGAAAGACCAATAAGCGGAGTGGGGGCGGGTAAAAATTATAAAAAGAAACCTATACTT
This sequence comes from Candidatus Gastranaerophilales bacterium, assembly GCA_947624325.1. Classification (GTDB taxonomy): domain Bacteria; phylum Cyanobacteriota; class Vampirovibrionia; order Gastranaerophilales; family Gastranaerophilaceae; genus Avigastranaerophilus. The sequence goes on from CANQJT010000001.1 coordinate 328,706, forward strand.
CTATTTGGGTGTTCTGTTACTTATGGAAATAAATTATCTGATGAGGAAAATTTTTCCGGAATACTTTCAAGAGTAACAAAAAGACCTGTTTATAATTTGGCACAAGATGGCTGGACAATTTCTCATATGTATAGGCAGCTTCAAAAAAATAATGAAATAAGAAATATTGATCCTGAATATATTATATACACTTTTATTCCGGATCAAAAAAGAAGATTATATTTTTTCCAAGGCTGGCCGCACAATACAGGCTTATATTTAAAATACCATTATGATAAAAACAAGAAATTACAGGCTAACAAACGACATTATCCCTTTTATTACAGGTTTTTAACTGTAAAATATATTCAATATTCAATAGAAAGACTTCAAAATAAAAATAAAAAAGCAACATCGCATCTGATGATGGATTTATTTACATGTAGTGTAAATATAATAAAAGACAGGTATCCAAATGCAAAACTAATATTTCTTTTATATTATGATCAGTGTAATGAAAATTTTTCAAATAGAATTCACTCAATCAAATATTTTTTAACGGAAGAAGAATATAAAAAACTTATTGAGCTTGGATTTGAAATTATAAACATTGAAGAAATTGCAAAAAAGTCTTATTGTAAAGCAGAATATAAAATTGATATTTTACATCCGTCAACAAAAATGTGGGAAGAATTTGTTCCAATTTTGGTAAAGAAATATAATATGTAAAAAAGGCGAGCTGATAAAATCAGCTCGCCTTAAAATTAAACTTCAATGTATTCTTTCAATCTTTTACTTCTGTTAGGGTGTCTTAGCTTTCTTAAAGCTTTAGCCTCAATTTGTCTGATTCTTTCTCTTGTAACACCAAACAATTGACCTACTTCTTCTAAGGTTCTTTGTCTGCCGTCATCCATACCAAATCTTAAACGAAGAACATCTCTTTCTCTTGGAGATAAACCGCTTAAAACTTCCGCCAAATCTTCTCTTAAAAGTTCTTGTGCAACAGTTTTAACGGGAGCATCAGCTTCTTTATCTTCAATAAAATCACCCAATCTTGAATCTTCTTCCTTTCCGATGGGAGTTTCAAGTGATAAAGGTTCTTGTGCGACTTTAATTATTTCTCTTAATTTTGGAACAGAAATATTCATTTCAACTGCAAGTTCTTCTTCCGTTGGTTTACGGGAAAGCTCCTGCGCTAATTTTCTTGTAACTTTTTTAAGTTTATTAATTGTTTCAACCATATGAACAGGAATTCTGATTGTTCTTGCCTGATCGGCAATTGCTCTTGTAATAGCTTGTCTAATCCACCACGTAGCATAAGTTGAGAATTTATAACCACGTTCATGGTCGAATTTTTCTGCAGCTCTAATTAAGCCTAAATTGCCTTCCTGAATAAGATCTAAGAATAACATGCCTCTTCCGACATATTTTTTAGCAATACTTACAACAAGTCTTAAATTAGCTTGAACTAATTTTCTTTTTGCAATTACACCTGCATTTCCGCCTTGTATAATCTTTTTAGCCAAATCAATTTCCTGTTCTGCTGTTAATAATTTAATTCTGCCGATTTCTCTTAAATACATTCTTACAGGATCGTCAAAAGAAACACCTTTCGGCAATAATGCATCAGTAATGGAAACATCTTCATCATCTTCATCATCAGCCATATCTGTTGAAAACAAATCTTCGTTTTCCATTGTATCTATAATTTTATTTCGTTCGGAATTCATAATTACATCCATACCGTCACGACTGATTGAGTCGGGTTCAGTCATTAGGATAATCCCCGAAGTCTCATTTGTTTCGGTATCCAAATTTTCCTCTTCCTCTAACATCCCGACTACAGATAAATCTGTCATTTTCTTTTTGCTCATTTGTTATATTCTCCAATTGTTATTTGTTTTTAAGTTTTTCTCGCAACTGCATTTGATACTGCATAGATTCTACATCATCATCATTAAGATTTTTATATTTTGAAGCAAGTTCTTTTTTTTCAAAATCATTTTGACAGCGCAGAATCTTTGCTTTATTTTCTCTTGCGGCGGCTCTAAAATCGCTCTCAGTAAGGTTTTTAAAGCTTTCTGCCATATATATTAAATCTGTAATTATATCCTTTAATTGATTATCCTCGGCAAATTGTCTATACAGGGCTTGTATTAAATTTTCCACTTTATTATTTACCTGACATAACAATTTGTCAATTGTCTGTTGAATAATAATTAAATTTTTATCTGTAAATTGAACATCCTTTACTATTTCTGATAAATATTTTTTATCTGCATTGCTTTCACAGATTAGAAACAAGGATAATAAATTTTTTTGTGCTTTTTCACAGATATTTGAAGATTTTGTTACAATTCCTGAAAAGTCTTTATTTTCAAGAGTGTTCAACATCTTACTTTTGTTTACCTCCCTAATCATTGCTTTTTCATCAATATTTATTCTGTCAGAAATTAACTTTATATATTCATTTTGAACTATATTGTTCGGAATTTCCTCGATTAAAGGCATGATTTTTTTTACAAGTTTTAACTTATCTGTTGGAGAAAATTCAGGTTTATATTCTTTTAAAACCTGCTCAAGTTCAAAGTCCAAAAGCAATGGAGCCTTTTTAATGTATTTTTTGTATTCATCAATTCCGTATTCACGAATATATTCATCAGGGTCTTTACTGTCAAAAGGTGCAACAACTCTTATTTCGCAGGTATATTTATCAGAGGAAAGAGAAGAATATGTTTCATCATATATTTTTAAATTACCCAGCCCTGTAAATGCTTCTTTGATAACTTCAGTACTTCTTTGAGTCGCTTTTAGCCCTGCGCTGTCCGTATCAAAAGCAAGGTAAATTTTTCTTGATTTTGAATACTTTGCAATTAATTTAACATGGTCAACCGTAAGCGCTGTACCGCACGATGCAACAGCATTCTTTAATCCTGCAGCTTGTGCCGATATTACATCAAAATAACCTTCCATTATTACAACAAAATCATCTTGAATCATTTTATTTTTAGCTATATCGATACCGTATAATATCCTGCTCTTGTTATATAAAACTGTATCAGGTGAGTTTAAATACTTTGGGTTTTGATTTTGTTCTATTGCTCTTGCACCAAAAGCAATGACCTGACCTGCTTCATCTCTTATCGGAATCATTATTCTATGACGAAATCTGTCAACAGTTTCACCTTTTTCTGTTTTTACGGTAAGTCCTGATCTTTCCATGACAGATGGTGTAAACTCAGATTTAAAATGAGTTTGCAGTTCCATATACCCATTTTTAGAATACCCAATTTTATATTCATCAATTATTTCCTTAGTTATACCTCTTTTTTCAAGATATTCACGAGCACTCTGAGCCTCGGGCAAATTTAGAAGATTATCATGAAAATAATCACAAGCTTTTGAAAGTATATCTTTAATTTCCTGCTTTTCTTCCGTGTATTGCCTAGAATCACCTTTAAAAGCAGGGAGTTCTATACCGAATTGAGCCGCCAAATCTTTAATAACTTCGCCGAATGATTGATTATTTATTTTCATTAAAAAAGTGATGGCATCTCCGCCTTCTCCGCAGCCAAAGCATTTAAATATTCCTTTTTGCGGACTTACACAAAAAGAAGGTGTTTTTTCATTGTGAAAAGGACAGCAGCCCCAATAATTAGCACCTCTTTTTTTTAAAACAACACGAGATTGAACAACATCTAAAATGTCCAATTTATTTCGAATTTCATCAACAACTTCACTATATGTTTTATTATTCATTAACTATTTTAATCCGTTCATTTCAGCCAGTTTGTATAAAAATTTATCACTATTTCTCTGCATTAAAGGAGCAGGCAGAAATAATTCTTCAAATTTTATTAAAACATACCTGTCCGTCATGCCTGATACATAGTCACATGCAGTTAGCATAACCTGTTCTTTTGTTGATAACTTATATTTTTTCGTTAAATCATCACAATAAAATTCAAAAACTTGTTTTATAACATTTTGTGCCTTGTCTTCCTCTAGTTTTGCAGGCGAATTATTATAGACGTTATTAAACATCCAAGTTCTTAAATTAATGAACTGCCGTTTACACTCATCAGACATTAATATTTTATCTTTTCCATAGCTGTTTTCAACAATATCATTTACAAGTTTAGTAATTCTTATTCTGTTTGTAGTTGAAAAATAGTTTACACTTTCTTTTGGAATATCATCGGAATTAATAATTCCGGCTCTGATTGCATCTTGAATATCATGATTAATATACGCAATTTTGTCAGATAATCTTACAACTTGACCTTCAAGAGTAGAAGGCATGCAATTATATGAATGATTTAAAATTCCGTCTAAGGTTTCTTTAGTTAAATTCAAGTTTTCAATAAATTCAGCGACTCTGACACTCTGCTCATTATGTCTGTATCCGTTTGGCATAAGTTCATTTAATACTCTTTCACCGCTATGTCCGAAGGGGGTATGCCCTAAATCATGACCAAGAGCAATTGCTTCAGTCAAATCTTCATTTAAGTCCAATGCCCGTGAAATAGTCCTTGCTATTTGTGCAACTTCTAAGGTGTGTGTCATTCTTGTTCTGAAATGATCATCATATGGCGAAAAAAATACCTGAGTTTTGTGTTTTAATCGCCTGAATGCTTTTGAATGAAGTATTCTGTCTCTGTCTCTTTGAAATTCGGTTCTTAAAGTACAAGGTTCTTCGTACCTGTTACGACCCTTTGTTTCAGAACTGAATGATGCAAGTTTTGATAAAAATAATTTTTCTCGTGCTTCTATTTTTTCTCTGACTGTTGAATACTTAACATCCATAAAATATCCCACCTTATAAAATTTTATAAAAAATAAATTACATTTACCATAGAGAAAAACAGTTTTCTTTAAATTATTTAATAAAAATTATTATTGAGTCTTGATTAATTGTTTTTTTTCTTATATCATTCAAAACATAAGATACTTGAAAGGAAAAATAAAATGTCAGTTGAATGCGCAATTTGCGGAAAAAAACCTTTGAAAGCAGCAAAACTTTCATTCTCTCATAAACATCATGTATATAGACAAACTCCAAATTTACAATCTGTTAAAATAAATGATAACGGTACAATAAAAAGAATAAAAGTTTGTACATCTTGTTTAAGAGCAGGAAAAGTTCAAAAAGCTGTTTAAAAAATATTTTAAAATAAAAAAATAGGGAATGCTTTTACGCAATCCCTATTTTTTTTAACTGCGGAACATATTTGACTCTGATAAAGAATCTACTACTTCTGCACTTACTTCGCCATTAATTGCTTTTTGGTCAAGGATATCTAATGCAGTATTAACTGATAAGGGTTGTTTATAAGCCCTTCTTTCCCTTAGCGCTGAATATATATCAGCGACAGACAGTATTTGCCCCAATAAGTCATCGTTTTCCGCTGCTTTTTTATGATGATTTCTAACCATATCTAATACACGTTCATTAATGCCTGTGTTTAATAATAATTGATAGCCCAATTCGGAATGTAAATCCATTATTTCTTTTTCTTCGTCAGTTAAAGCACCGGGTTTATTTAGTATTTCTTCCGGAATTAATACTTTTCCGAAATCATGGAAAATACATGCCTGTTGAAGCTGTTTTTTCTCATCTGTTGAAAGTCCTAATTGATTGGCTATTTTTAACGCATAAGCCGCTGTTGTGGTTAAATGAGAATCAACTATATTAAGAACATTTTTTGTATTTATTTCATTTAAATTGTATTTATCAACAATTGCTTTTAATTCGGGATTAGAATTTATTTGATCCTGTATAAATCCGACATTAGCATATGCTTTTAATAAAAGTTTCGGATTATATTGGTTGATATTTGAAGCTTTATAAACTGAAGCAGATGAGGTTCTTCTGGGAGAACGTTCATAAATATCTCGTTTTAATTTAGGTAAATAAATATCAGAGGTTTTTATTGACCTTTTTGCAGGAGCTTCCGTTCTTTTTACCGGAGTAGTGTTAATATTTGTCAAACCAATATTATTTACTATATTTTCCAAAACCAATATTTCCTTTAAAACCACCCTATGATAATATAAAGTATTTTTATTTTAAAAAATTGCCTAAATTTTAAAAATTATAACATTTCTTGACATTATTAAAAAAAGAAAGAAAATATTATGTTATAAATATAAATAATTGTGGAATAATTAACAATAAATAAATTATTAGGTTATTAAGGAGATAGATAAATGTATTCTAAAGAAGAACTTGCAGAACTCATTATAAAAAACCCGGAGGAATACAATTCTTACAAGAAAACTCTTGATGAAGAATTAGATTTAACAGAATTAGATTTTTCAAATATCACACTTGAAGAAATTGATTTTTCAAATACCGAGTTAGCAGGTACTTCATTTGTAGATTCCCATATATCAAATTGCAATTTTACGGGAAGTGATTTAAACGCAGCTGATTTTACAAGGGCAAATATTGTTGAATGCGATTTTTCAGAGAGCATATTAAACGGCACTGACTTTAGTTATGCAACTGTTAATTACTGCAACTTCACAGATGCGGATATGGCAGGATGTATTGTTAAAGAAGCAGAACTGACGGATTCTGATTTATCGGCAAGTCTAAATCTTTCTGCAACAAGGGCTGATGATACAACTGTTTGGCCCGATAATGATTTGCTACCCGATGATTTTGATACTAACTACACAAAAGACAATAATGAAGAAGATGAAGAAGAAAGCAGTATTTCCGATTATTAATATTAGATTAATATTCGCACAAAAATGCCCCTTTTAATGAAGGGGCATTTCTTTTTATTTTTAATTTTATTTATTTTTCCGCAGGTATTCTCATTCCGTAGAAAGAACGAATTACAAATATTACTGCAACAACAAACAAAATTACACCCACAATAGGGGCTATATTTTTAAATGACGGAGCAATAGCTATTTCCATTGCAAGTAAACCAAATAATGTTGTAAATTTAATAATAGGGTTCATTGCAACAGATGAAGTATCCTTAAAAGGATCACCAACTGTATCACCGACAACCGTTGCGTCATGCAGAGGAGTTCCTTTTTCTGCCAAATCAACTTCAACAATCTTTTTAGCATTATCCCAGCAGCCACCAGCATTTGCCATAAATACCGCCTGAAAAAGACCAAATATTGCAATTCCTATTAAATAGCTTACAAAGAATGAAACAGGATTGTTATTTTCAAGCATTGGAGCAGATAAGCAAGCAAACGCAAGAGCAAATGCGAACAAAGCGATAAATATGTTAAACATACCTTTTTGAGCATATTCCGTACATATTTTAACTACCTCTTTTGAATTATCTACATTTGCCTTTTTATCATCAGTATCACCCAGCTTAATATTCTTTGCAATATATTTAACAGCTCTGTAAGCACCCGTTGTAACAGCCTGCATTGAAGCACCCGAGAACCAATAAATAACGGCACCGCCCATTAAAAGTCCTAAAATTGTATACGGATTTAAAAGATTTAATATTGCTTCAGGTTCAATGTTCAATGTTTCTTTAATTACAAGTATTAAAGAGAATATCATTGTTGTTGCACCAACAACTGCAGTACCTATTAAAACAGGCTTAGATGTTGCTTTAAAAGTATTGCCTGCACCGTCATTTTGTTCAAGAAATTTCTTTGCAGTTTCAAAATTAGGCTCAAAGCCGAACTCATTCTTTATTTCTTCTGAAACATTTGGAATTTCTTCTATTAAAGATAATTCATAAACAGATTGAGCATTATCAGTAACAGGCCCATAGCTGTCTACAGCAATAGTAACAGGCCCCATACCCAAAAAGCCGAATGCAACCAAGCCAAATGCGAACACTGATGAATATATCATTATATTTGAAGGTATATTAAGACTTGCAAAATATGCAATAGTCATTAATGAAACAATTACAAGTCCTATCCAAAATCCCGAGAAATTGCCCGATACAATACCTGATAATATTGTCAGTGAAGCTCCTCCCTCTTTTGAAGCTGTAACAACTTCTGAAGTGTGTTTTGCTTTGGGGCTGGTAAATACCTTTGTAAATTCAGGAATTAATGCAGCACCAAGTGTACCGCAGCTTATAATAACAGATAATGTCAGCCATAATTTTTCAGGCATACTTCCCAATAAATAATGACTTACAGAGAATGTCATAGCTATTGAAAGTATTGAAGTCAACCAAACAAGATTTGTTAAAGGTGCTTCAAAGTCTAAATCATCTTTATTTGAAAACAATATTTTGTTTAATATACCGTTAAATCCATATGAAACAACGGATGTAATTATCATAAGATATCTCATAACAAATATCCATGTTAAAAGCTGAATTTGATATTCAGGGAAAACACCAAGCAATATAAAACTAACTAAAGCTACTCCGGTTACACCGTAAGTTTCAAAACCATCCGCAGTAGGCCCTATTGAATCGCCGGCATTATCACCCGTACAATCAGCAATTACACCGGGGTTTCTGGGGTCATCTTCTTTTATACCGAATTGGATTTTCATTAAATCAGAACCGATATCTGCAATTTTTGTAAATATACCGCCTGCCACACGAAGTGCAGATGCACCAAGAGATTCACCGATTGCAAAACCGATAAAACAAGCACCTGCCAAATGTCCCGGTACAAACAATAATATTGAAAGCATTACAATTAACTCGACACTTACCAGCAAAACACCGATACTCATGCCAGCTTTAAGTGGAATATTAAGAATATCAAGCGGTTTATTTTTCAAAGCAGTAAAAGAAGTTCTTGCATTCGCCAAAGTATTCATTCTTATACCGAACCATGCAACTCCGTATGAGCCCAATATCCCAATTACTGAAGCCGTAAGAATTATAAGAACGTTTTTAATGCTCATTTCCTGTAAAAATCCGAAATAAAATGCAATACAAATTGCTATTAGTATTTCAAGTACAATTAAAAACTTACCTTGTTGCACAAGATATGTTTTACATGTTTCAAAAATTGTGTTACCGATTTCAATCATAGATTTATGTGCTTTTATACATTTAATTTGTGTATATGCAGCTAAACCCCAAACAAGACCGAGAACAGATACAACAATACCTGCAATTAACAGATTAAAGTTATCACCTTCAATTTTTGGCACAATTAAATTTGCCTCTCCGGCAAAAGCCGGCACCGCCGTTAAAAATATAGCCGTAAGGGCTGAAAATAAATATTTAACGGAGTTAGTCATTTTCTTAAAAAACGGCATAATTTTCTCCTTTTTTCTATCAGCTTATAGCCCTAATTATATAACATTGTTTGATTTTTAACCATTTTTTAAGAATAGTAAACAATTAATTATTTTTCAAAAATATCATAACCTATTTCATTTAAAAGTGTCTTTTTAATTTCTTTAGACCAATTTATACCTTCTATAATTTGACCTTCGAGTGAATTAACTGTTTGAATAATATTATCCTTAGCTTCAGGATGTAATTTTATATATTCGCCGAGCGGGATATCACTTCTGTCTTGATTTATAGACCTTTTTACAATTAAATAATTGGAATATTCGTTTTTTCCGCCGCGAGACTGCGGAACTACATGTTCTATTGTTTTTGTATCTCTTTGTGCAAAATTCTCACCTGAATATGCACAGGTACTAAATAATTTTTTAAATGTCTTTCTTGAAGAAAAATTTATTTTATATACAACATTTGAAACTTTCATATACACCTCATAAAGAGGTAATAAATAAAAAAAATTATTTTTGCTATTTGATTTTTTCCGCCACACCCTCCGGAATAAGCCTGTAGCCTCCTCCGTATATGGTTTCAATATATTTTTTCCCGTCTGAGATTTTATCCAGCTTTGTTCTTATATGCCTCATATGAACTCTTATTGTTTCAACTGCATCATCGGCATCATATCCCCACACATCATTTAATATCTTAGTGCTTGATACCATATTGCCGTAATTTTGCATAAGCAAGTTGACAATATCAAACTCAATAGGAGTAACCTTTGCAGTTCTTCCGTTAATTACAATTGAATATGTTTCAGGTATCAATGTAATATCACCCTGTGTTAATACTTCCTTAACGGCAACTGATTTTGGTATATTATTTGTTCTTTTTAATAAAGCCTTAACCCTCATAAGAAGTTCTTCCATTTCAAAAGGCTTAACCAAATAATCATCGACACCGATATTAAATCCCTGTGCTTTATTTTGAAGCATATTTAAAGCTGTAAGCATAATAATAGGGATATCTCTGGTGTCTTGATTTTCTCTAATCCTTTTAGCAACAGTATAACCGTCAACCTCAGGCATCATTACATCAAGTATAATTAAATCAGGCATTTCCTGTTTTGCCAAAGCATACCCTATGTTCCCGTCAAAAGCAGATATAACCTTATAACATGCCAATTCTAAATTAACTTTTATAAGTTCATTTATCGCCGTATCATCATCAATTACTAAAATCTTTGCCATATACCGCCTTTAATATTAATTTAAGTCTATCATAAAAAGAATGGTTGCTTAAAACATTTTTTCTGCCGTTCATTGTTATCAATTGAGCAATATTTAAATTTTTAAGATAAAATTTAATTTTATCAATTAATTCATCCTGAGAACAATAAGAATCAAAATCCTTGCCGTCTTCAAAAAGATAATCAGTATACTTTGACTTTGGAGCAAGCATAAAACCGCCCGATGCAAGAATTTCATAACATCTGTAATTCGTATAATCTTTATCGGGATTAGTCATATCAATATTTACTTTTGATGATGTGTAAACTTGAGCTAATTCACTTTGAGAATCAAGGTATCCTTTGTATGATGATCTGTATATATCAATATATCTGTCAGGCAAAATTTTTAATTTATACATTTCATCAACACTTTTATAAAAATCAAATGAACGGCAAAATATATTTAATTCACCGAAATTATAAATTATTGAAGCCAAAAGTTTTTCTCTGTTTTCATATGCCGGATTACCTGCAAAAGTAATTGAATATTTGTAGCCTGAAAATTTTGATTTATAATCTTTTCCGTTTATTCCAAGCAAAACCCTGTTTTTCTTAACTTTTTCATTCTGTGAAAAGCAATATGATAAATTTTTCTTTCTTATTTCAGCCGGGATACTATCAGATATTTCAGCATGATTAATTAATTTTATGCTTTCTGAATTAATGTTTTTATAAAAATCCAAAAGAGTATCAACCGAAGAATAAGACGACCAAAAATGAAAAATACAATCAGGATTAATTTTATAGACTTCGTTAATATTTAAGTCATATATTTTTTTTTCAATAACAAAAAAACCGTTATCCCTAAAAGCGGAAGAATAACCCTTAGTTATATATTTACCTTTATTATCATCAGGCAGTATAATCAATACTTTTTTCATTCTTATATTTTAGCAATATTTAAAATTAAATAAAAGTATTATTTAATTATTCCGTATTTTCTGCCTGTTTCTTCTAAAATATCAACAGCCCTATCTATTTGAGCATATGTTAAATCCTTCATTGCGCATAATCTTAGTCTGCATTCTTTTCTTCGAACTGCAGGATATGTAACAATATTAACATATAGCCCTTTTTGTCTTAATTCGGAATGAATTTTAAACAATTTTTCTTCATCATAAATCATAACCGGTATAATAGCAGATTGAGAATGCCCGATATCAAAACCTTTCGATAATAATTTAGATTTTAAATAATTAATTTTATCCCACAATTCATTTCTGCCTGCATTATCTAAAAGGAACAAGTCAAAAACTTTGTTCAGACCGCCAGCAAGAGAAGCAGGAAGGGCTGTAGAAAAGAAATAAGTTCTTGCATACAATTTTAAGAATTGTACTATTTCTCTTGAGGCGGCACAATATCCGCCAAGTCCTCCCGGAGATTTACTTAACATACCTACATGTAAATCTATTTTATCCATAACATTATGATGTTCTGCGGCGCCTTTTCCTGTTTTACCTACAATTCCTATACCGTGCGCATCATCTACCATAACTCTGCAATTATATTCTTTTGCAAGCTGAGTTATAATATCTAATTTTGCAATATCACCATCCATTGAAAAAACACCATCCGTTATTATAAGCCTTCCCGTAGTTTCTACAGGAAGTCTTTTTAAAACTCTTTCAAGACCGTTCATATCTGCATGAGGAAATACTTTTATATCCGCACCGGATAATCTGCACCCGTCGAATATTGATGCATGGTTAGCACTGTCATTTATGATTACGTCACCTTCATTACATAGTGCGGATATAACTCCGACATTTGCGCCGTATCCGCTTGGGAAAACTATTGAACTTTCCGTTCCGTAAAATTGTGCAATTTTACTTTCAAGGCTGTTATGAAGCTCCGTTATACCGGCATAATTTGAAACAACACCCATCCCATAGCCGAATTTATCTAAGGCTTCTTTTGCAGATTTTACAACTTCTTCATTTGTAGAAAGATTTAAATATGAATTAGATCCAAGCATAATTACCGAATGAACTTCGCCTGATTTTTCTTTTATAGGATACTCACCTTGAAGCTTATCCATGGAAACCATTCCAAGACCTTCATTGCCTGTATACGTTTCACTGTGCAAGACCTTATCTACCAATATTGCTTTTTCAAATAAGTCAGCACCGGGTCTTGTTTTCATAAAATCTTCAAACTTATTACTCTTTGTTTGTTCCGTAACTGTCATATATACTCCACAATCTATTAATAATCAGTCTTATTATTCACAATCAGTGCTTATCGGTCTGCCAAATATTAACCTTCCGAAACCAAAGTGTTTTTTTAATGTATTTTTAACACCGCCTGTTATTTCTTTTACATTTTTCATGGTTGAATTAGTCTGGCATAATACTGAGTTTACAACAGGTATTGTTGTTCTGTCAATTTGAACGGTAATATCACTTAAACTTTTTGTTGTTTTTTCAACATTATTAATAGAATTTGTCAGAGTTTCCTTGGTTAACGAGGAATTCATATTTGATGACATTTCTTTAAGATTAGTCGTTGTTTTAGTTAGATTTGAAACCGCCAGTTTAATATCAGGTCTTATATCCTGCAATATACCATGCACCTCAATAAAAATACCGTTAAGGCTTTGAACTGCAGTGTTTGCATTTGAAATCAAACTTGATGCATTGGATACTATTTCTTCAGCACCATCTTCACTTAAAATAGTTGTTATATCTTTTGTTAATCTGCCCGAGATTACATCATCATTTTTAATTTTCTTTAATGACGGAGCATCGGGATAAATTATATTTATATATCCGCCCGTACCTTTCTTTTGAATTTTTGCCGTTATATTTTCGGGAAGATTAATATTATTAGGATGAATTTTTAATTTTAAAAATGTATTTGTATAATCTTTATCGGGATATATTTTAGTTGATTTCCCGATTTTAAAGCCTTTATAATACACGTTCATCTGTTTTTCAAACGGTTCCAAATCATCAAACTTAACAAGTATATTTAAAAATGCAAGTTTTTGATACAAAAACCAGAATAAAATTCCAAAAGTTATTAATACTATAATTACAATTATTTTTTTCATATGAATATGAAACAAAATATAAAAAATTTAATCAATAACTCATGTGGCTATATTTTTAATCTCGATTTTATTAACAGATTACTTAAATCAATCGGCAGCTTAGAAACCCAATCCGCAATAACAGCATCAAACCCGACATTATAAGAAGATTTAGGATTTTTTGATTCAATAGCCTTTAATATTGCATTTACAACAATACTAACATCAAGCCCCTTTATATTATTATCAAGCGCATTTTTTTCCAAGATGAGTAAATCTTTTTCATATTTTTCTCTAATCAGTTCATTAACACCTTCAAAATATTTTCTTGCCCTTTTTGCAGATTTATTCCAAATGGGAGTTTTTATAGATGCTGGTTTTATGGATATGACCTTAATATTATCCTTATTTTCAAGATAAAAAGAATTAAATAATATATCCATAGCTCTTTTTGAAGCACAATATGCTGAAATGTAAGGAAATAATCCTGTTGAAGCATCGGAGCTTATATTAATAACTCTCGAGCCTGAAAGCAGGGGTAAAAACTTTTGAGTTACCGCAAGTGCACCAAAAGTATTAACTTCAAACTGTTCTTTAAGTCTTTCTATATTGATGCATTCAACGGGACATGCCTCAACAATGCCTGCATTATTTATTAAAACATCAATTTTATCCGTTTGTTTTATAACATACCAAAATGCCTTATCAATGCTTGAAGAAATTTGAACATCAATATAGACGGGAATAATATTTTTACTTAGTTTATCAAGTTCATCTTTATCTTTTTTTCTTCTGACACCTGCAAATACTTTATATCCCTTATCTGCAAGTAACTTTGCTGTTTCTCTGCCTATCCCTGATGATGAACCTGTTATAAATATTGTTTTTTGAGTATTTTTCATAACACTTAATTTTTATCATAAAATTTTGATATAATCAAACTATGGTTAAGAACAACATACAAAAAGGTAAACAAGGCGAAGATACAGCATGTAAATATCTCAAAGAATGCGGTTATTCAATAATAGAGCGAAATTGGCATTATTCAAAAAATGCCGAAATTGATATAATTGCAAAAGAAAAAGATACTCTTGTTTTTATAGAGGTCAAATTCAGGTCTAATCTTAACTTCGGACACCCTTTTGAAGCAATAGACAGTTTAAAAATTCAAAAAATTCATAAAGCTATTTTAGGATATCTTTCTCAAACAAATTTAAAATGCAAATCATACAGATTTGACGGCATTGCAATTATAGGTACAAATAACCCGAAAATTGAACATATAAAAAATTTAGGTCAATATTAAACTACTGCCACTCAGAAATTCCGCCTTTACAAAGCACACTTTCAAGTTCGGGAATAACTTTTTCAAGGGTCATTTCAAAAGTTATAGGGGTTATTGAAACTTTATTCCACCTTAGAGCATTAATATCCGAATCATCATTTTCGCACTGTTTAATAAGTTCACCTGCCATCCAATAATAAACTTTGCCTCTGGGGTCTATTCTTTTATCATATTCATCGGTAAACATTTTTCCGCCAAGCCTTGTAATGGCGACCCCTGATAAATCTTCCGGCATTAATCCCGGAACATTGATATTTAATATCGTTTTCTTCGGAAAATTAAATTCTTTTACTTTATGAACAAATTTTGCCATAAAACATGCAACATTCTTAAATAATTCAGGTTCAGATGACATACTGGCAAGTGAAACAGCAATACTCGGATATCCCATCATTGCTCCTTCCATTGCACAGCTGACTGTACCGGAGTACAATATATCAGAACCCAAATTAGGACCGTGATTAATACCCGATATTATTAAATCAGGTTTTTCTTCTTCACTTAATATTGCATTAATTCCTATTTTAACGCAGTCACCCGGAGTTCCGCTTGTTATCCATATCCTTTTTGCGCCGAATTTTGATTCTAATTCTTCAACCCTAATAGGGGTATGAAGTGTAAGAGAATGTCCGGCAGCACTTCTTTCTCTATCAGGGGCAATAACATATACATCATGCTCCTTGCTTAACTCAATTGTTAAAGCTTTTATACCTTCTGCCATTACTCCGTCATCATTTGATAATAATATCTTCATATAAACCCCTTTTTATCTTTACAACTATTAAATACCCTCTAATATGATATTTTTATCAATATTATTTATTATTTCCACTTCTCTTTCCCCTGTCGGAATAACAAAATTTATTTTATAATCAGATACTTTTTTATCAGAAAGCATTACATCATAAAATTCATAAGGTAAAAATTCTTCTGAATATGTATTTACAAGAGAATAGTTATTTACTAAATTTATACATCTTTCATAATATTCGTTAGAAATATAATTTAATTTAACCGCAACATTAAAAATCATTGTCATACCGATTGCAACAGCCTCGCCATGAGTATACTTTTCATATCCCGTGAGTTTTTCTATTGCATGAGCAAATGTATGCCCGAAATTTAAAATCGCTCTTAAACCTTTTTCTTTCTCGTCTTTATTGACAACTGAAGCTTTTAAACTACAGCATATTCTAATCATTTTTTCTATAATATCAGTATTTTTTAATAAAATTTCATCTTTGCGGACTTCCAAAAACTCAAGAAAATTAAAATCCCTCTGACAAGCACAGTTTTTTTCAATAAAAGCATATTTTAAAACTTCTCCTAATCCGCTTTTAAATTGCCTATTGTCAAGAGTAGATAATGTGTTTGTATCAGCTATTACAGCTTTAGGCTGATAAAAAGCACCAATCATGTTTTTGCCGGAAGAATGATTAACAGCAACTTTACCGCCAACCGACGAATCAACCATTGCTAATAATGTTGTCGGAACCTGAATAAAATCAATTCCCCTTCTGTATATTGAAGCGGCAAAACCTGCCATATCACCTATAACTCCGCCTCCAAGCGCAATTATTGCATCTTTACGTTCCAAATTTAATTCCATACACTTATCTAAAATTCTTTGCAGAGTATCCATATTCTTATATATTTCACCATCAGGCAAAATAACAAACTGAGCACTTTCATTTTTTAATTTTTCACCGTATAAAGAAAATATCGTATCATTTGTCACTATAAGAAACCTTGATGCATTTGTATACTTTTGAATTATTTCATACAAATCACTTAATAAATTTTCCCCGATAAAAATCGGGTAAGAACTTGCACTTACGGGATTTATTTTAACTTCAATTTTTTCCATATATTTTCTCTATTATTTCTTTTACAATTATATCAGGTGTTTTATGTGTTGTATCAATTGTAAAGTGTGCTTTATTATATTTACCTTCTCTTTGCTCGAGTAAATTTATAATTTTTTCTTTTATATTACAGTCATTTAATAAGGGACGTTCCTTATTATTTTTAACTCTTTTATATAATTCCTCGGGTTCTGCTTTTAAATATATAAGAACAGATTTGTTTAAGAGCAAATTAAGATTATCTTCAGAAATTACAATTCCGCCCCCCGTTGCAATAACCTGATTGTCATTTTTGAGGACATTTTTTAACTGTTCGGATTCTATAGTCCTGAATGTTTTTTCCCCATATTTTTCAAATATTTCATTTATTGATATTTTTTGAGATTTAACTATTTCCTCATCGGTATCAACAAAAGAAAAACCTTCAAGTTTATTTACAATAAGCTTTGCGACAGTAGATTTTCCTGAGCCCATCATCCCGATTAATGCAATATTCATAACTTACCTTTCGGAAATCCTTTTAAGGTAATTATTATAATTATCCTTCATTTCTGAAAACGAATCATGTGAAAATTTTTCCATCATTGCATCTGCTAAGATAATAGCACACATTGCTTCAGCCACAACAGCACATGCCGGAACAGCACATACATCAGACCTCTCAAAATGAGCGGAAACATTTTCTTTAGTATCCAACGCAACAGAATTTAAAGGTTTAATCATTGTAGGAATTGCTTTCATTGAAGCTGATACTACTATATTCTCACCGTTAGAGATACCGCCTTCAATACCTCCTGCATTATTTGATTTTCTTTCATATTTGCCGTCATTAACAAAAATTTCATCATGAGTTTTAGAACCCGTTAAACCTACAGTTTTTGACCCCAAGCCGATTTCTACTGATTTGACTGCCTGAATACTCATTACAGCCTGAGCCAATAAACCATCTAGTTTCCTGTCCCAATGAACATGAGAGCCCAAACCGACAGGAACATTTTTATACACAACTTTAAAACTACCGCCGATAGTGTCACCATTAGCTTTTGCACTATCAATTTCTGCTTTCATTTTTTCAAAATCATTTTCAGAAATAACCCTAAGTTCAGAATTTTCAATATTCTCAATACAATCAAAGGGATTATCAACTTCAATTGCAGCTGCATTACCAATTTGAGTCACAAAAGAAATTCCGTCAATATTAAATTGTTTCAAAAGACATTTTGCTACGGCACCAACTGCTACTCTTGCCGCTGTTTCTCTTGCACTTGACCTTTCTAATATATTTCTTACATCGGAATGATTATATTTTAAAGCACCTGCATAATCCGCATGCCCGGGACGAACATTCTTTATTTTCTTCTCTTCTGTTAATTTTAAATTTTCTTCATTTAATTCAACAGCCACGGCCGACATAGGAATTTTCCAATTTTCCCAATCTTTGTTTTCTATTTGAATGCAAATAGGCGCACCAGTTGAAACTCCATGACGAACACCTGCCAAAATAACAGCCGTATCAGTTTCAATTTTCATCCTTCCGCCTCTGCCGTATCCGGTTTGACGGCGAGCAAGCTCCTTATTAATAAAATTTATATCTATGGCAATACCTGATGGCATTCCCTCTATAATTGCATTTAAGCATTTGCCATGCGATTCACCGGAAGTTAAAAATTTAAATAGCATAATTTACCTATATTATCTACAGGTAAATTATACCAAATTATTTGATTAATTGTTATTTTATCTCATTAATATTAACTAAAATTCTGCAATATCAGGATATTTACTTCCGCCTTCTTCACCTAAAGCCATTGTAGTATATTCGTCTTCACCCGGAAATTTTTTAACTTTTTCCGGACCTCTGTTTAGTTCTACATTTTTAACTTCTTTATTTAAATTTTTAAAATCTACAAATGATACACGATTTACTTTCATAATATACCTCTTTCTTCTTAAACAATATATCGGATTTTAAATAACAAAACTTTAGAAAAGAAATATAATATATTAAAAAATCTTAATATTGACAGGAAATATCACATATGATTACATTAAGCTATAATGATAATAATTATTGGTGATAATAAAGATATACACTCTAATAGAGTTGCAAATAAATTAAAAAATTTAAAAGAAGACTTTTGTTTTCTTGATACAAGGTTTTACCCTGAAAATGTACTTATTAATTGGTATCCGGATAATACAGAATTGGGATATATTAAAATTAAAAATAAAAAAATACTTTTAAAAGATATTAAAAGCATATATTGGCGAAATTATTTCGGAATTAAATATGAACAAATTGAGAATAACAATTATATGTCTGAAATAACTTACAAAGAAAGAAAGTCTGCATTAACAGGATTATTTTACTCATTAAAAACAAACTGGTTTAACTCAATAGAGGCATTTGAAATTCATCAAAAGAAAGCATATGCACTTCATTTAATGAAAAAAAATAATATCAGAATTCCAAGAACATTAATTACAAATGATAAAAATTCAATTGAAGATTTTTTTGAAATAAATAACGGGGAAATAATAGTAAAACCCGTGCAGGGAGGTGCATATACAGAAAAACTTTCAAAAAAAACCTTAACAAAAGAAAGACTTAACTCATTAAAGCAGATACCTGCTCAATTTCAAGAATATATTGACGGAATTGATATTAGAGTGTATGCATTTAAAAAAGATATTTTTGCCGTAAAAATCAATTCAAATACAATCGATTTCAGAGAAGATAAAAGTGCAGAACTTACAAAAATTGAACTTCCTCAAAAAGTCATTAATGACTGCTATAAAGTAATGGATATTCTTAAATTAAAGTATTCGGGAATAGATATACGATTAAATAAAAGAGGGGAATATGTTTTTATTGAAGCGAACCCTGCCCCAATGTTTATTTATGCCGAAAAAGTTACAAAATATCCGCTTACTGAAAGTTTAATTAACTTACTTATAAATAACGCATGAATTCATGCCCGTAACAAAATAAATTTACTACATTAATAGAGCATGTTTATAAATTCAAACGAATAAAGAACATGACACTGTCAATAGCAAAAAAACTAAAAAAATAAGGATTTATTAATATTAACGAATGTAAAAATTATTTTAAACACTGGTTTCAAGGGGCATGGTCAATTGTAAAAAATAATTAAAAAAATTAACCTTGTATAAGTTATTTATCAGTCATACTATATAAAACACAGGGGAAAACAGTATACAGGGAAGGAGTGATGGTGAAGTTATTAGGGTGGAGAAAAAAGGAAATTTTAAGGTTAGATATTAATTAAAAAATGATTAATCGAAGAGAGAGACTAGGGATTTGTTAAAAAGTTCTGTAAAAAGAACTTTTTTTATTGCTTAGGTTATAATAAACAAAAAGCAAGGGGAAATTATGAAACGAGCAATAGTAATTGTAATAGATTCAATGGGAATAGGCGCAATGCCTGATTGCAGAGAATATGGCGACACACCTGAATGTAACACTGTACAAAATGTTGCAAAAGCCTATGGCGGACTTAACTGTCCGAATCTCTATAATTTTGGTTTAGGAAATCTTGCCGATATAAAAGGAATAAATAAAAATCCTAAGGCCATTGCTCAATACGGAATAATGAAAGAAACCTCTAAAGGTAAAGACACAACAACGGGACACTGGGAAATGATGGGATTAATATTGGATAAACCATTTAAAGTTTACCCCAATGGTTTTCCCGATGAACTGATTAATAAATTTATTACTGAAACAAAATGCGGCGGCATTCTGGCTAATTATCCGGCTTCAGGAACAAAAGTAATTGAAGATTTTCATACCGAACATTCAAAAACAAAATTTCCCATTATTTATACAAGTGCAGACAGTGTATTTCAAATTGCTGCGGATATTGATGTTATTCCGCTTGAAACACTATATAAATACTGCGAAATTGCAAGAAATATATTAACCGACGAATACAATGTATCTCGTGTAATTGCTCGCCCTTATAAAATGGATAACGGTAAACCAGTAAGAATAGGCAAATTTAGAAGGGATTACTCCGTAGAACCGTTTAAAGATTCAGCTTGTGACAAAATTATAAAAAATAACGGAGCCGTTTTAGGAATAGGCAAAATTGAGGATATTTTTGTAGGCAAGGGTATTTCTCACGCAATACATACAGGCGGAAATACAGAGGGGCTTGAATTAACTTTAAAAGCAATAAAAAATGAGTTAAATTTAAATGAACTAAAAACAAAAAAATATAATATTGATAAATTTGACAAAGAATTTATTTTTACAAATCTTGTAGATACCGATATGCTCTACGGTCACAGAAATGATGCAATCGGCTATGCAAAAGCAATAGAAGAAATAGATACTTATATACCAAAATTTATTGAAAATATGACGGATGATGACCTTCTAATAATTACTGCAGACCATGGGTGCGACCCTACGGTAGAGGGAACAGACCATACAAGAGAGCAGGTTCCTATACTTATTTATTCAAAAAATATTAAACCTGAAAAACTTGAAGAAATTAATTCATTTGATTACATATCAAAAAGGATACTTAGCTGGCTGGATGTATAATACTATAATTGCTTGACTTTAACTTCCCGTTATACTTAAATATACAACAAGGGAGAATAAGGCTTAAATGGATATTATTGAGGAAATCAAACGACTAAAAAAAGAGAAAAATGCAATAATTCTTACGCACTGCTATCAAGAGTGCGAAATTGATGAAGTGTCTGATTTTGTCGGTGATTCTCTTTATTTAAGCAGAATGGCAGCAAATACGAATGCGGATATTATAGTGTTTGCAGGTGTTTATTTTATGGCGCAAAGCGCAAAAATATTATCACCCGAAAAAAAAGTATTGCTTCCTAATATGCACTCGGGTTGTCTTATGGCAGATATGATAGATGTTGAAAACTTAAGAAAATTTAAAGCGCTTCATCCTAATATCCCCGTTGTATGCTATATTAATTCAACGGCAGAAGTAAAAGCAGAATCGGATATTTGCGTTACTAGTTCAAATGCTGTTTCCGTCGTAAAAAGTTTAAATGAACCGAAAGTTTTATTTGTTCCTGATACATACCTCGGCAAATGGGTAGAATATAAACTTAAAAACGTTGAAGTAATAACCTATAACGGATACTGCCCGACTCATTTAAGAATTACCCCCGAAGATATGATTAAAGCAAGAAAAGAACATCCGAATGCTCTTATATTAGCGCACCCCGAATGCCACAATGAAGTATCAAAACTCGCAGATTTTGTAGGTTCCACAAAAGAAATTATGGAATATGCAAAAAAATCAGATAATAAAGAATTTATTATTGCAACGGAAAAAGGTGTTGTTCAAAGACTTAATCGAGACAGCAAACTAAATAACTGGGGCAAAGACTTTATACTTATAAAAGAATCTGTTATATGCCCGAATATGAAACAAAATTCATTAGCAGATATTTATAATGTTCTCTTAACAGAAAGTAACGAAATTACAATTGATGAAACAGTAAGACTTAAGGCAAAAAATTGTATAGAAAAAATGCTTACTGTAAAGATATAAATTGATTTATGTTTAAATTTAAAATTTTAATGTTATAATTAATTTGTATTTTTTTATAAAAATACATTAGTAATGAAAAAGGAGAAAATAATGAAAGTTACAGTTAATGATTCTTGTATCGCTTGCGGAGCTTGTGAATCTGTATGTGATGCAGTATTTTCAGTAGATGATAAAGCACAAGTTAATGCAAATGCTATCGCAGGAAATGAAGACTGCGTTAAAGAAGCTGCAGACTGCTGCCCTGTTAATGCTATTGAAGTTCAATAATAATATTTTATTTAAAGAACAAAAAAGACACTCAATTCGGGTGTCTTTTTTATTTTGTTTTAAGCTGATGAGATTCAATCATAATCATTAAAACTGATATATCGGCAGGCTTAACTCCGCCTATTCTAGAAGCCTGACCTAAAGTAACAGGGCGAATTTTTGCAAGTTTATCCCTTGTTTCCGTTGAAATATGTTTTATTGCCGAATAATCAATATCAGAAGGTATTCTTATTTTTTCAAGCTTATCAGACATATTAACCTGTTCAATCTGCCGTTTTATATATCCATCATACTTAATTTTAACTTCAACCTGTTCATAAACATCTTTTGTAAGTTGAAGTTTAGCAGTATTATCATCTGCTTCAATCAAAGTTTCATAAGTAATATTAGGTCGTTTCATTAATTCAGCAAGTTTCATGCCTCTATCTATATTTTCGCCGTATTTATTAAGAACAGAATTAACTTTTTCACTCGGAGAAATTTTTTCACTCATAAGCCGTTTAATTTCATTTTCAATACAAGATTGTTTTTCAAGAAATCTTTGATACCGTTCTTCACTTATAAGACCAGCTTCATAACCGATTTTTGTAAGTCTTTCATCAGCATTATCCTGCCTTAAAAGTAATCTGTACTCAGACCGAGAAGTAAGCATTCTGTAGGGTTCATTAATATCTTTAGTTACAAGGTCATCAACAAGAGTTCCAAGGTATGATGATTCTCTTGAAAGAGTCAACAATTCTTTTCCCTGCAGATATTTAATCGCATTAATGCCTGCTAAAAGCCCTTGAGCAGCAGCTTCTTCATAACCGGAAGTCCCATTTATCTGCCCTGCGCAAAATAATCCTTTTACATTTTTTGTCATTAAAGAATGATAAAGCTGTACAGCAGGCACATAATCATATTCAACCGCATAAGCAGGCTTCATAACATGAACATTTTCAAGCCCGGGAAGAGAGTGAAGCATTTCTATTTGAACAGAAGCAGGTAAACTCGTTGAAAAACCTTGGACATACATTTCATATGTATTTTTACCCTCCGGCTCAATAAATATATGATGAGAAGGATTATGCGCAAACCTTATAACTTTATCTTCTATCGATGGACAGTACCTTGGACCTATTCCATGTATTAAACCCGAGTACATTGGGGATTTATCAAGGTTATTTTTTATAATTTCGTGAGTTTTTTCCGTTGTCCTTGTCAGCCAGCAGGGATACTGCTGTCTAATCGGTCTATCGGGCAGAAAAGAGAAGAACGACGGATTTTCATCCCCGGGTTGAATTACCATTTTATCAAAATCAATAGTTCTTGCATCAACTCTTGCAGGAGTTCCCGTTTTTAACCTTCCAATATTAAACCCGAGCTTTTTAAGTGATGGAGAAAGTCCTTTAGCACTTGCTTCACCTAATCTGCCAAATTCTAAATATTGAAGTCCGACCCAAATTCTTGCTTCTAAAGAAGTTCCTGTTGTTAAGATTACGCAAGGTGCAAGATATTCCTGTCCGAACTCATCTTTTAAGCCTTTAACACAATCATTTTCAACAAGTAGCTCTGACATTGTACATTGTTTTAAAGATAAATTTTCTTCGCTTTCAAGCAGACTTCTTACAAATCTCATATATTCTTTTTTATCAGATTGCGCTCTTAAGGCTCTTACGGCAGGGCCTTTTGAAGAATTTAAAACTTTTAACTGCATATATGTTGCATCGGCAGCTATCCCCATTATACCGCCAAGGGCATCAATTTCTCGAACAAGACAAGACTTTGCAGGGCCGCCAATTGCAGGATTACAAGGCATTAAAGCAATATTATCCAAGTTTAAAGAAGCCAATAAAGTTTTGGCTCCCGATTTTGCACACGCAATAGCTGCTTCACATCCTGCGTGTCCTGCTCCGACTACTATTACATCATACTTAAACATAATTAAATTATATTCTAAAAATAAATTTATTACTAATGTAAAAAATTTGACAATTTATCTTAATAAATATTCAAAATCCCATGACAAAAATAATTTGAAGTTTTATTATAATATTAATAATTTATATGGAGATGGGGCAATTAATACTACTATTTCAAACAATAATAAAATATATATAGAAAGTACAAATATAAGTTCATTATCAAGCGAAGATGATAAATTCAGCTCGCTGAGTACTTCTGCAATGCTTGCAAGAGGCGAAGTCCCCGAAAGCCACAGAAGAGTTGCAGATAATTATATGATAATAAAAAAAGTATACGGCACACCTGTAGTTCAACCTAGAATTAACAACAGGGAAAAAGCTCTGCTTGCAAAGTATGATTTTAATTTACTGGAATATTCAACAATAAAACAAATCAACGAGGAGCTTTCATTCCTTAAAAGATGGGCATTGTCTTTAGATAAAGGACTTAGAGATGATGCAAACGAAATTATGCAGATAAGATCAAAAGAATTAAAATTTATTGTTGCTTCCAGATATGTTAATTTAACAAGCGAAATTTATTCCGGATATAAAGCGCTTGAAATGTATTTCAGTGAAATATCAAAATATTAAAGATATTTTTTTAATTCTTCCAAAAGATTTTGTGCTATATTTATTGCCTTCTGTTGTTTTAATTTGTCTAAAAAGAAATCATCTGATGAAATATATTCTTTAACCAATTTTCTGGCAAAACTGCCCAGTGCTACCCCGTCAACACTAATATTACATTCTTTTGCAAATTTTGTTGTTTTAGAATTTGTTCCCCCTGAAAGTATAATATGTGCAGGCAGATTATTATTTCTTATTATTTCTGCAAAAGCAACTGTTTGAAGGTTTGATTTATAATCATCTTTACCTCCGCTCATCGGCTTACCGTCAGCTTGAATAATTATATTATTATCATCTTTTATCATTTCTTTTAAAAGGATAATAATTTTATCATCGCCAAGCTTGGAGCGATCCAAACATATACTCAAACATCCGTCATATACGGATTTAATCTTATTCCAATTATCATGTATAATATTTTCGTCATCAATAGAACAATGATACTCAATGCAATCAATGTTTTCTGCCAATAAAGGCAGAATCATTGTGTATGGGGCTTTATATTTATGCTCAAATATAACGGCATCATTCTTACATATATATGCACACCTTGAACAGCCAATACATTTTTTTTCGTCGGCATATATTTTTTCATCTTCGCAGAATAAAGCATTTTGAGGGCAGATATTAATGCATTCTTTGCAAGCAGTACACTTTTGTAAATTAATAACAGCTTTTTTAAGATGTATATCATCAGGAAGTCCTATACTAACGCATATTGCAACATCATTTTCTTTGCCGGCTTTTTTTATTCCCGATTTTGTACTATTAATCGCATCCAATTTAGCGGATACATCTATCATATTAAATCCTGCGGATGCAAATACAAAAGATAGCTTTTCAATTTCCTTACAGTCCTCATTCCCTGCTCCGCAGATAAATTTTAATATTTTCCCCGAATTTAATATATTTTTTATCTTTTCCATAACATGGTTATTATATAATAAATTATAAAAAGGAGTTTATAATGAATACAATAAATGCTGATAACTGTTTATTTTTAATAATAGATATACAGGAAAAACTGGTAAATATGCTGAATGATAATTCCGTAAAGGATACTGCAATAAAATTATCAAAAGCCGCAAGAATACTGAATATTCCTGCAATTATAACGGAACAATACCCAAAAGGTCTTGGTTCTACAATAGAAGAAATTAAATCAGAATTACCATATGCCGATTATATTGAAAAAACAGCCTTTAGCGCATTTAATGAAATAAAATCAAAATTGGAAGCAAAACAAAAGAAACAAATTATTATTTTCGGAATAGAAACTCACATTTGCGTTCTGCAAACTGCTTTTGACTTATTAAATAACGGATATGAAGTATTTATTGTAAAAAATGCCTCGGGTTCAAGAAATAACGAAAATAAAGAAGCGGCAATAAGAAGATTAATCCATGCAAACAGTCAGATAGTAACCGATGAAATGGTTATTTTTGAACTTTTAAAGACATCAAAACACCCTAATTTTAAAGAAGTTCAAGCTATAATAAAATAAATCATTTACGCAATTTATTTTTCTTTTTTGCTTCATAATCATTAATAAGATTTTGAACTCTTTCATACAGCTCAAAATTTGTATGAAGTTCCTTAGACCGTTTTTTAGCATAATCAATTAATTTGAATATATGAGGCGGTACATTATCTTTATTTTCCAAGTACCAATTTTCTTCAATATCAAGAACGGTTGTATAAAGACCAGCATCATAATTAGCTTTCATCCAGCTTTCAATTTCCTCGACCGTATCATTAATGCCGGGAATAATAATAAATTTTGCACTAACCAAATAACGACCCAAATATGTAGTCTGGAGTGCATATTTTCTTATATTATCCCTTACTTTATCAAAGCAGGATACTTGTTTAATTTTTTTATAAGCCTCACTTGTACCTGCATCAACAGAAACAACAACATAGCCTCTTATTTCATTAATTGCTCTGGCTAATGCAGGGCTGTATATAATTCCCGAGGTATGTGCTCTTATTCCCCAGAAATAATTATCTAATAAATAATTTACTATATCTTCAAATTCATCCAATAAAGTAGGCTCACCACCGCCAAAAGATATCATTCCGCCAGGTCTTAAAATTGATTTGTCAAACATTTCCTTTAATATCGGTAAAACATGATATAATCTTTCTTTTGCAAAATCTTCAGGATGTTTTGTTGCATAGCAATATATACATTTAGAATTACAATTAGTGAAATGACTTATATAAACATTATTAATATAACGGTCATTATCCCATGCGGCTTCTGTCAGATATGGACAATTAATACAGCCCTGATTAATTTTTCCTTTTTTATGGAAATTTCTGTACATATCTTTTATTTTGAAAATTCTGTCCCAGTCTATTTTTTGTCCAGTAAAATTATTTCTTACAACAGCCTGAGCACTTCCTTCATGACCGCAATGACAGCACATTGCAAGTTTATAGCTGAAAAATACCAATCCATGTTCTATCCAAGGACAGCTGTAATATTGACCTTCTTTTTTACTTACAAATTTTTCATTATATATAAACATGATGATTTTCCGTAATTTTTTTATACATATAATTTAACCTTATAGAAAATTCTATATCATAACAATTCAGTTTTGCTAATTCATTCATAAATAGAATTAACTCTCTTATATTAACATCAGGATTGCCGTTAAGTTCATTGTACCAATTTTCATCAATATCAGCATAAAGTTTTTTTATACCAAAACCTCTGGACATCATAAACCAATCTAAAATTTCTTTTTTATTATCATTAATACCTTTTACAAGCTTATAAGTTAATATAACCCTGCCTTTATATTTATCGTCGTACATAATGTATCTTTTAAGATTGTTTACGGCAATATCGAATTTATTAAATCCCTTAATTCTTTCATAAATATAGGGACAACCGCTGTCAAATGAAATATAAAGTTTTGCAATTTTTTTATCGAGTGCTTCTGAAATTGAATGACAATATCTTTGAGCTGATGTAAATATTTCAATGTCTTTCATATCATTGTTAATTAAAAAATACATTAACTTATCAAATTCGGGATGCAAAAGAGCATCACCGCATCCGAAAATAATTTTTGTATTTTTTGATATTAATTTTTTATCAAGCATTTCACTTATAACAGGGGTAATATCGTAATGGTTCACACTTGTTAAATCAATTACTTTTTCATCATTACAATAAACACAATTCAAAAAACAGCTTTTCCAATGATTTAATTCAACAAAATCAAAGAAAGAATCACTTTTGTTCTTTTTACTTAGGACTTTATTATAACAATCTGAGCAATTATCATTATTAGAATGAATATATTCACTTCGAATTTTTTCAATTTTTTCTTTTAAAGCCGATGAATCAAAGTTTATTCCGTTAAAATCATTGACGATTACAGCATTGTATGAATCATTACAACACAATTTTATTTTTTTATCCGGTGAAAAAATTAGTCCGCAATTAATGTATCTGCATGTATAATTTTGTTTTTCTTTTGCGCAAAATAACATAAAATATCCGTTTCTTGCATGTTATTGATGAATTTTCAACCTGTTTTCCCTGTCAATTTTCAGATTAGAAGCTCTTTCATATAATTCACAGCTTTTAATATTATATTGTCTGTAGCATTCAAAAACGAAATCAGATATTACATAAACATACTGAGGAATATTATCTCTGTGTTCTTTAAACCAATTATCTTCAATATCAAAAGCAACATCTGTAATACCTGCCTCATAAGTTTGTTTAAGCCAATTTTTCACCTCTGTTAAACTGTCATTAACTCCCGGAATAAGAACAAATTTGGTTC
The DNA here is from genome assembly GCA_947624325.1 of Candidatus Gastranaerophilales bacterium. Taxonomy (GTDB): domain Bacteria; phylum Cyanobacteriota; class Vampirovibrionia; order Gastranaerophilales; family Gastranaerophilaceae; genus Avigastranaerophilus. Next base: position 357,627 of record CANQJT010000001.1, read on the forward strand.
TTATAAGTCCGTTTTTAGTTTTTGCATAATTAGCAAGATTTTTCCACACCTGATCATAACATTGAACTTGTTTTACCTTTTGGTAAACTTCTTTTGAGCCTGAATCTATTGAAGTAATTAAAGTTATTTTCCCTAATTTTAATCCTTTTTCAATCGCCGAAGAATATTTTATTCCGTCAGAATGGATTCTTATATTATAAACATCATAATCAAGGAGCATATGAACTAATTCTTCAAATTCTTTTAAAATAGTAGGTTCACCGCCGCCAAAAGTTATTGTAGCTTTTTTAGAGAGAATGCCTTTTTCTATCATATCTTTCATAATAGGATAAATATTGTAGGTTTTATTTTGATTAAAGAATTTTTTATCCTTTTCAGTATAACAATAAATACAGTTACAATTACAATGTGTAAAATGCCCGATTAAAACTTCATCAAAGTAATTTTCATTGTCCCAATCACCTTCTTGAAGGTAATAACACCCCTGACATTTTTCGGGGACAATACCGTTTCTTATATTTTCACGCATTACAGAACGATTTTTAAAAATTTCATCCCAATTAATAGGTTCACCGTGATAATTATCAACCTGAAGAATATGTCCTCCGCCCGGATGTGAACTTATACAACAGATTTGAACCGAATTAGAAAAAAAAGTAATTCCATGTTCTAAATGAATGCAACTTGTATATTTCAAAACAAAATCCTGTCCATACTTTTAAACACAAATATTATAACATCAACAAATAAACAAATACAAGAAAATTAGCAATTCTTAGTATTCTTGACTATAAGCGGATTAGATGATAATTTAATATGTAATAGATTGGAATATATATGAAATATTTAAGCTGCAGATATATAGAGCATGGAATGGACTTTGAACATACAAGATTAGAAACTTGTTGTTTTACATGTCACAGCGGTGGCGGGCATATTACATTAAAAAGAGAATATGCCGGTGAAAGTATTAATTGGGAAGAATTATTTGAAAAGAAAAGAAAATATAGACAAGACCACAGGAACGGCAATTTAACTCCAAACTGTGCAGGTTGTGTCTTTTTAGAAGAAAAAGAATGGGATGAAGAAGACTATATAAATTATCTGCAATTTAATTACTGGATTTTATGCAACAGCAAGTGCTCATATTGTTATGAAGTTCAAAATAAAAAGTTATTTGATAAAATAAAACCTTATAACTCTGTTCCTGTAATAAAAGAAATGATTGAAAAAAACATATTAAGACCCGGCGGTGAAGTTTCTTTCGGCGGTGGTGAACCTACAATTGCGCCTGAATTTGATGATTTAATCAGATTATTAACGGCTAACGGTTTTAAAAATATGAGAATACATTCTTCCGGAATAAAATTTTCCCCTGCAATAGAAGAAGCAATTAAAAAAGGGGTTTTAAATGTTGTAATTTCTATTGATGCAGGCTGTGAAAAAACATATAAAACAATAAAACGAGTAAATGCATATAAAAAAGTTATTGAAAATATGAAAAAATATGCAATGGCAAATCAAACAAATTATGGTTATATGACATCAAAATACATAATTATCCCGAATGTAAATGACAATCGGAAAGAAATTGATATGTGGATAGATTCTGTTGTAAAAGTCGGAGGCAAGTGGCTTGCTCTTGATATAGAAGATGTTTGGTACAAAACGAATCGTTCCATTATTTCACCTTATTATTTGGATTTAGTTAATTATGTCCTAGATAAAGCTAATTCACTAAATATGAAAATTGAACTTTATGACAGAGCAAGAGGGTTAAAAGAAGGTAAAAATTTCATATAATTTATTGTAAAGTTTTAGGATAATATTTCTATTTTATAGCAATTTTTTAACAAAAAATTTTTTATATATATGAAGGTATTTGTATTGCTATGTTAAATATTCAAAAATTTAATAATGTCCCTAAATTTCAATCAATAGGGAATAACATAAAGGAAACCGTACAGCCGAGTAGGGAATTAAACACTGTTCCCAACGATTTAAGACGGGTGACAAGCAACAATGTTTTAGCATACTATCCTTCATTTCAGGCAAAAACCGAAAATAAAATATCTTACGATAAACAGCAGTATAATACCGTTAAATCACAGCTGGACAAGAGTTCCCAATTAATTATGGATAAACTGTTAAATAATGGGATATTATTAAATAATAATTCAAATGACGGTTCAACCGTTCTTGAAAACCTGTATAAAATTGCAACCGAGCCAAGGATTGTCGGACTTAAGCCGCAACTGATAATATCTGAAGTATTAAAAGCATTAGATAATCCATATGTAATTACACAAAAATTTGGGGATATTCCAAAAAATGTAGCAAAAGAAATCGAAAATGAAACCGGAAAGCCCCTGCCAAAAGAAGCATTAAACGTAGGCTCATCCTGCTGTGTAGTTGCAAGTATGGAATTTAACTTAGCAAGTAAAACACCTGCCGAATTTGTAAGATTTGCAAACGGATTAAGCAGTAAAGATTACAGTATTGAAAGAAAAGTAAAAATGTCATCACTTGATTATAATTATATTTCAAGTATGAAAGCATTAAGAGATTTCAATACAGAGCATAAAATTTTAAACAACTGGGATGACGTACTGGTACGAATTAAGCCTGACAGAAATGCGATAGTAAGAGCAAGAATTCAAACCTCCTATAAAGATCCGGGGGAAAGGTCTTGTATTGATGTTTTAATTCAATCGGCACTTTTAAATTTAGGCTCACAGCATACATATAATGCAATGACTGATGAAAGAGCAGTAACCGAATTTAATCAAGATACTGCAGGATTAACTGAAACCGAAAAAGATTTTGTCGAAAACATTATATTTGACAAACCTAAAGTTTCCGTAGTTTACCAAAACTTAAATGAAGAAGGCTGCCTTGAAGGATATTTTGCAGAACCTTCAGAAGTAAAACAGCAGATTATTAAGTCTCTTGAACAGGGGCAAAATGTTATTATCGGAATTACTTATATGAAAAATAATAAGGTCGAAGGCGGTCATGAAATGACCATAGTAGACTACAGAGAAGATAATAACGGAACAGGATATTTTATCTGCAATGATACTGATGATAACATAGATAAACCTGTTACAATTAAAGCTGATACTTTAATACCTATGATTCATCATGCAGGAGTATTAATTGAATCTTTAGGTGAAAATTTCCAATATAGAGAACCTTGGAGAGATATTTTAGAACAGTTTAAAAATAAACAATTATAAACATTATTATTTTTTAATAGAGTTTTAAAAACAAACATTATTAATAAAAAAAGATAGAATGAATAATTTCATTCTATCTTTTTATGTATTTTATGTGTTTTATGCTTTATAGTTAATTCCGCTTGATTTCTTGTCTTTTACTGCAAGTTTTTCAATAAGTAATCCGCCCAGTCTATCAAGTAATGATTGAGGCTTATTCTTACTTTCTAAAGAATTAATATATGCATTTATTTCACGTTGATTATTACTTGAGTAATCACCTTTATTAATGTTATTAGCACCTGCATCAACTGATGGTTCCGGTTCATCATCACCAAAGCCCGGTTCCTGTTCCTTATCAGAAGGTTCTACAGGTTGGTCGCCGCAATCATCCGAAGGATTCGGGTCTGATGTAGGTTCATTTGTCGGTGCAGATGAAGGTTCAGGTTCATCTTCATCACCCAAGCCGGGTTCATCTTCCTTATCAGATGGTTCTACAGGTTGGTCACCGCAGTCATCCGAAGGATTTGGGTCTGTAGTCGGGTCTGATGTAGGTTCAGTTGAAGGTTCAACTGATGGTTCAATTGATGGTTCAACAGAAGGTTCAGGGTCATCACCCAATCCGGGTTCATCTTCTTTATCAGAAGGTTCTACAGGTTGGTCGCCGCAATCATCCGAAGGATTCGGGTCTGTAGTCGGGTCTGTTGAAGGTTCGGTTGAAGGTTCTACTGATGGTTCAGGGTCTTCACCCGGTTCAACAGGAGGAATATCTTCGCCGCCCGGATTTGGATCTGTAGAAGGATCTGTAGATGGTTCTACTGAAGGTTCAACGGATGGCTCAATTGAGGGTTCAACTGATGGCTCAATTGACGGTTCAACTGATGGCTCAATTGAGGGTTCAACTGATGGTTCGATTGACGGTTCAACTGAGGGTTCGATTGACGGTTCAACTGATGGTTCAATTGACGGCTCAACTGATGGCTCGATTGACGGTTCAACCGGCGGAATATCTTCGCCACTCGGGTTAGGATCTATAGAAGGATCTGTAGATGGTTCTACTGAAGGTTCAACTGATGGTTCTACTGAAGGTTCAACTGATGGTTCAATTGAAGGTTCGATTGAAGGTTCAATTGACGGTTCAATTGATGGTTCGATTGATGGTTCAATTGATGGTTCGATTGATGGTTCAATTGATGGTTCGATTGATGGTTCGATTGATGGTTCGATTGATGGTTCAATTGACGGTTCGATTGATGGTTCAATTGACGGTTCGATTGATGGTTCAATTGATGGTTCAATTGATGGTTCGATTGATGGTTCGATTGACGGTTCAATTGATGGTTCGATTGAAGGTTCAATTGACGGTTCAATTGACGGTTCAATTGAAGGTTCAATTGACGGTTCAATTGATGGTTCAATTGATGGTTCGATTGATGGTTCAATTGACGGTTCGATTGATGGTTCAATTGAAGGTTCAATTGACGGTTCAATTGATGGTTCGATTGACGGTTCAATTGACGGTTCAATTGATGGTTCGATTGACGGTTCAATTGAAGGTTCAATTGATGGTTCAATTGACGGTTCAATTGACGGTTCGATTGAAGGTTCAATTGACGGTTCAATTGATGGTTCGATTGATGGTTCAATTGATGGTTCAATTGATGGTTCGATTGAAGGTTCGATTGATGGTTCAATTGATGGTTCTTTTGACGGTTCAATTGATGGTTCAGGTTCATCAGGAACAATTTCTACATCAGGATCTTCCGGTTCATCCGGCTTATCAGGTTTATCAGGTTTGTCCGGTTTATCCGGTTTTTTAGGTTCATCAGGACAATTGCATCCCGGTTCATCAGGATCATCTTTTGGACAATCGCAATCAGGTTCTTTTGGAGGACAGTTACATGCCGGATCGTTAGGGTCAGTATCTTCAGGACACGGACAACCTTTAATTTCAGAACATTCGCATTTATCATCATCACAGCAATTATCATCACAATCACATGCTTTTAATGTATCACAATCATTTATTCTATAATTAAATTGAGGGAGTTTTAATTCAACACCATCATTAAATCTTAACTCGCCGTTTTTATCGACAAAACTATAACCCATCATTCTGTCAACATCTATTTTAGAATGACTTAAAATTTCTTCCAATGATTTACCTGTAGTATCAAAATCAGGATCTACATCAAAAATCCCATAGAAATAAATACCGTTTTGATCTTCATATCTTGAAGCAAAAATATCAAGGTTTGCATAAACAACCTGTTCAAGAATACTTTGTGCAAATTGCTTTCCGTAATTAGCTTTATCATTTTCAACGAGTTTGCCGTTAATTACACTAGCAAATCTGCCGTTACCGTCGGGAGATGAATAGTATTGAAGAACATCTTCTAATTTAAATACATCACCCGGAATCATATTACCATCAGGATTTGTGTTGTCTTTAAGAGCAACAGCTCTGTCATTTAAACCAAAACTTGCATATCCCGGTGATATTTGATAAACAATACCATCAGTAACTTTAGTATTAATATCCGCATTATGTGCTTGAATTCTTAATGTACTTACTGTAGGAAGATATAAATAAAGCATTACATCATCTGTATTTTCATCTAATGCACGATTTAAATCATTAATATTTGCAGTTTCAAGAATTTCATAGAAATTCATATTATCAATAATATTTTCAAATTCATCAGCATTTTGAGGAGCATTAATAACAGCATAAACAATATCTCTATATGCTTCATCAGATAAATCTTTACCGTATACACCGTAAATCATATCCGAAAATGATTTATATTCATTTTCTAATAAATCAGATTCATCTTCCTTTATAACACTTGCGGATTGTGTAGAAGGATTATATGTATCTGATGAACTATAAAATACTGTATTCTCAGGTTCTTCCCCTTGGATTTGATAAACAACAGCTTCCGGCATAATTAACATTCTTGTATCTAAAGTTTCATCTTCACTTGAAACACCGCTGTATAAATCAAGTCCGCCAATTACAGCATAACTTTTAGCATTATCACCGAGTTCTGCTCTGACAAATTCTGCTAATGAAGGATTTGATTGAATAATTTCATCTATAATTTTATTTTTTACGGTTACTCTTTCTTCACCTTGATAATCAGCTAAAGAATCTGCATAAACTTTTTCTATAATTTCGTCTAAAGTATTTCCTTCTGTATTGTCATCTGATTTATTTTCTGTAATTGTAACTATTACAGAGCCGGCATCATTAGTCGGTATGTCGGAATCAGGCGAAAGAACCGCTTCACCTTTTGAATTAGTAAAATAAAATTCTGTTACAGGCATTGCTGATGAATGAACATCAGCTAAAGGTGTTTTACCCATATCGTTTATAAGAGAATCTATTTCATTTGCAAGAGTATCTAATTTACCCTGTGTATTTTCTACATAATTTTCATTTTCCTGAGTAATAGTTGATTTATCAACAACATCATCGGATGCTATATTTTGTCTGTTTGAAACAAGAGGAGCAACTGCACTTGTTGTTGCCAAACCTGCAATTGCAAGAGGAGGAATAATAGCTACAGCTTTTTTAACATTTTGTTTTGAATTAAATTTTTGAATATCGCTAATTCTTTCCGATGATACAGGTAAATTGTTTTTATTTTTTCCTTTAAATGATTGTTTATATGTTATTGAGGGATCATTAATATTTAATATTTGCATGCTTTTACTCCTTACTTACAAAAATTATCATACAAACGAAAGTAGTGTAAAAGTAAAATTTTGCGATAATCTAACAATTTTAACAAAATAATTTACATTTATTTACAATTTAATAAATAAAAAAGAAATCACTCTGTTTTGGGTGATTTCTTTTAATAATATATATTTTAATTTTACTATACGGTAGGATCAACTATTGGAATATCCGGTGCAGGAACAGGATCAGGTAATCTTTCTGGTTTTGATTTTGTAGAACCGTTCCAAGACCACATAGAACCGTCTGCTTTACATAAAATTCTCGATTCAACATAAAAAACAGATTCATCATCAAATGTTGCAGTATTTTTATCAACATCTGTTTTAACCGCATAATGTGCATTATCATCTTCATCCAAATATGGAGCTAATCCGCTTGGATCTTCAGGAACTTGTAATAATACAGGACCATATCCCCATACAGAACCGTCAGGTCTTGTTGTTTTACCGGTTTTAATATCCATTACAGAACCATCATCATATATTATAGATGTTTTAGTTCTCTCTACTTCTTTATGAGGTTCACCGGTAATAGGGTCATTAAACGGAGGAAATGCAGGGTAAGGATACCTTGGCTTATCATTATCTACAACAATTTCAGAATCATTTGTAGGACCTGTTAACATTTCACCCGTAATAAAATGATAAACTGCACCGTTGGTTCTTGTAATTATATTTGTTTTTACATCTATAATTGAACCGTCATTAAATTTAACATTCCCATCTTCTGTCATGCCTATAGGATAATATTTTTCACCATCTATCTCAATATCGGGGAATACAAAATTATCAGTAGGATAAGGCATTGCTATCGGCGGAGCAAGTGGCGGCATATCCTCATTGTCATTAAAATATTTGTCAAAATTAGCATATGAACCGTCTGTAAAATACAAGTTACGAGATTTTTCTACTAAAATTGAACCGTCATCAAATATAACAGAACCTGCAACTTCATCACGTTTTATTTCTGTTGCGATTTCACCCGTAAGCGGATTTTTAAATTGTAATTTTGTTTCTTCAGGTTCACTTACTTCAGGTATTGAAGGTTCCCAGATATATGGAGGAGGAAAAGGAGGAGGAAGTTGTTGTTCGGGAATATAATTTACAGGATTTTCATCAATTACTTCAAAATCTTCTTCCGGAACATATTCTTCGTCAATTATTTCAAAATCCTCATCAGGTACATATTCTTCATCAATATATTCGACATCTTCAGGTACTTCAGCTTTATCAATATCTTCTACTTTTTCCGTAGTTTCATCAGCATTAATATCTGATTGATGAGCTTGCATATTTACGGGAGTTTCGTTTTTTTTCTCTTCGCTTTTTTCTGTAGCCGGTTCAACATAAATATAATTATCAGTATCCGGTAATTCATCAGGAACTATCAAATCAGAAGGATTTGTTTTGTTTGTTACTCCAAAATTATTATTTACATCAATAATATAAGAATGATTTTCAGAAGGAATATCTTCAACTTGAACATCAACTATATCATCAGGTATCTGATTACTTTCTTGCCTGCTTAATGGTCTGTTTGAATATATTATAACACCTGAACCTATTGCACCGGCAACCATTGCAGCAGCAATAACAGGAGATAATCTGCTGAACATTTTTACTGATTCTCTTTCCAAATCATCGTACAACTTTTCATCTTCGGGTGTTCTTGTATTATAATCATTTAATAACTTATTATTTATTTTATTCCTTTTATTTTTAATTCCCGTAAATGCTTGGTAATCAGATATAGCTGATATTTTCATTTGATAAACTCCTTTTTTTAAAAATTTTACAATAAATATAAAGTGTGTAAAATTAAAAATTGTTAATGCAAATATTCAATTATAGAAAAATTTACAATACTTAATATATCTGTAATATATTATTAACATTATTAATGATTAAAGGATATTCATGGGTAAAGCAAAAAAAAGAAGTTTTAATAAAGCAAGAGAAAAAGATATTACGGCTGTAAAAAGAGCGGATGCAATTATATGTATTATAAATGGAATAAGAAATAATTCTCTTAGCTCCGATATAAAAAATTTAATAAGTCTGTTCGGGATTACTGCCGAAGAATTAACCGAAGCAGGTGCATCTTATGAAGAACTTTCTGCAGTTAAACATCTTATATTATAATAGTAATTAATTGCTCAAAAGTCATTTTTTGTTGAAATGTATTTTTTAAGTTTTTAACAGTATAATAACCTGATTTTAATTCATCTTCGCCTAGTATTACTGCATAATTTGCGATTTTAGATGCTTTTTCAAGCTGCTTAGAAAACTTTCTGGTATTATAATCGAATTCTGCAGAAAATCCCATTTTTCTTAATTTAGCCGTTAATTTAACAGCCTCCTTTTGGTTGTCTGAAACTACATAAAAATCAATCAAAGCTTCATTTTCCTGCGGAATTAAAGCATTTAATCTTTCAACACCCATTGCCCAGCCAACCGCAGGTGTATGAGGACCGCCTAATGTTTCAACAAGATTATCATATCTTCCGCCTCCGCAAACCGCATTTTGTGAGCCTAAACTTTCTGATTTTATTTCAAATACGGTTTTTGTATAATAATCCAATCCTCTAACCAAAAAAGGATTTTCAACATATTTTATATTTAATTCGTTTAAATAATTTTTTAATTTTTCATAGTGCGTTGAACACTCCGGACAAAGTTTTATACTGCTTAAATTTTCTTTTAAATTATTTTCTTCAAAAAGTCTGTTGCAGTTTTCGTTTTTACAATCAAGAATTCTCAAAGGATTTTTTTCATATCTGCTTTTACAATCATCACATAATTCATTTAGAAATGGTGAAATTTTCTTTTTTAATTGTTCTTTAAACTCAGTTCTGCATGTATTACAGCCTATTGAATTAAGTTCAACCGTTAAATTATCAAGCCCGATTGATTTTAAAAATTCAACCGCTATCATGATACATTCCGCATCAATAGAAGCATCTTGCACTCCGAACAATTCAACACCAATTTGATGAAATTGTCGTTGCCTTCCTGCCTGCGGTCTTTCATATCTGAACATAGGTCCAAAATACCAAAACTTTAAAGGAGGACTTTCTCTGTACATATTATGCTCTATATAAGCCCTTACTACTCCTGCAGTATTTTCGGGACGAAGTGTCAAGCTTCTGTCACTTTTCAAAAATGTATACATTTCTTTATTGACAATATCCGTTGTATCTCCGACTCCCCGTTCAAATAGGTTTGTATCTTCAAAAATAGGAGTTCTTATTTCTTTTAAATTATATTTATTAAAAACTTCATTTGCTTTTTGTACTATAAACTGCCAATTTACAATTTCATCAGGCAGTATATCTTTTGTCCCTTTTGGTGCTTTTATAGACATATTTACCTCTCATAACTGTAATTATATAATAAAAAAAATTCTATGGAAGTCCATTAACAGGTATTGAAACAACAAATTCAGAACCAAGATTTTCTTTTGAAGAAAAAGTTATACTTCCTTTATGTAATTCCACAATTTTTTTGGAAATAGCAAGACCGAGTCCTGTTCCCATTCCGCTTTTTTTAGTAGTAAACCCTGCATTAAATATTTTATTTTGTACTTCCTTCTTTATACCTATTCCGTTATCTTTTATTTTTACCACTAAATTTTTATCAACTATTGCCGTTGTAACGGATATTTCACCAAATTCGCCTTTTTCATTAATACTGTGGCAAGCATTTACCAGCAAATTCATAAATACCTGATTAAGCATATTAACACGGCATAGGACATGAGGAAGCTGTGAATAATTTTTTGTAACTTTTATATTATTCTTCAATTCATGCGCCATAAGTTTTAATGTTAAATCTAATTCATTATTGATATCCGCCTCCTGAAACTGCGCTTCATCCAGTCTGACAAATCTCTTTAATGAAAGAACTATATCTGATATTCTTTTTGATGCTTCAAGATTAATTTCATTTAATTCTTTTATAAGAGTCAATTTATTTTCTTCGATTGCATTTTCACTATTCGTAATTTTATTTATCATTGAGGTATTAGAGCTTATTGAGGCTAACGGTGTATTAATTTCATGTGCAACACCTGAAACCAATTGCCCGACTGATGCCATTTTCTCCGTATTTATTAATTGAACCTGAGTTTCTTTTAACTGGTTTAATGTTTTTTCCAATTTTTTATTTTTTTTATTTAATTGTTCTATTAAACCCGATTGTATTAATGAACTTGCAAGCTGAACAGATATTGACTCTAAAATTTCAATATTATCTTCAAGTTTAAACTTCTGTTTTGTAAGTGAAACAATTATTCCTAAAAGCTTATTTTTATTATAAACAGGAATTATTATTCTTGTAATTCCACTTGGTAATATAGCATCCGTATTTGTATATTCCTTTAAACAACTTGTTACGGCAATGTTTTTATTTTTTATTCTGCTTAGTATATCCTTTTCATAACAAGTTACTTGATTTATAAAATGCTCATTTGCAGGAACAACATATTTTACTTTGAAATCATTTTTATATTTAACAGAAAAATAAGTTTTATATGCCCCTAAAAGATTATGAATTTCACCTAAGGCACAGGATAAAATTGTTTGAATATTATTTGTTTCTCTGATAACAAGAGAAATTCTGTTTATAATTCCCATTTTTAAAACTTGCGCCTGAGTATGCTCCTGTAATTTAGAATATTTTTCAGCATCTTTTTGTCCTTGCCGATATTTACCCTCAAGCTCAAGATAATTTTTTTTATAGACCTCAAGAGAATTTTCAGATGTAACATCTTTAAAAACAGCAACAATATAATTAAAGTATTTAAACGTATATATATAATAATAAATATACTCACCGTTAGTTTTTTGAAAAGTGCATATTGTATGAAAATTTTCTTTTGATTTTACAAGTATATCAAGCGGAGTTAAATTTGTAATATTATCAGACGATAAAAAACACAAGTTAAAATTAAATCTTTTTTTGAATTTTTCAAAAGAAGAAAAATTAGAAAATTCAGTACAAAAACTTTTATTTCTAAAAATAATTTGACCGTCCGAAAAAGCACATACAGGCTCAATAAAATTATTTAAAAAATCTAAATTATTCATTACCGCCTATTGAAATAAATAAAAATGATTCATAAATGAAATATAAATACCCAGCAAAGCACCAACAAAAACTTCAAAGGGAGTATGTCCTAAAAGTTCCTTAAGTCTTTCAGCAGGCATTTGACCTGAAGAATAAAAATCATCACGAATTTTATTTAAGCAAGCTGCTATTTTACCGGTAGATCTTCTAAGTCCGGCCGCATCATACATGACAACAAGAGCATAACCTAAAGCAATTGCAAATTCAACGGAATCAAATCCGCAAATAAAACCTACTGTCGAAGAAAGTGAAACAACACCTGCCGTATGAGCACTGGGCATACCACCTGTTGTTGCAAGCACTTGAAAATCAACCTGTTTTTTTATTATTACATGCCCGATAAACTTTAAAAGTTGGGCTACAATAGCCGCCTCTATCCCATTTGCAATTATTTCATAACTTGTGTTTAAGAACATTTATCCAGCCCCTCGGAAATATTATGTACAATCCCAGTTAAAATTTCAGAATTTATATTATGTAATTTAAGTATATCACAAGCTTTATCACAAAGAAATAGTGCTTGTTTTTTTGCTTTATCCAGTCCGTACATAGAAACATATGTAGATTTTTGAACAGCCTCGTCTTTTCCGGGAGTTTTTCCCAATTCTTCAAGAGTGGAAGTAACATCCAGTATATCATCATATATTTGAAATGCATGCCCGTAATACTGAGCAAATAATGTTAAATCATCAAGCTCTTGTTTTGAAGCATTACCTAAAATAGCCCCCGTTCTTACAGCCAGTTTAAAAAGTTTAGCTGTTTTATATTCATATAAATAATTTAAAGTATCATCAGATATTTGCTTTTTTTCCGATTCTATATCAACGACCTGACCCGAAATAATGCCGTGTACACCTGCTGCAATAAAAAATTCATTCAATACATTTAACAAAATTTCGGGGTTTACTGTCTTTGGGGTCTTATCAATTATTAATTTTGGCGCAAAACTTAAAAGAGCATCACCTGCCAGTGTTGCTATTGCTTCACCAAAAACTTTATGATTGGAAGGTTTACCTCTTCTGAAATCATCATTATCCATACAAGGCAAATCATCATGTATCAAACTTTGGCAATGAAGCATTTCTATTGCACAAGCGGAAGGTATTACATTTTCAATCGGCACATTAAATAATGATGCCGTTTCAATTGCAATAACAGGTCGTAATCTTTTTCCGCCGGCAAGCATTGAGTACCTTATTGATTTATATATACTCTCGGGGTATAAAATTTCAATATATTTATCTATATATTTTTCAACTGTTTCTCGGATTTCGTTATACCTGATTTTAGCCGACTGTTCCATTCTCTTACGTCTCTTCTATTTCTATATTTTGATTAATTGTTTTTCTTGATAAATTTCTTTTTTTATTTGAAATTTTTGTCATAATTTTATTTTTATTATATTTGAAACTTGTTTCATTTTTAACTGATGACTTAGAAATTTTTAAAGCATACTCCTTAGCTTCATTAACAAATTTTAAATAACTTTCAAAACGGCTTTTAGCCATGGTCATTTTTATATTTTCAGCACCGCAGCCCTCTTCGGAAATATGAAGGCAGTTTTTAAATTTACACTTAATATTTTTAGAACTAAATTCAACAAACAGTTTTTGAACGTCATAAGGCATAAGAAAATCAAATTTTAAGTGAGAAAACCCCGGTGTATCAACAATAAAAGTGTCAGCCTCAAGTTGAATAAGCTCGCAATGTCTTGTTGTATGGACTCCTCTTTTTGTTTTATCACTTACGGGAAGTGTTCTTAATTTAGCTTCATTAAATATAGCATTAATTAAAGAAGATTTTCCCACTCCTGATTGTCCGCAAAGTATTGTTGTATTTGCTCTTAAAACAGGTCTAAGTTCTTCTATCCCTGTCTTTTTAAGTGCAGAAGTAAACAAAATATCGTAATTCAATTTAGAATAAGTATCAATAATTTTTTGCTTTAATTCAAAAGAATTATCAATGTCTTCTTTATTAAAACATAATACAGGTTTTATATTGTGATACTCACAATGAGCAATATACCTGTCTAATTGCTCAAAACTCAAATCAGGCTCTTTTAATGCGGAAACAATAATAACTTGAGAAATATTTGCGGCTTTCGGCCGTGAAATTAAATTTTCTCTGTCTTTAACCGCAGATATAAATGCCTGCATTGAATTTTTATCAAACTGCTCAAGTTCAACAAAATCACCGGTATAAATTTCCTGTTTTTGCTTTTTTAAAACAGTCCTTAATTTAGACTCAACAATCCCAAAGTCCGTTTCAACATAATAAAAGTCTGAAAATATCTTTATAACTCGACCTATCATATTAAACAATTATAGCAAATAAATTAAAAAAAATTATACAATAATATTTGTTTAATATATAATCAAAAATGAAAATAGAGAAGTGTATAAAAAGAAAAGAGAAAAAAGATGGTAGAAACAAAGAAAATTGAAATTCCTGTTGGCGAAAAAGTAGTAACCATTGAAACAGGTAAGTATGCAAAATCAGCTACCAGCTCAGTAACAGTCAGATGTGGTGATACAATGTTATTTGTACATTGTTGTGTAAGCCCCGAACCAAGAGTTGGAATAGATTTTTTCCCGTTATTAATTGATTATGAAGAAAGAATGTCCGCTATAGGAAGAATCCCCGGCGGTTATAACAGAAGTGAAGGAAAGGCAAGCGATAAAGCAATCCTTGTTTCCAGATTAATAGACAGACCACTAAGACCACTGTTCCCGAAAGGATACAGAAATGATATTCAAATAGTAGCACAGTTATTCAGCTATGATCAGGTAAATCAGCCCGATACACTTGCAATGCTTGGAGCATCTTGTGCTTTAATGTTATCTGGTGCACCGTTTGAAGGACCTGTTGGTGCCGTAAGAGTTTCTAAACTCGACGGAAAACTTATTGCTAACCCTACACACCAAGAAGCTGATAAATCAGACTTGGATATAGTTGTAGCAGGCACGCATGACAGTGTAATAATGGTTGAAGCAGGATGTAAATTCGTTACGGAAGACGATATTATGGAAGCCGTTGAATTTGCGCAAGTTGAAATCAGAAAACAATGTGAAGCTCAACTGCAATTTGCAAAAGAATGCGGAGTTGAAAGACAAGAATTTGTTAATCCGTATGATACAACAGAGCTTAAAAAGATTATAGATGAAACTGCACATGACATGATTTTTGATGCATATCATAACTTTGACAGAACATACAGACAAAATAAACTTGATGAAGCTAAAAAACTTGTAAAAGAAAAAGTTGAAGCACTTCCTGAAGATCATTATATTCATCAGATAATGGAAGAAACAGGCATTGACTTTGTAGCGGAAGAATTTAAAGCGGCAGAAAAGAAAATTATGCGTGCGATGATTCTTGATGAAGGTGTCAGAGCAGACGGAAGAAAACCAAATGAAGTAAGACCAATTTGGTGCGAAGTTGGAGTTATTCCAAGAGCACACGGTAGTGCGGTATTCACAAGAGGACAAACTCAAATATTATCTGTTGCAACATTGGCAGGCCCAGGCATGAAACAAGAAATAGACGGAGTTGATCCCGAAACAGAAAAAACATATATGCATAAATATATATTCCCCGGGTTTTCAGTAGGCGAAGTAAAAGCATTAAGAGGTCCCGGCAGAAGAGAAGTAGGTCACGGTAACTTAGCTGAAAGAGCAAATGTTCCCGCACTTCCTTCGCAAGAAGAATTCGGATATACAATAAGAGTAACATCGGATGTACTTGAATCAAACGGTTCAACATCAATGGGGTCAACCTGCGGAAGCTCAATGGCATTAATGAATGCAGGTGTTCCCGTAAAATGTATGATTGGCGGAGTCGCTATGGGGATGATAACCGAACCCGGAAGAGAACCCGTTGTATTAACTGATATTCAAGGTATTGAAGACTTTTTAGGTGATATGGACTTTAAAGTAACAGGTAATGATGACGGTATAACAGCTCTTCAAATGGATATGAAGGCTAAAGGTATAGCTAATGATACTTTAAGAAGAGCATTAGCACAAGCAAAAGAAGGCAGACTTCATATTTTATCAAAGATGAGAGAAGTAATAACAGAACCGGCTAAAGAATTATCGCCATATGCACCAAGAATATTTACAATGACAATTCCCGTAGAAGATATAGGTGCAGTAATAGGACCCGGCGGTAAAAATATCAGAGGTATTATTGATGCATCAGGTGCAGAAATTGATATTCAAGATGACGGTCGTGTAACAATAACTTCTAATGACAAAGAAGGTGCCGATATCGCAATGAGAATGATTAATCAAATGACATTTAAACCTGTTGAAGGTTTAGTATGCAAAGGTAAAGTAGTTAAAATCGTTCAATTCGGAGCATTTATTGAACTTGCACCGGGTAAAGACGGTATGGTTCATATATCTCAAGTATGCAAAGAAAGAATTGATACAATTGAAGGTCACTTAAATGTCGGTGATGAAGTAATTGTTAAAATTATCAAAATCGATGACAGAGGTAAAGTCAGCTTAACAATAAAAGGTGTAACAGAAGAAGAAGCTGCTAATTGCAAATAATGTATATAAAGCCTTTGGGATAATTTCCAAAGGCTTTTTGTATTTAAAAGGAGTTTTTTTTGCCGGAAAGATTAAAATATAATTGTATATTTGGCGGCGGCGGAATAAGAGGTATGTGTTATGTCGGCGCATTAAGAGCATTAAAAGAGTTAAATATAGAAATTAACTCTATAGCAGGTTCATCCGTAGGTGCTGTTTTTGCCGCTTTATTGGCCGCAGGATATATGGAAAATGAAATAAAAGAATTATTTTTTGATTTCAATATTTTAATGTTTAAAGACATAAATATAAATATATTTAATAATGATATATCAATAAGTAAAGGGGAAATTTTTCTTCAATGGCTTAGGGGAAAAATCGGTGCAAAAGTATCAGGCAATAAATATAATAAAAATAACGAGTCTAAAATAACATTTAAAGATTTAAATAAAAATTTATATATACTGACTCTTGACCTGAATACAAATACACCGTTTATATTTTCAAAAGAAACGACACCTGATGAAGAAGTAGCACTTGCGGTAAGAGCATCAGCCAGTCTGCCCGGACTTATGAAACCCGTTAATTATGATAATATGCTTTTAGTAGACGGAGACTTAATAAAAAGCTGGCCTGCCTGGAAAATTTATGATGAATTAAATAACACGGAAACAAGAATTTTAGAATTCAGACTGGAAGGCTCCAGAGACGGAAGTAATTTAAAAAATCCAATGGATTATCTAAACTCCATAATAAATACAGTTTGGTATCTTTCTACGGAAAATATTTTTAATTTATATCACATGAATGACAGATATGATTTTATAGTTATTGATACAAAAGATATTATACTTTTTGACTTTACAATTAACAAAGAAACAAAAGAAAATCTTGTAGAAAAAGGATATAATACAACAAAAAATTATTTAATTAATTCTTTGGTTGAAAAAAAAGAAAAAATTCTTTCAATTTATCAAAAAATAAATAAAAAAATAAATTTATTAAACAAAAAAGTATCAAAAAATAATCCTGATGAAGCATTATTTATAATTAACGATATTTTATCTTCAATGAAAGAAGATACCTTATACATAGATGAATATATATATGAAAAAATAAAAGAACTAAAAATAATACTACTAACAGAAATAAAAAGGAATTTTCTTTTTACAAAAAAAATAAATAATATCAAAGAAGTTAAAGATAAAATAAGTTATACAGCTAAATTAACAGAAGAAAAAATAAACGAGATAAGAAGGTATGTAACAAATATTAGTAATAAATCTTAAGATTATAAACATGACCTGACAAATTATTTTATAATCTGTTTTAATACAAAATGAAAAAACTCAATAATCGGAGAAATACATGACAATTGAATCAACAATTGAAAGAAATGAAAAAGATGCCCATCATATAGAACGGGATATCAACCTGGCTGTATTTAAAATAATGGATGGCATAAAAGATATACTTGAAGATGACCGAAAACAAAAACAGCCTTTAATTCTTTCATTAAATGAAAATTTATTAATTAAAACCATCAGAGAATTTTTAGACAATAAGCATGAACAATGCATGATTGGTATAACAGGTGAATCTGCATCAGGAAAAACGACTCTTGTAAATTATGTTTCAAAAGCATTAAGAAAAAAATTATTCAACGAAACATATACTTCATTATGCTGTGATGATTATTATAAGGATACATCAGATGAGCTAAAAAAAGCAGGAAGTTATGAGGAGTTATATAAAACAGGTTTCAGTTTTGACAGACCTGATGCTATCAACTTAGAATTAATGCGAGCTCACTTAATAAGTTTAAAAAACGGATGCGGTGTGAATGCACCTGAATATGATTTTATAACCTGCGAAAGCATACCTAACAGGGCATACAAAAATCCGACAAAAGCAATTCTTGCCGAAGGTTTATATGTTCTTGGCGAAGAATTGGTTGATTTATTTGATATAAAAGTATATGTATTTACACCTTTTGAAAAAATTAAAGAAAGATGGTTTACAAGAGCAATATCAAGAGGTAAAACTGGTGCAGCCGCAGAACATCAGTTTAATGATGTAAATAATACCGCTCAAATATATATAAGACCTACTATGAAAAATGCTGATATTGTAATAAACGGCTTAGCGAGTGCAGAATACATTGAAGAAATTACAACAAGAATAATTAATTTAATAAATGATGTATTAAATTTTTACAGATAAATTTTTTTAAAATAATAGTTTAAAATTTACATTTTTGTAAAAAAATGTAAATTTTTTTTATTTTTAATAAAAAATTATTAAAGAAAAAAAAATAAAAAGACGATAAAAAAAACAAGAGTACAAAGCTTTTTCAGCTAAAAGATAAAAAATATCAAGACTTCATTAGTAAAAAACAACTGGCAATAATTTTTCATAAGATGTTTTTATATTAATGTAGTCTTGTCAAAGTAAGGAGTATTGTGTGGCATCACCTCAAGCAATGACAACCCTACAGATTCATATTAACAGAATGAAGAATTTTTTGAACTTTACAAAAGCATTCTTAAAGAAAAGAAATCCTATTAAAATATTTACGACAGAATTTATAGCATATTTAAAGGATTTATGCACAGTCAAACAAAAGCTCAAAAAAATCAAATTTCGAATTAATTATGAAAGGTACAAATTAAAGAAAACAGAACTAATTCTTGCACAGAATTCAGAACACGTTTTCTTAAAGGGCAGACAACTTAATCAAACAAGGTAACGAAAATGGGTTTCTTACTATCATTTCAAAGAAAAATGTATCTGACAAATTATCTTAACTCTATACAAAGCAGGATAAATGAACTGACCAGTTATCAAATGAGTATAGCGGAAGAAATTTCAAGAACAACATCAAGCATAAACAGAATAGGAGATAATGATTCACCGGATGTAAAACAGCTTGAAGCCCAAAAAGAGGAACTGGAAGCAATCGATAAGAAGTGTTCAATGGAATTACAAAAATTGCAATCACAGTATCAAGCAGCACAAACGGAATTACAATCAGCTGATCAATTACTGCAGCAAACAATACAAGATTCATTCTCGTATAAACTCGCAGGTTAGAAGATATTTATATAAAAAGAGGAACAGCAATGCTGTTCCTCTTTTTGTTTGACAAAAAATTAGTTCAATTTAAAATAAAAGTTGAAGAATTCTTTACAAAAAACCTAATTTATTAAACATAAATTATGCCAAATAAGCTTGTTTGTGTTATAAATTGAAAAGAGAAATAAGTTAATAGAAATAAAAGGATAAATAAAATGGCAGTACCAAAGAAAAGAACGGGTAAAGCAGCCCAAGCATCAAGAAGAGCAAATTGGAAGGGTAGTGTTCCCGAAACAACAATATGTACAAATTGCGGTGCAACAGTATTAACCCATACAGTATGTATGGAATGCGGAACATACAAAGGGAAACCCGTCAGCAAAAAAGTTGTAAAAACAGAGACTAAAAAAGAAGAAGAATAAACTTAACTAAGAATATGGGGATATAGATAGTATGACTAGGATAGCTATAGATGCAATGGGGGGAGATAATGCACCCAAAGCGATAGTTGAAGGGGCAGTATGGGCTGCAATGGAATATAATATTCCCATTGAGCTTGTCGGAAAGTTGTATGACATAGAAAGAGAACTTGACCGCATCGATCAAGAAGGTATTGTTTGCTCTGTCGGCGGAGGAATATTTCCTCCAAAGAGAATAAAAGTAAATACCAAAACACTTGATATAAAAAAGACGCATGCGTCAGAAGTTATAGAAATGGGCGAAGCTCCGGGACAAGCAATAAGGAAAAAGAAAAATTCATCTATAGTATTGGCTGTTAATGCGGTAGTAACAGGCAGTTCTGATGCTGTTGTTGCGGCAGGTTCAACAGGTGCTGCAATGGGTGCAAGTTTATTCGGGCTTGGCAGACTTCATGGTATTGAAAGACCTGCAATTGCAACGGTAATTCCTACAATGAAAGGTCCGTTAGTACTTATAGATTCGGGTGCAAATACAGACTGCACTCCCGAAATGTTATATCAATTCGGATTAATGGGTTCTACTTATGCTAAATCCGTATTAGGAATTGAAAATCCAAGAATTGCCCTTTTAAATATCGGCGAAGAAGCCGGAAAAGGGGATGAGCTTGCTAAAGATACCTATAAACTATTTGATGAAAATAAAGATGAATTAAACTTTATAGGAAATGCCGAGGGGAAAGAAATATTTTTAGGCAATTGCGACGTAATAGTTTGCGACGGTTTTGTCGGTAATGTTACACTAAAGACAATTGAAGGTGTTGCCAGAATGCTTTTCTATATGATAAAACAGGAATTTTATCATGACTTTTTATCAAAAATAGTCGGTTTACTTGTTAGACCAATATTAAAAAGAATATATGTAAAAATAAATTATGAAGAGTTCGGCGGTGCACTATTACTTGGAGTTAAAGGAACAACGGTAATATGCCATGGAAGATCTACCGCATATGCAATAAAAAATGCGGTAAGAGTTGCTTACAATGCTGTTGAAGCCGGAGTTAACAAAAAGATATCATCATACTACGGGGAGAGTTAAAAAATGAGTATTCCTATCAAAATTGCAGGAATAAGTTTCCAAGTACCGGAAGCTGTAGTTACAAATGACGATTTAACAAAAATACTTGATACATCCGATGAATGGATAAGAACAAGAACAGGAATAGAAAGAAGACATGTTTTATCTGGCGATGAAACAGCCGTTGAAATGGGTATAAAAGCTGCAGAAAAAGTTTTAAAAACTTCTAAAATATCTGCCGATAAAATTGATTTTATAATAGCTGCAGCAAGTGTAGAAACACATGCATATCCTTCATCCGCTTGCGAAATACAAGCGGCAATCGGAGCAGTGAATGCTGCATGCTTTGATATAACGGCAGCATGTTCAGGCTTAATTTACGGAATGGGTATAGCTAGAGCATTAATTAAATCTGAATCAGCTAAAACAGTTCTAATAGTTGCAACAGATGCCGTTTCAAGATGTGTAGACTGGGCAGATCGTTCTACATGTGTTTTATTTGGTGACGGAGCCGGTGCTATGATGCTTACAGTATCTGATGATGAACAAGATGATATCCTCGCAGTAAGTTTAAAAGCAGAAGGACAGTTTGGTGATTTCATAAAAATGCCTATACCGGGTAAAAATTGTCCGCTTGTTAAACCTAATACTCAAGAAGATATGTTTGTAAAAATGGACGGTAAAGAAGTTTATAAATATGTTGTTACAAAACTCCCCGGCTACATTGAAGAATGCGTAGATAAATCCGGTTTAAAAATGAATGAAATAGATTATCTTGTCCCACATCAGGCAAATATGAGAATAATTGAAGCTCTTGAAAAAAGACTTGAATTTAATCCCGAAAATGTTATATCTAACATTCAGGAATACGCAAATACTTCAGCAGCATCAATTCCTATTGCACTGACTGAAGCAATACATTCAGGCAAAATAAAACTTCCTGCAACAGCTATTCTAACAGGCTTCGGTGCAGGCATGACAGTTGGGACAACAGTTGTAAGATTAAGAGAAGGTATAGCTTAATGAAAAAATTTGCATTAATATTTCCGGGGCAAGGTGCACAAGCTCAGGGAATGGGAAAAGATTTATATGAAAACTCACCTGCCGCAAGAAAAGTTTTTGAAACGGCTGATGAAGTTTTAGGGCGCAGTATTTCAGATATATGCTTTAACGGAACGGAAGAAGAGCTTAAAAAAACAATAAATTCTCAGCCTTGCATATTAACCGTATCACTTGCCGCATATGAAGCCTTAAAAGAAAAAATTAATATAGATACAGCATGCACGGCAGGACACAGTTTAGGAGAGTATGCCGCAATATATGCTTCTGGCGGTGCTGATTTAAAAACTATATTAAAATTAATTCAAAAAAGAGCTGAATTAATGAATGAAGCCGCAGAAAAAACCACCGGAGCAATGGCTGCTGTTTTAGGACTTAATGATGAAACTGTTATTAGTATTACAGAGCAGTTAAACAATGTGTATGTTGCAAACTTCAATTGCCCCGGACAGGTTGTTATAACAGGCGATAGAGATGAAATAAATAACAGCATGGATAAATTTAAACAAGCAGGAGCAAAAAGAGTTATTCCGCTCGCCGTTTCAGGTGCATTTCATTCACCATTAATGAATGAAGCAGGAAATACTTTTGCTGATTTCATAAAAGACTTCACTTTTAATAATACAAATATCCCTGTTTATACAAATGTGGATGCTAATGCTGAAACTCAAGGCGATGTATTTAAAAATAAATTACCGCAACAAATATATTCATCAGTTATGTGGACAAATACAATAAATAACATAATAAATAAAGGCATTACAGACTTTATTGAAATAGGTCCAGGGAAGGTATTAGCAGGATTAAATAAAAAAATAAATGCAGATATAACAACATATAACATATATGATTGGGATTCACTTCAAAATGTGATTAATGACTTATCAAACAATAAAGAAAAGGAGCTTGTATAATGTCAGAAAATAAAGTTGCTTTAATAACGGGCGCATCAAGAGGAATAGGCAGAGCATGCGCAATAGAACTTGCAAAAGTGGGATATGATGTAGCAATCAGTTATGCAGGCAATGATGAGGCTGCTAATAAAACTATAGAAGATTTAAAATCGCTTGGAGTAAAAGCAAAAGCATATAAATTTAATGTCGCAGATAAAGAAGCTTGTGAAAAAGCTGCAAACGAAGTTTTAAACGATTTTGGCAAAATTGATGTACTTGTAAACAATGCAGGTATTACCCGTGACGGATTATTCATGAGAATGAGCTCCGATAATTGGGAAGCTGTTATTAATACAAACTTAAACAGTGCATTTTATATGACAAGTCCTATAATAAAGACAATGATTAAACAAAGAAGCGGTTGTATTGTAAATATGTCAAGCATTTCAGGATTAATGGGAAATGCAGGGCAGGCTAATTATTCAACGGCGAAAGCAGGACTTGTAGGCTTTACGAAATCACTTGCTAAAGAATTAGGTTCACGCAATATCAGAGTAAATGCAATAGCTCCGGGATTTATACAAACCGACATGACAAAGGATTTAGATACGGAAAAAATAACAGAGCATATTCCTTTAAAAAGACTCGGACAGCCTGAAGATATAGCAAAAACCGTAAAATTTCTGGCAGAAGACGCACCATATATAACCGCTCAAGTTATAGGTGTAGACGGCGGACTTGTAATATAGTAAACAATTTGCAAATTTATCTGTAAATAGTATAATAAATTCATAATAAACATAAATGTATTAGTTAAAATGAGGTAGAAAAAATGAGTGACATTCTTGAGAGAGTAAAAAAAGTAGTTGTAGAACAATTAGGCGTTGAAGAAAGCGCAGTTACTCCTGAAGCAAGCTTTACAGCAGACTTAGGTGCTGATTCATTAGATACAGTTGAATTAGTTATGGCTTTTGAAGAAGAATTCGGATGCGAAATTCCTGATGAAGAAGCTGAAAAAATTGCAACTGTTCAAGATGCAGTAAATTATATCGAAGCAAATTCATAATTGCCCGATAAATCAATACAGGTTTAATGAGGGGTGCTTGGATATGCAAGTTCTCCTCATTTTATTAACAGGTTAAATATAAATATTAAATAGGTGAAAAAATGACAAAAAAACGTGTAGTTGTAACAGGCATGGGAGTAGTTTCCCCATATGGAGTCGGCTCTAAAAAATTATGGGACGGTGTAGTAAACGGTAGAAGTGCCGTTTCAAAAATTGAGAATATGGAAGATATGAGCGGACACACTGTTTTAATCGGCGGTGAAATAAAAGAATCAGTTTTTAATCCTATTGATTATTTTGAGCCCAAAGAAGCAAGAAGACTTGATAAATATTTGCAATATGCAATTGTTGCGGCAAGAGAGGCCATAGAAGACTCAAAAATTAAAGAATCCGGAATAGATCCATACAGACTGGGAGTTATTGTAGGTTCTGCGGCAGGCGGATTTCATACAATAGAAAAAAGTTATGCAGATATGTTGAAAAAAGGGCCGACAAAATGTTCACCTTTTACAATTCCTATGCTGATATGCGATATGGGAGCAGGGAAAATTTCCATTGAAACAGGAGCAAAGGGTGTAAATAAAGCAATAGTTACAGCCTGTGCAACAGCAGCTCACTGTATTGGCGATGCATTTAGAGCTATTCAATACGGAGATGCCGATGCCGTAATTGCAGGCGGAAGTGAAGCGGCTATATGTACAATCGGTTTAGGTGCATTTACAGCTGCAAAAACCCTTTCAAAAAGAAATGACGAACCAACCAAAGCCTCAAGACCATATGATAAAGACCGTGACGGCTTTGTTATGGCGGAAGGTGCAGGGGTCTTAATATTAGAAGAACTTGAACATGCTTTAAAAAGAGGTGCAAAGATATACGCAGAAATCATAGGCTACGGTCAAACCGGTGATGCATATGATGTTGTTGCACCTTGTCCTGACGGTTCAAGTGCAGCAAAAGCTATGGAATTTGCTCTAAAAGACGCAGGTATAAACCCTGAAGATGTAGAATATATAAATACGCACGGTACCAGCACTCACTTGGGAGATATTGCCGAAACAAAAGCAATAGAACGTGTATTCGGAGACAGAAAAAAGAATCCTAAATTAAGAGTAAGCTCTACAAAATCCGAAACAGGGCATATGCTTGGCGCATCAGGGGCTGCGGAATCTGTAATTTGTATCCACGCAATAAATGACGGAATTGTTCCGCCTACAATAAATTTAGAAAATCTTGACGAAGAAGTTGCAGATTTAAATTATGTTCCTAATAAAGCCGAAAAAATCCCCGTTAATATAGCATTAACAAACTCCTTTGGTTTCGGCGGTCATAATGCAGTTTTAATATATAAAAAATATAATTAAACAAATTAAATTAAAATAAAAAAACATGCTTAAATTTAAAGCATGTTTTTTTACATTTCTTAACACAATATCCTTTTATGTAAATTTTAAAATAAAAATTTACTTTATTTTAATATGGGGATTTATAAAAAAAGGAGGATATATGTCAGTTAACAGTGTTAGTATGCCAGTAGATTATACAAAATGGAATGGGATAAGTGAGTCTGCAAAAAATGCAGTTTCAAATCAAACGTATTTAAACAATAATGAATCCGACAAATTTGTACCCAGCACGGGCGAAACTTGTACCGATGGTAAAGATGACGGTAAAATAGGATTGGGCAGTGCTTTATGGAATACATTAAAAGGTGTCGGCAAAACTGCAGTAAACATGGTAAAAGGATGTTTTACAAACAGTGAAGGTAAATTTTCATTATTGAAAACATTGTTTAGTGCCGCTACCATAGCAACATGTATAGCATTTCCTGCTGTCGGACTTGTTGCATGCGGAATTGGAGCTGTTTCAGGGGCTGTACAAATAGGAAAAGGGGTCTATAATGCAGCAACAGCCGATACTGATGCCGAAGCAAAAGAAGCTTGGCAGAATATAGGCGGTGGAGCACTTGTCACAGGATTATCCGTTGCCGGTGCTAAAGCAAGTTACGGTGCCGTAAAATCAACTTCAACTGCAACGAACGGTTTAAGCTCTCTTGGTGAAGATGCATCACTTCTTGCTAAAGGCAGAGCTTTATGGGCAGATATGAAGTCTTCAACAGCAAATCAATTCTCAACGATTAAATCAGCTGTAACTACAAAATATACGGCTTCAAAACAATTAAAAGCTGAAATGAAAGAACTTTCAGACATGCAAAAAGCTAATGCTGATGCACTTGCGAAACAAGCAAAGGGTGAAACACTAACAGATGCGGAAATGCAAGCCATTTCAGACTGGGAACATTTAAACCCGAATAACTATAGTGAAACAGCACTAAATAAAATGAACAAACAAAATACATTTGAATCTTTAAAAGCAGACTTAAAAGCAGCAAGAAGTGCAAAAAATAAATCGGCTATTAATGATGCAAAAGCAAATTTACAAGAATTCAAGGAGTCAAATCCGAATATATTAAGGAAAACTTTTAATAACGCAAAAGAAACTTTAACAGAAGGATTTGATAAAATTGATGAAGTGTCTGAAGCATTCAAAATGTCAAAACTGGATACGGCAAGTGCTAAATTTTTAAAGGTCAAATCCAATGTAGCTAATTTACTTGAAACCAAAGGAATAAGCACTGATAAACCTATAAGCAGTATTATGAATCAACTTAAAAAATCCGATCCAAAACTATTCGAAGAATACGGTTATGAAAACATGCTTCAGATTGTTCAAAGTATTTTAGGTAATAGAGCTGTAAATCAGGCAATATAAGATTAAAGATTTAAAGAGGAAGGCTAAAACCTTCCTCTTTAATTTAATAATAATTTTATATCATTATTAGGCAATGATATTTCTTTTATATCAAATAAAGTTTTTAACCCGTCAAATAAAACGGGATTCATTATATTAGGACAGCATGCACCTAAAAATATATTTTTAATACCCAAGTACTTTAAATTAAATATTTGTGAAAGTGTATTAACTGCACAATCAGTAAAAAATATACTAATATTTTCATTAATATTTTTAATACCTGTTTTAAGCAAATTCAATACTTTATAAAGCATTACAAAATCATAATACGGGTTTGCGTACCAAACATTTTCTTTATTTTTGTCATAGGCAAAAGAAATTACATATAATTCATCAGGAGCTTCATTTAAAAATTTATTAATATAATCACTTGTTTTGGCGAATTTATCTATTAATCCTATTATTGCAATATGTTTAACTTGTTTTGTTTCAAACTTATTTATAATTTCACGAATTTTATTTTTTAATTTTTCTTCATCCCAACCTATTGATAAAGTATCAATAATAGTGTTTTCCTTAAATCCGTCAGAATTAAGAGCATAGTCGATTAAAGAAGTAAAATCATTATTTTCTATTTTTGCGATACCTAAAGCCGGATATTTTGCTTCTGTATATACTTGTCCTCTTATTACTTCAATTCTCGGAGCAGAATTTCTTGTAATAAATATAGGTCCCGGGAACGAAGCAAAATCCAATGGGAAATTGTTACTTAATCTTTGGTAATGTCCTGTCAGATTTTTATATTTTTTCAATTTTGAATATTGAAAAGCACTTATTAAATTATGATGAGTATAAACATTAATATCTTTTCCTTGTGAAGCAATCAGAATTTTTTCCAAATCCAAAAAGCCTGAGCCAGAAACTAGTATCGCCTTTCCCTCTTTTACAATAAATGGCACTTGTGTTTTTTCCGCAGGTCCGAATCGTTCAATTATTTTATCATACAGTTTTTTTGTAATTTTATAATTCCAGCCCGAAAACTCTTTAATTTTTTCTATCCATTCATTTTCATCTGAAGCAGTAAAGTTAGATGTATTAAATAATTTTAAAACTTCCTCCTTAGCTTCCGTAAAGTCTTCCCCGTAATTTTTTAACTCAATTAAACAGTTGCAGGCATTTAAAACAAGATTAATCATAATCTCATACAGATTTTTTTTATTTATTCCTAAAATATTCCCTTTATTTGCAGCTTTTTTTTCAAATTCATTTAATGCTTTAATTATAGAATCTTTATTTGATAAATCGGTCATTTCATATGCAACAGTTTCAGGTTTTATTCCTTTTTCAGCACATATATTTATATAGGTATTCTGCAAATTAGATTTGTTGTTATATAAATCTTCAACTATTACAAAAAAGCTGTCTCTTCTAAAGTCCAAATTAACTATTAAAACAGAAATAAATTCAACAACCTTATCCGTATATTCAGTCATATCAAAATTAAGTTCTTTTAATTTTTCAATATAAAAAACTAATTCTCTAAGCTCAGAGACAAGCATTTCCTTAATTACCGAAAAATATGGATCAAAAGAGAAAACTCCGGAGGAATTTGCCCCTGTACAAAGAGAATTATAAAGATTAAAAAATTTATTCATATTATCCTCTAATCTTCAAGTATTTCTTCAAGTTCGCCGGAATTATGAAATTTTTCAAGAACATCAAATCCGCCTATTCTTTTACCTCCGATAATAATTTGAGGCACGGTAACTCTGCCCTGAATTCCATAATATTCACCGAGCTTTTTTCTGTGTTCATCTTCATCTTGAGTTATATCAATTTTTTTAAACGGTATATCAAGACTTTTCAAAAGCATTTCAGCTTTTTTACAATATGGGCAGTAATCAACAGTATAAATTACAACATCTTTCATACAAATCTCCCGATAATATATTTCTGAATAAATTATCGGTAAATCGTCAAGACATTTTATCGGTCAAAAGAATACAACTATTTACTAATTCTGGAAATCAAATCATTTATATTCTTTTTTTCTTCATCAGGAAGGTCAAAATTTAAATAGTCCTGAAAATACTCGACAGCGCTTTCATTATCATTGCGAGCCATAAAAAGAATTCCCAATTTTTTATAAGAAGGATGAAAATTTTCATTTGCGGATATTGCTTTTAAATGATTAGATATTGCTTTATCAATATTATCATTTGCTTCATATGCAATTGCTGTTTGATAATATAATACTGCATTATCTGTAACTTTTTCCAAAACATTTTCATAATTATCAACAGCACTGTCATAGTCGCCAAGTTCAAATTGAATATTTCCTAAATCCCAATAAGCATCAAGATTATCGGAATCCAAGTCTAATATTTCAAATAATTGATCCATAGCCAAATCATAACGGCAGTCTTCAAGATAGAATCTTGATAAATAGTGTTTTAATGCAATTTCGGAAGGCATTAAAGTAACACCGTTTTCAAGCAGGTTTATTGCATCAATTATATTTTTATTTCTAAAATAAACATCAGATAAATTAATATATGTTTGAACTGATTTTGGATTAAAAGACAAAGCCTTTATAAAATACTCAACTGCCAAATCATCTTTAGCAAGTTTAGAATAGCAAAGTCCTATGTTATTTAAAATATTAGGATTATTTTTATCCTCTTCAAGTACAAGCAGAAATGTTTCTGCAGCCTTTTCGTAATCTGCAGATTTAAAATAATCTAATGCACTTTGTAAGTTAGAATTTATTTCATTTTCCATAACAATATCTTACAATAAAAGAAAATTTAAATGCAAATTATATGTACATATCAAAAGCTTATCAAAATTAATTTTATTAATGTTAAATAACAAATTCTCATTTAGTGAAGGATTTTAGAAAGAAATTCAAGAATGCTTGTTGAATCACCCTGCTTAAAAACTGTGCCTGTAGTATTATTAGCCATTTGATAAACCTGACCTTTATAAGAAACAATAGCAGGGATTTTTGCATTCATATGAGCAAAATTTACTTCAACATTTCCATTTATTGATTCAATTGCTTTTAAAGCATTATTTACCGTTACATCTGTTCCGACCGCATCACCCGGGATTATTGTTACATTATCAAAGCCTTCCGGCATAATATATTTAACTGTTGATGCTATTGATTCTTTACTGCTTTTTGCCATAACATGATATAATACTTGAGTTTCCGTATCACTGTTGGATAAAGATACACAAGCACAATCGTGAACATCCTGTGTCGCTAAAGCTTGATTTATATTACCTTTTAAATAAGTATCGCCGGCATATCTGTTTGTCGCAAGAGCATTACTTTTGATATCCTCATTTATAACTTTAGAAAAATCATCAAGCGGTTTAGAATTTTCGCATTGATACCCATATTCACCTTTTTCCAATTTAACTGTTTTATTATTAGCAACATTTTTTAATTTAACAAGCTGGCTGACGGATTGGTAACCTATATAAGCACCTTCTGCCGTTTCAATAACACCTTCAGTTCCTGATTCTACTGCATCCATTGCGGCACTATCTGTTTTTGCGTTTTTAGCATCTTCAACAGCCTGAACTGTTTGCGTCACACCTTTATATATCATATACCCTGCAGTTGCAATACCTACAACTGCCAAAACCGGACCTGCAACTGCAGCTACTGTCGCAGCTGCCGCACCAAAAATCCCGGTTAATATAGTTCCTGCAGCACTTGCTATAGCAGGAGCAGCAACTGTTCCGGCTGCAATAAGTCCTATGCTTAATGCCTTATCTTTTATACCGTTCCATATACTTTTTGCTGTTTGCTGAATACTTAATTTACCGTCATCATCGCCGGTATATTTAGTACCCTTTTCTTTTACATAGGCATTATCCAATATATTAAGTATTCTTTTTTCTTCTTTACCTGAATAATCATTTTCTATATCTTTGTATATTTCAGAACCCGTAACATCGGAATATCTGTCCATTATTTTTGTAAGACATTCAGCATCAGAGGAATCTAATACCTGATTTATAAAATCTTCATCTGTTCCCCATTTGCCTGCAGTTGCATCAAAAATTCCCATGCATAATTCATCAATAGCACTTTCATCGCCACTGTTTACTTTTTGGATTAAATCATATGCTTTTTGTTGAGAAGCATTTAAATTAACATTTAATGACATATTTTTTTCCGAAGTTGATAAAGTATAACAAATATATAAATTATATATATTATTAAAAACAAAATAATTTAAAAAATTGCTTTGATATAAAAAAATTATTAAGTTAAATAAATTTTTAAAAGGGATTTTAATTTATTTTCTTTTCAAAGAGTTTATATTACAATAAAGAAAAGAACAATAAATGAAAGGAATAATATGTCAGGACATTCTAAATGGTCAACAATAAAACATAAAAAAGCGGCAGTGGATGCGGCAAGGGGTGTAGTATTTCAAAAATTCTCAAGAGAATTAATAATAGCAGCAAAGCTCGGCGGACCTGACCCTGCAGGTAATTTTAGGTTAAGAACCGCTATTGACAGAGCTAAAGCGGCAGGACTTCCTAATGACAACATAAAAAGAGCAATAGAAAAAGGCTCCGGTGCAGGCGGTGCCGATAGTGTTGAAGAATTAACCTATGAAGGTTATACAGCAGGCGGATGCGCTATATTTATTGAAGCAATGACAGACAACAGAAACCGAACCGCAGGCGATATAAGAAGTTTCTTTACAAAATTCGGCGGTAATTTAGGTGAAACAGGTTGTGTGGGCTGGATGTTTAAACAGGTCGGAGCAATAGAATTCCCGAAAGAATCTACCGATTTTGATAAATTATTTGAAGCAGCTATAGAAGCAAATGCTCAAGATGTTGTTGAAGAAGATGAAATTTATAAAGTAATAACAAACCCGGAGGATTTCCAATCTTGCGTTGAAACATTGGAAGCAAAAGGCTTTAAAGGTTCAAGTGCAGAACTTACAAGAATAGCGGAAAATACCGTTGAAGTTACTGATGAAAAAACAGCTCTGAATATTTTAAGGTTAATGGAAAAACTTGAAGAACACGATGATATACAAAATGTTTATTCAAATTTTGATATTCCTGATGAATTAATGGAAAAACTTGATATATAAAAAAAGCTCTCAATTGAGAGCTTTTTTATTATTTATTTAACAACCATTTAACAAATCTTTTTATAATAGAAGTTCTTTGAGGATGCAATACTACATTATTTTGATATACCTCTCCAAAATTTTCCAAATCCATTCCGACTGCTGCTTTAAGCTCCTTAATAACATCTTCGGTTCTTTCTTTTGAAGTAGTATATTGAGAACGAATAAAATTAAGTTCGCCGTGGTCTAAAAATTTACCACCGCAATGATAACATTCGTCAACCTGAACCTGATGTCTTGAACTTGCATAGTTTTTAACCATTATATTTCCGCATACAGGACAAATTCTTTCTGCTGTAGTATCAACACTTTTAAATTGTTTATTATCCAAAACTTTTTTAAGAGGTGTTATATCTTCATGAGGTTCATCAAATTTGTCAAATTCTCTATTATCAAAATAAATACCGCCGCAACCGTTTACACAAACATCAAGAAATACATTTGCATCAGGCATATATACCTTTTCCATTTCACATCCGCAAGCAGGGCATTTTATTATCATAGAATCATTATCAGCCATAATAATTACTCCTTTTTTTTCATTTTACTATATTATGCTATAATTTGGAAGTTATTATTTAAAAGGAGTTTATTTAAATGGATGAAAATTTTCAAAATAATTCAGGAGAAGAAGAACTTAGTTATCTTCCGCCACAGATTGCAAATAAATTTAACTGGGGCGCAGCTTTTTTTGCGGAAGCTTGGCTTAGAAATACTATAGAATATAGCAAACATAAAAAATATATTCTCAAAAAGACTTTAAAATTTTCTATCATAACTTACTCATTTTTAACACTTTCTATACTTATTTTACCAATAATATGTATTTATATAGAGGAAACAAAATTTTATTCTACATATAATTTCTATATTATACTTTTAACAGGAGTGTTAGCATTCTGTACAATTATAATTCGTAGTATATTCTGGGGGAAAAATGGTAATTTATTAGCCTGGCAAACAAAGAGATGGGAAAGTTTTGAACAATTTAATAAAGAACAAAGGAAATGGACTATGTACAGTTTATTGTACATAATGATACCATTGTTAATTATAGCTATTGCGTTCATATGTGATTTATCAAAATAACATTAAAAATAGAAAACACAAAAAGTCCCCGAGTATTTGCGGGGACTTTTGCACCTCTTGAAGAGATAGGTTATATTATTGTTCGTGACAACCAAAAGCTATGGTAACTTTTTCTCTCGGGTTAACCGAAGAAACTCTCATACCTTTAGGATCAACAAGGTAGCTGATTTCGTCGCCCGTGTACTGGAATAATCCCATAGTACCTGATAAAGCCGTTCTTGTTAAATCAACAGGGGCAGTAACAATTGCTTTACCAACATCGACATAGCTTCTTCCTGCAGCTTTAAATTGACCTTGGAAAATTTCACCGGTACCGACACCAACACCTGAAACAACCTGTTCAACTGCGTTTGATGCACTAACTATTGCGCCGCCAACGGTTCTACCTACATCACCTAATAATCCGCCTACCCAAGTGAATGGGAATTCTACTATTCTTGCTACGGCATTAGGATTTTTAACTTTATTAACCTGAGCGGTTAAGATTTGGTTAGGTAATTGCGCTTTGCATTTTCCGTTTTTAATTGTCTCAAATGATAATTTTATTGCACCTTGGCAATGTTTTGTAGGTCTAACGACTTCTAAAACTTTACCGTATACTTTAGAACCTGCAGGGAACTCTAACCCGTTAATTGTTACTGAATCAATAGTTGTTGCG
The DNA here is from genome assembly GCA_947624325.1 of Candidatus Gastranaerophilales bacterium. Classification (GTDB taxonomy): domain Bacteria; phylum Cyanobacteriota; class Vampirovibrionia; order Gastranaerophilales; family Gastranaerophilaceae; genus Avigastranaerophilus. Next base: position 391,510 of record CANQJT010000001.1, read on the forward strand.
GAAAATCTGTCACCTATGTTAGCGGATTTTGCACTTATTTCATCACTAAAGGTTAATTGAAGTGTAGGGATGGTAACTGTTTCTTCATTTTCATAGTAAGCCTTTTTAGGCGCACATCCGCAGTCATTTGATGTTACTTTATCATCTTTGCTGTAGCCTAAAGCTACTCTGACATTTTCTAACATAGAAGCAATTTCTGCACGGCTGGCATCTTGATTAGGACTGATTTCATTAGGATTTGGGAAATCAGAAATTCCGCCTGTTTCAAGAACTTTTGCAACGGGAACTTTTGCCCAATCAGGAACTTTATTTCCGTCACAGTATTTATTTAATACTTCTTCAGCCTTACAATCATCCATAGGACAGTTTATGCCTTTTGCCATTATAGAGAATGCTTCTGCTCTTGATATAGGCTGATTTGGTTTAAACATATTGTTGGGGTATCCTGCCATTAAGCCGTTAGATACAGCCTTTGCAATAGTTTTATTTGCCCAGTGTGATTGAGGTACGTCTTTGAACATATTGTTAGGACATGTAACATCGTCATTTAAATTAAAACCTTTAACAACCAGAGTCGCCATTTCCGCTCTTGATACAGGAAGGTTTGGTTTAAATGTTCTATCCGGATATCCTGCAATTACATTATTATCTGTTAAAGTATTAATATCACAGCTTGCCCAGTATCCGTCAGGAACATCTTCAAAAGCACTGACAATAGGTGCTGCACCGCCTGTTGCTGCAGAATATTCAAATGGTTCAAAAGATTTTCTCATAACATCCATACTTGTGTTTGTATGAATTTGAACAGGGCATCCTGCACCGTCAATATGCATAGGATTTCTATCTACGGGAATACCGTTTAAATAAGGTGCATTATCCAAGCAAGGCATAGGAGCAGCCGCTCCGGTCATAGAACCGTCTTGGCATCCGCATCCGCAATCATTAGCTATAGAAGGTGTTTCAGATACAGGTATACCTCTAAAACCGACTCTTGAGTCATCGCCTAAAAATATTCCGTTATTTCTTTCACCTACTACTTGGTTGTGTCCGTATATTGCATTAGGATATGCATATACTTGCTGTTCAAATTTTTTACCGTCATTTGTTTGCGGACAAACGGCACAAGTCGGGTTTGATGGTGCCGGACATTGTGCTATCGGCGGACAAGCATTACAATCATCTGCTAAAGGTCTGCAAGAATCACAGTCTGATTTTGCTTCGCACGGATCAGTTGTTTTACTTTGGCAAGAACAACTGTCTATATCATTATGACATTTCGGACATGTTGCTGTTTGTGGTGTCACAGGAGAAGAGCATCCAGACAAAGGGCAAGCCGCCAAAAGCTCATTTGATGTTTCAGTTGCTGTTTCTTGTGTAAAACCTGCATTTGTACCTGCCATTACTCCGAGTGTTAATACGGCGGCAAGTGTCATTTTGTTTATTTTCATTTTTCCTCCTTGTTCATAAAAGAAATGTTACAGGCAAACATTTCCTTTTCTCTCTATTTTTTTATTTTATTTTCTTTTCTATCTTTGAATTATGATATGTATTGCCCCCTCTATTCATTGCCTTATTTTAGTATTTATTAGGCTATTTATCGGATAGAGCAAAATTTGAATTCATACTTGAAGTGGATTTTTATTTTATTAAAACTGCTAGAATAAATTATGGGAGTGATTATGAACTTAAACGAATGCTGTCTTTTAAACTTTTTAATAAATCCTGATGAAATAAAAGAATTATCTGAAATCTTTTTGAAGAATATTGAAGAAATTGAAAAAAGCTCAAATGGTTGATACTACCGTTATGAACTGTGCAGCATAAAAAATAACAAAAATAAAAAAGGACTAATTTTAAATTAGTCCTTTTTTACTGTATATATATAAAAAATTTTGTAAATTTATGTTAAATAATACCTTAAGATGCTCAATTTTTACCATTTACCTGCTTTATTTAATTTGCAATATATTTGGAGAAATCATCGTGATAGTAAATTCAGTTAATAATGCGTTTAAAATCGCACAAAGTAAAGATGAATCAGTAAAACAAAATCAACAAAACAAAACTCCTGAGAAACAAATAAATGAAATTTCAAATATATGCTATAAACCGATATCATTCGGAAGAACACTTGCCGAACATAAAAGCTGGGGTGCAGTTATAGACCCTAAAACAAAAGAGGCATCATTTAAACTTTTTACATACCCTGATACAAAAAAAGTAACGGTTACCGTAAAAAAAAGAAATAAAAAACAAGAAAAAACATATGAATTGCAAAATAAAGGCAACGGAATTTTTGAAACAGCAAAAAAAATTCCATCAGGTGAAGTTCAAAACGGCGACAAATATTATTATACAATCTATAAAGGCAACGGCGATATAGACAAAGTTAAAGATCCATACTCATTCAGACAAGAACAGCTTTTAAATGAATCTGTTATATATGACCATTCTTTATTTAACTGGACTGATGATGAATGGTTTAAAAGTGATAAAAACAGAATTTCCCGTAAAGCAAATAAAGAAAACGGGTTAAAATCAATAAACAGTGCAAGAATATATGAATTTAATCCTGCAACATTTACACAAAAGGGAACATTTAAAAGTGCAAAATCAATGCTGAATTCAGTAAAAGATATGGGCTTCAATGCAATAGAAATCATGCCTGTAGAAAATACATATTCATTTAATTGGGGGTATGACGGAGTCGATAAATTTGCACCGTCTGAACATTTAGGCGGCCCTGATGAATTAAAATCATTAATTGATTATGCACATAATATCGGGTTAAATGTAATAATGGATATGGTTCCTAACCATTTAGGACCTGATGGCGCTTCATTATTAAAAACAGGACCTTATGTAAAAGGAAGTAATGATTTTGGCGAAGCATTTAATTATGAAGGAAAAAATTCAAAATATGTCCGGGATTATATTATTAATGCCGCATTAAATTGGCTTGATAATTACCATTGCGACGGATTAAGACTCGATATGACAAAATATATGGAATCTGATTTTACAATGAAACAAATTGCCGCTGAAGTCAATTATCACAAACCTGATGCATTCTTAATAGCAGAAGATGGAAGAGGTAATGATTACAGAGTTACAGCTCCGCTTGAAAAAATTGATTCCGAAGAAGGGAATAACGAACAAAGTCATTGCAGGGCAATAGAAAATATTGAAAAGAACAGAGTGTCTCTTGACAAATTAGGATTTAACAGCGAATGGGATTTTTATTTCTATCACACTTTAAATGAATGCCTATATGGCAATGTAGATTTAGATAATCTTGAAAATGCGCTCTATAGCGGAAGTTCAAGAGTAAAATATGTTATGAGCCACGATGAAATAGGCAATTTTGAAGGTTCAAGACTTATTTCAAAATTACTTGTACCTATGCTAAACTTAAATGAAAATATTCAGCTTAACTATAATGATATGCAAAGAGTTAAAGATTTAAGCGCAATAAAAAATATATCTGAACATACTGCATACAATAGAGTAAAAGCACAAAAAGCCCAACTTACATCCGAAAAACTCGCTATTCTTCTGCAAACAGGTTACTTGGACGAATATAAAACAAACACACCTAATATTTCTTCACAAAAAAAACGAGCTATACAAAAAGCATTTGAAAATGATGTTTTAATTCCTCTGGGAATAAAAAGAGATTCGGGAATAACAGTTGAAGCATTAAATCAAATCTATAAAAAAGCTTATGATAAATATAAAATGGTGCTTGCAAGGACTTATGCAACTCCCGGACAGAAAATGGTATTTCAAGGTGATGAAAAAGCGGACTTAACTCCGTTCAGATTTTTCAGAGAATTTGAATCCGTACCTAATGAACATTACTTATATGTTGAAAAGGGATATAACACAGGTCTTAAAGGCTTTATTGAATCAAAACTCGGTAATTTAAAATATTCACCTGAAGGAAAAGATAACATCAGCAAATTTAAAAATTTAACTAAAGATTTAAACAGGATAAATGAAGAAAATCCTGCATTATCAGACGGTTATATAGTAAGAGAAAATACCGTAAAACACCCCGTCTCAAAAGTTATAGGAACGCATATAAAAGCAAAAAATGCAGATAATGAAATATTTGCAATAACAAACTTTATGGATGCGGAATACCCCAGACTTGATGCTTCAAGCTATTTTATTAACTTCCCGAAAGGACAATGGCAGGAAATATTAAATACCGACAGCACTCACTATGACGGTTCGGGAGCATTTAAAAATAATCAACTTATCATAAGTGACGGTGAAAATAAAAATCCTATTAAAATGGCAGCTTATTCAACATTAATATTTAAAAAAGTAGGTTAATTTTTTTCTGCAAGCCAGCGAGAATTAACATATTCAACACTTTTCAACTCGCCTTTTCTTGCGCCTTTTGTATAATATATCGGATTAAAATATACCCTTAAAAACATATTACTGCCGTCCTCAGCCTGTATCCTTTTTTCCGGTCTGAGTATAAAATTTCTTTGTTTATCAAAAAAAGTACGATTTTCAAGCCTTACTTTATATGTATCTGTTCTACCGTATCTGTCAAGTGCCTCTGCTTTTGCTATTCCTATAGGTTTTGCCATTAAATCAATTTCATTCGCATCTAATCCTGTAACAAGAGCAGGTCGAACTATTGAATTTTTTTCGGTATTATTTTTTGCCAAATCAGGCTTTATAAGTTTTTTTGTTTTAGGGCTGTAATAGTCATAATAAGACCTTACAAGAGGCATCTTTCTGTAATCATTATCAACACTTTTATATTTATCTACAAATGAAAGATTTGAATTTTTACTCTCAGGTGCATTTAAACTAGAAACAAGCATTCTTTGACATTTTTTAACAGTTTCTTCATCTTCTGCCTTGATATATTTATATTGATTTTCACCAATTTTTTCGCTCTTTAAAAAATACTGAACCGGAACATATGCTTTAAATGATAGTGCATTAACATTATTAATTTTCATAAAAATACCTCTTTTTCGTGATTAAATCACGAAAAAGAAATATTTTGTTATTTTATGAAAATTAATTTACAATTAATCTTTTAGCCCCATTACTTCAGATGCTTCTTCCCAGCCATCTTTATAAAAATCCTTTTCATCAGGGCAAAGTTCTTTTAATAATCTTAAAAAATTACCGACATGCTCTTTTTCATCACCTGCCACTTCAGTTAAAAGTTTTTTTGCATTTTCATCCTCGGTGGAATCCCTTAATTGTTCATAAAGCTGAATAGCTTCAAATTCCGATGCTATACTAAATCTTACAGCCCTTATCAGTTCATTTTTATCTAATTTTCTTTCGCATTTATTTCCGCTGAACGGTTGTGAAAATTCAGGCATAATAATTTCCTCCTTTTTTGTGATAATTTCACAAAAAGTAAAGGATAAAATCAGCTTAATGTATATTTTATCAGGCTACTTTTCAATAGCAAAAATTGTGCCTGATTTTTTTATATAAAAAGTCAGAGGAATTTGAAACTTTTGAGAGCAGGCATCAAACGTCCATATCTCTTTCCAATAGCCTTTTATATATTTATCATTTTTCTTTACAACATCATAAGGTCCATGGATTAACTGGGTATCTGTTACCTTATAATCACTGCACAGAGGATAATCTTTTTCCGACATTAAATATACTTTTTTTAAAACATTATATTGAAGTGCATCATTGGCAATAGAATTTCCGGGCAAGGGGAAATTAAAATCAAATCCCCTTGCATTTGTACTCATACCAATTAAAAACAAGCATAATATAATAAACAGTCTTTTATTCAAATTTATTATTTCTCCGCTTTTACAAGGTACTCGGTATCTTTAACAGTCATTGCAAAATAAGGAGCTTCTTTGCCTTTTTCTAATAAGAATAAAACAAACGGTTTATCGAAATAGAAATATTTAGGTTTGTTCGGGTCCGGTGTAAATGCAGTTCTCATAACCGCTATAGCTGCTTCGCTCTTTAAACTTCCGCCCTTATTATCCATTTTAAATTTAATTGTTTGTAATGCCTGCGTGATTACAATATTTGTACCTTTGATTTTCTTATTGCACAGTTCACTGTATGAAATCAATTTATCAACATTTAAATCGGGAACTTTTAATTCATCCTTATTCCCCATTTTATCTTCATCTGCTTTATTTAAAACATCCGCATAATGATTTTCCAATGTGTCTTCTTTATCGGTTCTGAATAATATAACTTCTTCATTTTCATTAGTTAAAAGCTTAACAGCATATTCATTTTCATTAGTATAGAAAAGTACTTTTACATTTTCTTTAACTTTCTTTTTTGAATGTTTTGTAACACCGAAAAATTTATATGACTCTTCGGAATTATTAAATTTATCGGCATCAAGCCTGTCAAAAGGAGTAAGGAATGTAAAATCCTTCTTTAACATTGCATAAAATAAATATGTTTTATCGTTCCAAACGATATTGGCAAGAATATCGCTTTTTTCGTTAAATTTTTTCTTTATTGATTTTTCAATATGTTTTCTTAAAGATTTTGTTGCTTTACCTTGAGCTATAAAATATGATTTTTCGGAAAGAATATCTTTTGTATAAAGTCTTTTATTAAGTTCATCAGCAATAGGAGGATTTCCGCCTTCAAATTCAACTTTCTTTCCGCCTGTTACTTTATCCATAAATTCATTCCAAACGAGCTGAAATGTAACGCACCATGTGTCCTGATAAGGTTTATGAACTTCTTTATCGGCTTCAGTTTGAATAGCAGGAGCTTCTATAGGTGTTACAACTTGCGTATTATTATCAACTGATTTTGCACCGCAAAGCATTATGCAAAACATTGAGAAAGTAATTACACTAATAATTGAAAATAATTTTTTAATTTTCATATAAATCTCCTTTTTATAATATTATATTACAAATAGCAAAAATTATTTTCAGCATTTTTCTACAAAAAGAGGGAAAAAAATGAGCATACAAAATATAAGTTTCGGAAAAAAATTAATCGGTTATTGCAATGTTGTAAATGCAGAAGATAAAAAGAAAACAAATGCAATTATTTGGGAATTGGATCCAAAAAATCCACAGGATTTAAAAGATGCAGAACTTAGTAAAACAACAGGGAAATCCATATATCCTGATATGTACTATCAATTTATCAAAGGTTCACAAATTCCCGACTATAAATTTTATATAGTAACAAACGGAACAACGGGTGAAGTAATTTCCTGTGCACAAACATCTCTGCATATGAACAATGACCGTAAAAATACATATAAATATATGCTTATAGATGAACTTGAAGAAAATAAAAAATATATAAACGGAGCAGATGTACTTCTGGCATATTTAGCAAATGATGCGCAAAATGAAAACAGTTGTAATTGTTCCGACAAAATCAGGACGGCTTTTACAGATAAACTGCAAGGTGCTTTAACCCGAACTAAATTTATAAAGAGGAAAAACGGAATCTGGGAGCTTCCTAAAAAAACAATGAAAAATACCGTAGATTACGGAACAGAAAAACATCAACTGGAAATCAGCTGTTAAAATCATTCAACAAATTATCGGATTTAGAAGAATTAACAGCTAACTTGTCGCAACGTTCATTAAATTCATGCCCGTTATGACCTTTTACCCAGAATAGCTTAATATCATGAGGTTTCATTGCATTTAAAAGCCTTTGCCACAAATCAACATTTTTAACAGGTTTTTTACCTGCAGTTTTCCAATTATTTTTTTGCCAGTTATCAATCCATTTTTGTTCAAAGGCATCTATAAAATACTTACTGTCGGAATAAATATCAACCCTGCAAGGTTTTTTAAGAGCCTCAAGCCCTATAATAACAGCCATTAATTCCATTCGGTTATTTGTTGTATTATCATAACCTTGAGTCAATTCCTTTTCGTGATACTTATCAGTTTTATCTTTATACCTTAAAATGCATCCATAACCGCCCCTGCCGGGGTTACCGCTGCAAGCTCCGTCTGTATACATTTCTACTGTTAATTTCTCATCGGACATATAAAAATACTAAAACCTATTTGAATTTCAGTCAAGAAAGTTATTGTTAAATAAATTTAATAATTATCTGTATAAATTAAAGTTATTTTACGTTTTGCCGATAAATAAAAAAGTAAAGTGCAGGAATTTCTATGTCTTCAATTAATTTTTCAGGAATAAATAACAGTAACCAAGATATTAAATATCAAAATAATATTGCAGATAATAAGTTTGATATTGAAGATATCAGCATTTTGTATACAACTGAAAAAGAAGAGAAAGAAAGAACAACATTTGATGAAACATTTGACGAAACAAATGTTGAAAAAGATGAAGACGGAGCTAAATTTTTAAAAGGGTTGCAGGACAATAAAGAAAGCCTTTGTAAAGATTTAGGACTCAGTGATGATGAATATGATGCACTAAGTTTTATTGCACTCGGATTAGCAAGCCAAGAAACAGGCATGGGCAATGAACACGGTTATAAAGAAGAAAACAAGGGAATTGGCAAATTATTCCGTACAATAGGGAAATATATAGATTATTTAACCGGCGGAAAATCAGCCTCATCAGGTCTTACCCAAATGAAAATATATGATTTCTTGGAAGGAAATCAAATATCAGACGAAAAAAAAGCTTTGTTAAAAAAATACGGCATAGATGCAAAGTCTGCAGCCAAAGATAATTTATTTGATAATCCCGATAAATCAGCCATAGCAACAATGATTGTATTAACTTCAATAGCTGAAAACTACGGAAATTACAAAAATACATTAAATGAAAAACATAACGAAATTGCGGAAAAATATAGTTCAAAATTTTCTGAAGATGAACTTTACAAAAAAGGTCAAACAGTTATGGGTGATATTTCAAATGTATATCAAAATGCAGATGACGAAGAAAAAGTTAAAATAAGAGAAACTCTCAAACAAGTTATGCTCTCAGAAAATGACAGTATTAAAGGACAAAAAGGTGTTGATGACGAGTATAATGAAGAACTCCAAATACAAGAACTGAATAAAATTCTTTCAAAATACGGAATTAATTTTACTAAAGATAATTTAGAATATATAAGATTTTATTTGTCAGCCCCCGGTAATGAAATGAATATAACAGAATACTGCGCCTATGCTTGGAACAAAGGTACAGGGGCAACAGGAATGCAATTTGACAGAATGCTTGCCGATAAAATAGGTACAATTCTTTCTAACCCCGAAGATTTTGATTATGACCAATTTACCGTAAATGTAGCAACTCTTGCAGATAAATATGCAGAGCAATCTACAGAAGGCAACGGAATAGATACAATTAATTCCGCATTAAAAAAATTTGAATAATTATATTTAATTTTTATTTATTAGTGACAACTATGTCCTTCACTATGGTGATGACAGTGATGATGATCACTTCCTTCACCACCGCAGGAATTTTCACCTGTTTCCAGTGTATTTGATAAATATTTTTCTATTACTTCTCTAATCGGCAATTCAGGACATCCTGAAATTACTTCAATACCGTTTTCAATAAATGACATCAATGGTCTTGCGCCCATTCCGCCTGCTAAAACTTTGCTTACCCCCTGATTTGCTATCCAATTTGTGCTATGGCAGGAAATCCCCTCTTCTGGTATTTTTTCTTCAATGTTTAATATTTCTTTTGTTGCGAGGTTAACTTCTGCGATTGTAAATGAATCACAATGCCCATAATGAGCACATAATTTACCTTCACTTGTCGGAATACAAATTTTCATAGTTTTCTCCTTATAAATACAAAAAGAGCCGATAGGCTCTTTTAAATGGAGGAAGAAGTGGGATTCGAACCCACGGTACGCTCGCACGTACGACGGTTTTCAAGACCGCTCCATTCAACCGCTCTGGCACTCTTCCAAAACTTAATTATATACTAATAAAAAATAATTCGATTGTAAACCCCCTAAAATTTATATCTTCCGTTTTTTATATCATTTAATACAAATTCAATTATTTGCTGTTTATATAATTTTACCTGATTATTTCCGTTAGTAATTATTTCAAAAGCTTTTTCAACATCGTCCGTATTATAATCATTAAATGGGAAATCCTTTAAAAGTGTTCTTACCTGCTTTATTTCTTCTTCGTTCAAAAATCTTTTTAACAAATCCACCTTAACATATTCGGCTTCATCTGTCATAATCTGCTGAGTTTCTTTAACATCTGTCAATCTGATATTATGCATACGATATTTACACAATATTTCATCTAAATTAGCAATCAAACCGCCTTTTAAAATAAATTGCTTATACAATTCGTAATCCTGAGAACATCTGTAATTTATATTATAATTAATGTTATTTTTTTCTGCAAAAAGCCTATCATACATAATAGATGAATGACATAAAGGATTATAAAACGTCATTACAAAATCAAGTATTTCAGGTTCATTATAAAAAACCCAGGCAGGTCTCACATTTTCCCCAAAAGTTTCAATATGAGTTCCTAATAATTTTATATCAGGATTTTTATCTAAAAATTGTATTTGTTTTTCAAATTTATCTTTAAAAATAATATCATCATCATCTACATGTGCTATATATTTCCCCACTGCAAGGTTTTGCCCGAGATGATTACAATAAGAGCAGTTACCGTTTTTATTATTTCTGTATACTTTTAACCTTTTATCATTAATGTCTTTTAAAATATTATAAGTGTCATCATCAGAAAAATCGTCAATAATTATGTACTCAAAATCAGTAAAAGAAGAATTTAATACCGATTCAATCGTTTCCATAAATATATGCGCTCTGTTACGAGTGGGCATTACTATTGATAAATATGGTTTACTCATAAATATATTTTAACATATTACAAAAAAGATTTATATTTAATAAAAAATTAAATATAAATCTTCCCCCTATGTAACTGCAATTTTTTTTGCTTAGTTGTCGTACTTTAGACATACCTGCTTAAAATTTAATAAAAAGACTATATAATATTTTCTTTTATTGCTTTAACCGCCGCTTGAACTCTGTCATCAACGCATAATTTTTGCAATATACTGCACACATGTGCTTTAGCAGTATGCACACTAACAATCAATTCTTTAGCAATTTCCGTATTACTCTTTCCTTTAACAAGATGTTTTAATACCTCAAGTTCTCTTTCAGTTAATTGAGCTCTTGCATCCTGAACTTCAGTAGAATGAATAAGAGTAACATTTTCAGGTTTGGGAAAGAAATTTAAAGCTGCGGAAGATACACCTGCATCAACCCAGCAGGCGCCTTCCGAAACATTCCTTATAACTTCCGATAAAGTTTCAGGTGTAATATCTTTCAAACAATATGCATTTGCCCCGGCACCCAACGCAGCAATTACTTCATCATTTCTTTCATGAGAAGTTAAAACAATAATTTTTGATGAAGTTGCTTTTTCCTTTAATTTTATTGTTGCTTCAAGACCATTCATGCCCGGAAGCCCCAAATCCATAAGAACAACATCAGGTTTAAGGTCTTCAACTAATTTTATCCCTTCTGCCGCATCCTCTGCTTCACCTACTACATTTATATGTTTATATTCATTTAAAGTTGATTTTAAACCGACACGGGTTAGTTTATAATCTTCAATAATAACAACTCGGACTACGTCCTTTTTATCCATTACTTCAGCCACAGCAGAACCTTCCTCTCTGATTACTATTTACGTTTTTTAACAAAATAACATTAAAACAAATAATACCGATACGAAATTAACCGCCTGACTAATTTATTATTAGCCTGGTGGGGGAAATTAAATTGTCCGAACAAAATTTTACGATAAGCCACGAAGTGGTATGAGTAAAATTTTGAGAGTGGCATATTGAAAAGGTGAGCACTCGTACAGCGACGAGGATCGAAATTTCGGACGGACGCAAGTCCGGTAAGCGAGGGTGAAGCGAGTGCAAGACGAAGTCGAACGAGCGACAATCCCGAGCGAAAAAATTTCAAGACTGTCGGTGGCAGAGTGCGACACTAGATTAAATAATCAGCAAGATATTACTTACTTTTCTTTTTATCTTTTCCTATACAAAAAACATCACAAAAAAGAACTTTTATTGCATTAATACCAAGTAATACACCTGCTAATTTACCTATTTTTTTAGTTGCTAATGCTATTACAGATAAACCTATTACGGGAAGTTCATTTAATAAAGTCTTTCCGAACCCTGAACAATAACCTTTTGTCCTATAATACGGATGATAGAATGAGAAATTTTTCTGTATATCATACCAAATTCGTTTTAGTTTATTTACGGTAGCACTGTTTTTATCTGAGGATTTGAATTGTTTATATTGATTAAAATACCTGTCCGCAGTTGAATCTACATCAGTAGATAATGCTTTAATTTTTCCGTTAACATGAGAGTCATAAACAACGGCAGCAAGACTTGCTACACCTAAAGTTTTGGAAATAATCCCCATAGGTTTTTGTGAAATATTTTTTAATGAATTTGTTAATGCTGCTACCTTTGACATATTACTTACCTTTAATTTCTTTTACAATTTTTATTCCTTTAACTTTGTTTCCTTACCGCTTTTAAAAGTGCACTGGATGCTGTTTTGGCTTCTTGTCCGTATACTTTATCTGACTTTGTTAAATTTTCAAGCAGTTTAAGTGTATTTTTATCACCTGCCGCTACATCTGCCGCAACCGGTGACATTGCGAGTAACCTGTTGCTTGCATTAGGATCTTGTAGTGCAATATTTAATAAAGCTGTTAAAGCAGGATCTTTTTGTCTTGAAGAATCCTCTTCAAATCTGTTTATTAAATCTTCAATACCTTGTCTTCTTATGTTTGAATTTGAATTTGTTAAATAGCTTTCAAGCATTTTTATATAATCATTTGTTAACGGAACAATATTTTTCTTTTGTTTATCATTTTCTTCGGTTTTCTGCTCTGAAGAAGCTGATTTATCATTTTCGTAAGCTGACATCGGAGCAGCTGCAGAAACTTGCTGTTGATTTCCGTCTGTTGAATTTGATTGATTTGAGTTTACGATTTGCGTAGCTGCAGGATATGTCATCTGCGGTGTTGCAGAATAATTGTACGGTCCGTAGCAGGTATTAGTTGAAGGGCCGCCGTAACCTGAAGGATTGTATATATAAATATTTACACCTGATGCAGCTTGTTTTTGATTAGGATCATATATTGATGACTGCGGATATTGGTATATTGATGAACAAGCAGGAGTTACGGCAACAGTTTGTCCTCCTGTTGTATTTACGGCAGGAGTATATTGTTGAACACCTGCAGGGTTCAACAAATTAGCATTTTGCAGCTGATTTGTTTGAGTGACTTCATTCATATGTATACCTATTTCTCACATATTAATAAACAACTATAATTAAAAAAACATGCTAGTTTAGAAGTAAATTTTAATTTTTTGTAACATTGTTTTTCTTATACTTATACACAAAATCCATGTTAAAATTATAGTCGGGAGAATTTATATGGAAAAAATTATTATCGGTTGTGATCACGCAGGATATCAATTAAAAAATAAAATTATTGAAAAACTTAAAGAACAAGGCTATGAAGTTTTTGATAACGGTTGTTATTCAACCGAGCCTACAGATTATCCCGTTATAGCAAAACAAACGGCTGAAAAAGTAGCTTCCAAAGAATTTGACAGAGGCATTCTAATTTGCGGAAGCGGTGTAGGAATGTGTATTACAGCAAATAAAGTTAAAAATATCAGGGCTGTCGTATGCTCGGATACAACAACCGCAAAGTTTTCACGGCTGCATAATAATTCTAATATTTTATGTCTCGGACAAAGAATTGTTGGCGAATATCTTGCTTATGATATTTGTGATATTTGGTTAAATACTAAATTTGAAGCGGAAAGACATCTTAGAAGAATTGAACTTATTGAATCTTAGATTCTTCCATTATTAAAGATACCGCATCTTCAATAGAATTTTTATAAGGAATTACATCTTCCAAGTATGCAAACGAAAGTGCTTCTCTGACTTTTAATGATGGATTTACTATTACAAATTTTCCGCCATTTTCTGCACATATTTTATAAATATCGGCAAAAATATACACATTATCATTATCAAATGCGGTTATTTCTTTTAAATCAAATAACACATGCTTTATACCGGTATATATTGATGTATTTATATTTTTTATTAATTCATCAAAAACTTTTGTTTCATTAAATCTTTTAATAATATATGAAGCAATATCATTATTTATTGTATACCTTGTAAATGCAGTGTTTTTATCAATTTGAAAAGAAGTGCTTATAAATTTTAATAATTTTGAATGCCAATTCGCATCTTTTTGAATATAAAAATCCGCACCTAATTCATAACTGTGCTCTATTAATGCAGAATCATCAGTTCCTGAAATAACAACTATTTTAAAATCAAGATTATTTTCTTTTCGTTTATTAACGGCAGCCTCTATCAAATCAAAACCGTCCGAGCTGTCGGGCATGAATAAATCAAATATTACACAATCAAAATGAGTTTTCTGCATTTCTTTTAATGCTTCATCCTTATGTCTTGCAACGGAAGGTGTTATTCCAATTCTTTTTAATACAGTACTCAACTGATATATTGACAATTCTAAATCATCAGCAATTAATATTCTTTTATTTTCCAACGTATCTACTTTAACTCCGCTGGAAAAAGAATATATTTTCCTTTCGATTGCAATTAAAGCTTCAGATATATCTTTTTCGGATATATTTTCAAGTGATTTTTTATAATCCATTGAAGCCAATTCAAATATTTTATTAACTTGTTCTTCCGATATATTCATTATTACCACCGCTTATAGTTAGATAATATCAAATGCCGATATTTTTTTCAATATAAAATTCATTACGATTACTGGCAAAAAATATTTTTTAGTGTTTTAATATTATTGTAGATTTTGTATTAACAATATATTACCCTGGGGAATTAAAATTAAGCATGAAAAAGAGTTTTTATTTTAAATTATTTACATTTACTTTTATATTTTTTATTTCAGCTATAAGTGTTTTTGCGGAGCAGATAAATTCTTTAAACAGAATTGTTATTCAGCCTATTAACGGCAATGAATACACTTTAAATTTTTTATTTGATTCTAACTACACAGGCAAAGCCTTTTTACAAAAAAACGGGAATAACGGTTATTATATTTTCCTTCCTGATACAATTCTTTCTTCAAAAAATGCAAATATTACATACTCAAACTTAAGCGATAAAAGAAATATTCAATTTGATGTTGAAACAAAACCCATTTTAAAAGGAAATACTCAAACTAATTATACAAAAGTTAATGTTTACATGAATGATAATTATAAAATTAAACTTACTTCGGGATTAAAATCAGATTACCATCCGTTTTTAAATACCTTAAAGAAAATAGGTGCTTGTTTCTTATTTATATTACTTTTAGTTTCATTTGCCGGCTTCATTATATCGAAATTTATAAAACACGTACTTAATAATACAGAATCGAACAGTTATACATCCTTCCCCGTTAATTTTAATTCAACATATAACTTAACTTTAAATGAAGCAATAAATAATTCCGAAAATAAAACTCAACGAATAATTATCCCTCGTAAAACTTTGAAAAATTCATTTTCCTCAACAGCAGAAAATAAATTTGATTGTTTTAATATTGAAACAAATTCAAAATTAAACGGAAATACATATGAAATAAAAAGCAATTTAAATCAAACTTCCAATTTATTAAACGACAAATCAAATACAGTAAAATTAAAACACACCAACCCGATTACAAAAACACAAAATATAGAAGAATCAGAATTATCAATTCCTGTTGTTGATGATGTTGTTAATACAAATAACAATAATGAAGAAGAAAAAGATTCAAATAAACCTGAAATTTTATCAATTTTAAAATTAACGCCAAATAAAGGTTTTTATTTAATATCAGATGAAAACTCATTTAAATTATTAGGGTATATCAACAAACATTTATTCCTGCTTGAAAAATTTAAAGATTTATCTCAAATAAATCTACAGGCAAGGTATTATGATCAAAGCGGAAAAAATGATATTTACATAGTAAGACTTGATAAATACAAAGCAATGATAGAAATTTCCGATTCTTCAATGAAAGAATTGGCTAAAATATAATAATGAAAAAATTCCTTTTAATTGTAACTATTTTGGTTGTCATTACGGGGTTTTTAATACCAAAAACCAATACAAAAGAGGCTGCCGTCAAATTTTCATCATGGGGCTCTCAAAGTGAAACTCAAATATTAAAGGAATTAATTAATAATTTTGAAAAAGAAACAGACATAAAAATTGATTTTATTCATATTCCACAGAATTACTTTCAAAAAATACATTTACTGTTTGCTTCAAAACTTGAACCTGATGTTATTTTTATAAATAATCATTTTGTTAAAATGTACATAAAAGCAAATTTACTTGAAGATTTAACCCCGTATTTTAAAGATGAAATAAATTCATTTTATCCCGAAGCAATAAAATGTTTTGAAGAAGAAGGCAAATTATATGCAATTCCGAGAGATATATCGAATCTGGTAATTTTTATTAATAAAGATATCTTTAAAGAACACGGAATTAATCCTAAAATCAAACTTAGAAATATTGAAGAATTAAAAGACTTGGCATTAAAGCTCACAACAAAAGAATATTATGGCATTAATACGGAAGAAGATACATTGTTTTGGCTTGATTTTTTAGCATCAAACGGTGGGGGAGCGCTGTCAGATGACGGCAAAACTTTAATAATTAACAATAAAAACAGCATAGAAGCATTAAATATGTATGCCGACTTTTCAAATAAGTATCATATAGCACCAACCAAAGCTCAAATAGGAAGTATGACAACCGCTCAAATGTTTATAAACAAAAAACTTGCAATGTATATTGGCGGAAGATGGATGGTGCCTAAGTTTAGAGAAACAATTAATTTCAATTGGGATATTATAGAATTTCCTTCAAGCGAACAAAATAAAACATATATTGATGCATCAGGCTGGGCATTAGCTAAAAATTCAAGGAGCAAAGAAAATGCGATTAAGTTTATAAAATATATATCCTCGCCAAAATCTATAGAAAAGCTTACAAAAAGCGGATTGATAATTCCTGCGGATAAAAATGAAGCTCAAAAATATATTCTTAACGAACAAAAAAACAGCCCGAAAAATTCACAAATATTTTTAAGCTCAATAAAAAACTCAAAGCCGACCCCTACAAATGAAAAATATGAAACAATTAATGATATACTAAAAGAAAAATCACAAAGTGTTTTAAACGGAACAATAAAAGCTGAAAAAGCTTTTAATGATAAAACAATACATGAGCTTGAGAACTTATTATAAATGGATTATATTGAAAAAATATTTAAACTTAAAGAAAATAATACAAATATAAAAACTGAATTAACCGCAGGATTAACGACATTTTTTACAATGTCATACTTATTTGTATTAAGTCCTAAAATACTTGAATTTGCAGGGCTTAATTTTGAAATAACCCTTTGTGTTACATGCATTTTGGTGTTTGTCGGCAGTCTGTTCATGGGCTTATTTGCAAATAAACCGTATGCCGTAGCACCATTTCTTGGTGAAACAGCTTTTCTTGCTTATGTAATAGCACCGCAATATTCAATAAAAGGATGCTTCACTGCTATACTTATTTGTGGAATTTTGTTATTTTTAATGACAATATTTCGATTAAGGACATATATTATTAGTCAAATTCCGGAATCAATAAAACTGGCATTTTGTACAGGACTCGGACTGTTTTTTATATTTATAGCACTTAAAGACATGGGGATTGTCAGATTTACAACTAATCAAACACCGCTTGAAATCGGCGATTTAACCTCACTACCCGTTTTATTGGGAATTTTAAGTTTTATACTTCTTTTAAAGCTTGTAAATAAGGGGTTAAAGTCCGCCGTCTTAATAACCGTAGTTATAACCACCATATCTGCTGTTTTAATCGGTGCCGCACATCTGCCGGATAAGATATTTTCTCTTCCTCAAAATATTAATCCTTCATTATTTCAAATAGATTTTTCACTGCTATGTAAAAAAAGTTTTATCCCTATATTATTTGTAATTTTTTTAATTGTAAACATAGACACATCAGGCGCATTAATATCACTCAACTTGAAAAGTGAAAAAGAAAACAATAAAGATGATTTACAAAAGCCGATGATTGTTGATTCTTTAATGGTAATACTTGCTCCAATTATCGGAACAACAACTCCGGGAGCTTATATTGATTCAATGACAGGAATAAGTGCAGGAGGAAGAACAGGACTTACGGCAATTACCGTCGGAGTTTTATTTATTTCGGGAATATTTCTTGCACCCGTAATTTCAATAATTCCGCCTTGTGCATATGCTCCTGTGCTTTTATATGTAGGAATATTAATGACAACGGTCATTTCTAAAATTGATTTTAATGATATTACAGAGTATGGCCCTGTTATTTTTATTATTTGTACAATGATTTTTACATATAATATCGGAGCAGGAATTATTGCAGGATTTGCTGTTTATCCGTTTATAAAACTCGTATGCGGACAAAAAAATAAGACAAACATTACTTTATGGATTCTGTCTGTCTTATCTTTATTATATTATATAATATATTAATTTTACGATTTCTGCGATTTAGTATTTGGCAATGTTAAAAGTGGGACACTTAATTATATTGATTAAACATTTAATAATACAAATGTAGAAAATTTTTTTCTTCTGTTTATAAACTTTAGCAATGATTTCATATTATTACCTCTTGTATATATATAAAGTATATAAAATAAAAATAATTGCTATTTACATTAAGATATGTTAAGCACAATAAAATGATATAATATTATAAATAAATATAGGAGTATAAGCATGAAAAGAATATTAATCAGTATAATTACATTATTATTAATGATACCTCAAATGGCAGGAGCAGAAGTAATACCGCATAAGGTATATGCAGCAGCATCTAAAGCAATAGACGGCAGTACTTTAACAAAAAACTGTAATCTTACATTCAAGGCAATAAACAATTATAAGATATCAGATAAAATAATAATCGAAAAAAATGCTGACGTAACAGTAAAAGTAATCGGATATGTTGAGCCTAAAAGAGGGAAAAGAAACGGATATCTTAAAATTCAGCTGATATCTTATACAATACCTTCTATAAATAAAATTGAATATACCGAAAGAATATATGAAGGCAGTTTAAGACCTTCAACGAAAAAAGATTTTAAAGAACTTGCAGAAACAACGGGGGTTTCTGCCGCAGGACACATATTAAAAATACCCGGATTTTCACAAGCCATTGCAGTATCAAAAGGTTTAATTAAACCTAATGAGGATCAAACAAGACTTCAATCCGCAGGAAAAAATTTATATGAAAGCACACCTCTAACTTACATTGAAAAGGGTAAAGATTTCAACATTGAAGAAGACGGAATAGTTGTAATAAGCATTAAAGATTACAGTGAAAATGAATAAAACTTTATTTATTATTACTCTATTCATAATGTGTATAGGGTTATGTGCATTAAACTGCACTCCCGATATTGATATATGGGCAAGGCTGATTGCAGGCGGATATATTTGTGAAAATCTTGCAATACCGAAAACAGATTTTTTATCATACTCGCCAACCCACATATGGTACGATCATGAATGGGGTGCAAGTGTAATTTTTTATATTATATTTAAATATTTTGGCAGTTCAGGTTTAATTATACTAAAAGGATTATTAGTATTTACCGCATTATTTATATGTTATAAAACAATAGATTTACGAAAACCAAAAACGACTGTCAGTTATAATATTTTATATTATTCAATTATGTTTTTGGCTATAAATAGAAGTCTTGGTGCTGTTATAAGATGTTTATTATTTACCTATATATTCTTTGCATTGTATTTATATATACTTGAACGGTCAAGGCAGAATAAAAATAAATCTCTTATCTTTTTACCTGTTATAATGATGTTTTGGTGTAATATTCACGGAGGCTTTATAAGCGGATTAGGCTTAATTTTATTGTATTGTTTGGGTGAATTATTAAATAAACGAAGTATAAAAAAATATTTATATGCATTAATTGGTTGTTTAGCCGTATTATTTATAAATCCTTACGGAATAGAGTATGTAAAATTCCTGTTTAGTGCCGCACTAATGAAAAGAGAATATATAACAGAATGGCAAAGCCCTTTCATATATAAAAATTTAACTCTGTACATTATTTATAAATTAATATTAATATTTGTAACTATAACAACGTTATTTAAACTAATCAAAAACAAAATATCTTTAAAAGAAATTGATATAACAAAAATTTTAATTATTTTAGTAACAATGTGTTTGTCAATAAAGAGTTTAAGGCATATTCCGTTTTTCATAATATGCGCCGGAGTATTTTTATATGATGATTTTTA
This sequence comes from Candidatus Gastranaerophilales bacterium, assembly GCA_947624325.1. Classification (GTDB taxonomy): domain Bacteria; phylum Cyanobacteriota; class Vampirovibrionia; order Gastranaerophilales; family Gastranaerophilaceae; genus Avigastranaerophilus. Next base: position 411,928 of record CANQJT010000001.1, read on the forward strand.
TTCAATATTTAAATTAAATACTAATAAAACATTTAATCTATTAAAAAATGTCATAATATATTTTTTAATCATAGCTATAAGTTTTCCTCTTTTTATCTCAAAGAAGGAAATTAAAATAACAGAAACAAAATATCCGAGATTTGCAATAGAATTTATAAAAATCAATAATCTTAAAGGTAATCTGTTTATAAATTTTGATTGGGGAAGTTATGCCGAATATAAATTATATCCAAACAATAAAATAGTTATGGATGGAAGATATGAAGAAGTATATTATCCGGATTTAATGGATAAATTAAAAAATTTCCATTTAGTTGAGAATGATTGGTATAAGGTGATAAGAGAGCATCCTGCAGATGTAATGGTGCTTGAAAAGAAATATCCTGTTTTTAACAAAATCCTTAACCATCCCGATTGGGAGTTAGTATTTGACAATAACTTATCAGGAGTATTTGTTCCAAAAAAGAAACTGAAGGATAAATACATTTATCCTCCGGCTTCTGATAACCATTATAATGATAATCTTTTTAAAACAGATATAAAATACTAATCATATTTCTTTTTAATTCTGTCAAACCACGAAGGATTGAACAAATAATCAGCATCTATATCTTTACGCATAGAACCTTTTGAACTTGGAAATTCCTTTGATTCAATATATTTATTATATTGATTAATAATCTTTTGAATTGCGGTATCAGACAAACCTTTTTCTTTATCAAATATGTAATTTAAAAAGTCTTGCTGGGTTCCGCTTTGGACATAAGTTGCACTATACACTTCAACGGCAAGCATTTTTATCGCATCTTCGTTACCGTTATTTGCGGCCTCAACTAATTTACTTGCAACAAGTTCTTCTGCTTTCTTCTGTTGCATATACGGTGACGCCCAAGAGAGTTCTTTTTCAAGCATAGACACTAAACCGAGTTTTTTATTGCCCGAGTTTGGACTATCAGCAAACAGACCGTATTTATTCTCAAAAATCACCATCAATTTAGTAAATTGGTCAGCAGTAAGCGAAGAATTTAACACATCTGCAATAGATGCTTCATCCGTCTGATCGGAATTAATATTTCCGTTACCGTTATAATCCATAGCTCTAAATAAATCATCAGCCAAACCTTCAAGCATTTTATCTTCTGTTTCAGCTGTTTTAACATCACTTGAATCAGATTCAGGTTGTTCAGGATTTGTTTGCGGAATATCTTCATATTTTTTCCTGATTCTGGAGAACCAAACGGCATCACCTTCACCGTCTTTTTCTATATCTTTACGCATTGAGCCGACAGTATTTGGGAATACATCTGCATCAATATATGCATCGTATTCATTTATTATTTTTTGGATTACCTCATCAGAAACACCGTCTGCGCTGTTAAATATAGTATCCAGAAAATCTTGCTGGGTTCCTGTTTGTCCTCTTGTTGCGCCATATACTTCAAGAGCAATTACTTTAATCGCATTTTCATTTCCGGAATTAGCTGCACTTATTAGTCGATCTGCAAGTTTTTCTTCTGCTTTCTTTTGGCTTATTTTTGAAGAAGCCCAAGAAAGTTCTTTTTCAAATATAGTAACAAGGGACAATTTTTTATTTCCTGCATTATTTTTATCTGCAAGCAAACCATGTTCTTGTTCAAAATATAAAATCATATCGGCAAAATCGTCATCAGATATTGAATCATCATTCAATATATCTTTTATAACAGCTTCATCTGTACCGTCACTGTCACTTATACTGCCATCGTTGTCAAAATCAACGGCATTAAATAATTCGTCAGCCATATCGGCTAATTTTTTTTCTACTTCTATTTTAGGTACAGAATTGCCTTCCGTTTGCTGAGTTTCATCAGGTTTTGTTTCTTCAGATTCAGGCTGAGTTTTTTCTTCTTCGTTTTCGGAAACTTCTTCATCGTCTGAGTAATTTTTTGTAATTCTGCTAAACCAAGCAGGTTCTTTAGAATAATCAGCATCTACATCCTTGCTCATAGAACCTTTTGAATCAGGGAATGCATTTTTATTACTTGCTAAGACATAATAATGTTGATTCATTTTGTCAATTACAAAATCTGCAACACCCATTTCACTATCAAATACAGTATCAAGGAATTTTTCCTGAGTACCAACTTGTCCTGCAGTTGCGCCATATACTTCAATACTTAATAAGAAAGCGGCATCTTCATCACCTGCATTTGCTGCACGAATTAATCTGTTAGCAAAATCCGTTTCGGCTTTATCTTCGGTTTTACCTGAAAGTTCTTTAGCAAGTAGTGTTGACAAAGTTTTCTTTCCGTTCCATTTAGTATTATCATTAAGAGCAAATAATCCGTAAGTATTTTCAAAATAAACAACCATATCTACGAATTCTTCATCAGTTAAATTTGCCGCATTTAAGATGTCATCAATAGTTTTTTCATCTGTACCGTCGTTATCAATAACTCCGTTATTATTGTTATCCATTGCAAGCCATAATTCATGGGCAACTGATTTTAAATTATCCGGTACATTTTGAGGATCAGATGCAGCGGAGTATGAATTTACGGGGTCTGTTGTAATATTTGCAGGTTTTTGTTCATCTTCTTCATTTTCTACAGGAGCTGTACTTGGGTCTGTTGCATCAGTAGCTGTACCCGGATCTGTAGTACTTGTGGTTGAACTTGGATCTGTTGTACTTGTGGTGGAACTTGGATCAGTAGTACCGGTAGTTGAATTTGGATCTGTTGTATCAGAGGTTGAAGTTGAACCGGACGCAGAAGATGAATTTCCATTATCACCGGCACCTTGAGTTGCACCGCTATTATTATCCAGAGAGCCATTAACAGTTCCGGAACTAACTGAATATGCTTTTACAACCTGCCACATTTTAAAATCGGTAATTTCACCATTTGAATTTGCAAAAACCGATAATTCATCATGAGATAAATTACCGTCGCCATCCGTATCTAAAATACCATATAATAAGTCGACCTGATTAGAATTGACTTCATCGGAAGCATTATCACAAGCAGTAGCAAATAAAGAAGTAAAAGCATTTTTATCCATATTTGTATCTTGAGTAAGTGTAAATATAGATGTTATTGCTTTACCTCTGTTATATAATTCAACGGCTATTTCAGCCAGTTCGCTTTTAACTGATTCTGATGTATAGTCTGAATTATTAACAAGAAAGTTATTCACTGAATTTGAAAAATTCGAACTCATAAGACACTCCTTTATTATACTTTACTACTATATATGTAATATCGGCTTTTCTCATATGTGACTTTAATTTTAACTCCTTTTTAGTCTTGTATCGTTTACATTTTGTAATATTTTTTATTTCGGGTAATACTCTAAATTAGACTATTACCCGAAATAACATATTTTACTATTCATTGTTGTTTATATAATATTCAATAGTTCCTCTGTATTTTTCAATACGATTATCATTTATTACACCGCCGGAATTCGAGAACTTAAATATATCTTGTAATATTGCAGAAACACCTTTTTTTGCATCTGTATACATACTTTGAAGTTCATCTATCAGTATATCAATGTCACCGCCGGTATGAAGTTCAATCAAGTACTTCAAATCATTTCCCGAAAGATTTTTATCTTTATAATTGATAATAAGATCTAACAAATCCGTAAATGACAAATTACCATATTGTTCTTTAAGCTCTTCTCTTCTGTCGTCAGAGATATATGCCTTTTGTTCGGAAGCTTTTATCATAACTCTTTCAACAAGTTCATCTGCTTTTGCTTCGTCACAAACACTATATATTTGTTCTGTTAAGTTATTTAATCCATTCCCGTATGCATAATTTAAAAGTTCGGGTACTTCATTATTATATGCAGTTTCAACGAGATTTACCAAAGATTCCAAATATTCGGGATTATCGGCTAAAGAAGTATGCTGCAAATTATAATATGCGCTTTTTAAATCTTTAAAATTATCAATTGATTTATAAACATCTCTGTTTTCTGCAATTTCATTTATAGAATCAATGAAAAATTTATCCGTAACTTCGCTGTTAGATTTTAATATATCCGCATCATTTTTCTTAATTTCATTTAAAAGTTTCATTTTATCTGAAATCGAAATATTGTTATCAGATGTAATATCATTAATCAAACTGCTTATATCTTCCTTATAGGATACAGATGTTTCTTTTTGACTAAACAACGACTGATATTTATTCAAATAATCTTGAGATACGGTATTATCAGAAATTGGTCCTGACAGATCAATCGGTTCCATAATTTTAGTACTTTCAGTGCCTTCTGTACCCTCAGGATTTTCTGTACCGGCAGTACCGTCTGTACCTTCCGTACCATCTGTGCCTTCTGCATCTTCTGCACCTTCTGTGCCATCTATGCCATCTGCACTCGGCACATTATCCTCACTTTCAGGGATTAAAGTCATATAGTTTTTTATTGTCTCAGCATATGAGTCTGCTACTTCTTTTGCTTTTGTATGTTCTCTGTCATCACCCGATCTTGAAACTTTACCAAGCAATTCATATGCATTACCGTCATCTTTATAAGCTTCCTGCAATATTACTAATACTGCTTTTTGGACATCTTCAGGAATGTAGTTGGTTTGCTCAATGAATTTACTTATATCACCTCCTGTATAGTTTTGTAATAAATACAATAACTCATTATTGGATATTTTATTGTCTTTTAAATTAACAATAGCATCTAACATAAAATGTATATTCGTAAAGAGTTCACCATTTAAATCAAACCCATAAAGTTCATGGACTAATTGATGAGCACGTTCTTCACTTACACCGAAATCGGCAGGATCTGTTTTACCTTTAAATACTTCTGCTTCTTTTTCAAGCATTTTACCTGCTAACTCGGATGCATTTTCAGGAAGATATGTATATATTGCTTCAGATAATGTTAACATGCCATCTTCATCAGGATTTCTGAATTGTCTATCAATAATTTTATCTGTTTCTTCCTGACTTTGTGCTGTATTTAATACATTCAGCCAAGCATTAATCATTGCGGGAGTATCTTCGGCAGTAAATTTACCTGCATCGTTATATAATGAATAACGGGAAATAAATGCATTTAAATCACCATATGTATACTTATCACGATTTTCTGCAATTTCGTTCAATGTATTTACATAAAATTCATCAGATTCCGAGAAATATGATTTTAATGTCGCTGAATTATCAACATTTGCATCTTTATAAATCATATCTAAAATCTTCATTTTATCTGAAGTTGACAGATTTTCATCATTTAAAACCGTATCTATATAGCTTTTAACTTCATTTGCATCAGACTTATTTACAAAATTATTATAAGCTGAAACATATACTTTTCCTGCATCGGTAGTAACTTCTCCGGTAAGCTCTAAATTACCTGAAGGCTGCATTGTATCAGCGAATGGGGAAGTTGTTGTACCAACAGGGTCTGTAGATGGTGTTGCCGAATCAGCAGGATCTGTTGATGGAGTTGTTGTATCAGCAGGATCTGTTGATGGAGTTGTTGTATCAGCAGGATCAGTTGATGGTGTTGCGGCAGGATCTGTCGATGGTGTTGTTGTATCAGCAGGGTCTGCAGATGGGGTTGTTACACCTGACGGGGTTGTAGTTCTTACGGAAGCATTTTCTCCGGGAGCTTTTACAGTACCGTTAACAATATCTTCCAAAGGAGGCAGTATTAATTTATCACCCGGATGAAGCATTTTTTCACCGCCATTAGCCTTATAGATTGCTTCCTTTAATGTTGTCCAGCTTAGATTTACACCGGACAAATCATAATTGTTATACACAATATCCCATACACAGCCATTTCTTGAATGATCGCCGGTGTATTTTTCAACATCAACATAATAGTTCCCGTTTGGGTCCATCTTTACTTTACTGTCATCCTGAAAAGATAGTTTTTCTTTATCTTCTGCATTTAAAGGTTCCCCATCAATTATTTCATAATCTTGATCATCATTAACATTTATTTCATCAGAGGGATTACTTGTTGGAGTTGCATCATCATTAACATTTACTTCATCAGAAGGGGCCGTTGTCGGTTCATCATAAACCGTTTCCGCTTCATCATAAATAGTTTCCTGTTCGTCATACACTGTTTCCGGTCCGAATTCAGGTTCTTCAGATACATCTATTTCCGGAGGATAATATTCATAAACATTTGTAATTCCAAAAGCATTTTTAAAGTCCACTTCAGATATAGAATCCTGGTTACCATCCAGAACATTAAAATTTAATAATTTAAATTCAATATCATAAGATACATCCTCGTGGGACAAATTATATTCTTTTAACAATACATCTAAGAATTCTTCATTTGAAACATTACCATATTCATCTTTTTCAGATTGGCAAAATATTGATGCAATTTCTTCCGGAGTATATTCTTTATCTATACCCAGTTTTTTTATATTTTCATTAAAAGAATTCAACCAAAAATTATTTTCCCAAGATACATTTTCTGACATACAAAAACTCCTTATTTCCTTACACAAAAAAATTTATCGGCAAAATAAAGATAAAACTTTAGTATAAAAATATAAATATTAAGATATTTTAAGAAATTTCATTTCTGTTTGAAATCAATTTCCAAGCTTGTTTTGGACAAACAGCCTCGCAAATTCCGCAGCCTATACATAAATTTTCATCTGAAGAATATTGCTTATTATTCTCTTTAATTGCAGAATTAGGGCAATTATTTAAACATATTTTGCAGTCAATACACGGTGATGAATCCCAAACAGGGATATGAACTCTTCCGTCACCAACGGCAGGAAGAGGGTACACAACAAAATCATCATGAATAAAATCACCAAAAATTCCGCCTTCAACCCAAGATGTTTTTCTAAACTCACTTACAGGAATTTTCTTTTTCTTTAATTCGGGAGGCAAAGGTTCAATTTTATGCCATTGAGTAAAATCAGTAAGTTCATTATACAAATCAGTCTTATTAATTTTTTTGAGAAATTCATCAAGCCCGTTTTTTAAGAAATCAATATCATTATCATTTAACTCTTTAATGGCAACACAATCAGCAATGCCTGAAATTTTACCTCTTACATATATTGTACCGCCAACCATACCGACGCATGAACGGTTACCCAAAACAGATTCAAGACCCTCGCAATCCCAACCGCATATAACGGCAATACCTCCGCCCATAAACTCAAACCCGAAAGAACCGGTATTTTTTAATACCCAAAATTCAGGCGGTTCAAATTTAGGGTCATGCTTCATTAATGCACCGGAGCGAGTACCAACTCTGCCGGAAACAAATATTTTCCCACCTGCAGCGCAGTGAGAAGCCGTATCACCACAGTCACCATCAACAATGATTTCCGCACCTGAATTTAACCAGCCGACATCGGCAGGAGCACTGCCCTCGACATAAATATGAGTACCTTTTAAAGCCATAGCCCCAACTCTTTGACCGGGGTTTGTAATTTTGAATTTTAATTCATCACCGTCGCATATTGCCCAAGATGAACCACCGATATTATGCTGACCACAGCCTGCTATTTCAAAATCAGTATATCCTTCCGATATTTTTAAAGTTATTAATTGAAGAAGTTCTTGGGTAGACATTCTTTTGTTTTCATTTAATGTTTGAATTTTTATAACTTCTTTATTCATACTTCTCTTTCGTTTCTAACAGATATACTGTATATCAAGCCTGTTTGCGACATGCTTATCAACTGTAATTAAAGCATCAGATCTTCCGATAGGTAATGAAGAGTTACCGACAGGTCCCATTAATTTTTTAAGCTCCAAATCAGTAGCAATAAAATAGTTTACTATATTTTGTGCCGTTTCATCTATATCAAGTCTTTTGGTAAGACATAAATCCTGAGTTGCAATGCCGGCAGGGCAAAGTCCTGAATTACAAGCATTACATCTGCCAGTATCATTCCCGACACATCCTGCGATTTCAAGGAGCATTCTTCCCGTAAATACACCGTTTGCGCCAAGACATATTAATTTAAAAGCATCAGCGGCAAAGCTGCCCGTCTGCCCAAGGCCTCCGCCTGCGAACAAAGGTATTTCCCCTTGTCTGCCCTGATGGACAGCAGCAAGGTAACAATCTCTTAATTTTGATGTAATCGGATGTCCTGTATGGTTTAATGATATTTCATGAGCTGCGCCCGTACCTGCAGCTAATCCGTCTAAGAAAAATCCGCCGACAATATTATAAGGATCCCGAAGCAGATTATTATATACGGATACACTTGTAACTGATGCCGCAACCTTAATAGCTACGGGGACTTTAAAGTTAAATGCAGCATTCATTGATAAGAACATTTTTTGAACACTCTCTTCAATGGAATATAATCCCTGATGGGTAGGAGGACTTAAAAGGTCAGCTCTCGGAACTCCTCTTATTTCCTGAACATAACGAGCAACTTTGCTTGCCATTAATAATCCGCCGTCGCCAGGTTTTGCCCCCTGTCCGATTTTTATTAAAATACCTGCAGGGTCTTCTATCATTTCAGGCATAGCCTGAACAATTCTATTCCAGCCGAAATGCCCCGAAGCAATTTGAAGAATCATATATTTTACATACTTTGATTTCAAAAGCCTTACAGGGATGCCGCCTTCACCCGTACACATTCTGACAGGCAATCCCATAACTTCATTTAAATAAGCACAGGCAATAGCCATTGCTTCCCACATTCTCCAAGATACCGCCCCGATTGACATATCACCCATAATAACAGGGTATATCCACCTGTTCGGAGGAAGCTGTTTTGATAATTCCATCTTACCGTTTTCACTATGCAAATCAAGTTTATCTGCTGATAATATTCTTCCGAAAGGTGTCCTTAATTCAAATTTATGTCTGGCTGCATCAAGCGAGGGATCTGTCATTTGAGATATTCTACCGATTTTAATTTTATCTAATGTCCTGCCTTCGGTATTTAAGTTAGACCTTCCGCCTTTCTTTAAAGAATCAGCCTTTGCCGCTCTATATCTTACGGCATACTTATCATTAAAATTTCTTACCGCTTTTATTGCGCCATTCGGGCAAACTCTTGTACACATTCCGCACCCTCGGCAGTGATTTTCAAATGATATCTGCTGTTTTATAACTAATATTTTTTCAAAAGCAGGCTTACTCAGTCCGTTAGAGGGCTTTCTTCTTTGTTCTACTTTTGGTTTTATTGCCCCAAACGAACATGCCGCAGTACATTTACCGCACTGGATACATTTATTTTCATCATATTCTATTATCCAGGGTAAATCATCTAAATGTAATTCGTTTATTTTTACTGCTGCCATCTTTCCACCGCTAAATCATTATTTACAATAATTGTTTCTTTTTCGTTCGGATATATATCTTTTGTCGTATCCCTATCCGCTAATACATCATTTATTCCGGTAACTTCCGATGTCATTATAACCGTATCTTCGGTTTGACCTATTACAACAGGTCTAAGCTTCTTTGAATCGCAGACGCAAAGAAGTTCACCATTAGGAAGAACCCCAAGAATTGTATTAGGCCCGTTTATTTCAAGATGAGATAATGATGCCTTTATCCTTAAAAGTACATCTTTATCTTCTCTTTTTTCAATCTCTTCATATGGTAAAGGGGTAATCGTATGCTTATAATACTGAATTGGCCAATTTAATATCTTATTTACATAATGAAGTGTATATAAAAAGCACTGAGAATCGGATTCAAAGCCGATATAACCTTTATATAAAGACTGCTGATAATCTCTGTTTTTTTCAAAAAAAGTATTTTCTCCGTTAGCTAAAATAGTATAACCTTCAAGAAAAAACGGATGAGCTGCATACCTTACAATATCATAATTAGTATTCTGCCTGCACTGTGCCGTTATTATCTTTGCACACAAATCCTCATTTTCATCCCACAATCCAAAATACGTTCCAATATCTTTTGGGCTTCCGATTTCTTTTAATGTTAAGACATCCGGCCAAAAAGAATATATATAACCTAAATTATCTTTTTCCAATTCACGTCTTAACAATAAAGTAGTATCAATTAAAAGTTCTTCTTTTTCTTCTTTTGTAGCATATTTATGGCTTTTGGGATACTGAAATGTTTCAAAAATATAGTTAGGCATAGGTTCAATTTTTAAGCCTTTTTGATGGTTAACCTCGGGTGCCCATTGCAGAACTCTTGTAAATCCGAGTTCATGCAATATATCTTCTGCCCTTCTTGTGCCTTCTACCGTTGCCGCCATAGACAGTGTCGGGAGTTCTTTATGTGCATTAAAAATTCCGCCTAAATCTTGCATGACAAAGGCAAACCCTGAATTATCATGCCCCTTTTGCTGGGAACGCATTAATTTTAAGGCTATCGACGGGTGTAAATATTTTTTTGATTTTATTGCGCCTATTCTACACATACATTGATATTTTCGTACTCCTTTTTTATTATGTCAAGATAATATTTTGGGGAAATATTAACTTTTATTAATTTTTTTTAAACAACACGCAATTTAAGATGAAAAAAAAACTTTATATAAGAGTAGACAATATGAAAGGAAAAATCCAAAAAAACAGAAGTGATATTAAGAGCCAAATCAGTCTTTTTAATCAAACTGATTTAGAAAAAAATTTTTTACTCTCTCTCTTAATATCCTCGTGTTTATTTGATGTTTGCAATACTTGCAAACATTTTTTTTGTCTGTAAATAGCAAATTTTTATATATCAGGGTTTAAAAGGAATATGAAAGTACAATCAATTTCAATAAATCCTATAGCAAAAAATAACAAAAATAATTCGGTAATTTTCAATAAACAATTACAAAATGATTGTTTTATACCAAGCAATTCTGTATCCTTCGGAAATAAAAAATGTTATAAACGGCAAAATCAAATAAATTTATATAATGCGAAGCTTGAAAAGCTTCAGGAACTCGGGGTATGCGAAAAATCGGCTAAAAAATTTGCACATTTAGGCAGCAGTAAATATTACCGAGTTTGTGAACTTGCCAATGAAGGAGTTTTTGATAATGTAATTTCACAATTAATTCATTTAAAATCCGAACATTATCAAAAAGCATTAACCCTTGCACATATTGGCATTTATGATGATAAGCTGATTCATATTATAAACAGTAAAAAGAACTTATATCAAAAAGCCATAAACCTAAATGAAGAAGGAATTGCTAAAGATTATATTCCGGATTATATAACATTAGGAAACGGGAAAATAAAAAGAGCAAGAAAACTTATAGCAAAAGGATATCCGCCTGATGTTGCCATGGCTTTTCTTGAAATTCCTTTTTTTAAACGACAAAAGTTTGAAAAATTAATGAGAGATTACGATATTGATATAGAAACAGCTCTTACTGTTACTGCGCTTGATAAAAAAGAAAAATCAAACCTCCAAAAGTTTATTAATATGGGTTTATCTGTATATAATGCTTCTGACTTATGTCTTCTGGATAATGAGCAGCAGGAAAAAGCTGTTCAATTAATTAATATCGGATTATCGCACAATACAATTATGGACTTTATTTTATTGGACGATACAGATTTTGAAAGAGCAATAAATTTGTATAAAGAAGGGGTTAATGAAAGTTATATACCTCACATTATAGATATTGAAAATAATAAAAAAATAAATAATCAATATAAAAATTTTCTAAAACAAGGTTACGGAAAAACATCTGCATATGCTCTATCATTATTGGATGATGATGAACTTCAAGCTTTTAGTGAATTATCTAAAATTAATCCGCAAATAAATGAACTGTTAAAAGATAATTATGATATTGAAATAATACCTCTTCAAGTAAAAGGAACAAATGCAGTAGTAATGAGCAAACAATTTTACACGGAAGATAAACAAAATGTTTATATCGTTAAAATATTTGATAAAACCGGACTTTTATCAGAAAGCAGAACTCAGGAAGATATTGATGATTCAAGCACATCATACCAAAGAAACGGCAACGATATATACCGTATTAAACATAACAAATTTGACGGCATTGATGAAATGACACACCTTCTTCTGGATGATAAAACAAAAGGAATAAAAGGAGTTATCCATACTACTTCTTCAAAAGTTTTTGAAGGTCTTTATGATTCAACATATTACAATATAAACGACTTTAAAGAAGATATAAACCCTGATAGTATAAATTGTGATTTTGAAAACTCACTTAAACCTGATGCTCAAGGCACAGTAACCTCAAAAACCGTTAAAAAACCTGACGGTTCAATTTCATATTCAGAAAGATTTTACAGATATAAAAACTTAATTGAAAGACATTATAATGTATTAAATGATGAAAACTCTAATATAATAAAAAGCAATTATTCTTATGAAATAACAAATGAAAACGGAGAAAAAATCCTTAATTTAAATAGAAGTTTTGAAAAGACCTCTAACAATACCGTTAAAAATAAAATTAACGGAACGGAATATATAATTAAATATGATGATAAAAATTATATAATAACCATTTCTGACGGAACAGCAACAAAAGAATTCCCGGTCAATGACATTATAAAAGGCTATGCAAAAGACATTCTATGGCAGACATTAAAAACACTTCAAGCTGATTCACTTATTACATTAGTAAATAATATTGACAAATGGCACTATTGCAGCAGCAACGATTCAAGTGCTGACGAAAATGACATGATATTATCATCCGGATTAAACGAAGGAATAATTAACCACGAAATTGGGCATTTTCTTTCTTTCAATAAAAAAGCAACAGAAGATAAAGAATTAAAACAAATATATTTAAAAGAAATGAATGCCTTTGAAAAGGTTATGCCGCATAATGAACAGGTATTTATACGTTATCTTTCACCATATGCATATTATTATGAAGATACTGATGGATTATCTGAATTTATTGCCGAGACTAATTCTCTGTTATGTTCTATAGGAATCAATAAAGAAAAATACAAGACCAGAAATCAAATGCTTGTAAGATATTTCCCCGAAACAATTGCGAAGATTGCTCAATTATTAGGATATAACGATAATAAAAGTTTATTGGAAGAAAAATAAATTAATCTAGTGTCGCACTCTGCCACCGCCTCCTCGTCGCTGTACGAGTGCTCACCTTTTCAATATGCCACTCTCAAAATTTTACTCAATCCACTGCGTGGCTTATCGTAAAATTTTGTTCGGGCAAATTTTTAATTTATAATAAATAAATATGAAAAAGTTTATTATAAAAACATTGGGATGTAAGACAAATCAAATAGAATCGGCATTAATTGCCGAGATAATGACTAATGCAGGCTATAGTGAAGTAACTAAAACACAGGAGGCGGATTATTATATATTAAATTCCTGCTCTGTTACACATATCGCCGACAGTAAAAATTTATCATATTTAAGAAGAGCAAAAAGAGAAAACCCTAAAATTATAACTGTTTTGACAGGGTGTATGGCTCAATTGGAAAAAGATATGATTATCAAAAAAAATCTTGCAGATTATGTAATAGGAAACTATGAAAAAAATGACATTGTTAAAATATTAGAAAAAAATCAAAATATTGCAGTAAGCGACATATTTGAACACGATTTTTTCAGATATGAAAAAATTCATCAAATACATAGAACAAGGGCATCGGTTAAAATTCAAGACGGATGCAGTAATAGGTGCAGTTACTGTACAATCCCGTTTGCAAGGGGCAAAAACCGTTCTAACGGTATTGAAAATATTATTGAACAAATTAACCTATTTGCACAAAACGGCTATTATGAAACTGTTTTAACAGGAATTCACATCGGGCAGTGGGGAAGTGATTTTGACGATAAAAAAAACCTGCAAGAACTCCTTGAAAAAATTGAAGAAACAAATATTAACCGCTACAGGCTCGGGAGTTTAAATCCTTTAGAACTTAACGAAAACTTTATAGAATTCTTATCAAAATCAAAAAAATTTTGTCCTCACTTTCATCTTTCACTCCAGTCTGTCTGTGATAAAACCTTAAAGAATATGAACAGGCACTATAGTGCTTCTCAAATTTTTGAACTCGTAAATTTAATAAATTCAAAATTTGATAAGGCTTTTATCGGAAGCGATATAATTATGGGCTTCCCTGATGAAACTGATGAAGACTTTGAAATAACAAGGCAAAACCTTGATAAACTTAACCTTTCAAGAATTCACGTTTTCCCTTATTCAAGGAGGAAAGGAACTATCGCTGATACAATGCCTAATCAAATCCCTGAAATTATAAAAAAAGAAAGATGTAAAATAATTCAGGAAATATCAGACAAAAAATATTTTGAATTTTTAAAAGCGAATATCGGAACAGAAAACGAAGTAATAATTGAAAAAAACAGAGATAAAAAGACAAATCTTTTAAAAGGAGTAACAAAAAATTATATAAATGTCCTGATAAACGACAAAGATGAATACAAAGACAAATTACAAAAAGTTTATATTACGGGGTTTTCTCTGGATAACACAAAACTCCTTGCAAATATTCTATGTAACTGACATTATGTATTAATCCCATACTCTGCCATATTTAGCATCATCATAGTATTCCGCATCTTCATAATATTCTTTCGGAATATTATTTCTAAATCCGCCGTACATTGCAAAATATTGTCTGTAACCTTCTTGTTTATGTCTGTCAAAAATTCCTATAACATTTTTAACCATATCGAAAACATGATTTACGGGATATTTATCATAATCGCATTTTATGTATGCAGAGGGTTCTTTCCTTTTTTCAAAAGTATCTTTATCAAGAGATAATGCACCGGGGTTTGCAATCTGGACTGTTAATGCCGTTGGGTGTCCGTTTTTAACTTGTGTATCTACTTTTATATCATGGTTATCAACAAAACCATTTTTATAAAACACATTTTGCCCGTATTTACCGTACGGGTCATTAAAATATAATGTACCTTTAATATTTACACCTGCCATAATTAACCTTCCTTTCAGATATGTATTTTAAAACAAATTAATATCTGATTTTTACTTTTTACATTATTATTTTAACATTCTCTTTACAAAAAAATATTATTTAATTTACTTTTTCATCTTGAAAAGATAAAATATACATATTAATGTCAGGATAAGGGGATAGAAAATGCGTTATGTGCCTTTGCACGTGCATTCTGAATACAGTTTATTGGATGGGGCAATCAGGAATAAAGAACTTATTGAATTTGCTCAGGAAAATAATTTTGAAGCCGTTGCCGTAACTGACCATGGTGTTATGTATGGCGCTATCGAGTTATACAGATTGGGTAAAGATAAACAATTTAAAGTAATTTTAGGTTGTGAGTTTTATGTTATTAACGGAGATATTGAAGACCCTAATTGCAACAACAATGAAAGATATCACCTTGTTCTATTGGCAAAAAACAATACAGGATATAAAAATCTTGTAAAATTGGTATCAATAGCTCATATCAAAGGATTTTACCGCAGACCGAGGATTAACAAAGAAATACTGGAAGCCCATAGCGAAGGTTTAATATGCCTGTCTGCCTGCATCCAAGGTGAAATTTCAAGAAATATTATTAACGGAAACAAAGATGGGGCAAGAAGAACAGCTAAATATTTTAAAGACTTATTTAAAGATGATTTTTATATTGAACTGCAAGACCACAACTTAGATGAAGAAAAACAGGCGAATGCGGAATTAATTAAAATAGCGCAGGAATATGATATTCCAATGGTTATTACAAATGACAGCCACTATCTGAAAAAAGAAGATGCTAACTGGCATGATACATTATTATGCATCCAAACAAATGCTTTAAAAGATGAAGAGGACAGGTTCAAGTTTCCGAATAATGAATTTTATGTAAAAACAATAGATGAACTTAGAGAATCCTTCAGGTGGATGGATTCCGATATGTTTGAGCAGGCGATTGAAAATACGGCAATAATTGCAGATAAGTGTCACGTAATAATCAAAATGGGAGAAAATATACTGCCTTCTTTTGATGTACCTGCAAATCACACAATACCTTCATATTTAAATTATCTTGTAAGAAAAGGGATGGATGAAAAATATAAAGAAATTACACCTGAAATTGATGCAAGAGCGAAATATGAACTTGAAATAATTAATAAAATGGGGTTCGATGCATACTTCTTAATTGTATGGGACTTTATAAACTATGCCAAAACCCACGGAATTCCCGTAGGTCCCGGGAGGGGTTCAGCCGCTGGAAGTTTAGTCGCATATGCACTCGGAATTACCAATCTTGACCCTATTAAACATAATCTGTTGTTTGAAAGATTTCTTAACCCTGAAAGAATTAGCATGCCTGATGTCGATATAGACTTCGGGGACGGCAGAGAAAAAGTTATAGAATATGTAACTGAAAAGTACGGTATTGATAAAGTCTGCCAAATAATTACCTTCGGTACATTATCAGCAAAAGCGGCAATAAAAGCAGTTGCAAGAGTTATGAACCTGCCGTTTGAAATATCTAACAGGGTAAGCCAGTATGTACCTACGGAAGTCGGAATTACAATAGAAAAAGCACTCGAAAATTCTCCCGATTTGAAAAAAGTCTATGATGAAGATGCGCTTATAAGAAAAATAATAGATGAAGCAAAAAAAATAGAAGGTATAAAGCAAAATACCGGCATGCACGCAGCAGGTGTAATAATATCACACCAACCGTTAGATGAGATAGTTCCCGTACAAAAAGCAAAAGACGGAAATGTTATAACCGAATATCCAAAAGAAGACTGTGAAAAAATCGGACTTTTAAAAATGGATTTCTTGGGCTTAAAGAACTTAACAATCATAATGCAAACCATTGAAATGATAAAAGAACGGCACGGAGTCGAAGTAGACATAAATAATATTCCGCTTGATGACCCTGCCGTTTATAAAATGCTGATGAGCGGTAACACAGACGGTGTATTCCAGTTAGAATCAGCAGGAATGAAAAAACTTGTAAGAGATTTAAAGCCATCCGTCTTTGAAGACTTAGGTGCTTTAGTGGCACTATTCCGCCCGGGTCCGTTAGAATCAGGCATGATTGATAACTTTGTTAAAAGAAAACACGGAAAACAGGAAATAAAATATGCACATCCTCTGCTTGAAAGTGTTTTAAAAGATACATACGGAACAATTGTTTATCAGGAACAAATAATGCAGATATTCCAAGTACTTGCTGATTATACACTGGGCGAAGCTGATATGGTTCGCCGTATGATGGGTAAGAAAAAGCTTGAAGAAATGGCAAAACAAAAAGTCCGATTTGTTGAAGCGGCAAGTAAAAAAGGAATGACTCCTGAAGCAGCGGATGAACTGTTTGAACAAATTGAAAGTTTTGCAAAATATTGCTTCAACAGGTCTCACTCTGCAGCATATGCGTTTGTTGCTTATCAAACAGCATACTTAAAAGCTCATTATCCCGTTGAATACTTATGTGCTATGCTGACAAATTCAAAAGATGATCTTGATAAAATACAGCTGTATATTTCAGAAGCTCAAAAACAGGGAATAAAAGTCCTCCCTCCTGATATTAATAAATCTAATGCGGAATTTACCCCTGACGGAAATAATATAAGGTTCGGTTTAAATTCAATTAAAGGTATAGGGGAAATCGTACTTAAAGAAACTATAGATATAAGAAATAAAGGCGGTGAATTTAAATCAATTCAAGATTTTACGCAAAGAATTAACCCCAAAATTATAAACAGAAAAGCACTTGAAAATTATACAAAAGCAGGCGCAATGATCTGTCTTGAGCCTTCAAGAAAAAAATTATTTAATAATATTGAAAATATATTAAATGCAGCAGCAAAAGAATATGAAGCAAAAGAAAAAGGACAGGTAAGTTTATTTTCGGGGTTTGAAGGAATATCATCTGGAAACAGCTACCAAATGCAAAATTTTGAAATGTTTGGAAGTGATGAAGATTTTACGGATAAAGAAATCCAAGAATTTGAAAAAGAATATCTCGGATTTTACGTTACAAGCCATCCATTAGAAGCAATCAGAGATAAACTCCCCTTCCTTACAACACACAATATTTCAGATTTATTAGACCTGTCTAATGATACTTCTG
Organism: Candidatus Gastranaerophilales bacterium; assembly: GCA_947624325.1. Taxonomy (GTDB): domain Bacteria; phylum Cyanobacteriota; class Vampirovibrionia; order Gastranaerophilales; family Gastranaerophilaceae; genus Avigastranaerophilus. Next base: position 429,922 of record CANQJT010000001.1, read on the forward strand.
TTACTATTTGCGGAATGGTAAGTTCCGTAAGAACAATCCCCACAAAAAAAGATCCGACAAAATTTTTAAAATCCGGTGTAATAGAAGATTTAACGGGTGAAATAGCTTTTGTTGCCTTCCATAAGACATTAGAACAATGTAATTCTTTAATTGAGCAGGAAAAGAAAATTATAATTTCGGGACGGTATCAAAAAAAAGAAGATGGTTCACAGCAAATAATTATTGAAAATGTTAAACCTGTTGAAAATAGTAATATAGTAACCATCTCACTAAAACAAGAAATAAATTATGAAACCTTAATGGCAATAAAAGATATGCTTGTTAACTTTAAAGGTTCTGACCCTCTAATTATTAAAACAACAGATGAGGGAAAAGAATCAAAAATTCTTGCATCACCTAATTTTTGGACAAATGCATCTAACGATTTAACACAGACACTTGAAAAAGCATTCCCTGATTTTATTGATGTTAATATTTGTTCATTAGAATAAAACTAATCTTTTGGTGCCGAAAATTCTGAAGGAATTCTAAAATCAATATTCTTTGCAAGGAACGAATACTTTGCATATACACTTTCCGGATTTTTTCTTGCTTCATCTATCTTATCAGATAATGAAACGAAAATTTTAGCCAGTTCAGGATCAAATTGAGTACCTGCACATCTGTTAATTTCATTCATGGCTGTTTCATGAGATAATGCAGTTCTGTATGGTCTTGTAGATGTCATTGCATCATAGGTATCAGCTAAAGCAATTATTCTTCCGGGAAGCGGAATTTGTTCACCTTTTAATCCGTCAGGATACCCTGTTCCATCCCATTTTTCGTGATGAGCTTTCACCCATTCCGATATTATTTGAAGTTTTTTAATATTAACAACAATTTTCTCACCCCTGACAGGATGTGACTTCATAACTAAAAATTCATCATCCGTTAATCTGCCGTTTTTACATAATATGCTTTTCGGCATTGCTATTTTTCCAATATCATGAAGCAATCCTGCTATTTCAATATCTTCCATATAAGCTTCATCAAGATTTAATTCTCTTGCTAAAATCATAGAATATAATGTCACTCTTAATGAATGTCCGTTCGTATATGAATCTTTTGTATCAAGTGCATTTGAAATAGCTCTTATGGTCTTATATAAAAGTTCTCTTAATTCATTATAAAAAACTTTATTATTGCTTGCCATTGAATACTTTTCAATACCGCTTTCAACTGCAATTTTTAATTCTTCAGGCTCAAACGGTTTTAAGATATATTGAAATAACTCACAATCATTGATGGCTGAAACTATAATATCCGTATCAACGTGACCTGTTAAAAGTATTTTAACAATTTGCGGATTTGTTTGTCGTACTTGTTTAAGAAACTCAGTACCTTCCATTTGAGGCATCTTTTGGTCACTGACAATTAATGATATTTCGTCACCATGTTCTTTAACAACATCCAATGCTTCTATACCATTATGTGCAGTTAAAATATTGTATTTACCTCTAAAAGTTCTTTTTAAAAGCTGAAGGTTATTTTCCTCATCATCAACAATGAGAACAGTATGTTTCTCATCATTACCCAGGTTTAATACAACCTCTAAACTTTCTTTTAATTCGCAAGAACCCATTATTTTATCACCAATATCCTATTTATTTTATTAACGGCAATTACAATCTATAGCTTTAATTTATTATAACATTTTTTTACAAAAGTTAACAAGTTTTTTATTTTGATATGATTAAAAATGGATTATAATTGATATAAATTTTATGACAGAGGAAACATGTTAAACGGAAAAAAGATAGTTGTTGTAATGCCTGCATATAATGCGGAAAAAACTTTAAAACAAACTTATAATGATATTTATAAAGATATTGTCGATGAAATTATTCTTACTGATGATAAATCTTCCGATAATACAAAAGAAATAGCCAAAGACCTAAATATAACAACAATAGTGCATAAAGAGAATATGGGTTACGGCGGAAATCAAAAGTCTTGTTACACAGCGGCATTAAAATCAGATGCCGATATTGTAATAATGCTTCATCCCGACTATCAATATACTCCGAAACTTATACCTGCAATAGCTTCCATGCTTGCATTTGAAGAATATGATGCCGTAATTGCCTCAAGAATGCTGTCAAACGCACTGGAAGGCGGAATGCCTTTATACAAATATATTGCAAATAAGTTTTTAACTTCGTTTGAAAACTTTTTTTTAGGTCAGCACTTATCTGAATATCATACGGGATTTAGAGGGTTCAAAAAGAAAGTACTTGAAAATCTACCTTTAGAAGATTGTGATGATGACTTTGTATTTGATAATGAAATGCTGGCACTTATTTGCTATTACGGATATAAAATAGGGGAAATAAGCTGTCCTACGAAATATTTTCCCGAAGCTTCTTCCATAAACTTTATTCGTTCCTGCAAATACGGTCTTGGGGTATTAAGTGTAAGCATTAAGTATTTTTTAGCATACACAGGAATATTTAAATCCAAAATTTTTAGAAAAGATGCTAAAAAATTAGATATAAATGCCGAACTGCCTTATTATCATAAGACTAATTAAATTTTAGTTGCAAGAGAAGGGGCAATTGCAATAAATTGTCTTACTAATTCTTTATCCCAATACTTATCAGCACCTTCTTCAAGAATAGAGCATGCTTTTTCAACACTCATACCCTTTCTGTAAGGTCTGTCACTTATTAAAGCATGGTAAGTATCCGCAACGGCGACTATTCTTGCCGCAAGCGGAATGTCTTCACCTTTTAATCCGCAGGGATACCCTTTGCCATCCCATCTTTCATGGTGATATTTTACTATGGGGATTAAATCATGTAAGAGGGGATTAGGCTCTAATATTTTTTGTACACCTATTGTCGGGTGTTGTTGTATTGTTTGAAACTCTTCATCCGTTAATTTATCGGGTTTTCTTAATACATCTTCAGGAATTCCTATTTTCCCGATATCATGTAATAATGCACCGAGTTTTATTCTTTCAATTTCTTTTTCGGGAAGATTTATTGCTCTTGCCAATGCTACGGAATATCTTGATACAGAAGATGAGTGGTCTTTTGTATATTCATCTTTTGCATCAATCGCACTTGCAAGCGAAGTTACAACCTCAATTAAGTGATTTTGAGATAATATATTTTCATTCTGGAATTGCTCAACAAGTGCATCTTCAAATTTAATACCAAGCTGAGCATTTCTTTTTGCCATTACTATTGCAAATGAATTCAATGCCGCATCATCCCAGAAATCAAAATCCTGAGTAGAAACAATCGTAGACCTTCCGTTCGTATAACCTTTTGTTTTTGAAACCAGCACTGCCTGTTCCGCAAGTATTAATAATTTTTCTTTATCCATTGAATCGTCAGGATAAGTAGCTATACCGACAGAAACTTTATTAACAGGCCCAATATCATCAACAAGACAACAAGAAAGTGAATATGTAAGATATTCTGCCATATATTTCGCTTCTTCCGCATTCATATCACGAAGAATAACAGAAATTTTATCACCGCCGTATCTTGCAGCTATATCGTGCTTCTTTATATTTTCATTAATTTTATTAGCTACAACCTTAATTACTTCATCACCTTTAGAGTGACCGTATTCACGGTTTATCTGCGCCATATCATTTATATCAAAAATCAACACGGATACTTTTGTTTTACTTGTTTCAGCATACGAAAGCTCCTGAGAAAGCAACTCGTGAAATCTTCTGTGTGAATAAAGATTAGTTAAAGCATCCATAGAAGAATTTTGAGAAACTTTTTTATACAAATCCGAATTTTGTATTAATAATCCTAAATTAGCCGATGCCAACTGATATAAACTTATGTGATTTTGAACGTTATAGTCGCTTGCTGCAGCAACACAAATAGTCCTGCCTTGAATTTTTATGGGTATAATTACTGAAGGCAGATTTATCAGTGATGGAATTTTTAAATATTCTGAATTTTTTAGAACCCTTATTTCATCACTATCAATAGCCTTTATTAATTCATTTTCTTTTTCATTCATAAATACTTTATATGAATATACATTGGAATTTTTATCCAATAATTTCATATCAATTGTATTTGACTGCTCGTTTATTATACCTAAAGCTGTATATGTGCAGTTTAAACGGCTGACAAACATATTATGAAAAGCATTTAATGTATCTTTTATTTCACTATAATTCTTTATAATTTCATTGGTTTCTTTTATAAATGCAGCATAATCAATAATGCTCATCATTTTTTCAGAGTGTTTTGAAAATGACGAGTGTGCCATTTTTGAAGAGTTCATCCCGCTTCCCAAGATATTAATTTTTGCAACTAATCCGGTTTTATCTATCGGATTTGTTGTATTTGGCTTTTGGGAAGAGAGATTATTATTATATGAATTATCTGTTATTTCTTTATTTTTTTGCATGAACCAATCCTGAATACGATAATTATAAAGCTCAAAATTAAAAAAATTGCTTTTTTGTAATAAAGATTTACAATTTTATCTTAACATTTTATGTTTATTTTGTAAAAAAAACCATATATTTAATGTAACTTTATATACTGTTTGCAATAATTTGAGCAGTTTTTTGAAAAGCACATTCATATGATAAATTTTGCTTAACATTTTTCAATGAATTTATCATTTCAAATTTATATTTTTCGTTATTTAAAATTTTATCAATACAATCCGCAATTTTATTTTTATCAGCATCAGCCTGTAATAACTCGGGAACAATATCTTTATCCATAATAATATTAGGAAGGCACACCCTGTTAATACATCTTACAAGCCTGTAAATAAAGTATAAAATCCAAGGTCCCCGATAACTTATAATCATTGGAGTATTATATATTGCAGCTTCAAGAGCAACAGTACCTGATGCCAAAATTAAAGCATCAGATACAGATAAAAGTTCATAATTTTTATTTTTTAAAACTTTAATATTTAAATCGGAATACTTTTCAATTATCGGCATAATTAATTCGTCTTTTATATTAGGCGCCTGTGCAAGTGCATATTGAACATCAGGATTTTTCTCTTTGATAATTCTGGCTGACTTTAAAAACAATTCCAGTAAATTTTTAATTTCAAATACTCTTGAGCCGGGAAATATTGAAACTAATTTTTTTGTATTATCTAAATTATTTTCATTATAAAATTGTGTTTTATCTTTTTTCTCGGGAATTTCAGCTAAAAGCGGATGACCGACAAATTCAACATCAACACCTATTTTTTCATACATTTCTTTTTCAAACGGAAATATTGTTAATACTTTATTTATACATTTTTTTACCGTATTTAAACGCCATTTTCTTGATGCCCATATTTGAGGCGGAATATAATAAAATATTTTTATATTATATTTAGATAATAATTTTGAAAGATTAAGATTAAATCCGCCGTAATCAACCATTAAAACCATATCAGGTTTAAATTCGTCTTTTAAATATTTAGCAATTTTTCTGCCGAGCATTAAATGATTATATATAATTTTAAAATTAAATCCGACAGCAGACATTTTAGAATGGTCGCAATATAATTTAGCACCTGCCTGCGCAAGATTTTGTCCGCCGACTGCCTCAATTTCAATATCGGGATTTATTTTTTTTAATTCCCTTACAACATCCGCAGCATGCCTGTCACCTGATAATTCACCTGTAATAATAAATAATTTTTTCATACCGCCATTACAATAATATTATTTTTATCTGCAAATTCAATAGTTTTTTTATGGTCAACAAGAATAGTTTCGTTTGCTTCCACCGCAATAAGTTTTGCTTTATACTTTTTCATTGTTTTAAGAGTATTAAGTCCGAACGCAGGGATATCAAATCTTTTATCCTGATTAGGTTTTGCTACTTTTACTATAACAGAATCTTTTTTTCCGAGTTTACAGCCTCTTTTAATACATTTATCGGTACCTTCAATAGCTTCTATTGCCATAATCATCCTGTCTTTAATTACAACGGATTGACCTATATCAAGCTGACCCATTTCTTTTGCAATTTTATAACCGTATTCAACATCATCAAGCATAGCGCTGTCGGGTTGAATTTTACCTAAGATGCCTCTTGGAACCATTAAATTTTTAATAAATATTGTTTGATCAAGAACACTAACACCTATTTTATTAAGTTCATTCACTAAGAATAGCATTATAGCATCATCATTTAGTCTTTTAGCCTGCTTTAAGAATTCTATTGCAAGAGAATCAAACCTTGGTCTTTTAACTACAACACTTTTTGAAACTTTGCCGATAAAAGTTAACTGTTTAATTCCTTCATTAATTAAAATATTTTTTATTTTTAATACTTCTCCGGGGGCGCAGTCATACACTTTAGAGCAATATTTTTTTAATTCCTTTTTATTATCAGATGACAAAGATACCGCAATAACTTCAAATCCGTTTTCTTTTGCGTTTTTGGCTAAATGAACGGGTAATTGACCGTTTCCTGCTATTAAGCCTTGTTTTTTTTCTAATTCAATAGACACTTTTCTTCCTTTTAATTGGTTATTTCCTGTTTCATTTTTGATTTCAATTCAATTAGGCATTTACTTAGCTGGTCCGGACAGCTTGTAGGTTTTGAGCCGCACTTAATTCCTTGAAGTTTATTTATAACCTCATCAATTTCCATGCCTTTTACAAGGTTTTTTATTCCCTGCAAATTTCCCATGCAACCGCCGATAAATTCCACATCGTAAATTTTAGTTCCGTCAACTACTACATTTATTAAACCGCAGCATGTACCCTCTGTTCTGTATTGTATTGATTTTAGAGCCATTTTTAGTCCTTTTCTAGTGAGGTATATGTTTTAATATAGAATATATTAATAAAGACATTATAACGCAGCAAGGAATAGTTAGCACCCATGCCGTTACAATATTTTTAATAATATTAGTTCGCACCCCTTTTCCGTTAATAGCTGTTCCTACCCCCATTATAGAAGTGGAAACAACATGGGTGGTGCTTAAAGGTATACCAAAAACTGATGCGGTAAGAATTATTGAAGCTGATGAAAAATCTGCGGCAGCACCGGATATTGGTTTTAGTTTAATAATTTTACTGCCCATTGTCTTTATTATTTTCCAGCCGCCTGTCATTGTACCGCAAGCCATTGTTATGGCGCATACAAGTTTTACATATAAAGGAATATTAAATTCCCCTTGGGGCATAACTAAAACTCCGCCCGTGACAAGTGCCATTGTAATTACACCCATTGTTTTCTGAGCATCGTTTAAACCGTGGCTTAATGCCATTAACCCCGAGGCAAAGACCTGAACTCTTTTAAATCTTCTGTTTATAACATCCGGCTTAATTTTATAAAATAATCTTAAAAATGAACACATTACAATAAATCCGACTGTAAAGCCGACAACAGGCGATGCAAACATCGGAACAATTATTTTTTCAAACAATATTAGAAAATTTATTGAATTTAATCCTGCATGAATAAATGCAGAACCTAATAATCCGCCAATTAAAGCATGCGAGGAACTGGAAGGAAGTCCGAACCACCATGTAATTAAATTCCATATTACGGCAGTTATTAAAGCACATAAAATAACTTGAAGAGTAATTGTATCACTTGCGATTATTCCTGCACCAATTGTTTTTGCAACATTTACTCCAAGTAATGCACCTATACATTCCATTGTTGCTCCGTACAATACTGCCTGCCTCGGCGACAATACTTTTGTTGATACGACGGAGGCTATTGAGTTTGCGCAGTCATGAAATCCGTTTATATAATCAAATGCAAGTGCAACTACTATTACTAAAACTAACAGAATTATAGTTAATGTCATATTAAATCCTCGGTTAACTCATTTTCAATACGACACTGACAACCGCATCAGAAACACTGTAACAAGAATCTAACGCATTTTCTAAATCTTTATGAATATCCCTTAATTTTATTACATTTAGAGCATCATATTTACCTGAAAATAAAGCTTCTGTAGCAGATATAAGGATTTCATCCCCACGGGTTTCAATTTCTTTCATTTTAAGATTTTTTGCCGTCATATCAGAAATTGTAGGTTTTCTGAAATTAGCAAAAATCTGCTCCAGCTCTTCTGTCGCATCAATTAATGTCTGCGCCTGATTTCTTAAATTTTCGGTTATATTTTCAAGCCTGTATATTTTTATATTTATACACGACTTTGTTATTTTTTTTGTAATTTTATTTAATAAAGAAGCAATATTTTGGATATCTTCTCTGTCTATGGGGGTTACAAAAGATGTATCTAATACTTCCAGAGTCTTTTTTATATTTTTACTGCTTGCATGCTTATATTCTCTGGCAAGTGAAACATGTTCATCCGTAATACCGGATTTTAATATTTCCTGAAATAATTCCGCTGATTTTTTGCACCATGCCGTTCCTTCTTCAAACAGAGAATAAAAAACATCATTTGAGGGAGGTAAGATATATGACATTATTCCGCTCATTAATTTAGACATATTTATTTTTCTCCTATACTATTCAAAAATAAAACAATGCCAAAGCATTGTTTTAAACTAAATTCTGTTTAACTAACTCTTTCCTTATTTTATTTAATCCTGATTGAATTATTCTTGAAATTCTTGAAGGTGAAAGATTAAATTCCTCGGAAATTTCTCTTAATTTTTTATCATTAAAGAATTTACATTCTATTAATTCTCTTTCTCTCGGCGGTAAGTTTTTAATTGCAGCCTTTATACTTTCGCTTAATTCAAAAAACAGTATTTTTTCTTCGGGATTTCTTTTAAAATCTCTTATTTGAGTAGGATTATCACCTTCTGCCATTTCGTCAACGGAAAGAATTGTTTTATATACAGCTTCTCTAATATTAGATTGATTATCTTCATCATAAAATGATTCCTGCTGATTTTTCAGGACATACCACTTATAACGACGTCTTACTTCATTCCTGATAGCCCATTTTATAGCTGTTGATATATATGATTTATTATATTTATCGGGTTCTGAATTTGCACAAAGCTTATGTACAACCTGAGTCCCTATATTTACCAGTTCAGAAAAATCTATTAAATGTTTTGAAGACAGTTTTTTATACTCTACCTTTGCAAGAGTATCTATTAACCCCTGATAGTCTTTTATATTAAATCTGCTTATTGTCTTTTTATCTGAACTCATATCCCTAACAAATAAACTATACATTATTATTTTACATTAAATAAAAAAATTTTGTACAAGCTAAATTGGATTTATAATATTAACTTTTGTAAATTTGTATTTTTTGCTTTATTTATTGAGATTTAGGAGGTAATTTTAATTTTTCTGTGTTTATAGCAAAATATAACTAGCAATTTTTTATTATCACAAACTTTAATGAATATGAAAACTAATGTTTATTTTAGTAATTAGGTAGTAACAATAAGGAGTTAACAATGATACAAGCACCAACAACACAATATATACCGGCGCAAATGCCAATACAACCAGTATATTCACAGCCAGGTGCAAATAATCCATATCAGTACAGCCAAGCTCCAGGATATTTTTATAATTATCCAACAGCAAGCTATTATAATCAAACACCGCAAACAGGCAAATCACAATTTAACGGTGTAAATATTGAAATCATAAATCCGCAAGGTCAAGGATATGTTCCGGGAACTCCGATAAGCATGCCGGTACAACAACCTGTATACACTCAAGCTCCTGTATACCAACCGTTAGTATATCCTCAACCTCAAGCAGTTCAACAAATACCCGTACCGGTACCTGTAGCTCCTCAAACACCGGAAATTCCGGCACCTATGCCGCAACAAATTCCGGCAGCCGTTCCTGCTTCTCAGGTAGTACAACAAGTACCTCAAGCTCAAATACCTGCACCGGTACAACAAATGCCTGCTCCGGCACAACAAGTTCCTGCAGCAGCACCTGTAATTGAACAGCCTGTAACAACACAGCAATCATCTGTTTCCCCTGAATCTTTTGCAGGTAAATTAAAAACAACTAACTTAGATGATCAAAAAGCAGCTCTTGAAGAACTTGCTACATATATTAAATCTGAAGGTAAAGAAGGAAATGAACTTTTAGACTCCGTTGTCTTTGATGCATTAGTAGATATTATTAATAAAGATACATCAAATCTTCAAGGTCCTTCTGAAGAAGTTAAAGAATTAAGAAATAAAAATATTGAAGATTTAACTCCGGAAGAAAAAACTTTAGCAGAAACCCCCTGCGAAATGGAAAAAGCTCAAATGAATAAACAATATGCTTTATACACAATTTCATTTATGCAGGAAAGATTAAATAACGAATTAAAACAAACTCTGCCTCTTCAAGACTTACCTTGTATTGAAACAGTAATTAATTCAATTAAATCAGATCCTGACCCTCAAATCAGATTAGCAGGTATTTCATCTCTTGTTCACATAGCTAAACCGGAATACAAAGAATATCTTTCAACTATATTTGAATTAGCTCAAGCTGATGAAGATGAAAGAGTTAAAGAAGCAGCAGTAAAAGCTTCGGAAAATTTAAAATCTATCTAATATAATATAAACATTCTATAAACTGCCTCAATGAGGCAGTTTTTTTATTTAATCTAGTGTCGCAACTATATGCTTGCTCCTCGCAACCGTATAGTTGCTCACCTTTTCAATATGCCACTCGCAAATTTTTACTCAGCTGACGCATACAGGCTCAAACATCCTTACTTCGTTGCGGTGTTTCGCTTTGTAACACCTTCGGCTTATCGTAAAAATTTACTCGGACAATTTATACTATTTTTTCTATACCTGCTATTCTTGGGTCTAATATTCTTCTTCCTACATTTTCAAATTCTATTTGACAGAAAAGAATTTTATTACTGTAATTTGCAAAACCCTCTATTACACCTTTACCATGTTTAGGATGGAATACTTTATCACCAATCTTAAACGGAAGATTTTCAGGTGAAATGCTTTCGGGTAAATCTGTTTCATAAACAGGAATATCTTGTTTTTCCCTTGTATTTATATTCTCATTTATTTCGGGATTTTTTTCTTCTTTAGTTACTTCAATTTGTTCTTCACTATTTTCATTTTCATCTTCATTTTCAGTAATTTCAGAATTTACATCCGATGGTATTTTCTGCGCATTTTCCTCTTTATTTTCTTCTTCGGTCTCAATAATTTCATCTATATTAACAATAGGTTGTTCAAGATTTAAATCCGCATCGGAATTATAATCTATAATATCATCAATTGTTATAGCTTCTTCTTCATTTACATCATCTTTTTTATCAACAGCTTTTTCAATTTCTATTTTTTCCGTTATGTCATTTATAACATCATCAAGATTTATTATTTCATCTTCATGTTTCTCTGAATTTGTATCTTCTTCAAGTTCGATATTTTCATCAGATATTATTTCAACATCCGATGAAACATCCTGCTGTATATCTTCATCATTTGCTGATTCATGATTATTTATTGTTTCAAGCTCATCAAGAAATTCCAAATCACTATCCAAAATATCGTCATTTACAGTATCTTCATCAATATTTTCAACATTTATATCCGGTATTTCATCCAAAATTTCAACAATTTCGGGTTCTTTTTCAACCGTTTCTTCAAATAATTGATTTTCAGCAGTTTCAGAAATTACCTCATTATTATTTTCATTTTTTTCTTCATTGTAATTTAATTGGATATCAGAAATTGAATTATTTTTAGTATCCAATATTAACGGGATAAATAAAGTAGATTCTCCGTATAATATTACATCATCGTTATTTATTTTATTTAACAAGACAGAATAATATTCCTGACCGATATTATAATTAGACGGTTTACATAAAAGTTCGTTTGCACACAGTGATTTTAAAATATTACTGTATTGGCTGTTGTATGAAGATGAAATTACAGGAACAACATTTTTATTGTTATACAATTTTTCAATTAGTTTTTTTTCAATTTTTATATCATCTATAGAAAAGAAAAGATAACATTCATTCTTTATTAATTCTGAAACTGTTTTTACAATAAATTCATACCAAAATTCCGACATTTCGCAGGCATCAATAATAATAGCTTTTTTATCCGTCATTAGTGAATCAAAAATATCGAATTGTTTTTTCAAATCTGCAAAAATAGCTTCCTGAGCATAATACCATAACTTATTTCTTAATAGCATCAAACCTGAAATCGGATTAGCTAAAAATTCATCATCTACCACTTTTTTAAATAAATTAAAAGGTATAAATTTATCATCCAAACTCTTTAAATATTCACGAAGTTCTAATATTATACTTTGTATTAAAGCCTTATCTTCAACGGGACAATCTTGGATATCATATTTTAGTATAGTATCAAATGCATCCGTATTAAGAGGCAGTTTTAAATCTTCGGTAATTTTTATAACACTTCCGTTAACATCATTATAATGTCTGTTAAAATCAATGATAACAACTTTTTTATTTAAATTATTTAATTCCGAAACAATCTTTTTTACTACTGATTTTGTTTTATCATTCCTGTCAGATTGAATGTATAATTTTTTATTTAATACAGAAAGCCCCATTCCTACAATGCACTTTGGATGATTTGATAAACAGCCGAAATTAATATTTTCATTATCTTCCTTTAATAACGAAATAATTTCTTCCGAATTAATAAAGAATAATTTTGAATTTTTGGAAGGGACATATCCGTTATAATAAGAGAGATTATCATTTTCATCAATAAAGAGAGAAAGCTTTAAAATTGCTGTATTATTTTCGGAATTTTCATCTGTTTCAATATTTATAACCTGAGAAATTAATTTATGATTATTATCTTCAATCATAATAAAATCATACGGAAGCAGATTTTTTTCAGCAGGATTATAAGTTATTTTTGCCGTATCATTTTTTACCTCAATAATCTGCATCCTATACCTCTCAGTTGATTTAATTATACTACATTTAATATTTAATACAAATCATCCAAATTATAGATATTTTTGAAGTAGAATATTCTTATGAATACTAAAAAGCCCGAATATGTAAAACTTATTGAACACGTAAGAAACGACCTCATTCAGCAAGAACATTGCGGACTGATTATTTATATGAATAAAAACGGAATAATAAAAGAAATCGGGATAAATAAAAATTACAAATTTTATCATCGTTCTTGTATGAAGCCCCTGCAAATTTCTCCGATAATAGATTTGGGAATTGATATTAAATTAAATTTAACACTTGAAGAAATTGCCGTATGCTGTGCATCTCATACAGGTGAATTAATTCATCAGGATAAAATTCTATCTGTATTGAAGAAAACAGGATTTAGCGAAAAAGATTTATTATGTCACGAAGAAGAACCTTTAAGCAAAAAAGAACAAATAAGGCTTATAAAAGAGAACTTAAGCCCCAAAAAGCTTCACAATAATTGTTCAGGTAAGCATTCGGCAATGCTTGCGATATGCAGAGAATTAAATTTTAACACTTCTAATTATAAGGATTTAAGCAATCCATTAAGTGATTTTGTAATTAAAAAAGTCTGCGAATTATGTGAAATAGAAAGAGAAGAAATAATAATAAGCAAAGACGGATGCGGACTGCCCGTAATTGCCACACCTTTATTTAATCTGGGACTTGGCTTTTTAAACTTATTTCTTAATAAAAAGTATGAAAAAATAAAAAATGCATTTTTAAACTATCCGTATCTTATCGGCGGAGAAAACAGATTAGACAGTGATATAATCACAAACAGTAATAATTTAATTGCTAAAGTTGGCGCAGCAGGACTTTGCGTTGTTGTAAATATTCTTAAGGAGGAAGCGATTATTGTTAAAATAGCTGATTCCAATATGGAAGCCAGAGCTCATACCGTTATAAATGCACTTAAACAGCTTAATTGGATTACAACAGATAATCTTAAAAGTTTAAACCAAAAATATCCTGCCGAAATCAAATCACAAGACGGTGAAATTCTCGGCAGGATAAAACCTTGTTTTTGCTTAGTTTAACCAAATGTTTTGAATGAATTTTCAATGTTTTTGGATATAACCTGTTTAACGGAATCTATTTCGGTTTCAATGGAATTTTCTTCCGTTTGAATTTGTTCAAGTCTTAATTCAAGAACCTTATCTTTTTTCTGAAGTTTCTGCATTGCTTCTTCATATTCAGCTTCTGCTGCGGCATCATCTTCAGTTTTATTTCTTTGCGTAACCTGACTTGACCCCTGCCAGCTTTTTAGTCTTGTCCAATCTGATTTTGCATCAGGTTTATTTTCCAAGAACCATTGTCCCGATATAATCATTTCTTGAATATAATCAGGATCATCACAACCTTCATCATAAATAAAAGTTTCTTCCGTATCCTTTTTTTTCAAAGAATTTTTTAAATCTTCATCAGCATTTTTCGGCACAACGATATGACCGTCAGCATCTACTATTCTCATTCCGACACCCTTAGTCATATCCGTATTTGTTATAACATCATAAGTAAGTCTTACCGCTTGCGGATTACCGTCTTTATCATAAATTTGAGCTTCCATTACGGTATTAGCCATTGCATCATTGTATTTTTCTGATGCTTCTTCTGTTTCTGATGCAAGCATTAATCTTTGATATGAAATTTGCTGACCTTCATAAATCAGGTCACTCATTCTTGCTGTCAAACATAAATATCTTCCCTGTGATGCTGCTAAGCCCATTTTTTCATTGCTCCTTATATATTTTTGTATTAATAATGTCGACATTTTTTACAAAAATCTTAAGAAACATTAATAAAATTGTTACAATTATTTACAATAATTATCCGATATCCCATCTTCCGCAGGTTCCGCCCCAGCGAGCTATAATTTTATCGGACTTATTATTTAATTCCCTGCAGGTTACTTCACCCTCAATAATAGTTATTATTTCACAATTATTTGAACATCCGCTGCATTGATTTGTATACGAATTGAATTCCATATCACCGACACTAAATCCTTTAAATGTAGTCGGTTTTTGGTTAAATTGATGATTTTCCATTGCCAAAAGAGCAGCACCAATTGCTCCCATTGTTTGATGATTTTCGGGAACAACAATTTGAGTATTTAAAGCTTCTTCAAAAGCTTTTACCATTCCGATATTAGTTGCTACACCCCCTTGAAATGTAACTATCGGAAGAATTTCTTTTCCCAAAGCAAGATTACTTAAATAATTTCTGACTAAAGCCTGACAAAGCCCGTATAATAAATCTTCAACAGGATAGCCTAACTGCTGTTTATGTATTAAATCACTTTCCGCAAAAACACCGCACCTTCCGGCTATTCTTGCAGGTGATTTAGATTTTAATGCAATAGCCCCAAAATCCTGAATAGGGACATTTAACCTTGAAGCCTGCTGATCTAAAAAGCTCCCTGTGCCTGCTGCACATACGGTATTCATAGCAAAATCAGTAACAATCCCGTCTCTTAAAATAATAATTTTACTGTCCTGTCCGCCTATTTCAAGTATTGTTTGAACTCCCGGCACATATGTACTTGCCGCAACGGCATGCGCTGTTATTTCATTTTTTATAACATCTGCTCCGACAAGCGCACCTGCCAAATTTCTGCCTGACCCCGTCGTCCCTGCACCTAAAATATTATATTCTTCTTTTGCCTGCGCCATTAAATTTCTGAGTGATGTCTGAACCGCACTAACAGGCTTACCTGATGTTCTTGTCATAAAACCGTCTATAAATTTACCGTTTTCATCCACTATAGCCGCTTTCGTAGTAACAGAACCAACATCTATTCCCAAATATGAATTTAATGTCATTTAATATCCCCTCTCTTGTCATAAATATTTTACAAGAAAAAAATTTTATTTTGTAAAATTATATAAATATACTATAGAAAAAGTAACAACTTTAAAGTATTTTAAACTTTATGCAGATGGGAATAAAGGTATTTTATGTTTAAATGAACAATATTATTTCTTATTATACAAAATACAGAAAACATATTGATGAATATAACCGCTTTAATGAGCGGAATAAAAACATAAATAACAATAATTCTTTAACCCCTGAAGAAATAGAAACATTCAAACAAAAAGCAAAAGTAATTGCAGAGCCTCTTTTAGTTTTAGATAAATACGAACACGAAAAAGCAGAAGATGCCGAAACGGTTTTTCAAACTTATAATATTGAATTAATGTCCATTACGGGGCTAATAAGCTCATTACCTGTTGCCATTACAAAAATACCACGATTTTTAAAATCCCAAAATAAACCATTCTTAAATAAAATCAGTTCTGTTATTGAAAAATACAGCAATGCAAAAGTAAAACTCGGGAAATTTTCTTTGGGTGTACCTCAACTTACAACGGTATTATCCGCAATTTGTGCCGTAATATTTTTTGCGTCAGGAATAAAAAGCTCGCTTGAATCACAGCTTGGTCTTATCAGAAAAGCAAGTTTTGACGGAACAAAAAATTTAATCAATGATCCCAAATTATATGCAATTCATACTCCCGAGCAAGAAGCTCAAATTAATTCCATAATTCAATACGAAGAAAAATCTAAATCTGCAGTAGATAAATTAACCGAAAAAGTAAATGTAAAATCCTCTCTTGATTCAGTAAAAGAATATAAGAAAAGTCATAAAGAATATCAAAAAGAACGAAATCAATATTTTAAGGATATAGAACCAAGTAAAGAAGCTTTAGACAATACCATGCAGAAAAAAGCAAATTTAGAAAAGCAGTTTTTTACTAACCTGTTAAAAAATGTTGAACATGATGTTCTTGAAGATTTGAGAAAAGTTGAAACAATTTCTAATATTTCATATTCGTCATTATTTACCGGCGGATTTTTAGAGTATCTTTTAACGGATAAACTTACTGAAGTTTTAAAAATACAGAACAAATTTCTGAGCATTATAGTAAAACTCGGTGTTCCGCTTATAACTTATTTAATATTAAATAAAAATATCTCTAACCTTGAAAATAAGGTTATATGCGCAACAAAATATAAACATTTAAAAGCATTTATGGAGCATCCGGAAAATTATTCCAAAAAACACG
This sequence comes from Candidatus Gastranaerophilales bacterium, assembly GCA_947624325.1. Lineage (GTDB taxonomy): Bacteria > Cyanobacteriota > Vampirovibrionia > Gastranaerophilales > Gastranaerophilaceae > Avigastranaerophilus. The sequence goes on from CANQJT010000001.1 coordinate 446,907, forward strand.
AAAATAAAAAACAAACTCCGATTGAATTTATAAAAACCGTTTATAAAGATTTAAAAGAGTATGAAAAGTTTACTCAAACCGAAATGCCAAAAATAAAAGCAAGAATGGATGCAAAGAAAGAAATAAATTTAACACCCGAACAATTAAAAGAAGCAAAACAACTTAAAGAAAATACAGCAAAAGTTATAAATAAGCATAGAGAAAAAGTATATGAACAATCTGTAGGGATTAAATCTTTTTCAGAAACAATTTTAGGACCTATAGATATTATAGCAACAGCATTAGGAGTGAAACTGGGACATTTTCTCGGTAATAAACTGGCAAATAAAAAATTATTTAAAGTTATGACAGGTTTAGGGGCAATTATAACATTTATGCCTGCTGCATATATTGAAGCAAAACTTGTTAAACAGCAAAAATTATCGGAAAAAATTGCCGCTATGCTTGCAATTAAAGATATTCAAAACGAAAAATTATTCATTAATAATAAATCACAAGCGGAAGATAAAAATCATTCTTTAGTTCCAAACATGTATTCTAAAACATTTGAAGAATTTATGTCATAATGACAACCAATGAATTATAAAATATTTTTTCTTCATAATTATCAGGCATATTATTCCAGTACCTATATACATTTATACCTTTAGAATTTAATTCTTTGACAATATCATCAGCTTCTTTAGGGGATTTTAATAAATACGGATAGCCAAATGGCACAATATTATTGTTAAATTTTATTTTCAAACAGTTTGAATTACCGTATTTATTATGGAAAGTTTTAAAATTTTCCCGTCTTTTTTTCTTTTCTTCTTTTGTATCAACAGATAAAAACCCATCATATGTGCTTGTTGAAATTCTTTTAATTTCTTGGTCATCCAGTCTGTTTTCGTTTTTACAAAGTTCTTCATAAGAAAGTATATGAGGTTTATAAATATATTCATCTGAAGGAAATTCCATATCCAATGTTTTTGAGGTATAAAGAAAAGCTCCGTCCGCCAGCGAGGGGAAAAATTTTCTTAAAGAATTAAAGCAAGCAATTCCTTTTGGTTCCGAATAAAAAGAGTGAGCATTGTCAACTATAAGATTTTTATATTTTTGACTTAAATCGTTTACTATATCAGAGCATATTCCAAAATAATCAGGATAAAGAATATATGCATCTAAAGGGATTTTTGAAGCAGGTTTAAAGGTTTTATCTATATGATAATAAACTATTTTACACTTTTCTTTAAATACCGAACTTCGGACAATGGGACATAAATAATAAGGCAGATAAATTTCTTTAATATTAAAAGCCCTTATAACATATCTTAGACAATTTCTTGCGGAATTTAATTTTATAAGCTTATAATTATTCATCTATGTATAACTCATATAAATTATGCAATGTTCCGCCCAATGGGGTAGGATATAAATTCTTTATCTTATTTCTTACCGCAGTTATCGTAAGCGGAGAATACAAATATATAAAAGGTTTTTCATCATAAATTATCTGCTGATATTTGTCATATATAACTTTTCGTTTATTATAATCGAGTTCCAAAGCACCTTGTTCAATAATATCATCAATTTGTTTTTCCCAATCAAGAAGCTTATCTTCTTTATCATTAGGAAATCTCATATTAAAAAGATGTAAATGTCCCTTGGAATACCAGACATTTTTTCCGCTGTGCGGTTCCAGCGGATTCCCCGTTAATCCCATAAGCACCATATCCCAGTCGGATGTTGACATCATCTTGCTTACAAGTGAGTTAAATTCTATCGGTTTAAAATTAACTTTTATCCCGAGTTCTGATAAATCTTCTTTAATCATTACTCCGCAAGCTTCACGTTCAGTCTGTCCCGCATTTGTATACAAGTCAAATTCAACAATATTTCCGTCTTTATCATGAAGTATACCTTGGTTATCAGTATAAAATCCTGATTTTTTAAGCAATTCTTTTGAATATTCAATATTCTTTTCATGTCCTGAGGCAAGTTTTTCATTTAAATATATGGAAGATAGTGATTCCGCAGTATATAAGGGCTGTGCCGCACCGTTTGCAACATTATTCACCATTGCATTTCTGTCTGTAGCATAATCAACGGCCGTTCTGAAATTTATATCATTAAACCATTTCTGTTTTACGGGATTAACATAATACTTTCCGTCTTTATTTTTTCTTGTATTTAAATTAAAAGCAATAAACATGGTACTTGTGGCCGGCCCGAGGTTATACAGTTTAAAATTTGATTTTTTTTCTTTCATTTTAAATCTTGGCAAATCCTTTCCCCTGACATTTATAATGTCTAATTCCCCGGACTCAAACTTTAACATTTCATTATTTAAATCGCCAACTATCAAAATTACATATTTATCTATATACGGCAGTATATTATTATTCTCATCAATTACATAATAATTAGGATTTCTTTTAAGAACTACCCTTTGAGCAGGAACATATTCTTCAAGCATAAAAGCTCCCGAAGATACAATATCTTTAGGATTAACGGTTGTAGAAAGATAAGAATCAAAATACCTTAAACCTTTTTTTACAACCGGTGCAAAAATATGCTTTGGCGCTATTTGAGTTCCAACAAATCTTAAAAACGGTGAAAACGGCTTTTTTATTTTAAATTCCGTTGTATACTTATCTATTTTTTTAACAACGGGATATTCCCCGTCTATTAAAACAGAATCTCGCAGTGAAGTATTTCCGTAACCTGCCAGAATAATATCATTCCAAGTAAAGACAACATCATCCGATGTAATTTCCCTTCCGTCCGTCCATTTTAATCCTTTTCTGAGGGTTATTGTATATGTCTTTTGATCATCGGATACTTTAAATTCTTTAGACATATTCGGAATAACCTGACCTGTAACCGGATCAGTGGTAAGCAATGAATCATACATTAAATCTGCTATTTCAGAAGAAGTTGCATCTTTTGATTCCCAAGGATTAAATGTTTTAGGGCCTTCTCCTATCGTAGAAACAACTATTTGTCCGCCGTATTTACCAATTTCAGAACGGGACATTTTGTATTCAATTCCATTTAAAACTCTCGTATTAACAGGTTTGTATTCTCTTTTTTCAGAGCTTATTCCGGTTTTTTGTACATTATCATAATTTGTTTCCACTGTTCCTTTATCAATTCTGAAACAAGAAACAACCATTAGGGCAATTATAACTGTTATAAAAATTAATTTTCCGTATTTTTTCATATTTTAAGATTACCATAGAATATTAAAAAAAAGTAATTACCTTCCATTATTATTTTTCTAATTAATGTTATAATTTTCCAATACGGAGTATTTTTAATGGAAAAGGAAAAAGATAACAATTTATTTTTAAATAAGATTTTTTATATAATAGTCGGTATTATTATTCTGTTAGGTATATATATAAGGACATGGACTTATTTAAAAAATATACCATTTACCTCTGATGAGGCTCTTTTAGGAACAATTTTTTTCAAAACACCCGTTTTGAAATTTTTTAATGAGATTGATACCATAGTTAAAATTCCGCCTTTATGGGGTATATTAGAAAAAATTATAACAAATATTTTTGGTCCTTCTTTTTTTACTTATAGACTAATTCCATATTTAACATCAATACTTTCTGTAATTGCATTTTTCTTTTTATTAAAAAATATATTTAAAAGTAAAGTAGCAATAATTATCGGCTTAATCTTGTTTATAATAAATGTTCCGCTGGTCTTTTTTACTGTTAATTTCAGACCATATGAATCAGATGTATTTATATGTATTTTATTACTTTTAAGTTATAAATATGTAAGTTTTAAAGAAATTACCCCCCCCCCATTGCATTTTGTACACTTTAATAAGCATATTAACTATTTTGTTCTCATTTCCTTCAATATTTATAATCCCTGCAATAATTTTTGCTAAAAGTATTGAAGAAAAAAAGTTTAACAAAAAATCTCTGATTATTTTATCAGGAATTATTATCTGTTGTTTATACCTTTATTTTATTGATATGAAGACTTATCAATTTATGAATAATTATTGGCAAACAGTAGAATACGGTTTTATAAATCCATCCTTCAACTCAATAAAAAGCATTATTATTCAAGCTATTATTTATACATACACAGGTACTAATTTATTATGGATACAGTTAACTCTTTGCTGTTTGGGATTTATAAATTTCTTTAAACAAAAAAAACAATACAGATATTTAATTTTGTTTATTATACTTTTTTCATTAGTTGCCGGTACATTAAAGATATATCCCGTTGGAAGAAGACATATAATCTATCTTATTCCGATAATAATTATATATACAGTAGCAATTATTGATACTCAGTGGGAAATTATAAAAAACACTTTTTTAAAGAATTTAATTAATATGTTAATAGCCATATTAATAGTATTTACAATGGAAATAAAAATAACAAACATATTCCCTTTTAATCTTGATACATACTATTATGAAATGGATACTATAGATACAAGATATGAAATGGACCAAAATTTATATAAACTAATTGATGAAAGTAAAGAAAATGATTTTTTCTTAATACCAAATGAAATAACAATAATGATGTATTTTTATAACGTTATGTACAATTTTAATAAATTTCTAAATACAATAAGTTTTCCTTATGAAACAATTGATGTTCAAGAGGTAGAAGATTTCACTCTTGAAAAAATTCAGATTAAACCAAAGGATATAACTTTATATATTGTCTCTGTAAAAAAGTCAAATTCGATAATACCTGATGAAACATTTATAGAAGATATATTAAAAAAGCAAAATTATAAATACGAAAAACAAAGTGATGATTGTATGTATATATTTAAAGTCTACAATAAAACTTAATCACATTTAATTTCCCCATACAAACACCAGGTTTGTGCTTTTGTTATTTTCACATTAACAAAATCACCAATGGAATGTTTATCGGATTCAAAATGAACAATTTTATTGTTATCTGCACGTGAATTTAATATAATCTTTCCGTCTTTTTCTGTTTTAGCCTCAACAAGGACATTTAAAACCTTTCCGATAAACTTTTCATTAGATTTTAAACATACCTGACGGTTTTTTTCATTAAGTCTTTCAAGTCTGTCATATTTTACGGGTTCGGGAATAAATTTATCCGTCATTTTACCTGCTTTAGTAAAAGCTCTTGGGGAGTATGCTGCAGTGTTTGAATAATCAAGTTCAAGTTCATCTATTGCTTTTAAAGTATCTTGAAATTCCTCTTCCGTTTCGCCGGGGAAACCTGCAATAAAGTCGCTTGTTATTGTAACATCAGGAAATCTTTTTCTGATTTTTGAAACAATGTTATAATATTCCTCTTTTGTATATCTTCTGTTCATTTCTTTTAATATACGGGAATTACCCGATTGCATCGGGATATGAAAATATTTACATACTTTTTTGCATTCTTCCACGGCATCAATAAGGTCATCCGTAATATCAGAAGGATATGATGTAACAAACCGAATTCTAAAATCACCTTCAAGTTTATTTAAATCCCTTAATAAATTTGCAAGTGAAATATCGGGGTCATTAAAATCTTTGCCGTAGCTGTCTACATTTTGCCCAAGCAGTGTAATTTCCTTAAAACCTTCTTTTATAATATTTTTAGCCTCTTGAATAATTTCATGCGGTTTTCTGCTTCGTTCTCTGCCTCTTGTAAAAGGTACTACGCAGTATGTACAAAAATTATTACAGCCTTCAATAATAGGAATCCAAGCATTTACCGAATTTTTTCTTATTATTTTAAAATCATTTTGGTTGCAAACTACGGGATTATTTGTTATGGCACATACCTTTTCATCATTTTCAATTCTGTTTATAAGAGAAGGAAGTTCATAAATATTATGAGTTCCGAAAACTAAATCAACATAAGGTGCTCTTTTTCTTATATTATCTTTGTCTTGCTGAGCGACACATCCGCAAATACCTATCTTAATATGAGGTCTTGATTTTTTCATTTTTCCCCATACCCCTAATTGGCTGTATGCCTTATCTGCAGAAAGCTGTCTTATTGAACATGTGTTTATTATTAATAAATCTGCTTCTTTTTCATTTTCTGTTTCTATATAGCCGAATTGTGAAAGAATTCCTGAAATTCTTTCACTGTCAGATTTATTCATTTGGCATCCGAGTGTTTCTATATATAATTTTTTCATATCTTAATTATACTTAAAAAATTTTATAAAGCATTCTCGTTTGCAGGATTATATTTTAAAAGTTTTCTTCTTTTTAATTTTTCTATTAATTCAAAATTAAATATTTTAGAAGGGAAATTAGCCTTTTGCATAACCGTATCATTTACTAAATTTAATTCCATAAAATTAAGATGAGGAATTCCCCCAAAAACCTGAGGATGTGAAGAAATTAAAGCTAATTCCATGCTATCTGACAACTCTTCATCTTTGCTTACTCTTCTTATTTTATCAATAAGGCTGAAATATTTTACATTTACATCGGGATGTATTCCGTACACCTCACTCATCATTCTTTTAAAAGCCCTTAAGGTTCTGCCTGAAGCTATATGATCTGTAAATAAATATGTTTTGCCCGAATTAGCAATATCCTCAGGAGTTAATTTTTGATTTTTTAAAAATTCTGCATATTCTTTTGAATACTTAAATTTAAAGTCATCAGATACAACACCCATACCGGATATGGGCAGATATTTAGTTTCAACTCCGCAAAATTCCATAACACGACCTATTGTAGAGGGAGATGTCCCTATTGAAACAAATACATAATTATCTTTACCATAGACATCATCAAAATAGTTTTTCAATGATAAACCGCAAGATAAAGCAACTGAAATATGGTCTTGTATATCCTTAACTATTCCTATTTTTCTAAGTTTAGCTTTTTCCTTATTACTCAAAAGCTTATAATCTGCTATCTTAAAATTTCTTTTTTCTTGAATTTCTTCTATTAAGTCTTTTTTTTCTGACCTTTCAAAAACATCAGAATTAAGCCCTTGAGAGAAAATTTTCTCGTTTAGAGACACCTTAGGTTTAGGTGATATTCTATTTATAAATTTTGATGTTATATTTCCTATTTTCATACAGGAATAAAAACATGTAAAATATTAATTTGCCGATTTACTCATATAATTTTACAAATTCACGATTTTTCCAATCAGGATAAAATTCATAGAATTGTTCAAGATATTCTTTTATTTGTTTTTTGGATAACGGTTTTATTTTTTTGTACAATGTTAATTTAGTTCCGTCTGAAAGCATATATTCTTTTACTTTTTTATAATTCTTTGCAATAGAAGTGTTTTTTTCAAACATTTCATTTGTTGTATATAAAACTCTTGCAAGAGTCTTATCATCAAAAAACAAATTTAACGGGGTCATATTTATAATATAATCCGCATTTATTTCCAAAGCATTAAAATCAGAATCAAAAATTGTTTCACAAACATAATTATTTTTTAAAAATTCACTTTTAGGATTAATTCCTCTTAACTGATAATATCCGAATGAATTATTTAATCCGTATTGAGCTGCTTTTATATTTTTATTGTTTTGATATTCATTTTCAAGGTATTCATATAAATCTTTAACTGTATGATAATCTGCACTTGTATCATCAAAGTAAAAATTTCTTGAAAATAAAAATCCTGTTTGATTAATACGGGGAGTTTCAAAACAGACTATAAAGTTACAAATACTGTATACAATAACTAAAGACATAACAACATTTCTGATAACATCGGGTTTAATTATATTTGAAATATTGTTTAAAGCCGAGCATATTAATATTACTAACATACAAGCGATAAAAAGATAATGATTAATCCATAAAAGCTGGTTATGCATACCTGTAATATAAGCGGATAAATATAAAACCAAATTAATAAATGCAAATCTTACATATTTATTCTTAAGGTTAAAAATACTGCCTGCCGCTGCAAAAATCAAATATATTACACCTAAAATTTCTATAAATAAAATCTTAAACTGGTTGAATGCAACAGTATAAATATCTCTTTCATTACCTTCATTTACAAATATATTATGAACATAACCGTACTGAATTAAAAGAGCAAAAACTGTTATCAATATTGAAATAATTAAAATATTTTTTATTGTATAAATATTTTTTAATAGAGTTTCTTTTAAATTAAAAGGTTTATTAAAGGATTGTATAATGTTTTCCAAAAAAATTGATGCCAAGAATACAACAACTACAACCGAATACCATCTTCTAAACAAGAAGGATAAATACAGCAATCCTGCCATTATAAACAAATACTTTAAAGGAGTTTCTTTATTACATCCGAATTTATAGTATAAATAAAAAGCACCCAAAACAGGAACCATTCCGCATATATCAGGTATTCCCGATAAACTTGCCATCCATAAAGGAGGGAATAAAAATATTATTGAAAACATCATTAAGTAATAAATAACTTTATTACACTGAGGCTTTAATATGTAATTATTTAGGATTTTATACAGCAATATCATACATGGCAGCATGAATACTATGTTTACGGCAGTAATATATCCTGCTCTGCTTTCTTTAAAAATATAAAAGAAAGGTATTATAAATATATTCATTAAAGGATTTCTGTTTATATTATAGACTTCCCAGCACATATTATGCACAAAAGTATTAAAGTCCGATACAAGTAATTTGGCATAATCATAATAAAATAAATTGTATTCAATAAAATCACACCTGTATAGTATTGTTTCCTTTCCTATATGATAAAAAGTGAAAACAACAATAAATACAATAAATAATAAAAGTAAAATCCACTTAAAAATTTTGTTCATAATAATAATCTTATAACTTAAATTTTATAATGCAAAATTTGTTTAAAAGAAGTAATTATGATATAATCCGAAAAAAGAAAGGAAATTAAAAGAAATGCCGACATTTGTAAAAGCAAGTCATCTGTTAGTAAAGACAGAAGAAGAAGCTTTAAAAATAAAAGAAGAAATAAATAACGGAAAAGATTTTGCTAAAGCAGCAAAAGAAGTTTCTTTATGTCCCTCTGGAGAAAACGGCGGTGACTTGGGATATTTCACAAGAGGTCAAATGGTTAAAGAATTCGAAGATGCCGCATTTTCAATGGAAGTAGGACAAGTATCCAATCCGATTAAAACACAATTCGGTTATCATTTAATATATTTAACAGATAAAAAAGACTAATGAATACGGAATTAATTGAACATATAAAAGAATTTCTAAACAAAAATGATTTAGACGGAATTATTATAAATTCCACTAATGAATTTTTATTGGAATATAATATGTTAAATCAAAATGCGAGATATTACCTTACAGGTTTTACCGGTTCAACGGGAGATGTCTTATTTACAAATGATAAAATATATTTGTTTACAGATACAAGATACCACGAACAAGCAGATAATGAAACGGATTCCGATTATATAGAAGTTATAAAACAACCGTTAAACAAGTCTTTTTTAAATGCGCTGACAGAAATAATACCTCCGTATTTTAAACTTGGGATTAATTCAAAAAAAACTTCCAAAAAATTTTATGACGAACTGCTGAAGTCCCTGCAAAGTAAGAATTCTTCAATAAAATTAACAGATAACGATATTGTACTAAATTTTGTACAACCAAATTCTATAGATAATTATAATGTTTTTAAAGTCAGCGATGAAATAACCGGACAAAGTGCCGATAAAAAATTTGAAATAATAAAAGAATATGCCGGCGAAAAATTTAATATTCTTGTAACTTGTTTAGAAGATATAGCCTACATAACAAATTGTCGTTCATTTGATTTTGACTATACTTCAATATTCCCTGCAAAAGCAATAATAAATGAAAAAGGTGTAAGAATATATTCAGATTGCAGCCTGCCTTATATCGGAGAATTTTATACGGTTAAAAAGTTAAATGAATTTGAAAATGATTTAAAAGAAATAACCAATGAAACAATATTTATTGATGAAAATCAAATATCAGTATATGATTATAAACTTATTAATAATACAAATAAAATTTTGCCGAGCCGTCTTAATTTACTAAAAACGGTAAAAAACAATAATGAAATAAACCATTTAAAAGAATGTTTCAAAAAATCCGATGAAGCATTAAAAGTTTTATATGAAATGATTAATTCGGATAAAATATACTCTGAATATGATTATTATGAAGCCTTAATTAAATCAATGAAAGAAAACGGGGCGAAATCTCTAAGCTTTAAACCAATAGTTGCATCAGGAGCAAACAGCTCCATAGTCCATTATACATCCCCTTCAAAAGAAAAAATGGTTACTGATGGTGATTTTTTATTGGTTGATTACGGCGGATATTATGAAGGCGGATATGCGACAGATACAACAAGAACCTTTATAAAGGGCGAACCGTCAGATGAGCAGAAAAAGGCATACACCATAGTTCTTAAAGCATTTTTGAATGCATATTATAATAAGTATCCAAAAAAATCATCATATTTTAATATTGATAAAATAGCCAGAGACACGATTAATAAATCAGTTGCCGAAGATTACAAGTTTTCACATGGAACAGGGCACGGAGTAGGAATATCCGTACATGAAAATCCGCCAAGAGTTTCATGTTCAAGTGCAGGGAAAACTAAAATAATTGAAAATACGGTTTTTTCAATTGAACCGGGAGTTTATAAAGAAGGCTGGGGCGGAATAAGACTGGAAAATACGGTTTATGCAACATATGAAGAAGATAAAATAATTATGAATTCATTTTCTCATTTCCCGTTTGAAATAAAACTTGTTGATTTATCACTAATGAATGACTACGAAAAATACTATTATATGAAATGGCAGGCTACTTCGTGTGTGCAATAAATACAATTTCCAATAATAAAATAAAGGAAATAACAAAGCTTCACCTAAAAAAATACAGAGATGAAACGGGTTTGTTTATTGCCGAAGGGCTTAAAGCTGTTGAAGAACTCATTAATGAAAAAATTGAAATAATAAATATATATGCACTTAAAGATACGAATGTTTTAAAAATTAATTATCCCGTAACGATAATTGACGAGGATATTATAAAAAAAATTTCAACAACAAATTCACCGTGCGAAATCCTGGCGGTTGCGAAACAAAAAAAATATTCGGCGGAAATACTGAAAACCAAAAATAAATTAATACTGCTTGATTCAATATCAGACCCCGGAAATTTAGGTACTATTATAAGAAGTTCCGCTGCTTTTGGAGTTGAAGGCATAATTTTATTCGGCAATTCGACGGAATTATATTCACCCAAGGTAATTCGTTCTTCCGCAGGCAATTTTTTTAAAGTTCCCGTTGCTGAAATAAAAGATTTAAATATCATAAAACAATCATTTAAAGACTATACCATGATAGGCACAAGTCTTTCCAAAAAAAATGATATTACTTTTGATGAATGCAGAGAGCTTAAAAAATATATTTTAATGTTCGGTTCCGAAGCAAAAGGACTTTCACGGGAATTATCAAACTTTGCAGATAAAAATATTAAATTAAATATGAAAAATAATGTAGAATCTTTAAACCTTGCAATATGTGCATCAATAGTGATATACGAAATATTTAATAAATAATTTTTTTATTTAAGTATATACTTTTTGTAATATTTCTTAAAGAAAATAAAAAAATCACTAAAGTTTTTTTTTAATTTGCCGATAAGTATATTTGTTAGCGATATTGGAGAGTAATTTATGGATTACACATTAAATGAAGAACCTATTGATGTAGAAATTAAAAAACTTCTCGACAACATTGAAAACATCAAATCATGTGTTGATTTATACGATGTTTTTGTAGAAGAAACATTAAAGAACTAACTCTCGAAGGGTTAAGTAAAACTTTAGTAATTTTACTAACACCAATTCGTGGCTTATAGTAAAATTTTGTTCGGACAAAATTAGGAATATGGTATTTAGCATTTTTTTGCTATATTAAATAATGTTAATTACATTATGGAAGCAAAATTATGTTAAAAGAGTATTTTTTAGAAAAAGTAGTTAACTCCGTAAAAGAGTTGACAGAAAAAGGGTTACTTGGCTCAATGAGTATTAATGATGAATATTCATTGCAAACGGATATTCCTAAAAATACTCAATTCGGAGATTTCGCCGTAAACGTCTCATCCCTTGCGAGGTTAGCAAAACTGCCTCCTGCAAAAATAGCAGAAATAATTTCAGCGAATATAACTGCTGATAATTTTGATATAAATACGACATCAGGTTTTATTAATTTTAAACTGCACACTAATATGCTCAATTTTATCTTGAGTGAAATACTTAAGATAAAAGAAGATTATGCAAAAAATGATTTCGGAAAAGGCGAAAAAGTAATACTTGAATATGTAAGTGCAAACCCGACAGGTCCTTTTCATATCGGGCATGGCAGGTGGGCTGCGATGGGCAGTGCATTAGCTAATGTTATGAAATATTCCGGTTACGATGTATATCAGGAATTTTACATTAATGATGCCGGAAGCCAAATTACAAAACTCGGAAAATCTTTATATATAAGGATTTTAAAAGAACTTGGAATAAATATTGATTTTCCGACAAGTGAAGAAGAAGCCAAAAATTATTATACGGGAGAATATTTAATTCCCGTTGCAAAAGAGTTTATTAAAGAAGAACCTGACAAAGCAGAAGAAATTAAAAATTCATATAACGGAGATTTTGAAGAAAATCACTTAAAATATCTGTCAAAATACGCAAGATTAAAGATGCTTTCAATGCAAAAAAATCTTTTGGAAAATTTTAATACGCATTTTGATAATTATTTCAGTGAATTAACTTTGCATGAATCGGGCAAAGTAAAAGAATGCATAGAAAAACTTAACAAACTTGGTGTTTTATACGAAAAAGACGGAGCCTTATGGTTTGCTTCATCAAAATACGGAGATGATCAGGATAGAGTAATAACAAAATCCGACGGAGCATACACATATCTTACGGCAGATATAGCATACCATTACAACAAGCTACAAAGAGGCTTTGACAGGCTAATAAATATCTGGGGAGCAGACCATCACGGTTATATTCCGAGAATGCGCGCAAGCATTGAAGTTCTAGGTTATAATCCCGATTCTCTTGAAGTATTACTGGGTCAATTAGTAAATCTTGTTATGAACGGCGAACAGGTCAGGATGGGTAAAAGAACTAAAATGATTACTCTTGACGATCTAATAGAAGAAGTAGGTGTCGATGCCACAAGATTTTGGATGATAATGAGAAGTATTGATACAACATTAGATTTTGATATAGAACTGGCAAAATCCAAAACTGACGAAAACCCGGTATTTTATGTACAATACGCACATGCCAGAGCCTGCTCGATATTAAGACATGCTCTGCAGGAAAAATTCGATGTTATGGAAAAAGAAATACAGCCTTCACAAGTGAAATCATTAGAAGATATATTTAATAACTTAAAACAGGAAGATTTTGAAGTTATATGGAAAGTTGATGATGAAAAATCGACCGAAACAACAAAAAAATTAATATTAAAACTTGAGGAATATAAATCGGTTGTAATAAATTCGGCTAAATACAGAAGCCCATATTTATTAACAAAATACCTGCAGGAATTAGCATCTAATTTCCACCAGTTTTATACATTTTCAAAAGTATTGGTTGAAGATGAAAAATTAATGCACGCAAGATTAGCAATTGTAAAATCCGTAATAATTATATTAAAATCCGCAATGAGTATAATTGCAGTTACGGCTCCCGAAAAAATGTAATAAATAGACATAAACAGCTGTATAATTTTAAAGTTTAAAATATTTGATGTATAATAAAAGAAAAATTAAGGCAATTCAAGCAGATTAGCGGAGGAAGTCTTTTATGACAGTAAAGGATTGGTTTGAGCAAAGAAAAGAAATGCAGATTGCAAGACGAGCTCAAGATACCCAAATTGATGACAGTATCGGCAAATTATGGATAAAGTGTTTTAATTGTAATTCCCAGCTTTTAAGAAAAGAAGTTGAAGAAAATTTGGAAGTATGTCCAAAATGCGGCTATCACTTTAGAATAAATGCCAGAACAAGAATAAATCAGCTTTTTGATGAAGGAACATTTGAAGAATTATTCGGAAATATAACAACCGCAGACCCGTTAGAGTTTTCGGATACTGAAACATATAAAAAAAGAATAACCCTTGCAAAAGCAAAAACAAATATGAATGAAGCAGTAATATCCGGCATCGGGAAAATAGAAGGTAATACGGTTGCAGCTGCCGTTATGGATTTTGAATTTATGGGCGGTTCAATGGGCAGTGTAGTAGGAGAAAAAGTTACACTTGCCATGGAAGAAGCACTAAAAAGAAAAATCCCAATGATTGCAGTAACGGCATCAGGCGGTGCAAGAATGCAGGAAAGCATATTAAGTCTCATGCAAATGGCTAAGACCAGTTGTGCGGTTGCAAAATTAAATGAAGCAGGACTATTATATATTACAGTCCTGACTGAACCTACATTCGGCGGAGTAACTGCAAGTTTTGCGACATTGGGCGATATAATTATTGCAGAGCAGGATGCAAGAATAGGTTTTGCAGGAAGAAGGGTAATAGAACAAACAATAAGACAAAGCCTTCCGGCGGATTTTCAAACCGCTAATTATTTGATGAAATACGGTCAAATAGATATGATTTCATCAAGAGCAGAATTAAAATCTACAATTGCAAAATTAATTAATCTTCATAAGACCGAAAATAAAAAATAATCGGCGAAGGATTAAGAATCAGGAGAAGTAAATGACAATTTTAGAATTTGAAAAACCATTATACGAAATAGAAGAAAAAATAAAAGAATTAAAAGAAATAAGTGAGTCATCAGGTATGGATGTAACAGAACAAATAAATACATTTGAACAGCAGGCAATGGAATACAAAAAAGAATTGTATGCCAATTTAACTCCGTCGCAGAGAATACAAATTGCAAGACATGCAGACAGACCAACCTTTCTTGACTATGTTAAATTAATAACAACAGATTTTACAGAACTCCACGGCGACCGTGAAGGCACGGACGATAGAGCCATAATAGGCGGAATTGCGAAAATAAATAATCAAAGTGTTGTTATAATCGGCACGCAAAAAGGCAAAACGACAAAAGAAAATCTTATATACAATTTCGGAATGCCTCAGCCTCAAGGCTACAGAAAAGCATTAAGACTGTTTTATCACGCAAATAAATTTCATATGCCGATTATTACATTAATAGATACCCCGGGGGCATATCCGGGAATGAAAGCGGAAGAAACTGCGCAAGGTACAGCTATTGCCGTTAACTTAAGAGAAATGGCAAAAATGGAAGTTCCCATTATTGCAGTTATAACAGGTGAAGGCTGTTCGGGCGGTGCATTGGGACTTGCCGTTGCAGATAGAGTATATATGCTTGAACACTCATACTATACCGTTATTTCCCCCGAAGGCTGTGCTTCTATTTTATGGAGAGATGCTTCAAAAGCGGATGTTGCGGCAGAAGCTTTAAAAATAACAAGCGAAGACCTGCTTAAACTTGAAATAATAGATGATATTATAAAAGAACCTTTAGGCGGTGCTCACTGCGACTATGAAACGGCAGGAAATAATCTTAAAGAAACTATAGTTAAAGCAATGGATGAACTTAAAAAACTTCCTGCCGATAAATTAAAAGAAGAAAGATATAACAAGTTCAGAAGAATGGGTGTATTTTGTCAGTAATTGATAAAACATATTGGGAAGTATGTATTGAGATTAATCCTATATGCGCTGATATAGTCTGCGATATTGTTCAGACTAATTTTGACTGCGAAGGTATTGTTACAGCTGAAGAAACATATAAAAATCTTGAACTTGTAAATACCACGGAAAATACTTTAAAAGCTTATATAGTAGCTGATGAACTTAATTATGAAGATGTTAAAAATTTTTTCCACATAAAAAGACAAGACATTATAGAAAAAAAAATATTTAACTGCGACATAGGAAGCTGGAATGTTCAAATAAAAAAGCAGGAAATTGTTGATTGGTCAAAAAAATGGAAAGAACATTGGAAACCATCTAAAATATCTGAGAAAATTGTTATCTGCCCTTCGTGGGAAAAATATACAAAAAAGGATGATGAAGTAATAGTTAATATTGACCCCGGAAATGCTTTCGGGACTGGTGCTCACGCAACAACACAATTATGCGTTAAAGCTTATGAAAAATATATGAATAAAGCGGATAATGTTGCGGATATCGGCTGCGGTTCCGGAATTTTAGGAATTTGCGCAAAAAAACTCGGGGCTGAAAATGTTGATGCGGTTGATACTGATGAAACCGCCGTAGAAACAGCTAAAATAAATGCAAAAATTAACAATGAATCATCAATTAACTTTCAAACGGCATCATCAGAGGTTTTGCAATCAGATAAATATGATTTTGTTTTTGCAAATATTCTGCATAATGTACTCGCTGAAATCATGCCCGATTTAAAAAGAATAATGAAAAAAGGTGCAAAGATAGTCTTAAGCGGAATACTTGAAGGCAAAGAAGATGTTGTATTAAAGGCAATTGAAAATAATAAATTAAAAATACTTGAAGAAATGCACCAAAAAGAGTGGCTGGCATATGTTGTTCTTAAGGAGGATTAAATGACACAAACAGCAATAATCATACCTGCACGATATAATTCAAAAAGGCTTCAGGGAAAGCCTCTTATAAAAGTTTGTGATAAACCAATAATACAATGGGTATGGGAAAGAGCAATACAGGTAAAATCCGCTGACAGAGTAATAATAGCAACAGATAATCAGCAAATATATGATTGTGCAAAAAGCTTTGGGGCTGAAGTTGAAATGACTTCGGAAAACCATAAATGCGGAAGTGACAGGATTGTTGAAGTTGCTGAAAAATACCCCGAAATTTCATATATTATTAATCTTCAAGGTGATGAGCCAATGATTAATACAGACTGCGTTGAAGAAGTAATCCGCCTTATAAAAGAAGATAAAAAGGCAGATATATCAACATTGCTGGCGGAAATAAACGAAGATGATGATTTGGATGACCCGAATATGGTTAAATGCGTAAAAGATATAAACGGATACGCAATGTATTTTTCGAGGTCAAAAATCCCGTATGAAAGAAATATAGGAATAGCTAAGTTTTATAAACATATCGGAATATACGGATATAAAAGGAAATCACTTTTTAAAATGACAAAATTTCCTCAGCCTGAAATTGAGCAGGCTGAAAGCTTGGAACAACTAAGAGCTTTATATAACGGTATGAAAATTAAAACAGCCGTTGTAAAATATAATTCAATAGGAATTGATACAATAGAAGATTTAAATTCTTTTAAAAAATTGGTTGAAATAAAATAAAATGGAAGAAGAAGTTAATAAACAGCACGAAAACAGAATGTTAATAGTCATAATATTTACCATTTTTGCGATGGCAAGTGAAATATTTTTCGGCTATATAACAAAATCAATGTCACTTCTGGCTGAAGGATATCATATGAGTGTGCATGTTTTAACTTTAGGTTTAACATACATAGCATATGTAATAGCAAGAAAATTTAAGGATTCTGATTTATTTACTAACGGAACACATAAAATAGGAGTTTTAGCAGGCTATACAAGTGCATTATTTTTAGGGATTACGGCACTGGGAATTATATATGAATCCGCTTCAAGATTTTTTAACCCTGAAGAAATTAAATTTACGGAAGCTATCTATGCATCAATCTTTGCTTTGATAATAAATTATATTTGCATAGCGGTAATGGAAGGGAAATTAAATCTTCATCACCATCACTGTGAAAACAGCAAAGATTATAACTATAAAGCTGCATATTATCATATACTTTCAGATATTTTAATTTCAATATTAACCATAATAGCATTACTGCTGGGCAAATACTTTAACTGCATACATCTTGATGCGTTAACAGGTATTCTTGGTGCTTTAATGATTTTAATATGGGCTTCTAAACTATTGAAAAATACGGTTAAAATATTGATAGACATAAAAGCGGAATAAAAATGCACAAACATCAAATATCAAGTGAAAATGAGAAAAAAACTTTAATTGTTATAATTCTAACTGTTATAACAATGATTGCGGAAGTAACATACGGATATATTACAAATTCCATGGCACTTCTGGCAGACGGATACCATATGGGAACACATGCACTTGCGCTCGGACTTACATACATTGCCTATATTTTAACCAGAAAATTTGCCGATTCCGAAATATTTAAAAGCGGAACCGATAAAATAGGAACTTTAGCCGCTTATACAAGTTCCATATTTTTAGGCATCACTGGTATTTGGATTATATTTGAAGCAATACTTCGGTTGATAAATCCCGTAAAAATTGAATTTAATGAAGCTATTACTGTTGCAATTATAGGATTTATAATTAACGGAATTTGTATATCCATAATGCAAAGAAAAGATTGTCACGATAACGGGCATGAACATCACAGTTGTCAGGGTTGTGAACATAATAAAGATAATTCGTGCAAAGATTATAACTTTAAAGCTGCATACTATCACATTTTAGCCGATGCATTAACTTCAATTCTGGCTATTACGGCACTATTAGCAGGCAAGTATTTTAATATAATATACTTAGACTCGCTTTCAGGAATTTTAGGCGGAATTTTAATATTAAAATGGGCATCAGGGCTATTATATAATACCGTAAAAATTTTAATTGATATGAAATAATTACATATACTGTTCTTCTTGAAGAGCAACAGCGCATATTTCAGAAGATAAAATACAAACCTTTTTAACGGGACCCAATGTCGATTTTTCAATTAATCTGGTACTTTGAGAGCCTGACTTTATCAATTGACAAAGTTCTTCATATAAAGCAGAAGGATTTTCAACATATAATACCAATGGGGCGGTAGTCCCTTTTAAAAATACAAGAACAGAAGTTCTTTTTTTCATTTGATTTCCTTGAGTATACGGTTGAGGCATAATAACTCCTATTTATTAATTAAATATTAATAAAATTAGGGGAATAGGTCAATATTTTTATATATTTAAGCAAGATTCAACTTTATCGTATTTAGCTTTAACAAGTTTTATAAGTCGTTTCATCACTATAGTCAAATTAGCAATATCTACCTGACTGATATTATATTCATCATTAATTGCGCATTCCATAACATTTGCAAGAGATTCAAGTAATGTTAAATCAATACCAATAACGTGTAATTCTTCTTCAAGTCGGGGTTCTATCGTGTTCTTTTTTTCTTTCATACTTCATCCATTTTAAATTATAATTGCAAGAAACTAACATATTTTCTTTTTTATTATACTAACATATTTTCCGATTTGCAATAACCATTCTTAATTTTTTTTAAAATTTAATTATAAAATAATAATTTAAAGGGTTTTTAAAGTATTATGACAATATAACAGAAAACACAGAGGAATAAAAAATGATAAAAATCGGAGTAATCGGCGCACTTGGCAAAATGGGGAAAGAAGTTGTAAATGCTGTATTAAATGACAAAGAGACAGAACTTGTAAGTGCAGTTGATGTATTTTCTCAAGGCTCTGACATAGGGGAAATTGTAACAGGGAAAAAATGTAATGTATTAATTGAAACAGATTTGGAAAAAGAATTAAAAACAAAAAATATTGATATTGTAATTGATTTCACACAGCCAAAAACAATATATGAACACGTAAAACTGTATATTACATATCACGTAAAATCAGTTATAGGAACAACAGGCTTAAAAGAAGAACAAATAAAAGAACTTAAAGATTTATCAGAAAAAAATAATACGGGATGTCTAATTGCACCCAACTTTTCAACGGGAGCCGTATTATTGATGATGTTCGCAAAACAAGCAGCAAAATACTTTAATAATGCGGAAATAATAGAACTTCATCATAATCAAAAGAAAGATGCGCCTTCCGGCACGGCAGTTAAAACTGCACAATTGATGGCAGAAGTAAATAATAATTTTACACTGGGTAACTGCGAAGAAACCGAATTAATTAAAGGGTCAAGGGGCGGAACGGCAAACGGAAATATTCATATACATTCAGTAAGGATGCCCGGATACATAGCCTCGCAGGAAGTAATATTCGGCTCATCAGGTCAAATATTTAAAATCAAGCACGATACAATGGACAGAAGCTGTTATATGGCAGGAGTCCTGCTTGCCGTTAAACATTTATACCAAAATAATGATTTTGTTTACGGACTTGATAACATACTTTAAGAAAATGTATAATAAATAAAAAGGAGTTTATTATGGCTAAAGATTGCAGTTTTGACATTGTTTCGGAATTTGATAAACAGGAACTTGTTAATGCCGTTGACCAAGTTAAAAGAGAAATTAATTCAAGATTTGACTTAAAAGGCTCTAATTCTGATGTAGTATTGGATACAGATAAATCAATTACTATTACTACGAATGATGAAATGAAATTAAAAAATATATTGGATATCCTGCAAACAAAAATGATAAAGAGAAACCTCAGCATAAAAATTCTTGATGCACAAGCAATAGAAAATGCTTTGGGCGGTAATGTAAGACAGGTGTTTAATCTAAAAAAAGGCTTAACTCAAGAACTTGCAAAAAAAATTGTTGCTGATATAAAAAATACAAAACTTAAAGTTCAAGCCTCAATACAAGGCGAACAAATTAGAGTTTCGGGCAAAGATAAAGATGACCTTCAAGCAGTTATAAAAACCTTAAGAGCAAATGAAGATAATTACAATATTCCATTACAATTTCAAAATTACAGATAATGAACTTAAATAATTTTATTTCGTTTTCAGTATTAAAGGATTTAAAATAAATTGAAAAAGTATATTTTTTTTATTTGTTTAATTGTAATAAATTCAATAATTACAACTAGCCTTGCAAAAGATATAGGCTACGTTAAAACAATTGAAATGGGTGTAGGCAGCGATGGGAATAATACTTCTGAAACAACATACACACCTATTACAATTGATGATGAACCCCAAAACACAAACACTCAATCAAACAATAACAGTTATATATATATGAATCCATACTATGGAGGTTTATATTACGGAACACATTTAAACGGGATTTATCCGTATTACAACAGCTATAACGGATACGGAATAACGACCTTTACGGTTCCGGGAATGTTTAGAAATCCTCCTCCGCCGCCTCCGAATAAGCCGGGACATCATCCGCATAAAAAACCAATTCCTGACGGAGGGAATAACAGACCGCCTTCACCACCGCAAAATCCCATTCCGCCGGTACAAAATAATAATTTTCCGCATAACCACATCCCAAATATACACAACTAAAAAAAGAGAACTTTTACAAGTTCTCTTTTTATAATATTAATTTTTTTAGATTAATATCTGTAATGAGCAAATGCTTTGTTTGCTTCAGCCATTTTATGAGTATCTTCACGTTTTTTGCAGGCAGCACCTGTTCCGTTTGAAGCATCCATTAACTCATTTGTAAGTTTTTCAACCATGGATTTTCCGCTTCTTTTCTTAGCAGCATCAATAATCCAAGTTGAACCTAATACCATGCCTCTATCTGCCTTAACTTCAAGAGGAACTTGATATGTAGAACCGCCAATTCTTCTTGCTTTAACTTCCAATAAAGGAGTTGCATTTGTTAAAGCCTTTTTAAATATTTCTAACGGCTCATCTTTAGATTTAGTTTTTAAATTTTCTAATGTAGAATAAAATATTTTTTCCGCAACTGACTTTTTACCGCGTCTCATTAATCTGTTAATAAAGCTTGCGATATCTGTGCTATTATAAACAGCATCGGGAGCGGGTATTCTTCTGACCGGTTTACTGCGTCTTGACATTATAAATCACCTTTCTTATTTCTTTTTAGCTCTCTTAGCGCCGTATTTAGATCTTGATTTAGCTCTGTTTGCGACACCTGCTGTATCTAATGTACCTCTAACAATATGGTATCTTACACCGGGTAAATCCTTAACCCTGCCGCCTCTGATTAATACAACAGAGTGTTCCTGCAGGTTATGTCCGATACCGGGAATATATGAAGTAACTTCAAATCCGTTTGTTAATCTTACCCTTGCTACTTTTCTCAAAGCAGAATTTGGTTTTTTAGGGGTTGTTGTATAAACCCTTGTACAAACACCTCTTCTTTGAGGGCAATTTGTTAACGCCGGTGATTTAGTCTTATCAGTTGTTCTTTTACGTTCTTTACGTACTAACTGTGCTATTGTTGGCATATTATCTCCTTGTTTAATTTCTTTTAGCCTCCGCCTCCTGCCGCCTCCTCGCCGTCATTTGGCTTCAGCCCGTGGCTCATTCAGCACAAATAAACCACTCGCTTTCTATCATATATAATTATTGATACTACAAGCATAATTCATTGTCAACAAAAACACCGATTAAATTAATTATGTAAAATCAAAAGTAAAGAGCAGACAATTACTTATCTGCTCTTTATCTGCTTTAATCTTTAAAGTTTAAACTTTAACTTTCTTTAATATGTATTCTTTTATTTCATCTGTCCATATATCTTCATCAGCAATGTTTCCGATAAATTCTCGTATATCATTAGCCTTTTGATTATAACCGGCACTACCTCCAAAAGCGGATCCGCAAGATTTATTTAAATCATAAATATGACCTGTTATTTTATCTTTAACACTATTACAATACGGGTTAAATTGACCGGGATGAACTGCTTTCACTGATTTGCCGTTTTTAGCATATTTTATAATTGAACTTACTTCACCACCATATGATTTTTGTTTGACAACAGTTGCTATTTTTCCGTTATTATCCAAAAATTCATGTGTAATCGGGGTTGTTCCCACTGGGGCTCCCTTCGGATTAAAATTAAATTTTTGTATAATTCTTCTGCACTTTTTTCCTGTTTTTTCATCAAATAATGTAATTATTCTTTCATTTTTTTTCGTAAAAACTTCAATAGCTCTTGTTTTACCGTTCTTGAACCGATAACTTACAACACTTTTACCGTCCGGTCTGAAAATTGTTTCAGATTTTTTAAATACTTTACCTGCCTCATCTTTTACAAATGTAAGTAATTTTTCCTGACCAGTTTTTTCTGTTATTTTTGAATATTGAATTGCACCATTGTCATATTTTAAAAGTATCTTTTTTCCGTTTTTTAAAGTATCTGTTATTTCGCCCGTAAAGTTTTTTCCATTTTTTGCTAATTTAGCTACACCTTTATCAAATTTAATGTCCTTTAATCTTTTAACTGTTGGAGATAAGTTAATTTTACCTGTTTTAACGGCAACAACAAGCCCAAGTCCTGCAGCAGCTGCAATTCCAAGACCTGTTAGAGCAAGAGCCATTTTTTTCTTTCCGTCTTTTACCTGCTCGGGGGCTTTCTTTTCAGTTTTTTCAGCAGGTTTTGAATATTCACTATATAATTCATTTCCTGCTGCAACATTTTTTACATACGTCATAATTTTCTCCTTTTCATGAATTTATATTTTTATAATTTAGTTAAAACTTATAATTTTTTTTAATTTACAATTTTCAAGCATTTTGTTACATTTCTTATAATTATTTAGCCTTATTATTATCTATTTAGTTTATTAAACTAAATGACTATATATTATAAATTATTAAAATGGACTATCAAAAACTTATTAATTCAAACATAAAAAAATTAAGGCAAACTAATAACTTAACACAAGAAGAATTTGCAGAAAAAACAGGTTTAAGCCTGCAGGGTTTATCAAATATTGAAAGAAACCGCTATCAGCCTAATGCAAAAACCGTTGATAATATCTGTAAAGCATTTAAAATTACACCCGTTGAACTGCTTATGATTAACGAGAATAATGACAATGAAGAAATTATTAAAAATATTTCACTTCTTCTTAAGCATTGCACAAAAACGAAATTGAAAAAAATTTATAACATCATTTCAATACTGTTGAAATTATAATTATTTGTTTTTCAAAGCATTATCAAGTGCAATTTCAAGCGAAGCGATTTTTCTCTGCAATGCTTCTCTCTCATCAGAATCTATTTCATTCTGCTGAGAGAGTTTTTCATTTTTTCTTGCATAAAATTCTAATTGGTCTTTATATCTCGCACCTAAAACAAATGAATATAAAATTCCTGAAATTAATCCTAAAAGATACCCTAATAATAAAACGAAAAACGTACTTAATACTATATATCCGCTTCCGTCTGCAGTTACATTAAACCCTGCAGTTGTTTTTGTAAGAAAATTTACTATCAAAAAATATAAAACACAACAAAAAACAATCAATTCTACAGCTGACAAAATTATTTTACTTTTCATTAATAATTACTCCTTAAATATTTTAAAACTTTTTCAATATCATTATCCGGTTTTATTTCAAGTTCAATTATATCATCATTTTTTAATGCCGTAAAATTAAGTTTATAAGCCTGAAGCACCTGCTCTTGAGTTTTAACTTTTAATTTCTTGCCGCCATAGAGAGTATCATTAACTATAGGATGTCCGATATGAGCCATGTGTACTCTTATTTGATGAGTTCTTCCTGTTTCAAGCTCAAGTTCAACAAATGAATACCCCTTAAAATTTTCAATAACTTTATAATGAGTAACAGAAGGTTTTCCGCCTTCAACTACTGCCATTTTTTCAGGTTTATTTGGATTTCTTGATATGGGTGCATCAATAGTTCCTTCATTTTTATCTAAATTACCCCCGATAACGGCAAGATAGTTTCTTTTTGCTGTCTTATTTTTTATTTGCTCAGTTAAAAATTCATGCGCTTTATTATTTTTTGCTATCATCAAAAGCCCCGAAGTATTTCTATCCAGCCGATGAACTATCCCCGGGCGCATTATTCCGTTTATATCAGAAAGTCCTTCATAACCGTACTTATACAAAAGTGCATTAACGAGTGTTCCTGTTATTTCCTTTGTTGTCGGGTGAGTTAACATATTCTTTGGTTTATTTACGACAAGAATATCATTATCCTCCCAAACAATATCAAGTCCTATATTTTCGGGTTCAATTATTAAATTAAAGTCTTCACTGAGTTCAACGCTAATTTCGTCATCATTATTTACAATTAAAGAAGATTTTGCGTTTTTTCCGTTTACAAAAACCTGATTTTTTTTAATTAAGTTTTGAACTTGAGACCTGGATGAAAAAATATCCTGCTCGGATAAAAAAATGTCCAGCCTTAAAGGATTAACTAAAGATTGGACATTAAAAATAAATTTTTTTATCATTATATTTATGCCTGGTTTCTTGAAAAGAGTGCAATAATTATACCTAAAGCACCGCAAACAATTAAGATATCAGCTGTATTAAACACAGGAAGGTTCGGTGCAAAATTACAGTTAATATAATCAATTACATAACCGTTAGAAACTCTGTCAAGCAAATTCATTAAAATACCTGAAGTCAACAAAGCCATTGAAGATACTGCATTATGACTCAATTTTGCAGATCTTGTAAATACCACAAATAAAATAACGGCAAGTACAATAATTGATAACATAATTATTACTTGAGGCTGGTTTGCGAAAAGATTAAAAGCCGCACCAGTATTATGAACTTCATATAAAGTTAAAGTTCCGTTTCCAACTTGATTTGTAGGTGAAATCGACAGTGCATATAAAACAAGTTTGTTAATACCAAAAATAACAAGAGCAAATACAATTGACAGAATAAAATATTTGAATACATTACCGCTGTCAAATACTTTGCTATGATTGTTTCTGTTTGACATCATTAGTCTCCTTTTCATTTATTGTTTCAATTTTAATCGGCATTATATTAACTCTGGACATAATAACAGCCATACCTGTCATTTTAATTACAACAGACGGCGGATCAAGATGCGCCCTTGTAATACCAAGTGAAATTGTTGCATATTCATTATATCCGTTTTTATTGGCTTTAAGAATTCTTGATAATTCTTCGGATTTTAAAGCTCTTAATACATCATTATTTTGCTCCTGAGGATACTTAATCTGCTCATTAGTTATAGAGCCGACAATAAATAAACCGTCAGGGGAAACCGATTCCAATTCAATACCGTCTTCCTCTTCTACAGGTATTTTAGCAAGTCCTGTCTTTGTTTTAACAGATACTTCATATTCACTTCCTGCGGAAACACATTCAGGTGAACTTACTTCCGCTTCCATATTTTTTGCTTCCCCATATTTTATGGAAACATTTTCACTTCTTACATCAGTTGCCAATAATTTCCATTCGCCGTTTTCTTTTCTGAGATAATTTATATAATACATCTCAGATTCAATTGTACCGGTACCTTCAAATTTATCTATTGATCTTTTTGTTTCACCTGTAGCTGTTTCATATATACTTACAGAAGCATTATCACCGTTTATTTTTATTTCTTTAATATTTGTATTATATTTAACTTCTTTATATAAGTCAGATGCTTCTTTCATCAATTCAAATATTGAATTTTTATTAAATCCGTCATTATTTACATAGGCATCCGAATAAAGTTCTTTAAGCTTTTCTATTTTATTTGATTCCGAATATTTATTATATTTCTTTATAAAATTTTCCACTTGCGATTGAGGAGTTCGTTTAAATTTATTTTTTAAACTGAATTTTTTAATAATACTTTCTTCACTGTTATTTGTATTATCATCTTCAACTGAAACATTTAATTTATCGGCATCCGTATTAACGGGAGGAATTGCATAGGCACTCATTTGCAATGACAAAAAAAGAACTGCGGATACCGCCATATTAACTATCAGTTTTTTATTATTTAAATTCATAAATTATTACTTTCTTTCCGATTTGAGTACATTAAACAAAAAACGAAGTCTGTGCCTACCAATAACAAGTTTATAACATAAAGCCATAAAACGAAATCCACAGAATTAAGTATTTTATTTATAATACCAAAAATATAACCGATTATAATAAGTATTAAAAAAAGTCTGCTTTTACCTTTTACTGCTTTAGTTCTGTATGTTTTTAAAACGGCAAACGGCCAGCTTGCACCAAAGCATATTAGCATTCCTGCTTCATACAAACTCATTGATTTTATTTGAAAACTTTGAATAAGAATATCTAACATCTATCAAAACCTTTAACCTATCATTTATTGTAACACAAAATATATTTTTGGTAGAATTAAAGAGGAGGGCAAATATGCTTTTAGTAATTGATATAGGAAATACCAATATTACAATCGGAGTCTTTCATAACGACGACATTATTCACGTATGGCGGCTATCAACTAATCTGTCAAGGACAGAAGATGAATACGGGATATTTATAAAAAATCTTCTTCGAGAAACTCATTTGGATCAGGAAATTAAATTTGCAGTAATTTCAAGTGTTGTTGTTCAATTAACCGAAAAAATAGAAACGGCACTAAAAAAATATATGAATATAAATCCGTTTATTATTTCGCACAAAATAAAAACAAACATAACATTAAAAACGGAAAATCCATCTCAAATAGGAGCAGACAGAATAGCGAACGGGTGTGCCGTCTCTAAATTATATTCAGTTCCTGCAATTGTTGTTGATTTCGGAACGGCAACATCTTTTGATATTGTAAATGAAAACAACGAATTTATAGGCGGAATTATAACGGCAGGAATGAAAATACAAGCTGAAGCACTTAGCAATAAAACATCTAAACTTCCTAAATTAAGCATAGAAGCACCTGCAAAAGTTATAGGAGGAAACACTATCGATGCAATGCTTTCAGGTATAGTAATCGGGCATGCTGCAATGATAGACGGACTAATAAAAAAATGCGAAGAAGAACTCGGTAAAAAAGCTTCCGTTATAGCGACAGGAGGCTATTCCGCAGTAATAAGCAAATATTTAAACAGAAAGTTTGACTGTATTAATCCGGATTTAACACTTATCGGGGCAAAAATTTTATTTGATTTAAACAGCTAATTTTGTGATTTATAAATTAAATCAGTAAGCTCTCTTACTGCGCCTCTGCCTCCGTTTTTTGATGAAACAAAATGACAAACCTTCTTTACTTCATCAACCGCATCATTAGGACAGCAAGCAAGTCCGACTTTTTCCAAAACACATAAATCGGGCAAATCATCCCCCATATATGCAACTTGAGAAAAATCAAGATTATAATCTTTTAATAATTGTTCCATTGCAAGGATTTTATTTTTTTGTCCCATAAATAATCTTGTCATACCGAGAACTTCAAAACGATGCTTAACTGTTCCGTTATCACGAGCAGTTATTACAGCTGTAATAATGCCTGCTTTCGTAATCATAACTATACCTTGACCGTCTTTAGCATTAAATGTTTTATACTCAACACCGTTTTCATCAAATGTTAAACTGCCATCAGTCATTACTCCGTCAATATCAAAAGCAGCAAGTTTTATTTTTGAAGCTTTTTTAATTAACTCATCATTATTAATCATGCAATACCTGCCTTTAATAAATCATGAATATGTATTAAACCGATAGGACAATTATTTTCATCACAAACTGCAAGAGAAGTTATTGAATATTTTTCCATAAATGCGAGTGCTTTTGTCGCCATATCACCGCCGGATATTGTTTTCGGATTTTTTGTCATAACCTGATTATTCTTTAAAATAGAAACATCAGGATATCTTAATAAAATTCTTCTTATATCACCATCAGTTATAAGACCTGTCAGTTTATTTTCATTATTAACAATTAAAGCACACCCGAGTTTTTTCTTGGAAATTAAATCAACCGTTTCTATAAAAGTATCTTCTTCTTTTGCGATAGGTAAAAGATTTACATCCTTCAACATTAAATCTTTAACCATATATAAAACACCCTTGCCTAACGCACCTGAAGGATGATATAAAAGGAAATCTTCCGTTGAAAATCCTCTTTGTTTTAAAAGACATATTGCAATAGCATCCCCCATTGCAAGAGTTGCAGTTGTACTTGCTGTAGGTGCTTTACCCAAAGGACATGCTTCTTTTTCAACAGATATATCAAAATAGATATCTGCACATTTACCTAATGTTGAATTTTTATTTCCTGCCAAAACAATTAAAGGGACTTCAAATCTTTTTATTAAAGGAAGTAAATTAAGCAGTTCCAAAGTTTCACCGCTGTTAGATATGGCAATAACAACATCTTCTCTTGTTATAATTCCCGAATCACCGTGTGTACTTTCCGCCGGATGAAGAAAATATGAAGGAGTTCCTGTTGATGAAAGCGTTGCCGCAATTTTCCTTCCGATTAAACCGGATTTACCCATCCCCGTAACAATTACACGACCTTTTGTATTTATTATTGTTGAGACAGCCTCTTCAAGGTTTTCATTCAATCTGTCTTTCAGTCTCAGTATTGAATCTGATTCTATTTGAAAAACTTCTTTCGCTAATTCCTTTAATGTAGATTTTTGTATAATTTCCAATTTTGCACCTTCCATATTTCACTGTTTTAATTATACAATAATAAAGTATATAGGACAAAACTGTTTCAAATGCAAAAAAACTTATTTAAAAGTAATTTTTTATTAAAAACAAATATACAATTTACAATATTACTTATAATACTTAATATTGCAGATTTTTATATTTCACAAGGGAATAAAGACAAATTTACAATATTTTCATTCTTTATTAACTGTTCATTATTTTTTCTTTACAGAATAAAGCTTTCTGATTTAATAGGCAAATATTGGCTTAATATAAAAAAAGAAATTTTATATATAAATTATCCTTTGTTAATTTCAGGATTTTTTATTCTGCTTTTTATTATATTACTTGCCAATATTGTAATTCTTGCAATTATTAATAAAGACGCATTAAATTCCGCTTTTATATTGACATTATTTGTCAGCACACTGACAATGATTACACCTTCAATATTATTTTTAATATATATTTTTATTATCAATCCCGCCTTGATACTTCCTTCATACGAAAAAAATAAAAAAAAATCAGATATATTAATAATCTGCCTGTTTATTATATTTTTATCGGGTTCAATAATAAAATTTTCATCCGATGCAATTAACTCAATAACAGTTAACAAAAGGGAAAAATTTAAAGCAATAAAACTTCCGATTTCATATTCCTCAAAATATTTAAAATACAAAGATTTAACCCAACAAAGAGTAAATATATTATCGCAAGATAAAATAGAAATTCCGCTGTACTACACGGCAGAAAGCTTTAAGTATAATACATATGAAGAAGCAGATTTCTTTTGTAAATCAATAAATGCAAGAATTCCGAACCATATTGAAATTTACAATATAATATTCAACAGGTTTGACACCTTTGGCGAACAATATTATTGGACAAATAACTATGCGGGAAAATACAATTTAGTTTTGCATTTTAAAAATATGACATATGAAATTATTATGAAGCCAAAAAATATTACTCCTGTTTTATACTGCATTTCTAATGATACTGTTAATTCAAACAGATTAATTGATAAAAAATATTTTTACAAAATTAAACCTGTAAAAGAAGAAAATAAAAAGGAATTCAAATTTCCGCCGGATATAAAAGAGATAAAGACCTCTATAGGCAGCACCCTTGAACTTACCCCTCAATTATTTACAAGAATGCCGATGGAAATAAGACATGTTAATTTTAGTGTAAGACATGTAAGTGAAGATATATTTAATTCATTAATTGCGGAAGGATATAATTACAACAGGCAAGCAAAACCAAACCCTTATTATGAGTCATCGGAAACAGAAATTGAACAAAAAGTAAATTATAATGAAGACAATAAACAAATAAACTTATGTTATTTCCCGTTTACAGACTACACCGGCATATCAAAACAAAATCAAATAGAGATTTGGAAACAAAGTTTCTGCTCACCTTCATTTGAAGTTATTAATCAAACACCCCTGTTAAAAGCAGGTTATCAAAGAACATCATACTGTATGGCTGCAGGAGGAAGGATTACAAATATACCTGAACTTACCGCTATTCTCAAAACTTATCAAATTAATAATACAACAGCAAAATATTGGACAAATATAGACATAACCGATAATCAAGGTGAGAAACACCCGATTGCGGTACAATACCAAGGTTCGGGATTTATAATTCCGATAATTTCAAATAAAGATGAACAAGCTTTTACATTTTGTATTAAAAAATCATCAAAGCCTTCTAAAATCATTGCTAACTACCAATCAAGATTTTATAATGAAAACGGCAGTTATTATGCTCAGAAAATCTGCCCTTCATGTGTATATTATGAAATGCCTGATACCGTTCTTTTGCAATAGTATGATACAATAATTAAAATGGGAGAAATATTATGACATATGAATTTAATTTATCCGTTGATGAACTTGAAAAAAGAACACATAAAGATTATTTAATAAGAAAACCATTATTAAAAGAAGATGCAGAAGAATATCAGTCTTTAGCAGAAGGGGATAAAGAAGCACTAAAACATCTGTGCAAAGCAGCAAATTACGCAAATACAATTTACATGAAACAAGATAACGAATTAAATCTTCCTTTTCTTGATTTTATAAATGAAGAAATTAAAAAAGGCAGTAAACAAGCTGAATTAACCAAAATATTATTTACTGCACAATTGGGAATAATAGGTATAGACTCGGAATCTAATCCCGTAATACTTTTAAAAGGGGCAAAAGAATCAGACGGAAAAGCTTTTTATCCGAATGATTTAACAAAAGAAGAACTTCACAATATATTAAAAGATATGCTTAAAAACGGTGAAAAAGAAGAAGTTGAAAAGATACTAAATCAAAGAACGATTGTAAAAAGAAACGGTAATAAACTAAAAGCGATTGACTATACCGAAGAATTTAAAGAAGAATTTAACAAAATAGCGGATGAGTTGGAAGCAGCCGCTAAAACATCAACCAATAATGATTTTAATGAATACTTAATATTGCAAGCTAAAGCACTAAGAGAAAATGACCCTATGCTTGATGCAAAAGCGGATAAAAAATGGGCATCATTGCAGGATACTCCTTTAGAATTTACCATTTCAAGAGAGCAATATGCTGATTTACTTACAGGTAGTGTTATTGAAGATGAAGAACTTAAAAAGCTTCTTGAAGCTAATAACATTACCGCAATTTCAAAAGATTCAATCGGGATAAGAGTCGGAATTGTAAATAAAAAAGGCACGGAAGATTTATTAAAAGTTAAGCATTACCTTCCTTTAATGGCAGAAAACATGCCTTTAAAAGAACAATATGAGCAAAATATATCATCGGAAGAAGACAATCTTCAAACAATGGTAGATGTTGATATTGTTTCATTAAGAGGGGATGAAGGTTCATATCGTGGCGGAATAACAATTGCACAAAACCTTCCTAATAATGATAAACTCTCTCTTACCATTGGAGGCGGAAGAAGAAATGTATACCACAGACAAATAAGAACAAGCAATTCACCTGAAGCAATAGAGCGAAGGAAAAAAAGATTAAATGCTACATTAAATCCCGAACTTCATAAATATTACAACCCTGAAGCCGATCATTGGTTTACGATAGGACATGAAAATGTTCACTCCTTAGGACCAAAATCAGGCACGGAAGCACTTGGAAAATATAAAAATATAATAGAAGAAAATAAAGCCGACATGGGCTCACTTGCATTACTGGACTGTTTAACTAATGCCGGTGTTTATACGGAAGAAGAAAAAAAACAAATACTGGTTACATTCGGGGCAAATTGTTTTTTAAAAGCGAAGCCCGAGCTTTCTCAAGCACATAGGGTAAGAACCGTTATGCAAGCTTATTTTTTTATTAAAGAAGGTGCAATATCAGTAAATAATGAAGGCTTGATAGACATAAATATTGACAAAATGGTTAAAACTGCTAATAAAATGCTCACTGAAATTATCGAAGTTCAATTATCACAAGATTTTAATAAAGGCGAAGAATTTATTAACAAATATTTTAACTGGACTGATGATATTAATAAAGTATCACTAAAATTAAAAGAAATTGATAAAGCATTAAACGGAATGATAGAAACACCTTTATCAGATATTTTATGTAAATAAAATAAAACATTACCTTAAAGAGTAGTTGAAAATACACTTAATCTGTGATAGTATTTTGGCATGGAATATTATGTGTAAAGGGGCTTTTCATGAAAATTCAAGCAATAAATTCTATTCAAAGCTGTCAACCGATAAAACAAGTCGGATTTGCAAAAAAAGCAAAAAAGCCTGTCATTATTGAAAACCCTGCAAACGGTAAAGATTCCTTCACCTCCAATCAAACTACAACCGAACAAAAATATGATTTAGCTTGCCGTATAGCTGCATATTATAAAACACAATATGAAAATCTATTATTAAACGGCTATTGTGAAGCTTAATTTTCTTTAACAAATGGACTATTAATTTTTTATATGTTATTTATTTTTTATGAATAATAAAAAATATTGGTGTGCATTTTCAAGACTGACAAAGGCCGGTACTGCTTTTGTTAATACTCTTTATGCGCATTTTAAATCCATAGAACTTGCTTGGCATGCCGAGGAATATGATTTATGGAAAATAGAAGGACTAAGAAAAACATCTATTGAAAATTTTCTTGAAGAAAGGAAAAAAATTAATCCTGATGAATGTATTGAATATATAGAAAAACGAGGAATTCAGTTCATTTGTCCGGAAGATAATAATTATCCGTATCTTCTAAAAAACATTTTTAATCCGCCTGCAGGACTTTTTGTATTAGGTGATTTAAACTCTTGTAATTTAGAAAGAACTCTTGCTGTTGTAGGTTCAAGAAAAGCAAGTGAAAATTCTAAAGCAGCATTGAGAAAAATTCTATCAGGTTTACATGATACGGATATCTGCATAGTTTCAGGAATGGCAGAAGGTATTGATACCGTTGCACATAGAACTGCCGTTGATAATAATATAAAAACAATAGCCGTACTGGGCGGAGGTTTTGACAGAATTTATCCGAAATCAAATGTAAAATTATTTAATCAAATAAAAGAAGGTGCAGGTGCGGTAATTACTGAATATTGGTGCAGTGAAGATGCCCTAAGCTGGCATTTCCCGTTAAGAAACAGAATTGTATCAGGATTATCAAAAGGAGTTTTAGTAGCTGAAGCTGCAATAAAATCAGGTGCAATGATAACAGCTAAACTTGCACTTGAGCAGGGGAAAGAATTAATGTGCATGCCCGGATTAATATCAAACCCGAATACGGAGGGTGTATATAAGCTCATTAAAACAGGAGCCGCTGTTATAACAAATACAGAAGATATCTTAGATGCGCTAAACTGGCAAATTACCAAACAAAAAAGAGAGCAGGAGCCTGCTAAATCCAGTAACCAATATACACCTGAAGAACAACTTGTAATAGAATGCATAAAAAAAGATATGTTGACAATGGATGAGCTTATTTTAAAAACTAACTTGAATATAAATGATTTAATGGTAATATTAACAAAGTTAGAATTAAACGGAACGATTTCCGCACAGGATGGCGGAAAATACATCTCAATGGTATAAAGAAAATATGGCAAAGAAAAAAGAAAACATTTTGGTAATAGTTGAGTCGCCTGCGAAGTCAAAAACAATAAAAAAAATACTTGGCAGTTCATATGAAATAGAAGCAAGTTACGGACATATTAGAGATTTTCCGCCGAAAGTACTGGGTTTTGACGTCCAAAATGATTTTACTCCGACTTTTGAAATTATTCCCGAAAAAAAAGCCGTAGTAAAAAAGTTAAATGATTTAGCTCAAAAATCAGATAAAGTATATCTAGCATCCGACCCTGACCGTGAAGGAGAAGCCATAGCTTGGCATGTCAGGCAGGTTATTGATGTACCCGATGATAAAGTTTATCGTATAGAGTTTAACGAAATAACACCAAAAGCTGTAACCTATGCGGTAGAAAACCCCAGACAAATTGATATGAAAAGGGTTAAGGCTCAGCAGACAAGACAAATATTGGACAGGCTAGTAGGCTACAAAATAAGCCCGGTTTTATGGGATAAAATGAGAAATTACCATTTAAGTGCTGGAAGAGTTCAAAGTGTTGCACTTAAAATGATATGCGAAAGAGAAGATGAAATAAATGCTTTTACTCCTGTTGAATACTGGACTATTTCCGCAGATTTATTAAAGGATAAATCCAAGTTTACGGCAGAACTTGCAAAATATAAAAATGCAAAAGCAGATATTAAAAATGAAGAAGAAGCATTAAAAATAGTTAAATATTTAAATGAAAAAGACAGAACATTTAATGTTTCCAAAATAACGAACCGAAATACTACAAGAAAGCCTACAGCCCCGTTTATAACCTCAACTCTTCAAAGAGAAGCAAGTAATAAACTCGGTTACGGTGTATCAAAGACAATGCAGATTGCACAAAAGCTGTATGAAGGTATAGATATAGGTGCTGACGGCCCTGTCGGATTAATTACATATATGAGAACAGATTCTGTCAGAATATCCGATGATGCGCAGGCTTCCGCTAAAGATTTTATTATTGAAAATTACGGGGAAAAATATTATCCTAAAACTCCGAATAATTACGTCAAAAAATCAAAAAACGTACAAGATGCCCATGAAGCAATCAGACCTTCGTATATAGAAAGAACTCCAGAAAGCATTAAACAATACCTTACAAGTGAACAATATAATCTATATAAATTAATATGGAGCAAATTCATTGCTTCTCAAATGGAAAATGCTGCCGTAAAAAACACAACTGTTGATATAGAAGCAGGTGATTGCTTATTTAAAGCAGGGGTAAGTAAAATAACATTTGACGGATATTTAAAAATTTATAATGAAGATGATGAAACTGAAATATCATCAAAAATCCCTGATTTAAAAGAAGGGGACAAATTAAAATTAAAAGAAATAATGCCCAAACAACATTTTACAAGTCCTCCGCCAAGATATACGGAAGCCTCGCTTGTAAAAGCTTTAGAAGAACACGGCATTGGCAGACCTTCAACTTATGCACCGATTATATCAAAAATTCAGCAGAAAAATTATGTTGAAAAAATTGAAAAGGCACTCGCTCCGACAACTTTAGGCATGACATTGTGCAAACAATTAAATGAATATTTCAAAGACATAATGAACTATGAATTTACCGCAAGAATGGAAACAAAACTTGATGACATTGCAGAAGATAAACTCAAATGGAATGACGTTATAAAAGATTTTTATATACCATTTATTCATACCGTAACGGAAGCAAAAACAAATATGCAAAAAGTTACAATAGAATCTGATACGATTTGTCCTGCTTGCGGAAGCAAAATGGTTGTAAGAACCAGCAGATACGGTTCACAATTTCTGGGTTGTTCAAAGTATCCCGAATGCAGAACAATGCTTCCTTTAAGCAAGGATGGACAAGTTTTACCGCAAAATCAAGAAACCGATGAAAAATGTGAAAAATGTAATTCACCAATGGTTCAAAAAACAGGACCATACGGACAATACTTAGAATGCACAAACTCTGAATGCAAGCACAGAAAACGAATAATAAAATCAACAGGGGTAAAATGTCCTAAATGCGGAAAAGGTGAAATTATTTTCAAAAAATCAAAATACGGAAAAGTATTTTTCGGATGCAGCGAATACCCGAATTGTGATTTCGTTTCCTGGAATGAACCGGTTGATGAAAGATGCCCCGAATGCGGTAATATACTTGTAAAAAAAGTTACAAAAAAAGAAAAGAAACTCGTATGCTCTAACAAAAAATGTTCCTTTTCTAAAGAGATGGAAGAATAAATTATGTATAAATTTGGTTTAATCGGATACCCTTTATCACATTCAATGTCAAAAGTAATTCATGAAGCCGCTTTTAAATCCATTGGAGAAGAAGGTTCTTATGAAATACTTGAAACTCCGCCTGAGGATTTAGTTCCGAGAATAAAATATTTAAAATCAAATAATTATCAAGGATTTAATGTAACAATCCCGTTAAAAGTGCCTGTAACATTATTTCTTTCCGAAGTTGATAATGTTGCCAATATTGCCAAAAGCTCAAATACAATAAAAATTCTGCCTGACGGAACTTTAATAGGATACAATACGGATGTATACGGATTTGTAGAAGCAATACCAAAAGAATTCAGAGGGCAATTACAAGGTTCAACAACAGCTGTACTAGGAAACGGCGGAGCCGCAAGAGCTATTGGGGTCGGTCTTTCTATATTAAAAGTTAAAAGAATTGATTTCTTTGTAAGAAATATAATTAATGCAACATCTATGACGGAAGCTTTAAAAAAGAACTTTCCCACAGTTGAAATAAATTGCTATCAAATAGAAAGCCTTAAAGATTTATCAAAATATTCAATGCTTGTAAATACAACTCCTATAGGAATGAGAGGGAAAGCAATGGGTTTATCGCCCGTTGAAGAAGATGTTGTTTCAACAATGAATAAACAAGGGATTATATATGATATAGTATATAATCCGCTTAAAACAGAATTAATAAAATATGCAAAGAAATATAAAATTAATACAATACAAGGACTTGATATGCTTATTTATCAAGGGGCAAAAGCATTTGAAATATGGACGGGCAAAAAACCCGATGTATTAAAAATGAAAATAGCTGCACTGGAAGAAATGGCAGATTAAATATCAACATCTTTCATCATTGAAATTAAAGTTGAAATTGTATTTTCCATAGTAACACTATCAGATGTCCGCTGTTGAAGAAATGCATTAATTTGAGGCATAAGTTCAATAGCTATATCAAGTTTATGATTTGAACCTGCATTATACATACCTACATCAATCAGGTCTTTATTTTCACGGTACAAAGACATTAACTGACGCATTTTATAAGCTGCTTGTTTATGCTCTTCAGTTACAATTTCAGTAAATAAACGGCTTATACTGCCTAAAACATCAATAGCAGGATAATGATTCATTTCCGCAATTTTTCGTGATAAAAATATATGCCCGTCAACAATACCTCTTACGGTATCAACAACAGGGTCATTAATATCATCACCTTCCATAAGAACGGTATATAAAGCTGTAATAGAACCTCTGGGACTGTTACCGCTTCGTTCAAGGACTCTTTGAAGCCAAGAGAATATTGAAGGCGGATAACCTTTGATTGTAGGAGGTTCACCAATAGACAGTCCTACTTCTCTTCCTGCCATTGCGCATCTTGTTACTGTATCTGTCATTAAGAAAACTTTTTTCCCTTTATCTCTAAAATACTCGCATACTGCAGTAGCGGATAAAAGACACTTTTGCCTGATTAACGGCGGCTGGTCACCTGTAGAGCATACGATTACGGACTTTCGCATACCTTCTTCGCCAAGTGAATTTTCAATAAATTCCTTAACTTCTCTGCCACGTTCACCAATCAGCGCAACTACATTGACATCTGCATCTGAATTTCTTGCAATCATACCGAGCATAGTACTTTTACCTACACCCGAACCTGCGAACAGCCCCATTCTTTGACCTGCTCCGAGTGTCAGCATTGAATCTATAGCTCTTACACCCGTAGAAAACATTTGGGTTATAATAGGTCTATCGAATGCGCCGGGAGGAGGATTATCAATATTTGTCCATTCCGCACCTCTCGTATCCATAGGCTTTCCGTCAATAGGTTCACCCAAAGGGCTTATTAACCTGCCCAAAAGAAAATCACCTACCGGAATACTTATTGCTTTCCCTGTTGTCGTAACTAAACTTCCTTGACCAATTCCTGCTCCGTCATATAATAACAGCAGCTGTGCATTTTCACCTTTAAAAGCAACAACCTCAGCAGGTTTCTTTTCACCTTGATAGTTCTCAATAAAGCATAAATCACCTATTTTCAGCCCGGGCAATTTAACTTCTACAGTTAACCCTAAAAGCTTAGATACACTGCCTTTATATGAATACAATTTTGTTGAATTAATTATTTCAAAGGCTTGTTTTTTAACAAATTCTATTGATTTTTCAGTTGATTGTTCAAGCATAATCCTACTCAAAATTATAATTTGCCGCTTCACCTATTGTATCAACGGCTTCTACTCTAATATCCGTTATAAGTTCAGAATATGAAATAACAACTATTGTCGGAATATGTCTTTCCAAAAGCTGGTATAAAGGCAGTCTTATTCTTGGAGAACATAAAATAACAGGTTGTACATTTATACTCTGGTGTGCTCTTATTAAGGTTGAAGCGGCTGATTCAATAAGCTCCTGAACTTGCATTGGATTTAAAAGGAACATTGTTCCGAGCTCTGTTCTCTGGCAGCTGTCATCAAGGGTTTTTTCCCATTCGGGAGATAATGTAAGAGCATACATTACTTTATCCTGATTACAATTAGCAAGACAAATTTGTCTGCCGAGTGCCGCTCTTAATCTTTCCGATAAAATATCCGGTTCTTTTGAAAATCTTGCATAATCGCATAATCTTTCAAAAATATAAATAATATCTTTTATTGAAACTTTTTCTCTGATTAAGTTTACAAAAATCTTTCTTAAATCGCTTGTAGAAATAATTGTAGGTACAAGGTCATTAACAAGAGTCGGGTCTTGGCTTTTAACAAGCTCCATAAGCTTTAATACATCGGTCTTTGTCATAATTTCATCAACATATTTTCTTACGCAATCCTGAAGATGGGTAATAATAACATCAACCGAATCAACAGCCACAACCTGTTTTTGTTTCTTCAAAAATTCGGTATCCATCCAATAAGCTTGGGTTTGGAAAGTAGGATCAATACCTATTATTGCATCTTTAGGCACTTCCATGCCTGATGCATCCCACTGATCAGCAATAACCATACTTTTTTTAGGATAGACAGTACCCGTTGCAACAGTATTACCACGAACAGAAATCATATACTCATTTGCACCGATAGCGGAAGAATCCATAATTCTAATATTAGGAATAATATAACCGAGTTCATCAGTTACTCTTTGTCTCAAAGCAGCAATTTTAGGAAGCAAAAGCCCATCTTGTTCAGGGTCGGCAATTTCCAATAAACCCGTACCGACTTGAAGATTTAAAACATCGACACCTAATCTTTCATACATTCTGTTAGGGTTAGTCAAATCGCTCATACTTTTCTTCACGGCATCAAGCTGCCCGAGTTGAGCCTGTACATCTTTATTAACTGACACAATAAGAAATGCAATCAATATTACTGCCGCATATATAGTGAATGT
The DNA here is from genome assembly GCA_947624325.1 of Candidatus Gastranaerophilales bacterium. Classification (GTDB taxonomy): domain Bacteria; phylum Cyanobacteriota; class Vampirovibrionia; order Gastranaerophilales; family Gastranaerophilaceae; genus Avigastranaerophilus. The sequence goes on from CANQJT010000001.1 coordinate 486,945, forward strand.
ATACCAAGGAAGTCCGGTAATAAAGCTGGTTAATGCAATTAATACAAGGAAGACCACCGTAAATATTAAGCTTGAAGGTTTACTCAAAATTTGACCGGCCAAATCACCGCCTAATGAACCACCTGAAGCTGTAGATCTGGTCATTACGATACCTGCTGCAATTGCCATTAACAACGAAGGCAATTGAGCGGCAAGACCGTCACCAACTGTTAATACCGTATATTTTTGAACGGCTTCACCGGGTTGAAGTCCCTGCATTAAAATACCGATGCACAATCCGCCGACAATATTAATTATAACGATGATAATACCTGCCATAGTATCACCTTTAACGAACTTCATAGCACCATCCATTGAACCGTATAAATTTGATTCTCGCTGTAAATCTTCTCTACGTTTTACAGCCTCATCAGGTGATATAAGCCCCGCATTAAAGTCTGCGTCAATAGTCATTTGCTTACCTGGCATAGCATCTAATGCAAACCTTGCAGCAACTTCGGCGATACGTTCCGAACCTTTTGTTATTACCATAAACTGAACAACAGTTATGATGATAAATATTACAAATCCGACGATTAAGTTACCTCCGGTTACGAAATTACCGAAAGCATCGATAACTTCACCTGCTTCACCTTTCGCCAATATCAATCTTGTTGATGCAATTGACAAAACAAGCCTGAACATTGTACCTATTAATATAATAGAAGGAAATGCAGCCAGTTCTAAAGGTCTTTGTATATACAAAGAAATCATTAAAAGCAGAATGCCAAGTGTAATATTAAAACTTATGGCGAAATTAACTACTACCGGAGGAAGCTCGCATATTAACAGCACAATCAGCAGTATTACAAATATTGCCAATCCTATTTCACTGAATATTGAAGGTTTTAACCCTTGCGGCTGAGCCATTTATGTTAGTTTTCCTCCTTATCGTTCAGAGCTTTTTTTACAATTTCCAATTGTGTTTCAATTGATGCATCTATTATTCCGTTAGAAGTTTCAATTATTACTCCGCCGTCTTTTATTGTATTATCGGGAATAACAATTACAGTTGTTTCATAATAGTCTGATGAAATTATTTCGGGAAGTTTATCTTTTACAATTTCAACATCTTTGGGCATAACTTTTAATGTAATTCTATTTTCGGTTTTATTAACTTCTTCCAACGCATTTTTTATAATTTCTATAGTTGCAGATGAATCAGTTTGTGTTTCTTTTTTAATTATTTTTTGAGCAATTTCAACGGCAATATCTAAAATACATTCAGAAACTTTATTAAATACCTCTGTTTTATAGCCGTAGAATTCAGAAAGTTTAGCTTTTAATTCATTAATTGCATCTTCTGCCTGATTAATTCCGTCTTTATATCCTTCTTGTCTTGCAGCTTCTTTAATTGCTGCAGCTTCTTCCTGTGCTCTTGATATAATATTTCTGTCCTGAGTTCTTCTGTATCCTCTTCTTCTTGAACCTTCCCTTCTTTCTTGCCTTTGTTCAAATTTAATATTATCTAATGTTAAATCAAAGTCACTGTTATCATTTTTTTCAAGTTCTTGTTGATTATTTATATTTTCTTCTTCAACAGATAATTCTGAAGCATTTTCGGAATTTACTTCCGTAACTGCATTATCTTCAGTTTCATTTATAATTTCACTTATTTTTTTTATATCTGTATATTTTTTCTTAATTATCATTTATTTTTTCTTCTATGGATGTAACCAGTGACTGTAAGACGTACGGTGAAAATGTTTCTGCAGCAGGAAATGAATTATCCAAAATAAAATCTCTTACGGATTCTCTTTCATTACAAGCCGCTTTACTTAATACTTCAATAGGTACTAATTTTTTATATTTGTAGTGTTTTTGCAGTATTCGACCTACATTTATTGTATCTGAAGGAGGAATAATTTTTTTTATTTCTTCCAATGCCTTAATTATTACATTGTGATCAATTTTATCTTCAAGATTGCTCATTTTCATATAATTTTGTACGTGAACAATATCATTTTTATCTAATACAGAAAGAATTTGCGCTACCTTATCTTCGGGCAGTCGTTTTAATATTATTGCAAGTGATGCCAATTTTAATACTTTTTTGTCATTTACTTGAGAACTGTCGTTGTTTTGCTGAACTTGATTTAAAGCAGCTTCTTCTTGATTTTTTTGAACCATATCATTCAAATTAGAAGTATTTACTGCTTTTTCATAATCTTGCGGTGATAAAATACCTTGTTTTACGAGTTTTTGCAGTTCATCATTGTATATTTTTTTAACTTTCTCTTCAATTAAACTAATTAAAGCATCTTGAGGCATTTTTTTAATAATGGCAAGTTTTGCGGTATTAAAAATATTTGCCGCAATAGCTTGAAGAATAGGCTCTCTGTTTTTTACGGGAATTGAAGATTTAATTAAATCAATTAATTTATGAAAAGTCCATTCGCCTATAAATTGAGTTACAAGGCATGCCTGTTCCGCATTAAATTTTATTTGAGGGTCATTACTTAAAGCTTCACCTGACATATAACAAAATTTTCTTACGGTTTCTACTATAGTTTTTTTATCAACATCAGTTAAACCTTCCGGTACGGCATTTGTACCCTTTTGTTTCAGTATTTCCATTGCTTGATTTGCTAAATCAACGGCAAATGCTTTATAATCGAACCCTGCTATAGGCATATTATCCTTACCCCATTATGATTTTTCTATCCAGCTTTTTAATTCCTTTAAGGTTTTATCGCTGTCTGCTTGAGCCATATCTGTCGAAACATCATCAATTACTTCAGACAAGGAAGTTTCTGTTTCGGATTTTTTTTCAATTTGAAGCTGTTTCTGTTGTTCCAAAAGCTCCTGAGTTAAAATTGACTGTTTCTCAATCAATTCTGCAGCTTTTAAATTAACATCAACTATTTGTTTTTCTTGCTGCTCCGTTCTTATTTTTAAATTATTTAGTTCTTCCAATTGTTCACTTGCGGAATCTTTTAATTTTTTATGTACAAACACAAACCCTACTATCAACCCTGCAACTATTAAAACAAGCGCAAGCCACCAAGGATTGCCTGATGCATCGGGAGTCGGAAGATTAACGGGTCTGTCTGATGCAAGATACGGGTCAATAGTTTCCGCATATGCTATAGATACATCATCAGCCGATACTTTTGGCGATGCAGCAGAAGCAACTTGTGCTTTAAGTTCATCTTCGGTCATATTTGGGGGCATTGCATCAGCATTCATTGTAACAGCTATTGATATCTTTTCAATAATTCCTGTTTTATAATATTTTGAAGTATGTGTTTTGCCAACACCGTAACTTGTTTCTGTTGCTGTTCTTTCATAATTTTTATTTTGGGTGGAAGTTGATGCGGAATTTTGAAGTCCGTTAGGCAAATATATACTTACTGCATCAGAACCTTTACTTGAATCTTGAGAATTGTCACCAAGACCTTCTTTAAATACTTGTTCCGTCAATGCCGTTTTATCAGCAGGATCATATTTAATGCTTGTTTCTTCAACAGGAACCTGATTTAAAAATGTACTTACTGTTACTACATAATTTCCTTTGCCTAATAACATATCCAGCTGAGCTGCAACTTTATTCTGCATATATGCATCATTTTCCTGTAATCTTGATATTTGATCATCCAAAGATTTTACAAGACTGCTGTACACATTTCCGTTAGAATCCGTTATTGATATATTTTCTGCGGTTAAATCAGCAACACTGCCTATTAACAAGCTTTTTATTGCTTTTATTACCGATGCATCCAGCCTTACACCGCTTGCAACAGTAAGCATAACAGTTGCATTTATCGGTTTTTTATCAGCCTTAAACATTGAATTTTCAGGAATGGTAATAAGTACAGATGCGTTATCAATATTAGGCATTTGTCTTATCAACCTTGAAAGTTCACCGTTGACCGCCCTTGCAAGTTTTATTCTTTTGTCTTCTCTTGTTGAGGTAAAATCGCTTTTATCAAAAATTTCAAGTCCTACATTTTGATCAATTAGACCGCTCTTAACAACAGCCAACAAAGCGGAATCTCTGTCTGTATTTGTATATTTACCTGCTTCTAAAAATACCGTTACTTTTGAACCGTCTATACTTCTTTTTGCATGTATACCGTTTCTTGCAAGCAGAGTTTGAATTTCAATAGCTTTACCCTGATTATCGGTTGTTACAATATCAAATTGTTCTTTCTGCATTTTTTCAACCGCTTGCGACGATTGTTTACCTTTACCGCCGGAGGCGGATACTGCCATAATCAAAATAATTATAAAAATCAACAAAACTCCTCCGCCAACTACGGAGTATAACAAAGTTTTATTTTTTAATAATTCTTTTAACTTATCCATAAATCCCTAATCTTATACTTACTATCAATTGATATTATACTATTTTTTTTTATAACAGGTAACTTCTTAACACTTATATAGAAATGTTCATTACGGCTGTATAAGCACTTACAACTTTTGATGTAACCTGAGTTGCAAGAGTCAAGCCTAAATCAGCTTTTGCTATTGCCGTTGTTACATCATGGATATCTACTTCACTGTCACCCATCATTTGCCTGTTTAATAATTGATCAGGTTTATCTATCTCATTGTTAATTTTACTGACAAGTCCTGAAAGAACTGTTTTAAAATCGCTTCCCTGTGAATCATTAAGCGAACTTACACCAAATCCTTTTTGGGAAAAGTCATCAATCTGCATAGAGGAATTGATATTTGAAAATATATTTACATTCGGAACCAATCTGTTTTCTATCATATATATCCCTTTCTATAGGTAATTTGCAAGAATATTTTTTACGTAATTTTGAGTTTCTCTAAAAGGAGGCACTCCTTCATACTTATCAACATTTCCCGGCCCCGCATTATATGCAGCCAGAGCGAGAACAACATTTCCGTTATATTTCTGCATCATGCTTTTAAGATATCTTACACCGCCGTCAACATTTTGAACCGGATTAAAAGGATCACTAACACCTAAGGACTTTGCCGTAGAGGGCATTAATTGCATTAATCCGAGAGCGCCTGCTGATGATTTAGCATTGGGGTTATACCCGGACTCCTGCTTAATGACCGCATTTACAAGTTTTTCATCCATTCCGTGTTTTTTGGCAATTTTTGATATCATATCTTTGATTTGTGACTTATCCGCCTTTATTGGAATATAAGGAAGAGAGATTTCGTCTGAATCATCATATAAGTCAGAATCGAAATCTAATGCACTTAAATTTACCGCATTGACATTTTTTTGAGTTAATTCACCGAATTTAATTTTATTATCATTATTGTTAACATTAAATCTTGTGTGAACATTTAATGAAGATTTCATAACATCTTCAAATGTATTTAGTTCAAGAGGCTGATTAGGTTCTTGAATTTTAGATGTTCTTGTTTGAACATAATTGTCAATTTGTCTTGCTCTTTGAATTGCTTGAGCCTGACCTGAAGAATTTAAAAGATTTTGAATCATCCCTGTAAACACTTATCCGCATCCCCTATTATTATGTACCAATCGATGCAGCCCTGTCCGCCATCGATTTTGTCATTGTAATGATTGCCAAACTGGCTTCATATGCTCTTTGAGCCATTATAGCATCCGTTATTTCAACTAACGGGTCTACATTTGATGCTCTTATATATCCGTTTTTATCTGCATCCGGATGACCGGGTTTATATAGTTTTTCTCCTAATGTCGGATCTTCAACAACACCCGATAATGCAACACTGCCTGATGCATATGGCATAGTACCTGCACCAAAGACAGACTCTTTCATCTGGTTCATTACACTCAGAAATGAAGTTCTGTCTGTAGATACCACCATTGGTATTTTTCTTACATAATTAGGTGTATCAATATTAGCAATATTTTTTGAATTAATATCTAATCTTGCACCGTGTACTTTTAGGCCGTCACAGCCTACATTCATTGCGCTGAATATTCCCATTAGCCGTTACCCATATTTATTACAGTTCTCATTTCAGTTATCAAAGAGGTCATCCTCCTTGTTGCTATTGTATATAATATAGAGTTTTTCTGAATTTCAGATAACTCTTCCGCAGGATTTATTTTTTGTTCGGTTGTTTCAATCGTTACGGGAGAAGGTCCCATTTTTGCCGCAAGCTTTGTTTCCAACGGGCTTGATATTCCGCCCAAATACTGAGAAAATGATATATCTTTTCTTCTGTAATTCGGAGTATGCATGTTTGCAACATTTGAAGAAAGAGCTTTATGTCTTTCAGCAATTAAATCTAATGCATGTAATGTTGAAGATATTGAATTTTCAGGATTTATCATTTACTCACCTTCTTTTATTGATTCAACTGTAATGATCTTGAATACATTTCATTTACTGTTTGCATAATTTTGAAACTTGCAAGCATAGAAGCATTTAATCTCATCATTAAACTTACATCATTAATCATGTCTACGTTTGTAATTTCTAAATTTCTTTGTTTAAAATTATTATGATTTTTGATTAAAACAGGTTCACCTGATTCTGCAGTTAAATAAAATTTATTTCCGTCGCCTTTTTTTAAGCCTTCGGGATTTTTAAAGTTAACAAGAGGAATTGTACCTACACATTCTCTTTTTGTACCATCCGTTGAAAATATTTCAACTCTGCCGTCCGCTTTAACTTCAAAATTTTCATAATTTACGGGTAATTGTATGCCGTCACCGACCAAATGACCGTCATTGGTAATTAAATAACCGTCTTTATCTAATTTCAAAGAACCGTCACGGGTATATGAAACATCACCTGTCGGAGATGTAACAGGAATAAATCCTAAGCCGTTTATTGCTATATCAAAATCTCTGGAGGTGGTTTGTATTGCACCTTGAGAAAAATCAGTTCTTGCAACACCCGTTAAATAACCGTTTTCATCAAGAACCTGTTCAAACCTGACAGCTTTATATCCGCTTGTATTATAGTTTGCGATGTTTGTAGATATATAACTCATCGCATCAAACTGTTGTTCTGCGTTAATTACACCTTTATTGATTATACCTTGAATTGTTGTCATTAATTACCTTTCTAACTTCCGAGTGCTGAAATTGTTCTTTGTAAAAGTGAATTTTGCATCTGATACAACTGCCTGTTTGCCTCAAATGTTTTAGGATATAACATAGCTTCCATAAATTCGGTTTCCAATGAAACATTTGAATACTCGTTATATTTTTGTCTTACATTAGGTGCTATAACAGCAACGCCATCTTGAGTAACAACAGACAAGGTGCCTGCCGTCTCAAATTTTCTTGTTTTATTATTCAAAACCCTTACAACACCATTTAAATCAATTGTTATATCATCCAATTTATCGGGAACAAAAGGCAGAACCAAAGGAGTCCCCATATTTGTAAGCACCTTCGCTCCATCCATTGTAAGAATTCCGCCATTTTTATCCATCATAAATCTACCGTCTCTGGTAAGTTTTATACCTTCATCTGATTGAACCTGAAAATACCCCTTTTCTGCCAGAGCAACATCCAAAGGATTTTCACTGTAGAATAATCTTCCTACCGTATCATCAATGGTTGTGGACAATGCATCATCGCCAATATATTCGGCAAAAGAAGATACAACCGGAATTTTTCTTTGATAACCGACTTTATCAAAGCCTGTGATATTCTCGTTTGCAATACCCATAAGCATCATCTGCATTCTCATGGCTCTGATGTTCTGAACAATTCCCGGTTCCGTAAAATGTACACTGCCGTTTATCATACAACTTTCCCTTTTTTACTCAATATAATGATATAATATTAAAAGTCAAAAGTACCCGTATTTATGGTGGAAATATGCGGTTTTATTTAAAGATATATCCTCTATTTATATGATTTTTAAGATACAGATATTTTTATATGTTATGATGTTAAAGTATGTAACGAGTTTAGGGTATGAATTTAAAAAAGATATTTTCTGTCATAATAATTTTATTTTTATTTAGTTTAAAAGCAGAAGCAATAAAAATAGGTCTAAAAACAGATGCAAAAGAAATTAAAATTGCATCTTCCGTACCTGCTCAGATTTATGACGGATTTAAAGATAAATTATTATATGAAATTACTCCGATGAAGGTATATGAGTTTAACAGAAAAGGAAATCAATTATCTATTGTAATAAACAAAAAAGATGTAGGATTAGGAACAAATCAAGTTATAATACGAACAAAAAAAACCGGTTATCTGTGTTCCAAAAGAGCCTGGTATCGGGGTGATTTTATTATAAACAATATGGGTTCAGGCTTAACATTAATAAACAACGTACCATTAGAAGACTATTTGAAAGGTGTAGTTCCTTCAGAAATGCCTTCTAAGTGGAATGAAGAAGCATTAAAAGCTCAGGCAATTGCAGCAAGAAGTTATGCTGTTGCAACAAGAAACGCAGGTAAACATGCATCTAAAGGGTTTGACCTTGTTGATACTACAGCAGATCAAGTATATGGCGGAGCCAGTGCCGAAAAACCTTCCACTACAAAAGCCGTAAAAGATACTAAAGGAATTGTTCTTGTTCAGGATAAAAAAGTTTTACCGACATACTACCACGCAAGTTCAGGCGGACAAACAAAAGTTTGGAACTCCGGCAGTTCGTTTCTTCAATCTGTTCCTTCTTTTGACACAGACACTAAGAAAAACGGACACGGAGTGGGTATGAGCCAGCACGGTGCAAATAATTTAGCGGCACAAGGTTTAAATGCATATCAAATACTTAATTATTTTTATAAAGATTTTAAATTTGCAAAACTCTCTGATAATTGGGACATTTAATTATTAATTATATACTTTATACAAATATGTCCCCATATAATTATTATTATATATTTTTTGGTAATTTTTTTTATTTTTTATCAGATATTCCTCAATAAAATTTGCTTTTGGTGATTCTATAAAATGTTTTCTATATTGCCCCATTATCCAAGTGTTTGTATTTTCTCTACAGTTTTCTAAATATTTTATCGTTACTTCTTTGCTGTCATCATCAAAATTATATATTTTGTATTTATATTTTTTATCTATTCCAAATATTTTTGAATAAACCTTAATATAGGCTTGAAACCCAAAATGAGTTAGTATTTCATCATTTTCTTGATTATAATTTTCTATAAGATATTTTAGTTCTTTTTTAATTTCTTTTCTATCTTCTAAAGTATTAAAATATGATATCATATCAATTATTTGGTTTTCTGATTTATTTATATAAGGTATTTGGTATAAGTTCATACTATAAACCATAATAACAATTAATAATATATTCAAATAATATTTTAATTTGTTATTTAAAAAATAGTTTATATCAAAATTTTTAACCATAATGCATATAGTAATAGGATATAAAAATAATAAAAATCTGGGGTGTAGCGGATAAAGTTTCATAAGAGAACTAAAAATCACTAATAGTATTATCAACAAATATATTATACTTTCTCTTTTTTTCTTTATGATAAATACGGTTATACCCGTCAATATAAGCAGTATTCTTGTAATTAGCACTGTTAATGTAATATTATCTGAATATATCTCTTTATAGTTGGCAAACAATTCAGGTATCTGATTAAATTGAAGTAAAAAATTTTCACTGGTACTCCAATAATCAACCAGAAAAGCATAATTATTAATATCAGAATAATACAAATATAATCCGGCAATCCCCCCCCCCATTCCTATCCAAATACAATTATAATTTATATGCCTTTCTTCAAACATTTTTGCAAAAACAATTGCAGGAATTATAAATATTGAAGGAAATGAAAGTAATACAAATAACATTGAAATAATACCATACAATATTGCCTTGGAAGCTGATATTTTAAATAATTCAATTTTTTTATAAAGAAGAAGTAAAACAATACAAAGCAGAACATCCAATGAATATGGTTTACATTCTGCGCTGTAATATATTAAATAAGAACTTATTGAAAAAATTAAGAAACCCGTAATAATCCCTATTTGGTTTTTAATATTAGTTTTTAGAAAAATAAAAAATAAGGGTAACGAAATTAATCCTGCTATAAAAGAAATAAAACGAAGACTTAAAAGATTAAATCCTGCTATTTTTGTTATTAAAAATACTAAGCAACAAAACAGAGGAGGCGCTTTTTGATAATAATCCAATGGTAAAAACAGCTCCGGTAATTCTCTATTTACAAAAGATGAACATAAAAGCATTTCATCCCAAAATAAAGGAATTTGAGCAGAATATAACTTAATTCTGCAATATATACCATATACTAATATAATCAACAAAATTATATAAAATATTAACTTAGGTATTAAAATTGTTTTTTTCATTTTCAAATTATAAATATTTAAATTTAAAATATCAATAATTTATTTTTTATTACATTTTGTAAAGTTTTAATATATTTATTTAAAGAATATTAAAAGTTATGCCGATAAAATTAATGTTCAGGATATAGGAGAAATATTATGGCATACATAGACAGAAACTACAATTTCTTAAAATCAACAAGATATAAAAGATTTGAATTTATAAGACGCCAAATTATTAATAATACTAAAAATGCAATTAATAAAAGTATAGAATCAGCTAATGATATTAGATTTATTAGTGTTTCTACTCCTGAAGAAAAACAACAAACAGTAAATACCGAAGCAAATACAGAAAACAATACAAATACTGCTAATGACGGGGTATTAAGTTCAAATGATATTATAGAAAGTTACAACAGAGGGAATGTAACAAAATCAGACACTATTTCAACAATAGGTAATGAAACACCGTCACAAGCATCTGTTTCTTCTGAACCGGAAATTTCCCCTGCTGAAAATTATCAAAATAAACTTGAAGAATTACTAAATATATTTAAGGGTGAAAATGATACTTTAAAAGCTCAAAAAGCAAATGTTGACAATCTATATTCAATATTATATTCAAGCCTTCAAGACATTAATAGTTCTGATGCAGAAAAACTTAATGATTTTATAAAGAATATAAATGACCAAGAAGAAATTTTAGATTCCCTTAAACAGACTCAATATTGCAAAACTGAACCGGGTTTAAGAGAATCTGCAAGCAAAGAAGAACAATTTCAATATACGAAAAATGCTTATGAAGACAGCATAAAACAATATTACAATCATATTTGGGATATTAATGTTTATGGAAACGAATTATATAATCAGCAAATGCAAGACATAGATGCACTTAAACAAAAATCAGATAACCTGCCACAGGAATTAGAACGAAACAAAGGTTTGTATTCTGCTTATAATTTTGAATTTAATATAAACCAAGAAAATATTAAAAATAATGAAGACACATTGGATGCTTTAAAAAGTGAAAAAAATTCCTTCTTATTAGAATTAGCGCAGAAGTATCCTCAAATTAGTCAAACTGTATACTCTTATATTAATGAAACAGAGAACTATGATACAACTAAAAATGAAGAAATTTATAATGTTCATAATGCAATAAGTGAAACATCTAAAGATTTAACTAATGCAGAAATAGAACAAAATCAAAAAGAAGTAGATAATTATTTAAAGCAATACAAATTAAACACAAAAGAAGGAATATTAGAATTTGTAAAAAATGCAGAAGCTAATGATTTGGGAGTAAAACTCAATAATAAAAATGCCCAGCTAACAAATCTTGAAACCAAAATTTCTCAATTAAATCGTGACATTGAAAATTATTTATCAATGATTAAAGATACAGATAGTGTTTTGGCAAAATTAGAAAAAGGCACTCAACGTTATTCATTATATGAAAATATAAAAACTACAACAACTGCAGTATATGACATGCTTAAAAATGATTTAGAAAAAGTCATTTCTGAAAGAGATAAAACAAACCAAGAAATATATGCTTTATCAGCCGAAAAAACTGCTATAGATAGTGCAATAAACAGATATGAAAAAAATATAACCCAAAATCCCGATACAGAAAATAATACAAATAGCAATACTTTGGAACCGTCTAATTCCGAAACCCCTGACGAAAATTATACCGTTGAGGGTACAATAACTAATGATTTAATTAATCCTGAAGAAACACCTGCAAAACCACCCGTTCCTTCACCTGAAAATCCCAATAATATACCTCAATCTAATAATGAAATCCGTCCTGAAGATAATGTAACACCTCCATCTCCGGCTCCGGGTTCAGGAAACAATATGGTCCCTCCTTCAGGCGAAATCCTTCCTGAAGATAATGTAACACCTCCGCCTCCGGCTTCTGTTTCCGGAAATAATACGTTCCCTCCTTTCGGCGAAATTCCTCCCGAAGATAATGTAGTATATCCATATCCTGCACCCGAAAATTCTTATGCAGAATTGACAAATCTTGGAAAGAAAATTGAAAGTTATTATGATATGCTTTCATATGCAGATAGTGAAGAAACAAGAAATAATATTTTAGTACAAATCAAATATTTGGAAAATGAATATAATGAAAAAGTAATTAAAAATGAACTGAATACTCAATTAAATAATCTTAAACTTATTGAAGGGCAGTTATACAATCTTGAACAGCAATATAACCAAGTATTCAATAACAGGCTGTTACTTGAATCTAATCTAAATGCAATGAATATGCAGTCATTTAATCAGTTTAATCAATATTTGGGTGGTATGACTAATGCTTACATGGCACAAATCAATGATTTGCAAAATCAAATTAGTTCAAGCCATACAAAAGAACAGCAGCTTCAAGCAGAAATGATGCAGCTCCAAAATAATAGAAATAGACTTATCTCACAAATTAATAACTTACAAATGCAATTAGCAGAAATAGAAAAAAATCGTGGAAATATAGAACAAAACACGCAAGACGATAAAATTTCCGATAACAAAGAACCTGAAAAGCTTGATGATGAGACAATGATAGAAAATGCTTTCGCTTATGACGGAAAAAATACTATAGAAGATAGTAAAGACCTTCAATATGGGTATATTATTGAAAAACCTCTTTTCTATACTTTTGATATCCCTAAAACGGGAAAACCTAATTCCACCGTTACAGGAAAAGGAAACTACGGTACAGGAAGAGTTGATGATTATACCGCTAAATATGATTCCCAAGGCAGATTAGTTTCCATTGAAACCGTTAATGAAAAATGGGGTAAGAGTACTATATCCTATTCATATAATGATAACGGTGAATTCACTGAATCTGAAAGAAGTTCTTTGGGTACTTTAATTGAAACTACCTTTAACGAAAACGGAACTATTAAAGAACACTTAGAATATATGAATGCCTCCAGTAAAGGTAAAAGTAAACCGACCATTAGAAGAACTTATTCTTATTCAGTTGATGAATTCGGTAACCCCGTGGAAATTATG
>CANQJT010000002.1 GCA_947624325.1 Candidatus Gastranaerophilales bacterium
ATCTGAGGATTTGTTTTAAGTGCATTAACGCACTGCCTGAAAATATCCGAAGTATAAAATCTTGGAATTTCATCAAGTTCCTTTGCTATTTCTTCTAATAACCACTTTGGACTCATAGAATTTGTTGCTCTGACATAAATTGCATCATATTGAATAGATAAGTACAAAGCCGTTTTAGTTTTCCCGAGACCCGCATTACCATAAACCAATCCGATTTTTGTAATATTTTCAGGTTTATTTTTTAAGTTGTGAATTAGGCTGATAAAACCTTTGACATTCTTCGTTTTAACAAATATCGGTTTCATATTGCTTATACTCCTTTGATTCTTTATATTCTGTAAGCCAAACTCTGTCATCATTACAAGTACAACCGTGCACCATTAAGTATTCATATCTTTCTCTGCTCGTTTTGAATAAAGGTTTAACCGCAGGGTTATATTTTTTAGGCTTTTCTTTTTTGTTTTCTATCTTTGGAACAATCGGCGGAGGTAAAAATGTATCTTCGTCTTTTTCTGGCTCGCACTCTAAAATTTCCAAATCATCAATATTCAAAAACTCTTTACAGGCTTTTATTGTCTTATTTTTAAGCTGTTTTTGTTTTTGAATTTTCTGCTTGTAATCCTCAATATCCTTTATTTCGCCCGTGTAATGAGCAAGCGGATGAGTCAGGGTAATTCTTTCTGCTCGGCATAAAAATTTACCGGTAATTGTGTAAACATTGATGTAACTTAAATCAAACAGGCTGTATTTTATTATTACTTTCTGTCTTAAGCCATAAAGTGCATCGTTATAGTAATCAGATTTTAAAAACCTTATTCCTTGACTTGTTATAGTTTTAATCTCCTGTGCCAGCATTAAATCATCTAATTCACTCTGATTTATTTCTTGTTTTTCAATGTTATCAAGCATTTCTTTGATGCTTTTTGTTTTATTATTAGGACACGGCAAAGAATTTTTATACTTAAGCCAACTGTTTATCATCTGAATTGTATGCTGAATCGTGGGAATAAATTCCTGATGTATTTCACTATGAAATTTTTCATTCCTTCTTAGCCTTGCCGGTTTATTTTCTATATTTGTTCCGATATAACTTGGCAGCAGTTTTTCAAAACTTTCCTGCATTTCTAAAAAGAACCTTTCAATAACTTTGGCTCTTGCGTTATACGGATTTGCAAAAACTGTTGTTATACCAAGTTTTTCGTAAATCCCTTTTATGCCAATCTTATTGAAATTAGCAATTCCTACAAAATATTTACCCCTAAATGCTCTGCCGTTATCTAAATATACAAATTTTGGAATTTTTCCTAAATTTAGTATTGCATTGCGAAGTGCTGAAGCAATATTCTGTGTATTTTCTTCTATCATTATTTCATAACCAACTAATGCGGATGATTTCCAATCTATGAAACCGATTAAGGTTGCTCGGCAAGGTTTTCCCGTAAACGGGTTTATTACCTGAAAATTTAATCTTTTTCCGTCAGCGACTAAAACTTCTCCGACTCCGATTTTGGAAATATCTCTTTTTATGTGAGGAATAACTTCTTCTTTCAGTGCTTTTTCTCCGTCACGCAATAGCGTCCATTTGTCAAAATAATTTGCTTTATACCAGTTAGCAAATCTCCTGAACGTCGGCGCAGCTGGAATATATTCAGAATCTTGAGTTCTCAGAACATACTGTGTTAGAGATATTGCTTTTCCTATGCTGAATTTATTCGGGTGCAATAAAAGTTTTAAAAATATTTGTTTTTCATAATCCGTAAGACAAGTTCTTGAATAATCTTCATAATGATAATTCGGGACTAATAGTTCATAATTATTGCTATTCCCTAAAATCCTTTTCCATCTTTGAAGTGTCCCTATTGAAACATTTCCGAGTTTTGCATAAATCTCCGGATACAAAACTTGTGCGTTGTATGCACCTAAAAAATCATTATCAAATTGAGTTTTATTCTGCTGAGTTTTGCGTTCTTGTTTCCAAAGATTCAATAAATTCAATCGAGCAAGTGCAATAACTTTTGCTTTGTCAGGTTTGTGAAAATCAGTTGGTGTGAGAAGCTGTTTTTTAGTATAAGTCGGAACAATTTTGGAATAATACTTTTCCTGAAGCTCCGGTTCAATACTTGATAGCAAAATCTCAAAACTTTTTCCGCCTTTGACAGTTATTTTTCTGGTTACATATTTATTCAAAGATAACCTGATTGCTCGGGTGCTAACACCTTTAAGCTCTGCTAATTCTTTGATTGCAATGTATTTTTCTTCGTTCATTGTATTAACATCTATCACTCTGAACTCGGAAGATTGGAACTGTTTCCGACTAACTTTGTATCATTTCGACACGGTTTGTATTGGATTATTGCTCTACACTCTGCAGTCGTTCACTTCAGCCTACGCAAAATCCAACTTGCTTTATTGTGAAACAGAGTTAAAATGTGTGTACCCCAATAATTATCTGTTTATTTTAAGGAGTTTTTATGCGTAAAGCGAATTGCGAGCATAGTGCGGAGCGAAGCGCAGGCACGTTTAACGCGAGCAATCAAGCAGAATTGAGAAAACAAATTGAATTACTTGAGCAAAAAATGTCAAAAAGCCCAAATAATATGAATGACGGTGGGAGTCATTTTCTGTATCGCAGAGAAAGAATGATACGTTTCAAAATGCTTCAGAAAAATATGCCGCAAAAAATGCTTGCAAAAAGATTAAACCTAACCGAAAGTTATATTTCAAAACTCATCATCGGCGAACGCTATAACAAAGATTTTGAGAAATATATTATCCATATTTTAGATGTTAATTATTGTTGTATCTGAACAGCAGGAAGTATTCTATTCTCAATAACAGTAAATATTTGATCATATTTAATGATAAAATAACTATTGTATTTAACGTTATAATTCTTTTCTTTTAATTTTTTATTATTATTTTTATTATTATTAAAAAAGAGGTTAAAATGAGTAAGAAAGATTGTAAATTTGCTGATTTTTCAAGTGTAAAGACGGATGAAATAAATCCGAAATGGGAGAATGCAATATCCCGCCAAGTCGAAATTTACAAAAAGGATTATGATTTAAGAACTCCGTTTGAACGGGATATGCATAGGATACTGCATTCAAACGGATATAGAAGATTAAAAAATAAGACACAAGTATTTTTTGCCCCTCATAATGACCATATTTGCACCCGCATAGAACATGTTACTCATGTTAGTGCAGTAGCTGAAATTATAGCTAAATTTCTTAATCTTAATCTGGATTTAGTTCGTTCTATAGGAATGGGGCACGACATAGGACATGCACCTTTCGGACATCAGGGCGAAAATATTTTAAAAGATATTGCAAAAGAAAACAAATTGAATGATTTTTGGCATGAAAGAAACAGTCTGCATTTTATTGATAAAATAGAAACTATGCCTGATTATAACGGAATACATAAAAACTTAGATTTAACTTATGCGGTTCGTGACGGTATTGTCTGCCATTGCGGTGAAATAGATGAACGGGTTATTAAACCCAGAGATGAATTTATCGATTTATATATAATTCCAAAAGGCGGTAAAACAGCCTCATATACTTATGAGGGATGTGTTGTCAAGATTGCGGATAAAATCGGTTATATAGGCAGAGATATTGAAGATGCTATGTTATACGGGCTTATAACAGAAGATGATTTAAAGGTGCTTGAAAAGGAAATAAAAATTACATTCCCTGAAATAGAATTAAATTGGGTAAATACAACCGTATTAATGCACAAATTCATTATAGATTTATGCCAAAATTCTTCACCCGAAAAAGGCTTTTGCTTTTCGGAAGATTGCTTTAATCTGATGAAAGCCATAAAAGAATTTAATAGAGATAGAATTTATTATAATAAAAGGCTTGAGCCTTTTAAAAAATACTCTAAACTCGTTCTAAATACTATTTTTAATAAGCTTAATGAATACTTTGAAGCAGGAATTAAAACATCTATGGAAAAAGAAAGAAAATTCTTTCCTAAAATACTTGACACATTTGAAGAATGGCTGATTAAATATTCCTCATATAATCTTGAAAAGCGAAAAGAATTGAGATTTGAAAATTCTTTAATATATGATATTACAAAACAGTCAGACTACCAAAATGCAATAATAGATTTTATTTCTGGCATGAGTGATAATTTCGCCATTGATGTATTTAATGAAATAATAAGTTTTTAAATTAAATTTTTTGCGTCCTATTTTGACATATTTCCTGCTTAAAATAAAAATGTAGGAAATAGAAAAAGGGATGAAAATTATGAACAATTTTGAAAAAAGACTTTTTTTAGATTATTTGTATGTATTAATTAATGAATTTGATTTAAAAAATTATTCATTTGGTGAAGTTTTTGATTTTTTCTGTGACGAATTCAGAGTATCTAAAAAAGAATTTAAAATAGACGAATACGGAGAATTATTACTTGATAATGTTGTTCTTAGAAATGAGTTTAAAAGAACATTAAAGACAATAATAAAGCAGTTACAAGAAAGAATACCGAAAAAAAATACAATATTAGAACATCAACTGCTTCTTTTAAAGGATATCTTTAAATTAGATGAAGATGAATATGGGGTATTTACTTATTGTGTTATTCAAGAGGTAAATAATATTTTTAAAGAATTATTTGAGAGTATAAACCGTGATCCATTTGCCAAATTTGCTCAAGTTTACTTAAAAATTAGATATAACAGACGCAGAAGGATAACAGAGAGTCTTTATTTAAAAAACCTGACAGATAGCACAAGAGGAAGTGATATTAATATTAATCCCGAAATTTTAACAATTTTTGACAATCCTAAATGTAAAACATCCAATCAAATAATAAATATTCTGCTTGGCAAAAGTGAAAAATCAAACTTAACCTTGAATGATTACAAACATATTGAGAATGAAAGAATAAAAGTTGTAAATATATTAAAATCAGCAGTTGAGCAAAAAAAGAAGGGCGTAAATATACTTCTTTACGGGCATGTGGGAACAGGAAAGACGGAATTTGCAAAACTTATAGCAAATACTGCAAAAATTCCAATGTATGCCGTTAAAACGGAAAAAGAAAATTTTAAAGAGGCGGATAGAGAATACAGGCTTGTGGATTTATATTCCAAACAGGATATTTTATCAAGAGCAGATAAGTCCTGCATATTATTTGATGAGGCTGAAGATGTTATGAATAGGGGCTTTTCTTGCTTCGGAAGTGCTTCAAAAGGATATCTTAATAAAATATTGGAAGAAACTCCCGTACCCGTTATTTGGACTACAAACAATATTTATGATGTTGACCCTGCTTTTTTAAGAAGAATGAGTTATGCAATAGAGTTTGAAAAATTATCGGACAGCGTAAGACTCCATATCTGGAACAGGGTTTTGAAAAAAAACAAGTTTAAAGTTAAAAAATCAAAAATTGAAGAACTTAATAAGGCTTATGATATTTCGCCTTCAATTATCTCAAATGCGGTGCAGATGACAAAACTAACCTCGGGAGATGAAAAAGATTTTGAAGGCTATATTGAAAATATAACAAAGGTTGTGTATAAAAAGAAAAATATTAAAAATACAAAAACTTTCGATGTAAAAAACTATAACATAAGCTTAGTTAATAGTGATTTAGATGTTGATGATTTAGAAAAGAAAATAAAATCTTGCGGAAAATTAAATTTTTCAATTTGTATGTACGGAGAACCCGGTACGGGTAAAAGTGAATATTCAAAATATTTAGCCGATAAGCTCGGAATAGAAGTAATACAAAAGCGGGCAAGCGATTTAATATCAAAATGGGTCGGAGAAACAGAACAAAATATAGCTTCGGCATTTAAGGAAGCAAAAGATAAAAAAGCTATGCTTATATTTGATGAGGCAGACAGTTTCTTGCAAAATAGAGCAAATGCTCAGCATAGCTGGGAGGTAAGTCAGGTTAATGAAATGCTTACTTGGATGGAATCACATGAATATCCTTTTATATGCACTACTAACTTATTAGATACATTAGATGAAGCAAGCCTTAGAAGATTTACTTTTAAAATCAAATTTGATTTTATGAATAATGAGCAGGTAAATCTTGCAATAAAGCACTTCTTTAATATTTCAAATGCTAATTTAAATATAAAAGGTTTAACAACGGGTGATTTTGCAACGGTTAAAAAGAAAGCTGATTTCTTAAATATTACCGATTTAGCGGAATTATCCAAAATGCTCCAAGCCGAAGTTAAACTAAAACAATCAAAAGAACTTAAAAATGCAGTAGGATTTTAAGAAGTAAAGGCAGGGAATAAAATTACCCTGCCTTTTTCTTTAAATTATGTTCAAACTGCAATAAGAATTTCTATAAGGACAAAACGTACTGCACTCATTTTTGTTTGTCATTGGTTCAAACTTATTTGCTTTAATATCAGCTATTGCATTTCTAAATTTATCAACAACTCTCTTACAATTTTCTTGAGATAATTTTAGTTCAAAGGGGGTTTTAAAGTCTCTTGGAAATAAAAATAAAGTTGTTATATCTTCATATCCGCAATTCAGCTCTTTGCAGAGGAAATGTTTATAAAGTGCCATTTGATTATAATAATTTTCGTGCACTCCTCCTTCACAAATTTCTTTTTCGTCTTTTTTATCTCCGGTTTTATAATCATAAATAATATATTTACCGTCAGGCAGTTTATCAATTCTGTCTAGTTTTCCGGTGAATTTTGTACCGTCTATATCAAAAGTAAATTCGTGTTCTGCTTTATATAATTGTTCAACAGGTGTCATTCTTAAACGGTCATAAGCACATTCTCCGTCTTTTTCTTTAGTAAGAACAACTGCACCGTCAACAAGCATTCTTTTTAATTCTAATTTACTTGAGACAGGCAATTCTTTTAATGTATTTTCAAATTTATGTATAAATTCTGCTTTTGAAGGGAATACTTTATTTTCAATAGCATAATTAACGGCAAATTCATAAGCAGCATGTACTGCCGTTCCAAAGTGTGCCTTATCCGCATTATCTGTTTTAGGTGATAAGCCTAATAAATGAGTATATAGATATTCTCTATGACAATCTAAATAGCAATTAACACTTGATGCCGAAAACACTTTTTCGGATATTATATTGTTTAAATATTCCTTAAATTCTTTATAATAGTCTCTATCGCATATAGTTAAAGATTTTATAACTTCATTTTCAAAACTTGAATGAGCATCTTTATCTTTTTCAAATTCTTCAATACTGAGGCGGTCTTTAACGGTTTGCGGAGTCAAAAGTTCAAGAGGTTCAGCATCTTTTCCGTCAATTCTTATTTTTGTATAAGATAGATTTAAAGAGTGCTTTGCTCTTGTCATTGCCACATATATACGTTTTACAAGATTAGATTTTGTTATTTTTTTCTTTTCTTCCTTGGAAATTGTTTTACCCGTTATATTGTCTTTTGAAATATCATCTTTAATACTTAACGGAATTTTAGGATTTTCAAAATCATTCTTTTTGTTTATAAGATATGGCATATAAACATATTCAAATTCCATTCCTTTAGAAGCATGATAAGTTATAAGTTTTACGGAATTTTGTTTAATCGGAGGTTTATCAGCAAAAATCTTTATTCCCTCCAACATAGCTTTTTCAAGATATGATACAAAAAATTCAAAAGTGACCGGTTTTTCTAGTTCCAAATAACTTTCAGCTTCGTCAACCAGTTTTTTTAATCCTGCAATATTTTCGCTTCTGTTTACGGGGTTATTAAAATAATATTCAAATATACCGGTTTTATTGCCAATCGTAAGAATTGCATCTTTTAAATTAGTACATTGTTTTATATCTTTTAATTCATCGTAAATTTTTAAAAATCTATCTATTTTCTCAGGTTCTGCAAATGAAAGATTGATTTTTTCTCCGTTTTTATTTGTTACTTTATAGGTATAGCTGTTATCTTTAAATTTACGCATATTTTGAATAAAAGAAGAAAAAGAATTCCTTGTTCTGTATAACACTTCATAATCTTTTTCATTTATATCAAAAGGCTTTGAAAGTATCATTTTAAAGAATGATTCACTATATAGTGTTGAATTACAAAGAAATTGCATATACAAAAACATTACAACAAAAGATTGAATATCAAAAACATTTTTGCCGTTTGCTCTTTCATAAGGGATATTTGCAGCTTGAAGAAGTTTTGCATATCCGTCGAGTTCTTCATGTTTATTAGCCAGTATTGCGATTTCGGATAGATTTTTTTCTTTTGTATTTTTATCAATAGGGCAATCAGGCGAATTAATAAGTGATTTTATTTTATCGACTATATCAATTTGCTCTTCTAAAGAATCTCTATATATCGTACATTTCACATCTTTATTTTTCGGAACAAGCTCCATATTAACTGATGACAGTTCTTTTGATATATTAAACCGTTTAAAATAACTGTCTTTTTCTAAACTTATATCATCTTGTAAAACTATCTGTCGGACAAGTTCAAGGATTTTTGCCGTTGAACGCCTGTTCTCTTTAAAACAGATAACGTCTTCATCTTTAACATTTAATCTTGTAATAAAGTTTTTAATGCTATCTAATCTTGCCCCTTGAAAGGTGTAAATAATTTGGTCATCATCACCTACAACTAAAACATTTTTCTTTTGCATATTTTCGGCGAGATAGAATAATACTTCATTTTGAGAAATATTTGTGTCTTGATATTCATCAGTTATTATATAATCATAATTTGAAGCTATTTCTTTAACTAAACTTTCGTTTCTTTCAAACTCATCTAAAAGCATAGTAATCATATCACCGAAATCAAGAAAATTTTTTCTTTGCATTTTGAGCTTATACAGGCTGTATAATTCCCATAGTTCTTGTGCCTTTGCAATTTTCTTTTCAGCATCAATTAAAACTTTTGTTTTTGGTTTATCCGGGTTTTTTAACAGTGTTTTTTGCCAATTTTCATATTTTTCATTTACAAGAGGAATCCAATCCGGATTGTTATTAAGATTATCAAAATATTTCTTTTTATCTAACCTGTATTTTTTTATTTCTTCAATTCTATCAAGAATTTCATCTATAAAAAAGTATGGCCCGTTTTTTTCTGTTTGAAAACTTGTAGGTTCCTTCCTTTTTTCAAGATTTTCGTCAATACATTCTTTCATAAATGCTTTTTTTACGGAATCTGTTATAATTTTTATATTTTCGCCAATTCCGAATATATCAGGGTGATTTTTTATTATGTCAAGACAAAAGCTGTGATAAGTATAGATATTAACATTAGAACTTGTGACATCAAGAGCTTTTTCAACACCTTTTTTCATTTCTTTTGCCGCAGTATCGGAAAATGTAAGACATAATATTCTCTCTTCTGGAGTTCCTGTTTCAATTATTGTTTTAATTCTTTGAGAAACAGTAAAAGTCTTACCGGTTCCGGGGCCTGCTAAAACCAGAAAAATCCCGTCTCTTTTATATGTATCTATAGCCTTTTGCTGCTCAGCATTTGGTTTTGGTGTTAGTTTTAATTCCGTTGTCATTATTTCTTATCCTCTTTTTTTTGGGGGGGGGTAGTTCTTCTATTCTTTGCGCAAATCGTTCGTACATTTGTCTTTCTTGGATATTATCCGTATCATTAGAATGACGATCTATGGCATATAAAAATTCGTCATAATATTCTATTTTACTTTGATATTTTTCTTTTCTCTCTTTTTTATTGAAGAAATCAAATATTTTTTTATAGTCTATTATTTTGTAATTTAATTCATCAATATTAACACCCTCAATGTCTTTTAATTTTGTGTCAGTGCCTTCTTTGTATTCTGACTTTTTTATTAAAAATTTATGTACATTGCTATTTATGTCATTTACTTTAAAATTTTTATATTTTGGAGCAAAGATGAAAAAGTGCCTGTCTTTATAATTTTCATATCCGTTTGATTCTCTTTCTTCATCATTATCATCTATTTCGCTTTTTAGGCGTTTATAAGTGTATCCGTTTTTATCACTTCCTTTGTCTACTACATATCCAAAAGTATAATGAATATATTTGCTTAATTGATTTCCGACTTCTTCTCCTGCTTCATCGTGCCTTACCCCGTTTATTCCCGATTTTATTTTATTTTCAATTACAATAAGAGTCTTGTTTTCCATATCATCTATCAATAAATCAATGTTGCCTTCTTCTCTTACAAATCTTAGGTTATCCGAGGATGATAAAGTTTTAATTTTCAAAACCTCATTCGCAAATTCGCAAAATAATTCAGGACTTGATTTAAAAATATGGAAAAATAAATTGGTATAAGTTAATTCATCGTACTCTTGTCTTATAATCCCGATAAAATTGTTTTTATTGACACCTGAAACAATCAGATTAGCATCTTTCAGTTCTTTATATGTTCTTACTGGATTTTCATTACCTTTAGCCCAAAAATCACCCTTTATGATCTTGTTTTTAATATTGTTATAAACTTGTTCAAGATTTTTATTATTGTGCATTCCGTTTACTACGTATTGTTTTAAACTTCTGGATGAGAAGTTAAGTTTATTATGAGGTTCTACATCTTCATTAATGTATATAAATTCTTCTTTTGGGTTTTGGATTTCTTTTTTTTCACTATTTTCTTCTTCATTATTGTTATTTATTTCTCTGCATTTCTCCCAAGTTTCTTTATCGTCAACAATAAATACTCTATACTCAGGCTTTACTTTTATTATTTTATCAACTTCAAATGTTGCATATAATATAGGTTGAGTAACATGCTTATTTTTTGAAAATATTTCTTCTAATCCCTTCCCATCATATGTATATTTTTCTAAACTTTTTAAATGTATTTTCGTATATTCTTTATTTTTCTTATTATTTTTATAGTCATCAATCAGATTAACTAATTTCCCCTCAGTTTTTGCAAGAATTTCCTGCATTGATAATGTTTTTGTTTGATTATTGTCATCTTTATATTCTCTTTTACACCAACGAGTATAAAGTACACAGCTTGCTTTCCATTCTTCCTTATGAAATTTATCTTTTATTTTACCGTCATTTGTAATATATACTAAATAACTATTACACTCCTCACTTTCATCGGGTTTTATTAAATTAATTACTTCATGTCCGAGATTTTCACCTAAATACTCGCCTGCGTACATTCTGTTTAAAATTATTACATCTGTTGGGTTTTTAGCTTCTTTTTCTTTTTCCATAATTATATTCTCTTTCTATTATAAATCCCTTTTACTTCTCTTTTTGATTTAAAAGAGTATTTTCAAGCATTTCAATGTATTCTTTTTTTAAAGTGTTAGGTGAGAGGATTTTGACATCTTCTCCCCATTTGAATAAGTGCCATAATATCTCTTTGTCGCCCGAAGCCTTAAATTTTACTGTTACAGTGCCGTCATCATTCTTCTTTATCTTTTGTGTAGAGTGAAAATGATAATTTAATACATCATCCGCTACGTTTTTTGAAAATAGCAACTTTACATCAAAACACTCACCCTGATACACTCCAAACGATTTTTTTGAAAATTCCTCAAGGTTAAAATTACCTTTATCAAATGTTTCATTTGTTATTTTAACCTCCGAAAATTTATGAAGTAAATAACAATAAGGGTTTGTTCCTTTATCTTCTTCCACCCCTATAAGGTATACTTTAGCACCGTATATTAACCCGTAAGGGGCAAGAACTTTATTTTTATTGTTATACTTTGCACTTATTTTTTTATTTGAAGTCATAGCTTCTCTTATTGTTTCAAGCATATTAAGGTCAAATTTATGTCTTGGGGTCTGCTGAATTACAAAACCTTCCGTCTGCATTAAAATTTCTATGGCATTATCAAATTGAGGTAATTTTTTTCTGCTCAAAGCTCTTATTTTATTTATGGTCTGCTCTATAATTTTGGCTTTATCTTCTGTTCCTTGCTCTTGTTGATATTTTTTTAAGTTTTCTAGATTTGCAATTTCTTCAGGGGTAAAACTTATAATCTCTCTCATATAAGCGGTAGGAAATCCCCAATATTTTTCTCTTGATTTAAAATTTTCAATTTCTTCCACTTGCGGAACTGCAAGCATAAGGCTATCTCTCATCCTCTCCGCAGTTCTTCTGGATACACCAAATTCTTTCATAATATCATTTAACGAAACCCCCTGCACTCTTGACTGCATTAGTATCATTAACTCTACAATGTCCGTGGTTCTTGAATATCTCGGTTTTTCTTCCATTTCCATAACTCCATTATAAAAAATTTATGTGTCTATATAGGACATACAAATTATATCATTTATTATGTTTTTATACCACCGTTTTGGACATACCTAAAAATTATAATATCTAAAAAAGGAGAAAAATTATGGGTAAATTTATGGTAACAAATCATAAAGTAATTAGATTTTTAGGCTTTAAAATTATTGATATTTGGGATGACTACTTTGAAAGACAGATAATCGGAGATGAAATCATTACCACAGGGGACATTGAAACCACCAATGACTATCCTGATAACAAAAAACAAGACATTTAAATTGTATAAAACTTAAGGCTAAGTTACAATTATTGGTTAATCGATATGTTATAATTTACAAAAATGGGAGTTGAAAAATGAGTGAAATTCAAAAAGAAAAATTTAAAAAATTAGTTAATTTTGCAGAGTCATATATTATTGAAAATGCAGAAAAAGTGCTATTAGCAGTGCGAGATGAAAAATTATCCGAAACAAACCCCCATGAGCGCTGCCAAAAACTATTGGAAAAATATAAGCCAATTTATGGACTGGGCGTCGATGAAATTCCCGTCGATGACTTCAAGAAAATTTTAAATGAGTTTTGCAGAGAATTACAGAATTACCAAGCAATGCCAAAGGCAATAAATTATCTCTCTTTTTCTGTTGACAAAGATAATAATGAGATTTTAAATTGTGTATATGAATTTTTATCAGAAAAATTTAATGAAATTGGAATAAATTCTAATCTATTAAGAGAATTAGAAGGAAAATTTCTTGATATTAAAAACAAGAATTCATCTGATGATGAGCAAAGCAAAGAATTGAATAAAGCATGGGAAAAATATTCACGTGGGTTAATGGATGTTCTTATTAAAATAAAAGGAAAATCTTCTGATATTGATAAAGCGAAAGAAAAATTTATTGAATCAATAAATAAAGATTGCGATTATTTTAATAATGTAGATGGCATTATTGAAGAAATTGAAAAAGATGAGGCTAAAAAGAAAGATTCTGACTTTAACTCTGAATATAATAAATATAGAGACCGTTTAAGAGAGTTTAACAAAGACATCTTTGGAATGGGTGATACATTAACATTAGATTTCTTTAAAGAACTTAAATGTGAAAATCTTATAAAAAATGATTCTCATATAATTGCTTGTTATAAACATGTCGGGGGTAAGTGTAAGGAGAAAAATAAAATCGTTTTTGAATTTATAAGTATGTGTAAAAAGATTGAATACACTCCTTTTTATGTGGATAAAATTCTATGGTTATGCTGTACCGGTAATTTTGATAAAGACGGAATTATAATAACCAAAATGAACAGAACAAAATTTTTTAAAGAAATAGAAAAAAGCAAGATTCTTAAATAATATTATTTAATGATACCCACGCTTTTGCACTATTAACCGAATAAGTATTAGTAGTTCTTTAATATCTCGGCTTATCTTCCATTATAAAAAATATATGAATCTGTATATTCTATACAGATTCATAATTTATTTTGTTTTTATACCACCGTTTTGGACATACCTAAAAATTATAATATCTAAAAAAGGAGAAAATAATGAATAAAATTAACACTGAAGAATTATTAAAGAAAAACGATGAAATCAATTTTTCCACGGGTTTTGAGGATATTGACGAATGCGTGTTGAATGTTGATAAAGGAAGTATAATAACTATTGGCGCAAGACCCGCTATGGGAAAAACTTCATTAGCATTTTCCATATTAAATCATTTATTGGAAGAAAATAAAAAAGTATTTTATTTTTCACCCTCAAACACGATTAAAATGATTGAAAAACTGCTTATTACAAATAAATTAGGGATAGACTTTTTTCAGTTTGAAAAGGAATTAAAATCTAAAGGAAATTTATTTAAAAAAACACTTGAATATTATTCCGATAAAGAATTTTATATCAGTGATAAGACTAATTTAACGGTTGAAGATATTGAAAAAGAGATAAAAGAAAATATACCTGATGTTGTTTTTATTGATTACATTCAGCTTTTAAAAATGCCAAAAGCTCCTAATTTTACGGATTCAATTAACCTTGCGGTGCAAGAGCTTAAACGTATAGCTCAAGAAACAGGAGTTATTTTTGTGATACTGACTCAACTTTCAAGAGGGGTTGAAGAACGGGGTGATAAAAGACCTTTGCTGTATGACATAAGAAATTCAAGTCTGCTTGAAGAATTATCTGATGTTGTAATGATGATTTACAGGGAAAGTTATTATAATTTTGACGATGAAACAAATAAAAATCTTGCTGAAATTATCTTTCGTAAAAACAATTTCGGGCCGCTTTCCGTTATAATGTTGAGATTTGAAAAAGGTAGATTTTCTAATGTAAATGACACAACATTTTAGGAGAAATCTAAAATGCAAAAAATATACATAGGGTTTAATATGTTTTATGAAGTTTACAAAAACGGTAAACGAACTATTTATGCTCCATCTAAAGACCTAAAAAATGTTCAAAGGCAGATTTTAAACTTTATAAAAACAAAGTATAAACTTAAATTTAATATTAAAGAAACGGCAGAAATTCATTGCAATCAAAAGTGGATTTTAAAACTTGATATAAGAAAGTTTTATGAATCCGTTTCAAAAGAACAAATAAAATCTGTAATAGATAATATTTACGAAACTGTTACTTTCCCCAAAGAATACTATTCCAAAAAGGCTTTATATCAATTACTGACAATAGAAGATAAATTGCCGACAGGTGCGGTAACTTCCTGCCTTATTGCAAATCTCGCTTTTTCAAAAACTAAGATTGATGAGAATTTAAAAGCATTTTGCTTGCAAAATAATCTTAAATACTCCCGTTACATGGATGATATGTTCTTATCGGGAAACAATAAAGCCAATTTAAAAAAAGCGGAAAAATTTGCAATAAAGCTTTTACAAGAAGCGGGTTTTAATTTAAACTACGAAAAAACTCAATATATTTCAAACAACAAAAGGCAGGAAATATTAGGGCTTGTAGTAAATAACCCAATGGATTGTGTTATTTCAAATGAGAAAAAACATAACTACCGTTCAATGTTTTTTAATTATTTAAAAGCAGTTTATTTAGAAGAACGGTTGGGAATAAATTCTTTATTTAAAAAGAAAATCGGATTTAAAGAAATAACGGGACATTTAGCCTATATAAAATCAACAGATAAGAAATTTTACACGATAATAAAGAAGTTTTTAAAGTTGAAAATAAATAAATTCGGTATTTATAATAATGATGAAATAAAAAAATTGCGAAAGATTATTAAATAAAGACAATATATAATTCTCATAACAAAAAGCAGCTCTTTAAAAAGAACTGCTTTTGTTAAAAAAGACGATTGCGAGCTTGCGAAGCAATCAACTTACCTTATTAAATTTACGTGGTTTAAAGCGAAACGCTCACCATAAATATATAATAATTTCCTTATATGTCTGATTAGGTCGTACTTAATTTTTATATATCATATTTTATATATTATTCGCCACTATGCCCTATATGGACGCAGTTAAAATTTATAATGAAATTATGAAAAAGCTAAAAACAGTAAAATCGAATACAGGAAATAAATTTTATACGGACTTAACTTTTAAAACTATTGAGCTTATTAAATCAACGGTTAATTTAAGTTCCGATTCTCCTTTTTATTTATTATCTTGGTATAGATTAAGGCAAATATTTTTAAATAACGGTAGAATTTTTATTGCCAAAATTGATTTTGATTATGATGAAAACCATAATCCGATTTTAGAAAGTGCAAAATTAACCGAATTATCCGAAATTAAAATATACTATAGTTCAGAAATATTTACGGATATTGATATAGATATAATCATAAAAAATGATGAAGGTTCACTATGGTTTGAGGAAATTATGAATTGGCTTGAAGAACCTTCCGAAATTAACCGAGAAGTTGACCTAAGATACCATGAAATTATTAAGTTCTTAAAAAAGTATAAGAAAGAAACTTTTAAAACAGATAAATATTTATTTTACCCAAAAGCCGACGGGGATTCTAATTTTACTTTCAATATCTATGCTTGTGATTTAAAAAACGAAGTTGAAATGAAATTATATATTCCTGATAAAACGGTTGAACAAGATTACGAACGGATAAATATTACACCCCAGACATCCAATGATATATTAATTGATGATTTAGGAAATAAAATTTCCGCTTATCAAAAAAGACAGGTTAAGAAAGCTTTTTTAGAATATGCTAATCAAATTAATGAGGAATACAATATAAAAAACTATTGGCTTATGGAGCTTGTTAAACTTACAATATCTCCCATTGATGAATTACATGAGTGGAGCTGCCACAGGGTTTTTTGCAATACAGGCAAATTTTCTAATATCTGGGTATATGATTTTCCAAGTAAAAAAGAAGAACCTTCTTTTATGATAACAGATGAAAATATGATAAAAGTTGCGGTGCTTGATTTTAAGAACTCAAAGTATCATTTTGAAGATATTTATAAAAGAGGTAATGTAAAAAGAAAAAGCTGGAAATTGTATGAAGATTATATGGAAGAACTTATTGAATTTTTAAACTCTCCAAGTTCAAAAGCTGAAATCATACAAAAAGGAAGCTATTATGACGCATATAAAAAATACGTTAAAACGAACTGGCAGCAGTTAATTTTTGAATACAACCATAATACGGCAGGCTGGGGCTGGGGCAAAACAGGTTTTGATGTACCGCCTCAAATCGATATCGATAGATGTGCTGATGTTGAAGCTCTGCCTTTTAATTTACCCATTCCTAATTATATGGAGCTTGCAAAAGGTTTTAATGAGGAAAACGACCTTGGTGCGGCAGCTAAAGAACTATTAAAACCCGAAAATATTATGGGACCTTTTAACTCGGTAGAAAAAATGATGAAAAGTCTTTTAGATGAAGAATAGTAACAAATATAAAGGTGAGAATTATGCAAGAATTTATTGTTAAAGGACAAGTTGAAGAAAAAATCGAAGAATTAAAAAATTTTATTGAAAATGCACCGAAAGAAAATGAAGTTCAAATGATAGTTAATACCGGTGCAGATATAAAATTAAGCGAAGTCAGTACTGAAATTACTAAAATTTCTCAATTATTTGATAAAAATAGACTGGTGAACTTTAATGTTAACGCAGATAAGGATTTAGGCAAAAAAGAAATAATAATAACAATAAGAATATAGATTATGAGCGTAAAATCACAATTAAAATATAAAGATGAATACTGTACGGAATTTGTTTTAAAACAAATTGAGACCGTAAAAAAATACTTCGGCATTAACGGTTCAAAAAGGGTATATGCCTTAGACCGCTGGTGTCGAAGGGAATATTTTTTATGCGAGGATAAAATTTATGTTATTTGTTTTGACTATACGGGAGAAAAATACCCTTATATACCGATAATAGAATCTGCTTATGTAATCACATTTAATGATAAAGAGATTATTAATTTTAACACCGTTATCCCTGATGATACGACACCAAAAATCAGAACAGAAAAAAGCAGGATATATGGGACATATAAAATTGATGAAACAAAAACAATATATACTAAAGAAGATTTTCTGATTTGGTTAAATTCACCCTGTGAAACTACGGATATTGTAAGTGTTACATATAGAAAAGTAATAAAATTTTTGCAAAATTATAAAAAAGATACATTTAATCAAGGCAGATATTTATTTTATGCCAAAAGAGATAACGATTTAACTTGGCTTTATTTTGTCTATGCTTATGATACAAAAACTAAAACAGAACTCAAAATATACGTTGATAGCTGTTTTGATACAAAACTCCCTGAAAAATTAAACCAAATTTATGTAAAAGATTTATCGGGTAAATTATCACCTTATCAAATATTACAGTGCAAAAAAGCATTTTTAAAATATTGTACTCAAGAGTGCAGAGAACTAAAAGCACCTAATTTCTATGCTATGGAATTTGTTAAACAATGTATTCAGCCTATTGAAATGCATAAAGGCTGGGCTGTAAATATTCCTTTTAGTAATCCTAATTGCGAGTTTACCAGAAACATTTGGATAGATGATGATTTAAAATATGACGGCAAACCTTATTTTGTTATGACAGAGGGGAAAAACGAATGGCTTAGTACAAAAGCCTGTGCAATAGACTTTTTTAAACCGCAATACAAATCAAAAAAACCTTATATATCAGGCTGTTTCAAGAGAAATCATTGGAACTTGGATAAAGAAACACTGGAAAAATTAATTAACTTTTTAAAAAGCCCTTACGATAATCAAAAAAATGCTCATACAAACTGGCAAAGGTTAATTATGGCGTACAATGAAAATTTTTACGGCAGAGATGAATTGCCGATGGATTTACCAATGTCTGATTATACGAAACTTGCATAAAATATGACCGAAACTGGCGTGTATTACTGTTATAATAAAGAACATATTACATAAGTCCGAAGCGGACTTAAAATGCTCTCAGGTGAATTATGGTTAAAGAAAAAGAATACAGTTTTATGTCAATCGAACACGTAGAGTTTAATTTTGACCTGTGTGAAGAAAGAGAGGGATTTTTATCCGAATTAGAAAAATCTGTCCCAAAACATGTGGAAGAATTTAATTCAAAAGGCAGTTATTGGGATATAAAACAAGATAATATCGTATCTTGTTTTAATCTTTGTATTAACGGCGGAAAATTACATACAGCAGATTATTGCGGAGCATTTATCTCTGATTTTTTAGACTTTCTTCCTCAAGCAGCTTACAACAATGACAAAAATTTAATCTGCGGTTTTGATTGTGAATCGCAATTTGATTGTTTAACTATAAGACCTGTTGATAATGAGTTGATTAGAGTAAGCACTTTTACAAATTGCTCCCGCCGTCCTAAAATTCAATCCGACATTATTATAAAAAAAGATACTTTTCTTAAACAAATATTAGATATACTTTTAAAAATTAAAAAAGATACCGAAAAAAAAGATAAGGGAAAACCCAATAGACGCTTGAATTGGATAAATAAAGCAATAGATAATCTTCAATTATATTTTGAAAATCCGAATGCTTTTAGAGAACAATATACCCCTGTACATTATGCAAGAGTTTTTGATATAGCATACAAAGATTTAGACGGCATATGGAAATTTTATTTATGTTCCGATAATGATGAAAAGTGTGAGCCTGAATATTGGGAAAAACAAAAACAAGAAGGTAAGATTTTCGATTATGACTGGGAAGAGCAGGATAGCGAGTATTTAGCTAAAATGGATTACGAAAAACAAATATCCGTACCGATTACAAAAGAAGAGCTCAAAGACATAATGGAAACAGATATGTCAAACAGGCTCGAAAAAAATTGGGTATATTCAACATTAACGAAAAACTGGTATTCTACAAATGAAATTATGCCCGAACCTAAAGAACAACTTAACATAATTCATACAAGACTCAGCTATAATGTTGAAATTGATTTAGAATCATATCCTCGTAATGAAGATGAAAAGTTAAGGTCTTATATAAATGATACTTATGATGAAAACGGTAATTTGTATGAAGATGAGGATGATTGGGGATATTTAAGATGTTGGCTTGTTGTTAAAGATGTTAATTCAACTGTTTGCAGATTTCAATTTGATTACAGAAATAATTCAAAAATCCGCACTGCTTTAAATAAAGCTAAAAAAGGCGAATATGTAAGATTTGATTTAGGCGGTTATCAATATGATAAAATGCACATCTGGAATAAGAAATGGGATAATCCTAATAGTAAAGACGAAGATGATATTGCTGTTGCTTGCTATAATGAAACAGAAAAAGATTGCGAGGATATACAACAATTTTATATTCTGGCGGGCAAATGCTTCATAGACTGTTTTCTTAATGCCTTAGATGAAATTGAACACAAAATCAATGTAGTTAAAAATGCTATGAAATCTGCCAAAAAATTGAAATTAGAAAGTAAATTTAAAACAGGCAAAAAATATAACAATAAAATAGAGTATTTAGAAAATTTTATAGGCGGTTATGCCTGCGTTCATAAAGATTCTCTTGACGGTTGGGGTATTATAAACAAGAATTTTGAATGGGTGATAAAACCCGAATCGGTAACAATATATGGTGAAGAACATCCGAGATACGGAAAAGAAATAAAAGGCTGGATTGTAAAATACACCTATCTGCACAATATCGACGGTAAACTCTTTATCGCTCAAAAACAAGATAAAAAGCAATTTGTAATTGATATTAAGGGGGATATTCAAATCCCTCACATCAGCGATAAGGTTTATTATAAATACTTAAATAACGAATTATATTTCGCCTTTGTCGATAGCGATAAAACATATATTACAAATTCCAAAGGAAAAGATATATTAACTTTAGATTTTGAAATCGGGGAAGAGTTTTATTTGTTTGATGAAATCATTATAGCCTCTAAAGATAATAAATTCGGTATTATCAATTGGAAAGGAAAAATCTTAATTGATTTTATATTCTCTGATATTAAGCCTTTAAGTGATAATTTAGATTTTATTCCCGTAAAATATATGGAAATTTGGGGTTTTGTCAATAAAAAAGGCAAAATCGTTGATATGAAAATAAAAGAACAGTCTGAAGCAGACTTAAAACACAATCAGGTAAAATAATTATGAATAAATACCAGTTAAGTAATTTTAAAAATAATAAAGCATTTATACACAAAGATGATGCAACAGGATACGGCCCGAGAATTTGTATCAATACAAAAGGTGAAAAGCTCTTTGAACTTCCCGATAAAGATATGATTGTCGATGAATTTGAAGATGAAGATGTTGCTTTTGTTGCAAACGACAAGGGTTTATATGCTCTTATGGATAATAAAGGTAAATTTTTAACGGATTTTATATATAGCCGTATCCTTAGCGGAAGCGAAGATGGATTATTTGAAGTAAAAAGAAACGGAAAACATGGACATATTGATACACAAGGCAGAGAAATAATACCTTGTATGTATGGAGATGGATGTTATTTTTCGGAAGGTGTAGCAGCCGAATGCTTGAATAACAAATGGGGAATGATTGATTACTTTAATAAAACCGTTATTCCTTTTGAATATGATGATATTAATATATGCAAAAGTAATATTATTCCTGTGTGCAAGAACGGGAAATGGGGGTTAATAAATAAAAAAAATGAAATTTTGGTTGATTTTTTATACGATGATATATACAGTTGGGGTACAAGAAAATGCAGGAGTGTTACCGCCCGTAAAGGCTCAAAATACGGTCTTATAGACAGATACGGGAATGTTATTGAAGATTTTATTTATGACAATATTGAATTGGCTTGTGATTCTGACGATAATATCGGAGAATATTTAGTCATCTCAAAAGAAAACAAAAAAGCCTTATATTCAGCGGTTAATAATAATTTTTTAACAGATTTTATATATGATGAAATAGGTTATTTCTCCGAAAACAGAATTCTTGCAAATAAAAATAAAAAAACAGGCTATCTTGATATACAAGGGGAAGAAGTTATCCCGTTTATTTATGATATAGACTCTAAAAATGACTTTAATGAAGGAATAACGGTATTGAAAAAAGACGGGGAATATGGTGCTGTGGACATATTTGGAAATAATGTTATACCTTTTGGTCAATACGAGAAACTGGGAGAATGCCGAGAAGGTCTGATATATGCAGCTGATTTTGACGGACAAAACGGATATATTGATAATAAAGGGGAAGTTGTAATACCTTTTGGCAAATATCAAAATAGCTTTATAGGTTTCAATGAAGGCTTTTCAATTTCTTATGATGAAAAATTTGGCAGTGTATATATTAATAAAAAATGTGAAATTTTAAAATTAAAGGTATGAAATTATGACGGTTAAGCAATATAGAATAGTTACAAAAAGCAAGCATTTCATTTATTTTGTCACGGAAGTTGATGACAATAAAAACTGGTGCTTAAAAGTTGCAGTTAAAAAAAGGTTTAAAAGCAAATTTAAAAAAGCCTCTGTTGATGAAATAACAGGATATAACGTGATATTAAAGATTATACTGTCTTTGCCGCATACCCCTCATTATATGAGATTTAATTCATATAAAGACAGCCCCTATAAATATATGGAACTGGACATACCCTATAGAAATGAGATTAATAAGGCGATTAAAAAAACTTATACAACCTATGAAAATGAATCTATACCGTTTTATGATTATGCTCTTGTTCAATGGGAAGATTTAAACGATAAAGAAAGATTTTTCCTATATGAAACACCAAATCAAGAGATGAGGTGGTTTACCGAACCCATCAGTAAAAAAACATCGGGATTATGCATGAATGTTGAATTGGCACTGCAGCCTATGGGTAAAATTGTCAATCAACCGCCATATCTCATAGTTCAAAATGATTACGAGGATAAACAAAATCTGAATTGGGTAAAAGTCAGACTGGATGGAAGTGTCGTTGACGATAAAAAACTTATATTTAAAGAAGATGAAATAAATGAGCTTAAAACTTGGATTGAAATTAATAAATTGACTATTCTTCTTTATTGGACACAGGAAGAAATAGATTATAGAAATAGCATTAAAAAAATAAAATCTATATCCGATACTCAAAACTAAGATTTACTTTATGTGACTAAATACGACCAAAATAGACATAACAATAAATTATAATAAGAAAAAGGCAGAATATGAAAGAAATACAAGGTAAATATACCAAAGCAAAAATATTCACTGATAACATTGAAGAAAGTGCAATAAAGCAAGTTGAAGATATATGCAATCATCCTATTTTTGAAGATTGCAAAATTAGAATTATGCCTGACGGTCATACGGGAAAAGGCTGTACAATAGGGTTTACTTCAACTCTGCCTAAAAACGGAGAAATCATACCAAATATAATAGGGGTTGACCAATCTTGCGGTATGCTCACGATTAAACTTAAAGAATGTAAGACACTTAGAGATTATCTGAAATTAGATAAAGTAATAAGGCAGTATATTCCGACAGGTTTAAGAGGAAGAAAAACAATATCAGCTTTAGTTCCCGAAGAATTAAAAGAAGAAGTAATCAGATATAATAAAGATTATTTAAAACGAGGTGCTAATGATGACCTGTTAAAAATCGGCTCACTCGGGGCGGGTAATCATTTTATTTCAATAGAAAAAGGGCAGACAGGCACTTACTTAATTATTCATAGCGGAAGCAGAGATTTTGGAAATAAAATGGCTGTTTATTTTCAACAAAAAGCTATTGAAACTAATTTATATAATGAGGGAGAACTAAAACAGCTTTCATATTTAAAAGGTGATGATACTCTTGACTATTTGAATTGTGCGAAAGTGTGCAGAGAATATAGCCATTATAGCCGTTATATTATGGCAAAAGAGATTTTGGATAATATGGGCTGGAGCGAAATTGAAGCCTTTGAAACAATCCATAACTATATTGGAGAAGATAACATAATAAGAAAAGGGGCAATATCAGCGAAAAAGGGAGAAAAGGCTTTAATTCCGATTAATATGGCATACGGAAGTTTTATTGTAATAGGCAAAGGCAACGAAGATTGGAATAATTCAGCTCCACATGGGGCAGGAAGATTATTTTCAAGAACAAAAGCAAAAGAAGTATTAACAATGAAAGAATATAAAGAAAGTATGAAAGGTATTCACAGCACTTGTATAACGACGGGAACAATAGATGAAAGTCCTATGGCATATAAAAACGGGGATGAAATAAAAGAACTGATAACACCCACTGCCAATATAATCGACCATTTAATCCCCGTATATAATTACAAGGCAAGTTAAAAAAGGAAATAAAAATGAAATATTTAATAAGAGCAAATAAACTGGTATTTTCAGGCAATAAAGAAATAATAGTCAAATACATGTCTGATTTTTATAAGTCAGAATCAAAAGAGTGGCTTGATAAAGACGGCAACTGTAATGACTTCGGTAAATTTAAATTATTTATAGGTTCTATGGGTTATGAAATAAAAGATAAAATTCCTGCCAGTTGCAGATGTGAAGGAACTGCGGTAAGTATAAGTGATTTTAAAAGAGTATTTCAAGAAGAACATTTCTCTATTAAGAACACTGCGGAAAGATTACATATAACAGAAAGAATGGCAGCACAATTAGCAAGAAAATTAAAGCTAAGGAAATAAAAATAAAA
Organism: Candidatus Gastranaerophilales bacterium; assembly: GCA_947624325.1. Classification (GTDB taxonomy): domain Bacteria; phylum Cyanobacteriota; class Vampirovibrionia; order Gastranaerophilales; family Gastranaerophilaceae; genus Avigastranaerophilus. Next base: position 24,325 of record CANQJT010000002.1, read on the forward strand.
TTAAATAAATGTATAGAATGGCATTTCTTAAAAAAAAATGAAACAAAAGAAGAAAGCATAAGATACTATTTAATAGATATAAAAAAAGATGTATGATAAATCTTTTGATTTATTAGCGTACGTGTCGGACAGGCTATTTATAGTAGCCTGTCCCTCTGTATAATATAATTTTTTAGAAACAGCATATCGTAGATTGTCATTGTACATCTTGCTCGTTGCTCCAAGTATATCAAGATATGCGATAGCTTGAAAGGAGCATATTATGATTGAAAAAGATTACAAGCTATATGGAACGAAATTTTTAAACTCAAAAACGCAAGAAATCGGACTATTAATTTGTTTATGGGAAAACAAATTCGCTGATAAAACAGTAGATTGTCTTGGATTTCTTCCACGCTCGCAGTGTTTCGTTTTATGTCTTACGGCATAGTCAGCTCAATCTGCTCGCTATCCGGTCATTTCCGTACAGAAATCCGCTTTGCAACTTGCGTTGATAAAATAGACAAGCGATACAACATTGATATAAAACACCTTTTAAACGGCTTTTAAATACCGTTTAAATTTTGCCAAATCTTTTAAAATTTCCGACTAAATATGTCAAACTCGCGATATATTATGTCAAAATCCCAGATATAATGTAGCAGAAACGCAAAACAAAAACAACAAATTTTAAAAATGATAGGATCGAACTTTACCTACAAAGACAAAAAACTAAGCGTAGAGCTTAGTTCTGTCTTTGACTTATTGATAAATTCATCATCTGTTCTGAATGGAGCGAGAGACGAGGCTCGAACTCGCGACATCTTCCTTGGCAAGGAAGCATTCTACCACTGAATTACTCTCGCATTTGCATGTGTTCTTATTATACATGCACAATTTTTAATTTCAAGTTTTTTTATTTGCCGGATAACATATCAAAAATATTTCTGTATCTTACAGTGGTTACTGTACCATCTGAGCTTTCAATAACTTGTTCTTGTCTTGATTTATCATATGCATCAGTAAAATAATTTACTATACTTGTAAACCAACCTGCTTGATATCCGAAATATAAAAGTCCCAATACAACTATCCAGCCTAAAATTTTGCCCATAATTAACTGCCTCCGTTTATTTATTAAGATAAATTATTTTTCGGTTTTAGTCAATTGATTATTTCTTATTAAATATGGTTTTACAAAATTAAATGTTCCGTATATTGATGCCAAAGAACCTAAAATTGTCATTATTTTACGGGCTCTTTCATTTTTTATTAGTGATGCAATTGCGTTTACTGCTGTTCCGACCGTGAAACATAAATAACCTTTAAATATATTTCTCGGGATTGTTACCATATCATTTAAATCTTTTTTATTAACTACTTTTTTGCTTAGTACTTCAAATACATCAGGTTTATAATCTGCTGTTTGAGTTTGTTCTTCTTTCTGCGGATTACTGTTATTGCATTCGCATTTTATACAACAGCATCCGTTTGAATTATTATACTCGCCTCTATAATTAGTTAATATATTCATTGTTTTCTCTTTCTTAAACATATAAAATTTGAACATAAAATTTTTTGTTAAACGAAATCTTTATTATAAAATTATATAAAAAGGGAACGAGATTTTGAAAATTATTGAAAATGAATTAAAAAATTTTGATAAAATTTTATTGAAACTTCTTTCTGAGTCAGATAACCAAATAAATTCAGATATTCTTGATTTTATATTTTCAAAATCCAAAAAATTAAGACCGAAACTTATTTTTTTATTTTCAAGAGCTTTTAACCGTAATATTACTTCTGAAATATATTATCTCGCCTGCGCAGTTGAACTTTTACATAACTCAACTTTAATTCACGATGATATTATAGATGAAGCACAAACCAGAAGAGGAAAAATTTCTTTAAATAAAAAACTGGGGAATAATTTAAGTGTACTTGCAGGTGATTATATTCTTTCTGCGGCTTTAAACTGCTTATTTAAATGCAATGATTTAAATATAATTGATATATTTTCACAGTCTTTAAAAAATATGTGTATCGGAGAAATAAATCAGTATTATACAAAAGGCAAAATAGTTTCTTTAGATGAATATATAAATAAGTCGAAAAATAAAACGGCAGAACTTTTTAAAGCTTCTTTACTTTCTTTAATGCATATTATTAATTTAAAAAATTATATAAAAGAAATTGAAAGTTTTGCAGTTAATTTTGGAACAGCATTTCAGATAAAAGATGATTATCTTAATATATATTGCTCAGATAATACAAAACCCGAATTAATTGATATTAATAGCGGAGTTTATACTGCTCCCGTGATTTTTTTAAATCAAAAATTTGCGAATACAGTTAATTTATCTAAAGATAAGCTTATTGAAAAAATAAGAAGCGATAGTGAAATACAACATCAAACATTAAATCTTATAAAAAAATATTGTGATAAATCTATTGCAACAATAGAATTTATAAAGGATAATCAATATAAGAAAGAAATTATACAAATAGTAGAAAACCTATATAAGGCAGAATAAATGAATAAAGAATTTATAAAAGAAACAATAGATACAATAGTTTTTGTATTGGTTGCATTGATAATAATAAGATTTTTTGTATGTGAAGTAAGGTGGATACCGTCTGCATCTATGAAGCCGACATTAATAGAAGGTGACAGAGTATTTGTAGAAAGATTTTCAAGATTTTATCAAACTCCGCAAAGAGGTGATATAATGGTATTTTATCCTCCGGAAACTAAATTAAAGAAAAATCCGTTTGCCGTATTAGCTCGTTTAACGGGATTATTTTGCAAAGATACTGCTTTTATTAAAAGAGTTATAGGACTGCCAGGTGAAAAAATTGAGATTAAACAAAATCCTGACGGTGCTTTTGATGTTTTAATTAATGATAAAGCTATACAGGAACCTTATATTATGAATAGATTTGAATATCCGATGTGCAGTGAAACAATGTTCTGCGGACCTATGGTACTAGGTGAAGATGAATACTTTATGATGGGTGATAACAGGGGTCATTCTGCCGATTCAAGATATTGGGGTGTTTTAAATAAAAAAAGATTTATAGGCAGAGCAAAAATCCTGTTTTGGCCCTTCACAAGAATTCATTATTTTGAAAAAAAAGAATATAATTAATAACTTTCTTTCAAAAATATAAGTAATTGTTTTAAGATTTCACAGGTAAATACATATTTCATAAGCCTTCTTGAAATATTAGAATCAGCATAAAATTTATATGTTTTTTTAGATTTGTTATCAACTATTGCAAAACATATTAAACCGACCGGTTTATTTTCGGTTGCACCTAAAGGGCCTGCTATTCCTGTTGTGGAAACTGCCAAGTCGCAATCATATTTGTTTAATAACCCTTGTGCCATTTCAAGTGCTACCTGTTCGCTTACAACTCCATACTTATCTATTGTTTCCTGCTTTACTCCCAGTAATTTTACTTTTGCTTCGTTAGCATAAGTAACAAAATTCTGAAAGGTATATGCACTTGAACCTGAAATATCGGTAAGTCTTGAACTTAAAAGACCTCCCGTGCAAGATTCCGCCGTTGATAATTTAATAGCATTTTTTATCAATATTTTTGCTATTTGTTTTTCTTTTGTCAAAAAAAGAATCGGAATAATATTTTTTATAATAAAAATCAAATTAACAAAAAATATTCTGATACACATACTAATATACCGGCATGTCCAAAGGTTTTAACAACTGGACTTGAATAGTATCCCCTTGATTTAAGTTTATATCTTTACCTTTTTTAAATACATCAACTATTGCATCACCGACAAAATAAATACCTGCAACAGGAGCACTGACTACTGCAGTTAAGGGGGCAAATACATATTTAGGATATCCGTTGAGTACATCTCCGCCTTTATCCCAAGCCCAGCTTGTTGATTTTACAACAATATTTTTTGTTGTTTCACCGGTCTGCGTAAGTGCATCCATATAATTTGTTTTAGAACTTAATGCCCCGTCATACGTAATGTTGGGGTTATTGCATAACCCTGCATAAAAAGGGACTTGTTTCCCGGTTGAACTAACTATATGATCAAAATATAATCTTACTAGTCCGCCTTTATACAGCATTTTAGGAGTTTGTACTTCTTCAATAGAACCTCTTATAACACTGCCTTTTGGAATGACAACAGCATTATTTACAACAATATTATCCGCAACCATTAAATCAAATTGGTCGCCTAATGTTTTAATGGAAGAACCTACAGGATCTAAAAGCTTTAAAGTTATTACAGTTCCTGCCGGAACTCTTTTTGTTTTTATATTTGCATTTATCTGTTTATTTATTTCCGCACTGTCTGCATTTAAACCGTTTAGAATAAGCATTGTTAAAATCATTAAAATAAAAGACGATATTTTTTTCATAAATTTTTTCCCTAATTTAAATCTGCAATAGATATTTTACCAAATTTTGCCGATAAATCATCAATATGATGAATAATATACATATAAGGTTCGGCATCCTTATCATCCAAATCAATTAATGCGCCCCAATCACTTCTTCCGTGGTGAGATGCTATCATTTTGGCAATTTCTTTAAATCCGTTATTCATACATAACGAATACCCCCACTGTGAATGCGTAAGCCAGTCTTTTCTAAACTCTTCATTATATTCAATTAACCCTGTTTCTAAATCAATTTTATATTCAAAAATTTTTCCAAAATCGTGTAAGATGCATGCAGCATATACAATATCAGGATTTATTTTATTATTGCACTTGGTAAGTACGATATCTGCAAATTCCAAACATTCAAATGTGTGTTCTACTAGCCCTCCTACATAATTATGATGCATTAATTTTGCAGCAGGAGTAATTTTAAACGCATTCTCATGTTCAAAAAGTAATGCCGTAACAAATTCCGCAAGTTTTTTATCACTTATTTTATTAGTATATTCTACTATTTTATTGAACAATTCATTACGTTCATTTTCGTCCAAGCCTGTTTTTGCTTCTTTTACAAGCGCAACATCGGAAATCAAGCAGTTATTATACTTTTCATTATATGTTCCTGAGATTATTTTTATTTGATTATTTGTTCTAAATACTTTTAAATCAGTTCTGTTTAATGTTTCTTCCCATAAAATGCAGTTTAAAACAGTTTCATCTTCAAGATTTTTAACTTGAAGTTTCCCCATCTTAGAGCCTGCTTTTGTATCGCCAATTGCAAAAGTTATAACTTCATATACCGCATTCAAATCAAGCATATTTATTTCCTGTTTTAATGTACAATTTTATTATACAATAAATTTATTCGGCAATTGAATTAATTTTAACAAATTTCTTTAAATATAATCTCGTTATAAATTTTGAAAACGGTATAACCATTTTTAAATCTGTAAATCTTATAATCTTATTATCAGCGCAAACTATTGAAATAGATTTTTTCCCTTTTGAAATAATATGACCTGACGGTTTATTATTTTGTTTGTCTATAATTTTATACTTTTCAAATGAAAAAAACTGGTTTCGATAAGGAATAAAACATTTTAACCAAGGATAAAAGGCTCTTATTTTTCTTGTTATTTGTTCGGAAGTATCATTTTTAAAATCCAAAATACAATCTTTAAGTTCAATTTTATGCTGGTAAGAAGATATTGTTTCATTTTGTGAAACGGAATTTTTTAATTTTCCCTTAAGATTTTTAAGCAGAATCGGAACTTCTTCTTGTGCAGCCGTACAGCATTTTAATTTAAGTGACTGTCCGTTTTCGGAAGGCAGAATTTTTACTTCTTTTTGATAAAGAATAGCACCTGTGTCATAGTTAACATCCATTAGGTGAAAAGTAATACCTGTTTGTTTTTCATTATTCAAGATAACTTGAATATAAGGATTTGGACCTCTGTATTTTGGCAATAATGAAGGATGAACATTAATACAAGCCATTTTCGGAGTATTAATCGTTTGAACGGAAAATTTTTCACTCCAGGAACCTACAATAATTATATCTGTTTTAAGTTTTTTTATTTCTTTCCTGAAATTCTCGCTGTTAACACTTTTGGCTTTAATTTCATATAGCTTGTGAGCTTTTATAAAATGATAATCGGCAGAAGGTGAAAATATATCGTAAAAGAATTTTTTAAAAGGCGAAAAAAGCACATTTTCATGCCGAAATACTCCGACAATGTTATTTTCTGTTGTCAGAATTCCTGTTATTAATGCTTTAAGCATTTCTCCATAACCAACGATTACAATATTCATATTTTAATAATATTTCAACTTTTAATAAAAATCAAAAAAAATTAATGTAAATTAAGTATTCGTTTTTGTAATAAAAAATTATAAAATACTTACAAAATGATTTATTTTCTAATAAAATAAAATCAGAAAGAGGATATATTTTTGAACGGGAACTTTGAAGATTTAGAAACATCAGCAAGAAAATCAGCTGTAATACAAGAGAGGATGAGTCTTGTATCAAGCCATATGTATAAACAGTTTCTGGAGTATCAGCAATCTAATGCTAATACTGCCGAATTATTTGATAAAATGGTTGAAAATATGGCGCTTACAGTGGAGTATTTAAAGCAATCCTTTACAACCAGAGGAATACCTGCCGAAAATATATATTATCAATATGATAAGCAAAGACATTTGGCACTTTTAAATATTTTATGGCATTCAATAAGTTTCTTTTCAAATATGAAAGACAGCCCAAAAGCATTACATAGAGAAAAAGACAGCCCGTTATTTACAGGCAGAATAATTGCAATAAAAGGAACATGTTCTGAACTTGCACATAATTATAATGATGAAATTGAGCAAAAGTTATTGGATATGGAAGTTGCATCATTGTACGTTCCTGCCGATAAAGGTGCTAAAGCGATAATTAAAATAAGGCATTTAGGTAATCAAGAGTTTTATATAAATCAAATGGAAGCACCGAGAGAGTTTTTATTAAAGGTAGTAGAAACAATCTGCGGGGGCGGAAATTATCATAAAGAAGGTTCAAGAGTAACCATCAGCATTTAACGATATAGTATTTAATTTTCAGCTTCAATTAATATGTCTTTAATTTTACAATATAAATAACTATATACATAGTTGAAATACTTATTTTTAGTATTATAACAAATTAACAAAGTTATCAATTTCTTTAAAATCAAAAAATTCTTTCATTGTAATCCCAAGTCCTGCACATATTTTTAAAATAGTATATGCTCTTGGTTCTTTTTTACTTCGTTCAATCTCACTCAATCCGCCTTTTGATATACCACTTTGGTATGCAAGTTGCTCAATTGTCAGATTATTTTTAGTTCTTAGTTCTTTTATTCTTTCTGCTATTATTTCATCAAATGTTTTATTGGACATTTTAATATTTCTTCATACATATGAACTTTTTATAATTTTATTTCGTATTTACAATAAAATGGTTCATATGTATGAACCTATAGCAAAATTTATTATTTTTATTTTATTAATTATTTTTTGCGTAAATCCTGCTTATGCAAAACATTTGTATAAAGAAGCAGACTACCAAAATGTTTGGTGCGTTTTGCATAACGGTGTGACGGAATACGAAAATAAAGACTTTACACGGGTTGATTGCTTAACAGCTACGCACGCAGTTGAATTTGATTTCGCAAATAAATGGGCAGAATCTATAGGTCAGGCACTTCATTACAGCTTAATGACAGGCAAAAAAGGTATGGTTGTTTTAATACTTGAAAATCCGAAACTGGAAATGGTATATTACTATAGGGTTAAGAAGTTATCTGAACTTTATAACTTCGATGTTGAGTACGTAACTCCCGAAATATTTAATAATTCTGCCTGCAAAAAATCTAAAAACAGTAAATAATTATAACTCGGAAGGTGATACAATTCTGCCTGCAACTGCACTTGCTGCAGCGACATAAGGCGAAGCAAGATATACTTCACTTTCTGTATGTCCCATTCTGCCTACAAAATTTCTGTTAGTAGTTGATATGGCTCTTTCACCTGCCGCAAGTATTCCTGCATGTCCCCCCAGACAAGGTCCGCATGTGGGTGTTGAAACAGCTCCGCCTGCTTCTATTATTGTTTCAATATATCCTGCTCTTAGTGCTTCCAAATATATTTGCTGCGTAGCCGGAAAAACTATCAGACGAACATCCTTATGAACTTTTCTTCCCTTTAGAATTTCTGCAGCTGCTTTAATGTCTGATAATCTGCCGTTTGTACAGCTTCCTATCACGGCTTGGTCAATTTTTACATTTCCTGCTTGAGATATGGGCTTTGTATTCCCGGGAAGATGTGGAAATGCAACAACAGGCTCTATATCTTCAACATTATATGTAAGAATTTTTTCATATAATGCATCTTTATCGCTTGTATAAAATTTAGGAGGTCTGATACTTCTGTTTTCAAGATATTGTTTTGTTATTTCATCGGGTTCTATTATGCCGTTTTTTGCACCTGCTTCAATCGCCATATTGCAGATGGTAAATCTTCCGTCCATAGGAAGTTCCCTGATTGCACTTCCTCCGATTTCAAGAGTTTTATATAATGCGCCGTCTACTCCTATATCGCCTATTAAAAATAAAATTAAGTCTTTTGCGGTGACATATTTATTTAATTTGCCGTTAAATTCAACTTTAATTGCAGAAGGTACTTTAAGCCAGGTTTCACCTGATGCCATTGCACAAGCAATATCTGTTGACCCCATGCCTGTAGAAAAAGCGCCCAAAGCACCATATGTACATGTGTGAGAGTCTGCGCCTATAACTAAATCACCTGCCGTAACAATTCCGTTATCAGGTAAAAGTGCATGTTCTATTCCCATTCTGCCCACTTCAAAAAAGTGGGTAAGATTTTGCGCATGAGCAAATTCACGAATTTGTTTTACCATTTGAGCCGATTTAATATCTCGGTTAGGTACAAAATGGTCGGGAACAAAAACAACCCTGTCTTTATCAAAAACTTTTTCCGCTCCGATTTTATTAAACTCATTCACGGCAACAGGGCCTGTTATATCGTTAGCAAGAGTAATATCAACTTTTGCCGTAATTAATTGACCTGCGGTTACCTCATTTAATCCTGCATGGTCAGCTAAAATTTTTTCTGTTATATTCATTGGTTTTGTCATAAATATTTCCTCACACAAAAACTATTTAAATGATATTATAAAATTAGCGAAAAGCCAAAAAGATTAAGGAAGTAAAAATGCCCGTCAAAGAATTTAAAACTCCGATAAGCGGAAAACCTGTATTAATAGGTCCTGACAGCGGAAATGACATTATAATATTTGCAATAGAATCAAGTTGTGATGAAACGGCAGCGGCTGTTGTGAAAAACGGACGGGAAGTTTTGGCAAATGTAGTGGCATCCCAGATAAAGACGCATATAGAGTTTGGCGGTGTTGTGCCTGAAGTTGCGGCTCGAGAGCATTTAGAGGCTATAAATCTTGTAATATCTCAGGCATTTGAACAATCAGGATTAAAGGGGGAAGATATAACTGCATTTGCGGCAACAGTCGGGCCGGGGTTAGTCGGTTCGTTATTGGTCGGGATGAATGCGGGGAAATCGCTTGCACTTGCTTATGATAAGCCTTTTATAGGAGTAAATCACTTAAATGCTCATGTTTGTGCAAATTTTTTAAATACAGACCTTGAACCGCCTTTTATTGCTCTATTAATTAGCGGTGGACACACTCAAATTATAGAAGTAAAAAGTTATTTAGAGCAGAGAATAGTCGGTGAAACAATTGATGATGCAATAGGTGAAGCTTATGATAAAGTTGCAAGACTTATAGGTCTGCCATACCCCGGGGGTGTAAATCTTGATAAACTGGCGCAAACAGGTAATCCTTTTGCATATAAACTACCCGAAGCAAAATTGCATAATGAATATGATTTTAGCTTTTCAGGGTTAAAAACCGCATCTTTACAGTTAATTCAAAGGCTGAAAAAAGAAACCGCAGACCTTCCAAAAGCTGATATATCAGCAAGCTTTCAGGAAAATGTTTCGTCAACTCTTTTGAAAAAAACCAAGAAAGCGGCAGATAACATAAATGCAAAAACGATTGTCTTAGCCGGCGGAGTCGCTGCAAACTCCGAAATTCGCAAAAAGTTTTTTGCACTTCGTGAAGAAGGCTATAAAATTTATGCACCCGAGATGAAATACTGTACGGACAATGCTTCAATGATAGCATCAAGTGCATATTTTCTGGCAGGCACTATGGATTCTCTTGATGTAGAAGTTTTTTCAAGAATGTAAGCAATAAAAAAGGCCGCTTGAGTGCGGCTCCGTTTGGAATTACTCCAAATCTCTCTCCCTAATATTTTCACTTAACACAATATTGTTCTATTAAATCACTTTTAAATTAACTTGTACAATTTTTTATTTTTTAATGTAAATATTACACTCAAAATCAATAATAGTAATGTATTTGTTGCATAACCAAATATGTCATAAAACTTAATATTTTAAGTTTAGTAATGCTAAAATTTAATTGGGTTGTATATTTGAGCGAAAAATGATATTATTAATTTTAGCGGTCGTGAAGGGTTAATATGCAGAAAGAATTATCAGTAGCATTTGTATGGCATTTTCATCAGCCTAATTATCAAACTCAACAAGGCGGAATAAGGCTTATGCCTTGGGCAAGACTGCATGCCGTTAAAGACTACCTTGATATGGTTTTAATTTTGGATAAATTTCCCAAAATAAAACTTAATTTCAGCATAGTTCCGGCGCTTTTAGATGCAATTAAAGATTATGCCGAAAATGATGCACATGATATTCATTCAAAACTTACCGTTACTCCCGTTGAAGAATTATCTGACGACGATAAATTGTATATTTTGAATTATTTCTTTGATGCTAATTATGAAAATTTAATTGCAAAAAATGAGCGCTACAATGAACTTTATATGAAAAGATACTCCGGAGAAGAAGTAAGTATTGATGATTTTACTCTTCAGGAATATTCCGATTTAATGATGTTGTTCAATTTAATATGGTTTGACCCGATTTGGAAAAATGTATATCCGGAATTAAAATCCTTTGAAGAAAAAGGAAGAAATTATACACTTGAAGACAGAAAAAAATTAATTGATTTAAACAGAACAATCATAAAACAAATTATTCCGACATTTAAAAAATATCAGGATGATGGAAGAATAGAAATTATAACAAGTCCTTATAACCATCCGATTATACCTATATTAATCAACCCGAATGATTTAAAAACAGATACATTAAAAAATCCCATGCCTGACTGTAAAATAGCTTTAATGGTGGATGCAAAAGAACAGATTAAATTGGCAACAGATAAAATAACTGAAGTGTTCGGCAGACCTCCAAAAGGTATGTGGCCAAGTGAACATTGTATAAGCCAAAAAACTCTTGATGTACTTGCAAACTTAGGCTTTGAATGGGTTATTACCGATGAAAGTGTTTTATCAAATTCACTAAAGAAAGAGTTTATTAGGGATTTTAGAGGCTGTTATGAAGATCCTTATGATGTCTGCTCTTTATATTTATATAAAACAAAACGAGAAAAAGAAATAAATATTGTATTCCGTGATTCAGTAATACCAAACCTTATAAGCTTTGAATATGCACACCACGACAGCATATTAAGTGCAAACGACTTATTTGACAGAATAAAAACCGTATATGATAAATTAAGGAACTCTCCTGATAAAAAACATTTGTTTACTATAGCTATGGACGGGGAAAACAGCTGGGACTCCTATCCTATGGACGGAGCGATTTTCCTTGAAAGACTTTATTCTTTAATTAATGAAGATAAGGTAATAAAAACTGTTCTTATAAGTGACTATATTAAAGAAAATAAAAAAACCGAAAAACTGCTTAAAAAAGTAGCTCCGGGGTCTTGGGTTAATCAGGAATTCCAGCTTTGGATTGCTGAGCCAACAAAAAATTTGGCTTGGAAATATCTGGTACAAGCAAGAAATGACTTACAAGATGCCGAGAAATCGGGCAGATTGACAAAAGAACAAATAAAATCAGCTAAACAGGAAATATATGTGGCTGAAGGCTCTGACTGGTTCTGGTGGTACGGGGAACCTAACAATTCGGGGCAAGATCATATTTTTGATTTTCTTTTCAGAGAACATTTAAAAAATGTCTATAATTCATTAGAAATACCTGTTCCAAGATACCTTGAAATGCCTTTAATATCTTACATAGGCAAGCCCTTAAAAAATCCAAGACGTGAAATTACTCCTAATATAAACGGATACGTAAAAGATAACGATGAATGGCTTTCGGCAGGATGTATTGACATACCTGACGGACCTATAATTCAAGGAAATAAATTATTTGACAGAATTTATTTCGGTACTGATAAAGATAATTTATATTTAAGGTTTGATATTAATAAATATCTTTTAGACAGCAAAGACAGTTTTAAAGAATATTTTTCAATTTATGTATATATAAAAGCATATAATGCCGCATTGGAATTAACTTCACCGCCAAGAACAACAAATAAAAAAGATTCACTCCTTCCTATACTTTTAGATGGTTATACTCACGAAGTTAAATTTGCACTGACAAACAACAGAAAATATCCTTTGCAGTTTTCAACCGCAGTCAAAGACGGATTATGGGAGTTAAGATGGAATTATAATATTAAATATGTCCACAAAGAAATATTTGAAATAAGCATTCCGTTTGAAGATATAGGTATAGACCACGGGGAAAGTTTTGATTTCTTCTTTATAACAGGCTGCAGCGGAGTAACGGAAGAAATCTACCCGAAAGATATTCCGTTAACATTAACAAGACCGTAATGGATTAGTTTTACCTTTTATAAAAAGTATTTTAATTATGACCGTTTTTGGCATAAATGTGTTGTATAATTAGAATATGGATGACAAACCGGAAGATTTTTTGAATAATAAGGATTATTACTTAATTCACTATGCAAGTGAGGGTTTTATAACGGCTCAAGCCCTGCTCCTAAAATTTCGTGCATTGTAATTTATAATGATAGCGAGTTGAATAAGGATAAAAAACGATTCTTTCCTATGGATTATCTATGCTTATTTATGAAATAAAGGACAATACTTTAAAAACCGAAAATCCCTTCCCTGAACCTAATGACGGTCTGACAAAAGAAGAACGTAGAGCTCTTGCTCAAAAAGTAGCCGAGTCAAGAGAACGAATGTATAAGGAAATAGAAGAACACAACAAAAAAGTTTTAGAACATAATAAAAAAGTAATGGGACAACCAGTATATCAAGAAGTTGATGAAGGCTTTTTGTTCTTTGACTCCGCAATCCGTTATTATCCTTGTTTGCTAATTGGGTGGGTAATAGGTAGATAAATTCGACATTATAGATAATTTTAAAATATTTATGCGTAGGTAATTTGCCATATATACGCATAAATTGCGTTAATACTACTTGATTTTGCGTAGATAATATTGTATAATATACGCAAAAGGTGCGTAGATTTATGAATAAATACATTTGGCAAAACTCGCAATTTCCTAATTTTACTTATAATCAAGATGTTATTATGTCATTATTGTCATCTGTTAGGTTAAAACAAGGTATATTATTAGGTAAAATGCAATCTTTAGGTTTTGAAAACTGTCAAAATGCAAAGCTAAATGTTCTAACAGAAGATGTTATAAAATCAAGTGAAATAGAGGGGTTAACATTAAATGTAGAACAAGTTCGTTCATCTATCGCTAAAAGGTTAGGATTGTCTGCCGGAGCTGATATTTATATTGAACGTGATGTTCAAGGTATTGTTGATATGATGTTAGATGCAACAATTAATTATGATAAAACTCTTGATGAAGATAGATTATTTGGTTGGCACTCAGCGATGTTTCCAAGCGGTAGAAGCGGGCTGTATAAAATTAAAGTTGGCGGATACAGGGATGACAAAAACGGCAAAATGCAAGTTGTATCAGGAGCGCTGGGTCATGAGAAAGTACATTATGAAGCACCAAGCGCTGATGTTATACCGCAAGAGATGGATAAATTATATGATTATATTAATAATAATACCGATACGGATTTAGTTATTAAAGCCGGAATTATTCATTTATGGTTTGTTATCATACACCCGTTTGAAGACGGTAACGGAAGAATAGCAAGAGCACTGACTGATATGTTGCTTGCAAGAAGTGAAAATACATCTGACAGATTTTATTCAATGTCATCGCAAATAAAAAAAGTAAGAAAATCTTACTATGAAATTTTAGAAATCACACAAAAAGATTCAGTTGATATAACCATATGGTTAAAATGGTTCTTGGAAAATCTAATTATGGCAATAGATAATTCTGAAGAATTGCTAAATGATGTCATAAAACGAGTTGAATTTTGGGACAAAAATAAATCACAAACATTAAATGAACGTCAAGTTAAAATTTTAACAAAATTATTAGATGATTTTGAAGGAAATTTAACTGCAAAAAAATGGGCAAAGATTTGTAATTGTTCGCACGATACAGCAAATAGAGATTTAGCAGATTTAGTAAACAAAAATATCCTCCAAAAACAAGGTGAGGCAAGAGCAACACATTATATATTAGTATGAGACAATGCTGCCTGTTTTAAAAATTAATACCAATCCACAACAGACAAGACCCCTCAATGAACAAGCAAACTCAATAAAAAAGAGGTCTTAAACCTCTTTTATAAATGGTGGGCGTTAAGAGACTTGAACTCCTGACATCCTCCTTGTAAGGGAGGCGCTCTACCAACTGAGCTAAACGCCCTTAGCATTTATTATATTACTTGCTAAATTTTTTTAGTCAAGTAGAAAAAACGGGAAGATTTATCTTCCCGTTTTATAAAAAATCAATTAGAATAATCTTTTTAAAAGACCTTGGAAACCTTGACCGTGGCGAGCTTCATCTTTTGCCATTTCGTGAACTGTATCGTGGATTGCATCATAGCCTAATTCTTTAGCTCTTTTAGCAATTTCCATTTTAGCAGCGCAAGCGCCTGCTTCTGCTTCAGCTCTCATTTCAAGATTTTTCTTTGTAGAAGGTGTTACAACTTCGCCTAAAAGTTCAGCGAATTTTGCAGCATGTTCTGCTTCTTCAAACGCATATCTTTTGTATGCTTCAGCTACTTCAGGATATCCTTCTCTTTCAGCTTGTCTGCTCATTGCAAGGTACATGCCGACTTCCGTACATTCGCCTGCAAAGTGGTCTTTTAAGCCTTGGAGTACTTGAGCATCTACACCTTTTGCAACTCCGATAACATGTTCTGTTACCCAGCTTAAGCCTTTTGTATCATCTATTTTATTAAATTTATCACTGCTTACTCCGCACATAGGACATTTTTCAGGTGCTTTATCACCTTCTACGGTATAACCACAAACACTGCATACAAATTTTGCCATATTCTACCTCTTTCTTTTTCATAAACTAACAAGATAATTATACAATAATAATTTAAAAGTCAAAAATTATTTTTTAGCTGAAATGACTCTTTCTATTGAGTTATAATCTTTAATTATCTCAATTTTTTTATATTCAAGTTTTTTCATTAATTCTTTTACAAGTTCCGCTTGATTTATCCCGATTTCAAATACGATATATCCGCAGTCAAACAGGTAATTTTTCGCTTTATTTAAGATTTTTTCATAAAATTCTATGCCATGTTCATCTTTTGTAAAAAGAGCAATCTTTGGATCATAATCTTTTACTTCAATCTGAAGGTTTTCTTTATCCTTTAACGGGATATACGGAGGATTTGAAGTGATTATATTATATTTTTTCTCAACTTGTTCAAATAAATCAGACTTATAAAAGTGAACTCGGTCGTAAACATTATGGAAAAGAGCATTTTTTTTAGCAATTTCTATTGCTTCTGCGGATATATCAACGGATTCGGCAATTATATTTTTATTTTCCATTGCAAGAGTAATCGGAATACATCCTGTTCCTGTTCCTATGTCTAAAACAGAAACATTTTCGCTATCTTTACATAAATCTAAAACTTTTTTAACAAGAAGTTCTGTTTCGGGTCGTGGAATTAAAGTATTTTCATTTACAAAAAATTTTCTGCCGTAAAAATAAGCCTGTCCAATAATTTGTTGAATGGGCTTACGGGTTAATATTCGTTCTTTTACAACCCTTTCAACTTTTGCTGATTGCCAATCTTCAAGTTTTTTCCCAAAGACAAAATCTTTATATCCGTAATTAAAAAGTACATCCAATACGAAATCAACTTCGGATTTTGCTTCATCAAACGAAAAATTATTTTTTGTATATAAATCTATAAAAAATTTTCTGTACATAAGTTAATTTTACTATATACAGAAAATTTTTTTTACCTAAACAAATCTTTTAAACTAAATTTATTTTTTTTATTATTCAAATTTTCAAAAAACATTTGCCTTAAAATCGGATTAGTATGCAAAAGTCCTTTTTTGTTAATTTTTTCGGGACTTTCCGATTTATTTTGTTTTATATCTAAATGCAATAAATTTTTTTCATCCATACTAATATAAAAACAGATTTTTAAAAAATTTGCTACCTGAAAAAGTTATTGAAGCTCAGAACCGCAATATGGACATTTTTTAGCTTTTATATTAATTGTAGAACAGCAGAACGGACATTCTTTAGTTGTTTCTTCAACAGCTTCACAAGCTTCTTCTTTCTTTTCAGCCTTTAATTTGTTAATAAATTTAACTAAAAGGAAAACAGCAAATGCTACAATTAAAAAGCTTATTAAAGTGTTAATAAAAACACCGTAGTTTATGGTAACTATGCCTGCAGCTTTAGCTTCTTCAAGTGTTGAAAAATGTTCCTGTGCCGGAGTAATTGCAAGATACAGATTTGAAAAATCAACATTTCCTAATAAATATCCGATAGGCGGCATAATAATATCATTAACCAATGATGCAACAATAGGCGAGAAAGCTCCTCCGATAATTATACCGACTGCCATATCAATAACGTTACCTTTAACGGCAAATTCTTTAAATTCTTTCAATACTTCCTTAATCATAAAATTATCTCCTGACTTTTATATAACTTTTCCATAATAGTATTTTTGGATACTTTATTTATATCATGATATTCGCTTAAATGCGATAAAGCCCTATCCAAAGTTTCCCAGCCCGGAACTTTATTTTTATATCTTCTGACATCTTTTCCGCTGATAACTGCTTGAATAATTTCACCTTTTTGAGCTGCTTTTGCCATTTTCCCATCTGATGAAGCATTAATATAATTATCTGTTATATCTATTACTCTTACTCTTTCTCTGTCAATATAAGGCTTTAAACAAGCATTTAAATTTCTTATTTTTGATGCTTTGCCGGAAACAGCTACTATTTTTCCAAAAGAAACTGCAGATATTCTCAATTCTCAATCCTTAAATTTATTGTGAACCCATTTATAGTATCACATAAAGATAAATGATTTTGCTCTTATGTTAAGAAAAATGTGTTTTTATTTTTTTATTTATTAGCCACTTGGCTTATAGAATCTATGTTTATATTGTATTATTTTTAATTTTAATCGGAGAGTTTAATTAAAATATGAAAAATAAAATTATATTTATTTTTTTAACTTTATTAATTATATTTATTTTAACTTATCAAAAAAATTTTTTAATTAATATTGCGGTTTCTACCGTTTATTTAACTTGTCTTTATTATTTTTATGAAAAAGTAAAATATAATTCCGAAAATATTAATCATAAAATAATTGCATCAATAACTCATGATTTAAAAAATCCTGCAATTGCGCATATAAAAGCAATTGAACTGTTATTAAAAGGAAATTTCGGTAAACTTACCGAATTACAAGCTTCTTTTTTAAATGATTTATTAAATTCCTGTCACAACATGCTTGATATGCTGGTTAATTTACTTTGGCTGTATAAATTTGATAATAAAATGACAGCAATTAATATTTCGGAATTCAGTATTCAATTACTTCTGCAAGAAATTTTTAATGAAAATAAACTTTTGTTCAGCACAAAACATCATAAATTCAATATTATTGATAACAAATGTGAAATAATTATAAAAGCAGACCGGATGCACATAAAACGAATTATTTCTAATATATTAATAAATGCGGTAAATCATGGGTTAGAAAATTCCTTAATTGAAGTCAGTATTAATTTAGAAGAAAATAAATTAATTTTTTTGGTTAAAAATCAAGGTCGTTATATATCTGATGCGCTTTTAAAATGTATTGTTGATAAAAATGAAGTCTTTAACCAAACTTCTGACAGTTTATCTACAGGGCTTGGATTATATTTATCAAATTCACTGTTAAGGCTTAACGGCGGAAAATTTATATATAATTCCGCTCCTGATGGTATAAATACTTTCGGTTTTTCAATAAGTGTGCTTAAAGTTAACGACAATTATGCTGAAAAAGAACTTTTAAATAAAAATATTATAATTTGATAATAAAAAATCCGCCTTTTTTAAAGGCGGATTGCTTAGAATTAATTATTTAACCTGCAATTTTCTGGTTTGTTCTTTTTCTTTGTGCATTTTTGGTGCATTAATCGTTAAAACACCATGTTCAAGTTTTGCTTCGGTTTTATCAATATCAATTTCCTCCGGAAGTTGAATATATCTTGAAAACTCACCGTAGCTGAATTCCGAATGCTTGTAGTTTTTATCTTCTTCACTTGTTTCATCAACTTTTTTAGCTTTGATATTCAAATAATCTTTTTCAATATCAATATCTAAATCTTCTTTTTTAATCCCGGGGAGTTCAGCTTTAATTTCAAAACCGTTTCCTTTGTCCGCAACTTCTATAGGCATTGAAAGTTTTTCCGAATCTTCAAAATACATATTTTGCGGAAAATACGTGTCAAAATGTCTGTTTAATAAAGAGCTGATTTCGTCATTTACTGTTCTGATGAAATTATCGGGTGTTCTTCTGACTAAAAATTTCATAATTTGCTCCTTTCAATTTGTTTTTTACTTCCAACACTTATGTTATAAATCTTTTTTGCATAAATATTGATTTTTTTAACATTTAATTAACAATTTGAAAGGAAAAATATAAAATTTTTCGAGAATTAATCAGCTTGTAGCTTTAATCGGACGAATTTTGTTAATATCTTCAGCTATTTCATGTCTTGCTATTCTTAGTTCATAATCCTCTTGATATCTTAAAAAATAACCTTGTGAAAGCCCAAAATATGTAGTAAGTCTAAGGTCGGTATCAGCAGTAATCCGCCTTTGACCTTTTATAATTTGATGAATTCTGTTTGGCGGAACAAATATTGCATTCGCTAAAGCATTCTGTGATAAATTAAAAGGTTCAATAAATTCCGTTTTAAGCATTTCACCAACAGTTGTAAGTTCTATACAATTAGTCATATTGGTTCTCCAAACTTAATAACATATATTAATATTATACGGTACGTATCACATAATTTCAATCCTATAAAAATATTTTATTAAGATTAATTACTAATTTAATGATAATCTGTTATTTCAACATCAAAAGAATGATTATCAAGCCATCTAAAACAAATGCGATATTGGTCATTTATACGGATGGAGTATTGACCTTGTCTATTACCAATTAGCACTTCCAAATGATTACTTGGGGGCACTTTTAAATCTTCAAGAGAAGATGAGATATGTAACATTCTGAGTTTTTGTAATGCTTTTTTTTGAATATCATGAGGAAGTTTCTTTGAAAATTCCTCATTCCATATTTTCTCGGTTTCTTTGCACTTAAAAGTTTTTATCATTATTTAATTCTAACATATTTTTTAGTAAATGTTAAAATAATGGAGGTAGTCCAAAAATATCAATACCAATAATAGAATATAAAAAACCACAAACTCCAAATAAAACACCTAAACCAATGACTAGAATAACAATCAGCCATACGGTACGAACAATATTAAATAGAATTTTTTGAAATTTTTCAAACATATAATTATTTCGGGTTAACAAATCTTCCTGAATATGTTTTATCATCATTGTAGCAGTCATATAAACGTTGTTCCCAAACAGTTATACCTTCTTTTGTCTGTACTAACTGCCATGTTTTACCAGTTTTTGTATCTAATATATATTGTTCCCCTCTAAAAGTTGGATGTTGGTACATTACGTATCTGCCATTAACGATTTGAGTAGGCTGGTCTGCAAAACATATATTACAAGAAATAAAAAGTAGTCCAAAAAAAATAATAAACTTTTTCATAATTAATTCCTTTAGTAATTATGTCCGAGTAAATTTTTACGATAAGCCGAAGGTGTGAGTAAAAATTTGCGAGTGGCTTATTGAAAAGGTGAGCAACTTTACGGTTGCGAGGAGCAAGCGTAATGTTGCGACACTAGATTAAATTAATTTATGTTAATAAAAAGAACTGTCGATGGCGAGACTTTGCTTAGACCGTAGGCGAGTATATGAAATACGAGCCGTACGGAAAAAGTATGCGTAGCTGAACCCTATTGTTTGCGAATATTTTTGAGCAAACAATACGGTGAAAGTCCCTTCAAATATATTAATCTATAGAAAAAGAAACTGTCGATGGCGGGACTTGAACCCGCAAGGATAAACCACACGCCCCTCAAACGTGCGCGTATACCAATTCCGCCACATCGACATAGTTTTAAAGTATTTAGTTGTCAAATTTAATTAGTCATTTGTGGCGGAAGGTTCTCGCAATTCTCGAACCCCTCTCCTCAAACGATTATTAATCGTTTTCGTCGGCAGAGTGCCACATCGACATACTACTTATTATCTTATCATAAAAATTTTTCGTCAACTTTATATTTTGATTTTTTTTAACTAATCAAATAAAATAAAGCTATGAATTATATTTGGTATTTCTTAATAGTTGTTTCAATAATCTTCGGAGCTTTAAACGGCAGACTGCCTAATGTTACAGGCGCAATATTTTCAGGAACGGAACTCGCCGTTAAAATTATTCTTACACTTTTAGGTATTATGACCTTTTGGCTAGGCATAATGAAAATTGCCGAAAAATCAGGTATTGTTGAATTTTTATCAAAATTACTAAAACCAATAGCAAAAGTTATTTTCCCTGAACTTCCCAAAGACAGTCCTGTTATTGGCGATATTGCAATGAATTTTTCCGCTAATGCTCTTGGGCTGGCTAATGCTGCGACCCCGATAGGAATCAAAGCTATGGAAGGCATGCAGGAACTGAATAAAGATAAAGAAAGCGCCACTAATTCCATGTGTACTTTGCTGGCTATGAATACCGCCGGATTTCAATTAATACCTGCAACCGTTATTGCAATTCTGGCGGCGGCAGGATGTAAAAATCCTACCGAAATAATTGTCCCTACTTTATTAGTTACTTCAACAGCCTTTGTTTGTGCAATATTATTTGCAAGAATTTTTCAAAAAATTTTCCCTCCGCAAAAAATAAAAGAGGTATCCTCCGATGGTTAAAGAAATTATTAATTTGATATCTTTATGGGCTTTACCTGCAATAATCTTAATTATTCTAACCGTTGCTTTACTTCGCAAAGTTCCTATTTATGAGGCTTTTATTGAAGGCGCTAAAGACGGGGTCAAGGTAAGCTTTAATATTATTCCATATCTTGTCGCAATTGTTGTTGCAATATCCATGCTTCGGGCATCAGGCATGGTAGAAGCATTAGCCGGTTACTTTGGCGGATTTTTGTCAAAAGTGCACATTCCGGCTGATATTCTTCCGCTCGCAATAGTTCGTTCACTTTCAGGAAGTGCTGCTTTAGGTGTTTTTTCCGATATTATTTCCAATAATGATATTAATTCATATACTTCTAAGCTCGCTGCAATCATGCTTGGCAGCAGTGAAACAACTTTTTATGTATTAACCGTTTATTTTGGTGCGGTTGGGATAAAAAAATATCGTTTTGCGCTTTTAACAGGTTTAAGTGCCGATTTAATCGGAATAATTATGGCAGTAATTGTTGCTCATTTCTTCTTCGCTTAAATTTTAAATTGTAGTTATAACACTTATAATAATGTTTTATTGTATAAAATCTGTTTTTGCGTAAAAAAAAGCCACCTTTCAGTGGTCTATTTCTGCATCCTAATGGTCTCTTTTGTGTTTATTATTTAGGAGTTTATATGTGTTCGGGGTTGTAATGTTTCATTTAGTGTTTTGCTTACACTTAAATCTTACATTATTATTATGACACATATAATTTTCTTGTCAAGTGTCCGAAAATTTATTTGTTAAGTTTTTTTAATTGCATTCATCCTGCGGTTTTTCCCGTTTGCAGGTATTTATTGTCTTTAAATATAATTCATCAAACAATGTAATTAATAATGCTGCTATCGCCGGGGATAATATTACTCCCCAAACTCCTAAAAATTGTGCCGCAATTAAAAATGCAAAGATTATTATTATCGGATGTAAATTTAAAAACTTGCCGAATACAAGCGGTCTTACAAAATTATTTGATATCCATTGTGCAGCAAGATATACAACTACCGTTAAAATTACAACCAGCCAGCCTTGCTGTGCTGCGCATAATACCCCTAATACAAATGCTATTATCGGACCTACTATCGGAACTATATCTAAAAGTCCTGCAATTAATCCTAATAATACTGCATATTGTACCTTTAAAAGCATTAAACCTGCCGCCGTAAATATTGCCACCGTAGACATTGATAAAACCTGCGCTATAACATATCCGCCGACTTTATGTTCTATATTCTCATATACTTCTTTAGCTTTTGTTTTCATTTTGGGCGGAAACAATGTTATTATTGCATCTCTGATTAAGTTTTTTTCATTTATCATATAAAATACTATAACACCCATTGTTACTATTACCGTTATAGCTTCGACAAATGCCATTGTAAAATTAATTGATTTATTTACTATGCCTGAAGCGACTTGCGAGTATGAACTTGTTATTGTATCAGTATTTATAAATTCAATTAACTTTTTACCCATTATCGTTTTATTGCTTAAAAATTCTGTTATGTTTCTGATAATTTCAGGAATATTATTAATTATTTGATGTATTTCTTGTATTGATATTGTTATTATCGGGATTAAGAACAGAATAACTACTAATAATGTTCCTAAAATAATAATTGTAGATGCAACAGAACGGCTCATCTTCTTTTCTAATTTATCAACCGCAGGACTTAATGAGCATGCCAGAACAAACGAGCCGAAAGCTAATAAAGCTATTGTTTTTATCTGAATTATAAACCATATTAAAAATATTATTACTATGCCAAACAGAATATTTTTAAGATTAACATTTTTGTTCCAAAACATTTGTTACTCCTTTATGTGAGTTAATTATAACATATAGTAATAAATAAAAAAAATAGCACATTGGATTTAACATAATGTGCTTTTTTTATATTGTTGAAAAACTTTTATTGATCGTATTCTTTTTCAAATCCGAATAATGAACTTACTGATTCTCCTTCATGAATTCTTGAAATAGCTTCGCCTAATAAGTGGGCTACACTTAATTGTGTTATTTTTTCAGGTAAAAAGTTTTTATTTAACGGGATTGTATTTGTTACAACAACTTCTTTAATAGGTGCTTTTTCAAGTCTTTCTAATGCAGGGCCTGAAAAAACGGGGTGAGTTGCACATACATATACATCTTTAGCTCCTTTATCCTTTAATAATTGAGCTGCTCCGCATATTGTTCCTGCAGTATCAATGATATCATCAAACATTATGCAGGTTTTACCCATAATATCACCTATTATATTTACTGCTATTGCTTCATTATGACGGTTTCTTCTTTTATCTATGATTGCCATCGGGCAGTTCATTTGTTTTGCAAAGTATCTGGAACGGCTTACTCCGCCCATATCAGGACTTACTACAACCAAGTCTTCCTGCGGAATATTTAATTTTTTTACATAGTCAACCAGTACTGATGTAGCATATATATGGTCTACAAGAATATTAAAAAATCCTTGTATTTGCCCTGTATGTAAGTCCATTGCTAATATTCTGTCAGCTCCTGCCGTTGTTAATAAATCAGCTACAAGTTTGGCTGTAATTGCTTCTCTGCCTGATGTTTTTCTGTCTTGTCTTGCGTATCCGTAATATGGGATTACCGCAGTTATTGATTTTGCACTTGCTCTTTTAAAAGCATCTATTATTATTAAAAGTTCCATCAGGTTTTCGTTAACGGGGTTGCATACAGGCTGAATTATAAATACATCATCGCCTCTTATGCTTTCTTGAACTTGAACATATATTTCGCCGTCGGCAAAATTTTTAACAATCATAGGACCTACCGTTGTACCAAGATATTCTGCAATTTCTTGTGCAAGCTGCATGTTTGACCTGCCTGCAAACAGTTTTATGTCGTGAGTCGGGTTGATTGTCTTTTCCCCTTGCGGAAATGCCAGTTCTAATTCCATCATTTATTGCCTCCTGATAGCTCTTCAATTTTTTTCTTTACCCAATCCGAAAAAATTTTCATTGGTGGACGGGTTATTGCCAGTGAATATGCTTCTACATCTTTTGTTATTATACTTCCTGCCCCTATTGATGCCATTTCGTTTACTGTTACGGGCGCTACAAGTACAGAGTTTGAACCCGTATTTGCTCCGTCTTTAATTATTGTTTTGCTTTTTATTTTTGAAATAGGGTTATAATTTGCCGTTATTGTTCCTGCACCTATATTTACCTTTGACCCAAGCTCGGCATCTCCTATGTAGCTTAAATGCGATACATTTGTATTATCTTTAATTACTGATTTTTTAATCTCTACAAAGTTACCTATTCTTACATTATTACCGATTGTTGCGCCATCTCTGATGTGTGAAAACGGACCTATTTTACATTTTGAACCTATTGTATTTTTCCCTGTTATATATACATTGGGAAGTATTAAAGTATCTGCTCCGATTGTTGTTTCAGGCGAAATATATGTAGTATCGGGGTCTGTTATTTGAACTCCTTCATCCGTTAATCTGATTAAAGATTTTCTGTTTATGATTTTTGTTGCTTGAGCAAGTTGTAATTTTGAATTAATTCCGAATATTTCTTCATTATCGTCTAATATGTACGATTGAACATTTAAATTATTTTCTACTGCCCATTTTACGATATCGGTTAAATAGTATTCACATTGTGCATTATTATTTTTTAAAGAGTTAAAAGCATTTGATACGGTTTTCCAGTTGATACAGTATATTCCTGCATTAACTTCATTCACTGCTTTTTGCTCGGGAGTTGCATCTTTTTCTTCTACTATTGCCGTAAACTTTTTATTTTTATCTCTTATAATTCTGCCGTAATTTTTAGGGTTTTCAAATATTGCTGACATTACGGTTAAATCAGCATCATTATTATCGTGAAAATCTATAAAGCTTTTTAGTGTTTCCGATGTTATTACAGGGGTATCACCGCATACTACTATTACATAACCGTCAAAATCTTTTAAATAAGGAGCTGCTTTATTTACGGCATCACCCGTCCCCAGCTGGGGTGACTGAAGTACACATTTTGTACCTTCATAATTTTCATTTACAAATTTTTCAACGAGTTCTGCTTCATGCCCTACTATAACAATGTTTTCATTAATATATCCCGTATTATTAACGGCATCTATTACATAACCAAGCAAAGGTTTATTAAATATGCAATGAAGAACTTTCGGAAGTTCAGACTTCATCCTTGTGCCTTTCCCGGCCGCAAGAATTATTGACTTTACTTTTTTGTTCAACATAATTCCATCCCTTGCATATACTAATAATACTATTGTTAAAGAAAAAATAAAATATAATTGTAAAGAATTAATAATTTTAATTTATTTATAGCAAAAAAAATTATGTTTTATTTTATTATTCATAGTAGAAAAAGGATACAAAGAGATATGAAAATAGAATCATCAAATACAAAAATTCAACCTAATTTAATGGGCAGTGTTGTACGAAGCGGTATTCTTACAGCAGTAACATCAAGTTTTGTTTTATCTGAAATGACAAAAGCTAATATTCGTAATTCACTTAAAGGAGCAGATTTATTTGAAAAGTCTACTCGAAAATCAGCTGAAAAAACTGCGGAATTTTTAGCTTCCGCAAAAAAATCTCCAAATCTTGATTTATCTAAGGTTGCTGATAAACTTGGAAAAATTGATATTGATGCGGTTGTGGCAAAAGCAAAAGAAAATTATCCTTCTATAAGAAAACAAGGACTTAAAGCACTGGGTATTCTTACTGCGGTTACTGCCGTTAATGCTATTGTAATGTATACATTTGATAAAATTGCAGCAAAAAAAGCCGAGTCAAAAGCAGAATAATTTTATATATTATAATAAATTAAAAGAAGAACAATTAATTTGGTTGTTCTTCTTTTTTATAATCAATATTTTTCAATAAGAAAACTGTAGGTATAATAATCATTGCGGCTATTGAAAACATTCTGAATGTATCTACAAATCCTAATAAAGTTGATTGCTGTATTAACTGTTTATACATCATATTTTGCGCCATATAGTTTGCGGTGACGGGATGTGTATATTGCGCTAATCCTGCCGCCATTGAACTTAACCGTTCCTGATATATAGGGTTTAAATCGTTTAAATTTTTAACCATTTCATATTGATGCATTTGCGAACATCTTGCAATCATAGTACCTGAAAGGGAAGTACCTATAGCTCCGCCTATATTTTTTAATAAGTTTTGAAGTCCTGCCGCATTTGTCATTTGGCTGTTATTTAATGTTACGGCAGATAAAGCAATACTTGGCACCATTGAAAAGCCCATGCCCAGACCCAGTATAAAATTAGGTACTGATATTGAAGTCATTGAAATATCAAGATTTAACTCGCTCAATTGAAAGCCTGCAATACCTATACAAATTAAACCGACACAAAGTAAAAGCCTGTTATCAATTTTATTTGCCAATGCTCCCGATAACAGTACCGAAGTTAAACTGCCTGCACCTCGGGGCATCATGGTTAATCCGCTTAAATAAGCATTATAACCCATAAGAGTTTGTAAAAATTGCGGAAGTATTGCCATTGAGGCAAGTAAAACAAGGTTTACAACAACTTGTACAAGTGTTCCGACCGAATAATTTTTATCTTTAAAAACCGATAAATCTACCAGGGTATTTTTTCTTTTTAACTGCGAAATAAAGAAAAAGATTGCAGCTAAAACACTTACTATTGCCATTCTTCTAACCCAAACGGCATTAAACCAATCCGCATTATTGCCTTTATCCAAAATAATTTGCAATGTTACAAGCCATATTGTTAAAAGGAAAAACCCTATTGTATCTATTCTTATATTTTTTTGTTTTCTTGCATAAGGCGGATCTTCCAGCAGATATTTTATTAATATTATTGTTGTTACACCGATTGGTATATTAATAAAGAATATCCAAGACCAGTTTAAGTTGTCCGTTATCCATCCGCCCAGTACAGGCCCTATAATCGGGGCAATGACTACTACCATTCCGAATAATGCCATTGCTTTCCCTCTCTCGCTTATGGAAAAGTTTTCAAGCAAAATTGCCTGTGCCAGAGGAAGTAAAGCCCCTCCGCCTATTCCCTGCAATATTCTTGCAAATATCATCATTCCTAAAGAATTTGAAATTCCGCATAAAAATGACGAACATACAAACAATATTACGCTGAATGTAAAAAATGCTTTTCTTCCCATTAATTTACAAAACCAGTCAACGGCAGGAATAATAATGCCCGAGGCTATTAAATAACTGGTTAAAATCCATAGTGCTTCTTCTCTTGAAGCACTAAAACTTCCTGCCATGTGTAACAGCGCAACATTTGCAATAGTTTCATCCAGTACAAACATAAATGCCGCACCGATAATAGGAACTGATACTATCCACGGGTTATATTTTGGTTTCCATTCCTCTTGCGTTAGTGCTTGTTCTTCCGCCATTTATTTAACTCTTACTTTAGGTTCAACACTCATGCCTGCTGAGATATTGTACTCTTCAGGATTTATTTCTTCCGTAAATACTATTTTAACGGGGATTCTTTGAACGATTTTAACGAACGAACCGACGGCATTCTCAGGTGGGAATAAGCTTGATTTTGCACCGGAGGCTTTTTGTATGCTGTCTATTTTCCCTTTAAATTTTTTATTCGGGTATGCATCAATTCTGATATCAACTTCTTGTCCGGGTTTCATTTTACCGACTTGATTTTCTTTAAAGTTAGCTTCTATCCAGATATTATCACTGACGAGCATAAATAACGGCTGACCTGCCTGAACGTATTTACCTTTATCTACATTTTTATTTGTAACCGTACCTGAATTGGGGGCTGTTATATCAGTATATTTTAAATATAATTGAGCTTGATCTCTTTGAGCTTTTAATACTCTTAAATTGGCATCCGCTACTTTATTATTTGATTCAGACAATATATTTTCTTCGGCAGATAGCAATTTTGCCTGTGCATCGTCATATCTTGTTTGAGCACTGTCGAGTGTCTGCTGAGATACTGCTCCTGCTTTATAGAGGTTCTTATATCTTTCCAAATCTTTTTTTGCAAGAGATACTTCAGAGTTTACTGCGCTTAAATTAGCTTTTGCTACCTTTTGAGAATAAAGTGCTTTTTCATAAGCAGCCTGTGCCTGCTCATATTTCACTTCATAATCCGCTTTATCTATTTTAGCGATTAAGTCGCCTTCTTTAATTTTTTGGTTGTCCTGTATGTAAATTTCTTCTATCTGACCTGAAACTCTCGGAGCAATTTGTACTATATCGCTTTCAACATATGCATCATCGGTTGATTCAAACCTCAATGAATTTAAATAATAACCGATTGCACCCAATAAAGCGATTACACATATAATAATTATAAGCGTACGTTTTTTAGGATTTTTTTCCTGCTCTTTATTTTGTGTTTCTTCCATAATTAATTTGCTTTTCCTCTAAAAATATATTAGTATGTAACTAAATTAAAGGCAATACCCTTAGTATTATATTTGGAATAAAAGTTGATGAAGATAAAAAAAATAATTACCTTAATATTAATATTTACAATGTTTATAGGTTATGCACCGTTAGAGTCATATGCTGCTAAAAAGCCGACTGTTGATATAAATAATACAATTTCTTATGTAAATATTAACTGGTGGAAAGGGTTAGATGATGCAATTTTAATTGATTACATTTTAAAGGCAATAGAATGTAACCATGACTTAAAAATTTCCTCCTTAAAAGTAGAAGAAACAAGACAGAATAAGAATATTCAAAGGTCAAAAGAAATGCCCTCTATCGGGGTAGGAGCAGTGCCTGCTTTATATAAACTCCCTGCATCAACAAGTTCGGACGGGCTTATTTCACTTCCTATTTATGCAAGTTATGAGCTTGATTTGTTCGGTAAAAATCGTGATAAAACGAAATCTTTTGATAAATTAATTGAAATTTCTTCTCAAAATGAAAGAGCAGCTTATATTTCCGTTGTAAGCGCCGTCGGAAGCACTTATTATAATATTGTTAAACTTGATAAATTGATAAATCTTCAGGAAGAAATAATTAAAGACAGAAAACAAATTTACGATTTAATGAAATTGAGCAACGAAGAAGGTTTAATATCAACTGCGGATACCGTAAATGCAAATAAAGCCTATATAAGAGCGAATGCGGATATTATTGAACTTAAAAAATCCCGTGAACGGCTTTTAAACATGCTTGCGGTTCTAATTGGTGAAAATCCCGAAAATAAAAACAATTATGCTCGTATTGCGTATGATGACCTCGTAATTAATAAATCTGTTCCGGATTCTGTAAGCTCTGATGTTATAGAAAACCGCCCCGACTATCTTTCAAGCGAAATAATGCTTGAAAAAACAGGTATTGATATAAGAGCGGCAAAAAAAGATTTCCTTCCGAGTTTTAATATTCTGGGGTTGATTTCTTTCAGTTCAACGGAATTTTTAAGCAAAATGAACTGGACAAATGCAGTCGCAGTTTTAGGAGGCGGGGCTTTACTTCCTTTATTTACGGGCGGTGCTAAGATTGCAAATTTAAAACTTCAGAAAAATAAGTATAATCAGGCTGTTGAAAATTATAAAAAAACATATATTGTTTCAGTTCAGGAAATTAATGATGCACTCTGCGACTTAAAGCTGGATAATGAAAAATATTTAAAAACTTTAGAAAATTATAACGTTGAAAAGTCTGATTTCGGTTATACTCAAATGAAATACAAAGAAGGAATAATTTCCAATTTAGATTTACTTCAGAAGAAAGAAAATCTTCTTGTGACCGAAAAACAGCTTACAAATGATAAAATAGAGTATTTTATAAATCAAATCAGCTTATATAAAGCATCAGGGGCAAAAATTTAAATTTATTTATATTACACTTAATTTGTTTTATACTTAATCATGGATGACATGGTTTGAGAGGTTAATATGAATAATACGGTAGTAGTGGGCGCACAATGGGGAGATGAAGGTAAAGCTAAAATTACCGATTTACTTGCACAGTATGCGGATGTGATAATCAGATATCAGGGCGGATGCAATGCAGGGCATACGGTTGTGGTAAATAACGAAACATATAAATTTCATCTTATTCCATCAGGTGTTTTATACGGTAATAAATTTTGTTTTATCGGTGCAGGTACGGTAATTCATCCTGAAACCTTCTTAAAAGAAACTCAAGAACTTATTGAAAGAGGAGTAAACCTTTCATCACTAAAAATAAGCCCCCTTGCTACAATTACACTGCCTTATCATATTGATATAGACGGAATAAGCGAAAGTTCATCAAAGCAGGTTAAAATCGGGACTACAAAAAAAGGAATAGGCCCTACGTATTCCGACAAAATCGGCAGATACGGGCTTAAAATTCAGGATTTATATGATGAAGAACTTTTAAATTCAAGATTAGATGCTATTTTACCTTTAAAAAATAAAATTTTAAAAGAAGTATACAATTCTAAAACATATTCAAAAGAAGAAATGCTGGATTATTGCAAGAAATATGCAGAAATATTCAGACCTTATGTATGCTTAAACTGGGTAGAAAAGCTTTCAACGGCATTAAAAGAGGATAAAAAAATCTTGTTTGAAGGCGCACAAGGTATAATGCTTGATATAGATTACGGCACATATCCTTTTGTGACGAGTTCAAACCCTATAGGCGGCGGAGCTGCAACAGGGAGCGGTGTTGGTCCTACTCATATTGATAATGTTATAGGAGTTACAAAAGCTTATGTCACAAGGGTTGGAGAAGGTCCTTTTATTACGGAATTAACCGATGAAACGGGTGAAAAAATAAGAAACATCGGGGGCGAGTTTGGTACTACAACAGGCAGACCAAGGCGCTGCGGATGGTTTGATGCTGTTTTATCAAGATATTGTGTATTGGTTGGCGGACTTACGCAAATGGCGATTACTAAAATAGATGTATTTAATGACTTTGATGAGTTAAAAGTCTGCGTTGCTTATAAAGACACTCGTGACGGGAAAATATATAAAGATTATCCGACAAATATTAACATGCATAAATATTTAGAACCGGTATATGAAACATTTAAGGGTTGGAAATCAGACATATCGGGTGCAAAATCTTTAAAAGAACTTCCCGAGAATGCCCGTATTTATTTAAATAAGTTAGAAGAACTTGTAGGAATTCCGATTAAAATAATAAGTGTGGGTCCGGATAGAGAGCAGACAATTATTTTAGATAATCCTTTTAAGAAGAAATAAAAAAATAACAGAGAAATACTTTGAATATTTGTCCTTATGCACCGTATAGATAACTTCTAAGCTCAGCCTATGCCCCGTAACTCGCTTCGCTCAAACAAACGGGGCTTTGACGTTTCTTCGCTAAGAAGTTGAACTATACTTAGCAAGGGACAAATATTCAAAGTATTTCTCTGCATAAATTAGTAATATTAAACTGATAAATAATAAAAAGAAAAAATCGGTTGACTACAAAAAATGTTCTTGGTATGTTTATAAAGAAACGAGTAAATGCGCTTGTAGCTCAGTAGGTAGAGCACTCCCCTTTTAAGGGATAGGTCGCGCGTTCGAATCGCGCCAAGCGCACCATTTTTAAATCACCCGTAAGGGTGTTTTTTTTGTAAGATTTTATTTATATTATTGCTCGATGAGAATAAAAAAGCAGGCAAAATATACTAATTCGCAGTTACGGTTTGCTTACCCAGTTTTTCTATTGTTTCTAAATCCTGCTCGGGAGTTTTTCCTGTCGTAGTTAAATAGTTCCCCGTTAAAATGCCTTCAACACATGTTTTTAAAGCGAGTTCCTGATTTTCTTCGCTTAAACGCATTCTTCCTCCGCAAAATCTTAAGACTGATTTAGGGTTTGCGATTTTAAATATTGCAAGAGTTCTTAATATATTTTCTTCATCAATTTTATTAATGTAGTTTTCAAACGGGGTCTTTTTTATAGGCATTAAGATATTTATCGGAATAGAATCTGGCTGAATGTCAGTGAGTTCAAGCGCCATTTCAACCCTTTGTTCAACGGTTTCACCCATTCCTAAAATAACACCGCAGCATAATTCCATGCCGTATTTTTTAACCAATTTGCATGTATTATACCTATCCTGCCAGCTGTGAGTTGTACAAATATCTTTATAATAAGATTCTGCGGTATTTATATTGTGATGAAATCTTTTTAAGCCATGCTCAGCCAGCAATTTAGCTTGTTCTTCATTTAAAATCCCTATAGATGCGCAGCTTCTGATACCGTCAATTTTATTGAGTTCGTCTATAAATTCCAAGATTTTGTCAAAATTTTCTTCGTCAGGTGATTTACCCGAGGTAACAACCGCAAACCTTATTACTCCGTTTGATTTTGCTTCTTTTGCAGCTTTTATTACTTCTTCTTTTTTTATTAACGGATAATCTTCTATATCAGTTCTATAGTGAGCACTTTGAGCGCAATATTTACAATCCTGCGAGCATTTTCCGTTTCTTGCATTCACAAGCGAGCATAATTCTATTTTATTTGACATAAATTTTGCTGAAATATTTAAAAGCTCTTTTAAATCCGAATTGTATAAATTTAATAATTCTTCTTTATTCATTACAATACACTTTCTATAATACCGCCGCCTAAAACCGTATCGTTTAAATAAAATACGGCTGATTGTCCTATTGCAATAGGGTTTTGTAAATCAGTAAAAGTTACTTCAACTTTATTTTCGCCAAAAGGTTTTATAACGGCTTCTTTTGGTTCTTGTGAAGAGCGGATTTTAACAGCGCAGTTTAAAGGCTCTTTTAGTTCATCTATTGCGTTAAATACTACATCTTTTGCTATCAGACCTTTATTTAACGAGTCAATCTTATATGCAACGACCACTTCATTTGTATCTTTTCTCAATTCCTTAACATATAAAGGCTCAGGAGCCGCAATGCCTATTCCCTTCCTTTGCCCGATTGTATAGTTCCAAAATCCGTTATGAGTTCCCAAAACTTTTCCGTTTACATCTACAATATTACCCTTTTTCGGCTTGGCATCAATAATATCATTATAATCACCGCTATAAAAATCTTGACTATCGGGTTTATCTGCTACTTCAAGCCCGAAATTACGGGCTATTTCTCTGATTTGTTCTTTTGTATAATTTCCCAAAGGTGTTAACGATTTAGATAATTGTTCCTGAGTTAAGCCGTATAAAAAATATGACTGGTCTTTTTTGGGATTTACTCCTCTTTTTAAGATATAGCGCCCGTTTTCGTATTCAATTCTGGCATAATGACCTGTTGCAAATTTATCAAATTCTATTCCTGATTTTCTTGCAAGCTCGGGGAAAATTTTAAACTTTATATTTTGATTGCACATAACACAGGGGTTTGGTGTTCTGCCGGCAAGATATTCATTTTTAAAGTAATTAATAACAATTTCTTCATATTCTTTTGCACAATCAATAATATGAAATTCAATTCCGAGTTTATCAGCTACCGCTTTAGCTTGAGCTGTGTCATCATCTTCTTTAGGGCATAAACATGCTCCGTGGGTTTGAATTTTTTGTTCTGTAGAATTATATTTTTCTTTTAATTTATTAAAAAACTCACTTTTACCCCAGGTCAGCATTGTTGCACCGATTACTTCATAACCCTGTTCTTTAAGCAATAACGCAGCAACAGACGAATCAACACCGCCCGACATTCCGACTAATACTCGCTCTTTTTTGGTCATATTTCACCTCACCGTGAAATTATTATACAACAAATAGTAAAGTGGGATGCGATTTATCGCATCCCACTTTCGTTAAATTATTTTATTGATTGTAATCATCTTTATTTGATTCTTTATAATCAGTCGTATCTGATTTTATTATGTCAAACTCAAATTTTTTCCATTCTTTAAATCCGCCCCTTAATACTACCGCAGGATAATGTTTTTCAATCAGCTCCAATGCTGTTTTGTATGCCCGAGGGCATGAATCTGAATATGTATATACTATTGTTATTTTATCCTTATCAAGCATATCAAGATGTTCTTTTGCTTCTTTATAAGGGATATGTATTGCATAAGGGATATGACCTTCTATATAGTTATTATAATCTCTGACATCTACAATATTTAAAGAATTAATTCGATGTGTTATCATTTCATCAAGAGAAAAAGGCCCTATTGTATATGAAATAATATCTTCAAAAAATTTTTTCGCTCTGGATAAATCTTTTGTTACGTCTTCATGGAAAAACATATTTATTACCTTTCAAACATTTTTATTACTTTAGTAATTTATTACAAAATACTTTAAGTAAAATTAGCCTGATGACTAATAGAACAGTGCAATATTAATTTGTTTGTAAACTTGTATTTCAATTCATTGACTTTGATTTTTTTTGGTCGGATAATACTTAAAAATAGGGAAAAGTCATGAAACACTGTTCAAAAAAATTGAATATAAATAAGGAAAAAGAAAAGCAGTAATGTTTTTCTTTTTTTTAAATTTTGCGTAGGGTGAAATCGAGCGAAGCGAGTGAACCCGAAGTAAAGAGGGCGAAATGAGCGACAGCGAAAGCGAAGCGAATGAGAAGCCCGAATGGAGCAAAATTTAAGACGGGTGCGTAGGGTGAAATCGAACGAAGCGAGTGAACCCGAAGTAGAGAGGGCGAAATGAGCGACAGCGAAAGCGAAGCGAATGAGAAGCCCGAATGGAGCAAAATTTAAGACGGGTGCGTAGGGTGAAATCGAACGAAGCGAGTGAACCCGAAGTAGAGAGGGCGAAATGAGCGACAGCGAAAGCGAAGCGAATGAGAAGCCCGAATGGAGCAAAATTTAAGACAAAACGCAGGGCGAAATCAAGAGGATATGTTACAAGAAGAAACAAAAAAAATATATAAAGCAAAAGTATCAAGGATAGAAAAAGTATCCTCCTCCTCTTACTTCATAGAAATTGACTGCGGAGTAAAAGTTGAAGTTAAAGCAGGTCAATTTATCTCTATTTACTGTGAAGGCTTGACTTTCAGAAGACCGTTTAGTGTTTATTCAAATGAAAACGGAAAAATCGGAGTTTTATTTAAAGAACGGGGAAAAGGCACTAATTATATTAAATCGCTAAAATTAGGCGATATGATTGATATAACTGGGCCTTTAGGAAACGGATTTGATATAAAAAATAAAAAATCTTTGCTTATCGGTGCAGGAATAGGCTCTGCTCCGATATCATTTTTAAAATCAAAACTTGATGAAATAGGGATTGAAAATCTTTTTGCCTGCGGATTTTTGAATAAAAATGAAATACCAACGGGCATGAAAATAGATAAAATATATACGGATGACGGTTCGTACGGGGAAATGGGCAGTGTGCTTAATTATCTCGGGGTATTAATAAATCAATTTAACCCTGAGATTATATATGTTTGCGGACCTGAAATAGTATTAAAAACAACATATGAAATAGCTCAAAAATACGAAATTGAAACTCAAGTGGCGATGGAAAAAGTTATGGCATGCGGTATAGGGGTATGCAGAGGCTGTGTAATTGATATTAAAAAAGACGGAAAAATAATTAATGCCTCGGTTTGCAAAGACGGCCCCGTTTTTTGGGGAAGCGAGGTCGTATGGCAGTAATGACAAATATACTTCAAACAGATCTTAAAGGTTTAATTCTTAAAAACCCTATTATGACTGCTTCAGGAACATACGGTTATAATGATGAATACGATGAATTTATTGATGTATCTAATCTTGGGGCGATAGTTACCAAAGCAATTTCACTTAATCCCCGTCAAGGTAATAAAAATATTCGTATTACCGAAACAAAAGCAGGTATGATAAATTCTATCGGGCTTGAAAATGTAGGAATAGAAAAGTTTTTAGAAGAAAAACTGCCTGTTCTAAAATCTAAAAATATTGAATTTATAATGAATATTGCAGGTTCAAGCTTGGATGAATATGTTAAACTGGCAAAAATATGTGCAGAAAATAAAATAAAAGCTATTGAACTAAATGTTTCATGCCCGAATGTTAAATCAGGGTGTATAGAATTCGGAGTGGATGAAAATTCGTTATATGAGCTTGTAAATTCGACAAGGCAGGAATATCAAGGATATATAATCGTAAAATTAACTCCGAATGTTACTGCAATAGAAAAATTGGCGCTAAGTGCACAAAAAGCCGGAGCGGATGCAATAAGTGCAATTAATACATTAAAGGGTACTCAAATAAAAATAAGTTGTATAAATGGAGGCATAAAAAAGAGTATAATTTCGGGCGGTTACTCGGGTGTAGGTGTAAAACCCGTTGCTGTAGGAGCTGTTATGAGAATTTCAAAAACAGTTGGTATCCCTGTTATAGGAATAGGCGGAATTGAAACACTTGAAGATGTATTAGAATTTATGGCAGCCGGAGCTGATGCAGTGCAAATCGGTACGGCAAATTTTACTCATCCCGATACGGCTCAACGGTTAGTATTAGAACTGAATGAATATATTACAAAAAATAATTTCAAAAATTTAGATGAATTAAAAAGAAAATTGAGGGAATAATTATGGGAAATGAAGTATTAAATTTATTAGAACAGGCGGAAGGTGTACTGCATGGTCATTTTTGCCTAACTTCGGGATTACATTCCGATATATATTTTCAATGTGCAAAATTATATCAATACCCTGAAATTACAGAAAAATTAGGTAAAATGCTTGCTGAAAAGCTGTCGGGTATTGAATTTGATACAATAGTAGCACCGGCTATCGGGGCTGTTATAATCGGTTATGAAACAGCTAAAAATGCTAAAAAGAGAAATCTTTTTGTTGAAAGAAAAGACGGAGTAATGCAGTTAAGAAGAGGTTATACTCTTAAAAAAGGCGAAAGAGTTGTTATTATTGAAGATGTTATAACAACGGCAAGAACAATCAAAGAAACAATGGAAGCTATAAAAGAATATGAGCCTGAAGTTGTTGCGGTAGGCTGTATTGTAGACAGAACAAAAGGTAAAACGGAATATAACATTAAATCATTAATGCAGATTGATCCTGTTGTATATGAGCCCGAAAACTGCCCCTTGTGTAAAGAAGGAATACCGCTTGTAAAACCCGGGAGCAGGGAAGAAAAGGTAAAAGCATAATGGAACACTTAATTGATATTAAAAATATTTCAAAAGAAGATATTTTAAATATCGTAAATCTTGCAAAAGAATTTAAATCCGGCAGGAAAAATTCCGATGTTGAGAAAAAGACACTTGCTTTAATGTTTTATGAAAACTCAACCAGAACAAGATGCAGTTTTGAAATCGCAGGTCAAAAACTCGGAATGAATATAATAAATTTTGATTTATCGCATTCATCACTATCAAAGGGCGAGAGTTTAAAAGATACCATTGAAAACCTTTATTTCCTTGGAGTTGATGCGGTTGTAATCAGGCATTCACTTTCGGGAATAATAAATAATGTAATGAGGCTTGTAAAATATCCGATAAAATTTGTCAATGGAGGTGACGGTACACACGCACATCCTTCGCAGGCTTTGTTGGATTTTTATACAATGCTTGAAAAAATCGGAACGGTTGAAAATAAAAAGATTGTAATAATAGGGGATGTTTCGCACAGCAGAGTTGCTAAATCAAATATAAATCTTTTATCAAAATTTAATGCGGATATTCACCTGTGTGCTCCTTCCTATTTGGAGTTTGAAAGTTTTGATGCGTTTAACGTCAAATATCATAAGGATGTTAAAGAGGCTATATCAGGCGCAAATGTCGTTATGGTGCTAAGAGTCCAAAATGAAAGACATGAAAAAGAAGGCTATCCTGATTCTTTAGAATACAAAAGACTTTATGAGATAGATACGGATTTATTAAAACGGTATGCCTCAAACGATGTTATATTAATGCACCCGGGGCCTGCTAACCGCAATATTGAAGTATCATCAGAACTTCTTGATAACAGGGTGGGCAAAACAATTCTTGAACAGGCTCAAAACGGAGTTTTTGTAAGAATGGCAATATTAAATACCTTATTAAAACAAGGGAAAGAGGTATAAATGCTTCTGAAAAATGCACGAATAATAAATCCAAAAACAAATTTTGATAAAATATCCGATATAAGGATTGAAAACGGGATTATAAAAGAAATCGGAGCGGATTTAGCCGTCAGGGATGATGAAGTTATCGACCTGGCAGGCAAAATTATTACTCCGGGGCTTATAGATATGCACTGCCACTTAAGAGAACCCGGGTTTACCGCAAAAGAAACAATTAAAACGGGTATTTTATCGGCAATAGAAGGGGGCTATACAGCAATATGCCCTATGGCAAATACAAATCCGTTTGTTGATAATTTAACAACATTAACATATATAATTAACAGAGCAAAAGAAGTATCAGACATCGGATTTTACCCGATATGTGCCGTTACAAAAGGTTTAACGGATGAAAAAATTGTTAATGTATCGGAGCTTCTTGATAACGGGGCAATCGCATTTTCTAATGACGGCAAGCCCGTTGAAAATATGCATTTATTAAAGGAAGCTCTTAAATATATAAATTCTCATAATTCAATAATAAGTTCGCATTCCGAGGATTCATCTCTGGCAAACGGCGGAGTTATTAATGAAGGCAAAGTATCCGCAAGATTAGGATTAAAAGGGATACCTTCAATAACAGAATCCTTAGCTGTTGCAAGAGAATTGGAAGTGGTAAGAGCCGTCAACGGGCGGTATCACTTTGCTCATATTTCAACAAAACGGTCAGTTGAATTAATAAGACAGGCTAAAAAAGACGGCTTAAACGTAACCGCAGAAACGGCACCGCATTACTTTTCTTTAACTGAAGATGATATTGTTGACTATGATGCAAAATATAAGGTAAATCCGCCGTTAAGAACAAAAGAAGATTTAATTGCAGTAATTGAAGGGCTTCAAGACGGCACTATTGATTGTATAGCAACAGACCACGCACCTCATACGGTACATGAAAAATTGCTTCCAATCCAAAATGCACCTATGGGAATTGCAGGATTTGAAACGGCACTGTCTCTTGCACTTACTAATCTTGTACATACGGGAAAACTTCCGCTGATGGAGGTTATAAGAAAGTTTACATTAGCACCCTCAGACATATTAAACCTTAAAAATCAAGGTACAATAGAAATAGGCAGAGATGCTAATTTAACAGTAATTGATTTAAACGAAGAATGGATTGTTGAAGCATCTAAATTTAAATCAAAATGCAGGATTTCGCCGTTTGACGGAGTAAAACTCAAAGGCAGACCTAAAATGACAATTATAAAAGGTAAAATATATAATATAGGATAGAACAATGGAAATAAAACCCGAAATTAAAGAAAAAATAGTACTGGCGCTTGACGTAGATACTGTTGAGCAGGCAAAAGAACTTATAACCGAACTAAAAGACTATGTAGGAGTATTTAAAGTTGGCTTGCAAATGTATACAGGCAACGGATACGAGATATTTAACTTTATGAAAGAGCAGAATATAAAGTTCTTTTTTGATGTTAAACTTCATGATATCCCCAATACCGTAGCAAAAGCAGCGGCAAATATAGTAAGAAACGGAGCATCATTCTTTAATCTGCATACAACAGGCGGAGAAGAAATGATGAAACTGACGGCAGAAACAGCCAGACTAACTGCCGAGGAACTTGGCAGAGAAAAGCCTGTTATTCTTGGTGTTACCTTGTTAACAAGTATATCCGAAGAAAGTCTGCAAAATGAACTTAAAGTTCCTTATAAACCTAATGATTATGCAATGCACCTTGCGGTTATGGCAAAAAAAGCTGGATTGGACGGTGTAGTTGCAAGTGTTTGGGAAGCAAAAAAGATTAAGCAAGCATGCGGAAAAGATTTTAAAGTATTATGCCCCGGTATTCGTCCCGATTGGTCTAATAAAAACGACCAAAAGAGACTTGCAACTCCGAGTATTGCGATAAAAGAAGGTGCTGATTATTTAGTTATAGGAAGAGCGGTTACTTCTGCAGAAGACAGAGTTAAAGCCATAAAAATGATTTATGAAGAAATTGAAAATGCACTTCTAACACAAAATAAATCATATGCTGCTTCAAAAGGCAGACTTATATTGGAAAACGGTATGATATTTGAAGGTGAATCAATAGGCTCGGACGGAACTTCATACGGCGAAATTGTATTTAATACATCAATGGTAGGCTATCAGGAAATTTTAACGGATCCATCTTATGCAGGGCAGACCATTGTTATGACATACCCTGAAATAGGCAACTACGGAATAAACAGAGATGATTTTGAAAGCGGAAAAATTCATGCCAAAGGGTTTGTTGTTAAAAATCTATGTGAGCATGAATCTCACTATAAAAGCTGTACTCCTTTAGATGAATACTTAAAACAAAATAATATAGTTGCTCTTAAGGGAGTTGATACAAGGTATTTGACACAAATAATAAGAAATTACGGGGCTATGAACTGCGCTATTACAACAGGCGATATTACTCCCGAAATTAAGCAAAAAATGAGAGATTACAGAATCAGCAAAGATATTACAATGGAAGTATCAACCTATAAAATAGAAAAATTTGCCGGAAACGGTATAAAACTTGCCATAATTGATATGGGCATAAAAAAGAGTATTCTTGAGAATTTTAAAGCACTTAACTGTGATATTACCGTATTTCCTGCAGATGTTAAAGCTGATGAAATATTAGAAGGTAATTTTGATGCGGTATTAATCTCAAACGGGCCTGGGAACCCCGAGGATGCTCACCAGGCAATAGAAACAGCAAAAAACTTACTCGGAAAAATAAGAATTTTCGGTATTTGTTTGGGACATCAAATATTGTCAATTGCTCTCGGAGCAAAAACATATAAACTTAAATACGGGCATAGAGGCGGTAATCACCCCGTTATGAACTTGGAAACAAATGAAATATTTATTACCTCTCAAAATCACAGCTATGCGGTTGATGACTCAACACTCCCCGAGAATACAAAGGTTACATACATAAACCTTAACGATAACACGGTTGAAGGGATTTGCTGCGATGAGTATAAAATAAAAACCGTTCAATTCCACCCTGAATTAACAGCAGGGCCTTATGATGCAAATAAAGTTATCATAAAATGGATTGAAGAAGTTGAAAACAGTAAAAAAGTTACAGTATAAAGGAAAAAAATATGCCGATTAATAAAGATATAAAGAAAGTACTTGTTATAGGCTCAGGACCTATTGTTATAGGTCAGGCGGCTGAGTTTGATTATGCCGGTGTGCAGGCATGCAGAGCATTAAAAGAAGAAAATATTGAAGTTGTTCTTGTAAACTCTAACCCGGCAACAATTATGACGGATGAAAATATAGCGGATAAAGTATATATTGAACCGTTAACACTGGAAGCTCTTACATATATTATTGATAAAGAAAGACCTAACGGTGTAATTGCAACATTAGGCGGACAAACAGGGCTTAATATGGCAGTTAAACTGCATGAAACAGGTGTACTGGAAAAGTATAACGTTCAGCTTTTAGGTACTAAAATAGACTCAATAAAAAAAGCCGAAGACAGAGAAATGTTTAAAAATTTAATGATAGAAATAGGAGAACCCATTCCCGAAAGCGATATTGTATCAAGTTATGAGGATGCCAAAAAATTTGCGCAAAAAATAGGGTTTCCTATAATTGTCAGACCGGCATACACACTAGGCGGAACGGGAGGCGGTATTGCCAATAACTACGGAGAATATGAAGATATAGTTTATACTGGACTTTCTCTTAGCCCTATTTCTCAAGTACTGGTTGAAAAAAGTATTGCAGGCTATAAAGAAATCGAATATGAAGTTATTCGTGATGCTAATAATACAAGTATTGCCATTTGTAATATGGAAAATATAGACCCAATAGGCATACATACAGGCGACAGTTTTGTCGTTGCGCCTACTCAAACTCTTACAAATAAAGAATGTCAGATGTTAAGAAGCGCTGCATTAAAAATTATAAGAGCATTAAAAATAGAAGGCGGATGTAATGTTCAGTTTGCATTAGATACAGTAAGCAATCAATACTATGTAATTGAAGTAAACCCGAGAGTAAGCCGTTCCTCGGCACTTGCCTCAAAGGCAACGGGCTATCCTATTGCAAAAATAACAACTAAAATTGCTATAGGCTACAACCTTCACGAAATACCAAATTCTATTACAAAGAAAACAGTTGCGGCATTTGAACCTGCAATTGATTATGTTGTAACAAAAATTCCGAAATGGCCGTTTGATAAATTTAAACACGGCGACAGAATTTTAGGTACTAAAATGAAAGCTACGGGCGAAGTTATGGCTATAGGCAGAACCTTTGAAAGTTCATTTAAAAAAGCTGTAACATCAATAGAATCAAAATATACAGGACTTCTTCGAGGCAGACATATGGAATGCAGTGAAGAAGAATTAAAAGCTTTATTGCATGTTCAGGATGACAGAAGAATATTTAGGGTCGCAGAGGCAATAAACCGTGGTATTTCAGTAAGCGAGATTAATAAAATTACTAAAATCGATAAATGGTTTATCTATAAGATTAAATCTTTAGTTGATTTTGAAAACAAATTGAAAAATGAAACACTGACCCCGGGGCTTTATCTTGAGGCAAAAGAAAAAGGATTTCTTGATGAAGAAATAGCAAAATATACAAAAAAATCCTTGAATGATATTGAAAAAATAAGAAAAGAAAACTCAATAAGCGCTTCATTTAAAATAGTAGATACCTGTGCAGCGGAATTTAAGGCTTATACACCTTATTATTATTCTACATACAATGAAATTGACGAGAGTGATTCAAATAACAAAGATAAGAAAATTCTTATTTTAGGCTCGGGCCCTATCAGAATAGGTCAGGGTATTGAGTTTGACTATTGTTCCGTACATGCTGCCTGGGAAGTAAGAAATAACAATTATAAATCTTTAATTGTAAATTCAAATCCCGAAACTCTTTCAACCGATTTTGACGTGGCGGATAAGCTTTATTTTGAACCTATGCACATTGAAAATATAATGAATATAATTGAAAAAGAAAATCCTGAAGGTGTAATGGTGCAATTTGGCGGTCAAAC
This sequence comes from Candidatus Gastranaerophilales bacterium, assembly GCA_947624325.1. Classification (GTDB taxonomy): domain Bacteria; phylum Cyanobacteriota; class Vampirovibrionia; order Gastranaerophilales; family Gastranaerophilaceae; genus Avigastranaerophilus. Next base: position 67,714 of record CANQJT010000002.1, read on the forward strand.
GGCTATTAATTTGGCGCCAAAGTTATATGAAAGAGGAGTTAAAATACTCGGAACATCTTTAGAATCAATAAACATTGCAGAAGACAGAAAACTTTTTGAACAGCTTTTAAGAGACTTAAAAATCCCTCAGCCAAAAGGTTTTGCAATAAGAAAACAATCTGAAGCACTTGAAGTTGCCCGTGAACTCGGTTATCCGCTGTTGGTTAGACCTTCTTATGTAATCGGCGGAAGAGGTATGCAGGTTGTTTATAATAAAGATGAACTTATTTCATACATTGAAGGTGCATTAAAGTTTTCGGATGAACATCCTATCCTAATTGACCAGTATATAGAAGGAACGGAACTTGAACTTGATGCTATTGCGGACGGGGAAAATGTTTTAATTCCTGCAATTACCGAACACATTGAAAGAGCAGGTATCCATTCGGGCGATTCCATTGCGCTTTATCCTACAAGAACAATTCCGCAAGATGTAATAAAAAATCTCGTAACATACACGGAAAAAATTGCAAAAGCTCTAAAAATTAAAGGATTGATGAATATCCAATTTGTATTAAAGGATAATATAGCATATATAATAGAAGTCAACCCTCGTGCATCAAGAACAGTACCTATCTTAAGCAAAGTTACGGGAACTCCGATGGTTAAAATTGCGATAGATGCAATTTTAGGCAAATCAATACCCGAACAAGGCTATAAAACAGGCTTGCTTGAAACAACAAATCTTGTCTGCGCAAAAGTGCCGATATTCTCATTCCAGAAGTTAAACAGAATTGACCCTGCTTTAGCTCCTGAAATGAAATCAACAGGCGAAGTTTTAGGTATTGATACATCTTATGAAAGAGCACTTGCAAAAGGATTCTTAGCTGCAGGCTACAAGCTTTCGACGGAAAGAGGCAACGTGCTTATATCAATAAACGACCACTATAAAAAAGATTCCGTTGAAGTCGCTCAAACTCTTGTTGATCTAGGGTATAAATTGGTTGCTACAACGGGAACTCATAAATACTTAAAACTTCATAATATTGAGTCAAAAGAAATTGAAAAATTTGATATTCAAAAAATGCAGAGAAATATGAAGAATAAGGATTTATGCTTTATTATAAATACTCCGACGACAAATAATAACTCGGTTCGTTACGGTTCAGAGGACAGAGGATTTTTAATAAGAACTATTGCCGAGATGTATTCAACACCGTGTTTTACCGTTTTGGATACGGCAAAAGCCTATCTTGAAGCATTGCAGTATTATATGAAAAATCCTGATTTAACATATGACAGCATTGATAAATACAGAGACAGCAAATTAACAGCGGTATAAATGGAACAAAATAATAAAAAACCAAAGAAAAAGCCTAAATTTAAAATCAACATAAAAAATATGGGCATAGATATTGATAAAAACGAATATCGGGAAATTGTGCTGTCTAACTCGGCTCACCCCGAATTGGGGGTTGGCGGTTATAAATCTAAATAAAAATTAAAAAAATGTTTCATTCAAAACTGTTTATATTACAATATTGATATACACAGTTAGGGAAACATTAATAATGGATAATACAAAGATAAGAAACGTCGCAATTATTGCGCACGTTGACCATGGCAAAACAACACTTGTAGACAGCATTTTAAAACAGACAGGTGTTTTTAGAGATAATCAGCAGGTGCAGGAAAGAGTCCTCGATTCAAACGACCTTGAACGTGAAAGAGGGATAACTATTCTTTCAAAAAATGTATCCGTAAATTATAAGGGATATAAAATAAATATAGTAGATACCCCGGGGCACGCAGACTTTGGCGGTGAAGTTGAACGGGTTTTAGGTATGGTTGACGGTGCTTTGCTCATCGTTGATGCTGCAGAAGGTCCTATGCCTCAGACAAGATTTGTATTATCAAAGGCGCTTGAGCTTGGTATAAAAATCATTGTTGTTATTAATAAAATTGATAAAACGGGTGCAGATCCTGACGGTGCCGTAGATAAAGTATTTGATTTATTTACTGAATTAACCGATAACGAAGAATTAATTGATTTCCCATATGTATATGCGAACGGATTATTGGGCTTTGCCAAAAAGAATATGGAAGATGATTCCAAAACGCTCGAACCTCTTCTTGATTGCATTATTGAAAAAATTAAACATCCGTCGGGCGACAAAAATAAAACATTGCAATTCCAGGCTACAACATTAGATTATAATGATTATGTAGGCAGAATTGCAATAGGCAGAGTCCAAAACGGTATAATAAAATCCCAGCAGCAAGTTAATTTAATTAAAGCAGACGGGACTATCGAACGAGGCAAAATCGCAAAACTATATGTTTTTGAAGATTTAGGCAGAGTTGAAGCTCAAGAAGCCGTTGCAGGTGATATTGTTGCAATTACGGGATTTGACGATATTCATATAGGTGAAACCATTACCGAAGTTGATTGCACAGAGGCGCTTCCTTTAATCAAAGTTGATGAACCTACTCTGCAGATGATATTTTCCGTAAATGACAGTCCTTTTGCAGGACAGGAAGGTAAATTTGTAACTTCAAGACAAGTAAGAAAAAGACTTTACGATGAACTTGAAAAGAATGTAAGCCTTAGGGTTGAAGACACCGATACTACTGAAAGCTTTAGAGTATCAGGCAGAGGCGAACTTCATTTAAGTATTTTGATTGAAACAATGCGCCGTGAAGGTTTTGAATTTCAAGTTTCCAAACCTGAAGTTATTTTTAAACGTATCAATAATGAATTAATGGAGCCGTATGAAAATCTTTTAATTGATGTACCTGAAAATTGTGCAGGTTCTTGCATTGAAAAGCTTTCAAACCGTAAAGGCGAAATGCTTCATATGCAAAATGCAAAAGGCAGAACAATGTTAACATTTTCAATTCCGGCAAGAGGTCTGATAGGTTTCAGAGGGGAATTTATCAGAATGACAAGAGGCGAAGGTATTATGAATCATACTTTCGACGGTTATAAACCATATGCCGGTGATATTGCAAAACAAAGAAACGGCTCATTGGTATCACATGAACAGGGTGAGGCTATTCCTTATGCCTTAGCGCAATTTGAGGACAGGGGAGTATTTTTCTTAACTCCGAAAACAAAAGTATATAGAGGTATGGTCGTCGGCGAGCATAACCGCCCTCAGGATATTGAAATTAACGTTTGTAAAACGAAAAAACTTACAAATATGAGAAGTGCAACCGCTGATGTTATGGTAACATTGCAAGCACACAGAAAAATGTCGCTTGAAGATTGCATGGAATATATTTCTGATGATGAATTATTGGAAATAACTCCAAAAAATATCCGCATTCGTAAGGCTGACTTAACAAAGGTTCACTTTAACTAATGTTATATCAAAGCAAATATAATTCCCCTATCGGCGAATTATACATAACAGCTGATAATTATTCACTTTTATCTGTTTTATTTTCGTCAAAAGAAAATGCGATTTCATCTGAAAATAACATAATAAAAAATACAAAAAAGCAGCTTGATGAATATTTTTCTCGCAGGCGAAAAGTTTTTGACCTGCCGTTAAACCCTATAGGTACAGAGTTTCAAAAATCTGTTTGGAAAGAACTTATAAAAATTCCATACGGACAGACAAGGACATATAAAGAAATTGCAATTGCAATCGGCAATCCTAATGCTTCAAGAGCTGTCGGTAATGCTAATAACAAAAATCCGATAGCAATAATAATTCCCTGCCATAGAGTAATAGGTTCAAACGGCGATTTAACAGGCTATGCAGGTGGACTTGATAAAAAACAGTTACTATTAACCCATGAAAAAAATGCATAAAAAAGAACCCTTTAAGGGTTCTTTTTTATAATTATTTTTTATTCTACATACATAAGAACTTGACCGAACTCGACACTATCGCCGTTATTTACGCATATTTCGGTTATTTTACCTGAAGCTTCCGCTTCAATTTCATTCATTAATTTCATTGCCTCAATAATACAAATAACCTGACCTGTTGCAATATTATCGCCAACTTTAACAAAAGGTGCATCATCAGGTGACGGAGCAGAGTAAAATGTTCCTACCATAGGTGCTTTTATCGGTGTACCTTTATGTTGGGTTTCAGATTTTTGTTCGGGTGCTTTTTGAACAGTTGAAGGGATAATTTGTGATGTTATCGTGGCAGGCGGAACAATTGGTATTTGAGGCATTACGGCAGTTTGTTTTTCTCTTTTAAAACATATTGCCTGTTTCTCATCTTCCAATGTTATTTCGGATAAGTCATTTTCATATACTATGTTTGCTACTTTTTCTAAATATTCTAAATCAAATTTCATTATAAAATCCTTAGACTCTGTCTAAATATTCGTTAGTTCTTGTATCGACTCTTATGATTGTGCCGTTAGTTACGAAGAATGGTACGTTAACTACTGCACCTGTTTCAAGAGTTGCCGGTTTAGTTCCGCCTTGTGCCGTATTTCCTTTTTCGGCAGGGGGTGTATCAATAACTTCAAGTTCTACAAAGTTTGGTATATCAACTCCGATAATATTTGAACCGTGAAGCAGTATTGCAACATTCATATTTTCTTTTAAATATTTAACACCGTCCCCGATTTTATCAGCTGCTACGGTGATTTGTTCATATGTTTCCAAATCCATCATTACATAGTCGTTGCCTTCTTTGTATAGGTATTGCATATCTCTTTTATCTAACGTTGCTTTTGCAACTTTTTCACCGGCTCTAAAAGTTCTTTCAACTACGTTGCCTGTTTCCGCATTTTTAAGTTTTGTTCTTACAAAAGCGGCTCCTTTTCCGGGTTTTACATGCATAAATTCAACTACATTCCATAGTCCGCCGTCGATTTCAAGAGTCAGCCCCGTTTTTAAATCATTTACTGAGATCATTAATTTTTCCTTTTCTTAGATACTTTATCCGATTATATTTTCAACTATATCATAAAAGTTAAAAATATAATATTATTGTAACTATTTCTTAAAACACTTTAGCCAGATAATCAAATATCGCTTTATTTGTTTGCCATAAATTTTCATTTGATTCATCTTCGGGAAGTTCAAGTGTTATTGTAGGTATATTGCGTTCTACCCCTGCATAATTTCCGAAACTGCCCGGAGTAGGGTAGCCTATATCTGCCTGAACAGGATAGTTTGTTATTTGTGATATTTTTTCGGCTAGCTCTTTTGCAGGCCCGTCATAATTAACTATTTTAAACGGTGCATGGATTGAAAGTATTGCATCGATTTTGTAATTATCTAAAATATTTATCATAAATTTTGTTTCAATTTCGCTTGCAGGACTCATGCCTCCAAAATATTCTTTATTTTCGCTTATTGTCCAATTTTTTGTTGGGAAATTCCTGTTTAAATCGACTCCGTTTGCGTTTTGGCGCTGATTTTTTTTCATTCCGTCGGGGTTCAAACAGGGAACAATCAATAATTTATTTTTAATATTGCTAAGGTCTGTTTTTAAAAATTTGTTTATTAAATATTCGCCCTGAGGTTCTTCGCCGTGAAATACACCGATTATAAGTATGGTTTTGTCATATTTCGTATTTTCGGTTTCAATTAATGAAATTTTATTCTTTTCTTTTGTTAATTCGGTTTTAATTGTTTTGTACATTATATCCGTAGTTTTCTGTTTTATTCTGGTATTTATGCAGGATTATAAGGTTTGAATGACTTGAAATAATAATGTAATTTTCTTAACGAAGTAAACATCAAAGGCAATTCTCTGTTTGAGCCTGATAAGGCGAGTTAAAATTGCTTTTGTACCGAGTTATAGAAAATAGTTATTATTGAGTGGAATTCAAGACTTATAATCCTGTATTATCTTTCTATTCGGTAATATATTTTATTAAACTTCTGATTCCTATACCTGTTGCGCCTTTTATACCTTCTTTATTAGTGCTTTCCACAAAGGCTGTGCCTGCAATATCCAAGTGAATCCAAGGAGTATTTTTGATGAATTTTGATAGAAATACCCCTGCAGCGGAGGCTCCGCCCATTCTTCCGCCGGTATTTTTTGTATCAGCAATATCGCTTTTTAAAGTGTCGCCGTATTCTTCATCCATTGGTAATTGCCAGAATTTTTCTCCTGCTTCATCAGCTTTTAAGATAAAATCTTTAATTTTTTTATCATTATTACCCATAGCACCTGAAGCTACGGTGCCGAGTGCTACCATACAAGCACCTGTCAGTGTTGCTATATCTATAATTTCATCGGGTTTTAATTCCTCTGCATATGCCAGAGCATCTGCAAGAGTTACTCTGCCTTCTGCGTCCGTATTATCAATTTCAATACTTCTGCCTGTTTTAGAAATAATTACGTCTCCGGGTTTATATGCACTGCCTGAAGGCATATTTTCACATGCCGCAACTATTGCATGCACCTCAACATCGGGTTTTAATTTTGCAATAGCCTGCATTGTGCAGATGACGGCAGCTGCACCTGACATATCATCTCTCATTGTAAGCATTGATGACGGCGGTTTTAAGTCTAATCCGCCGGCATCAAAAGTGATACCTTTTCCTATTATTGCGATTTTTCTTTTTGCTTTTTTCTCCGGTTTATATTCCATATGAATGAGTTTTGGCTCATGTACACTGCCTTGACCAACAGCTAAAAATGCATTCATTCCCATTTTTTTAATTTGAGTTTTATTGTAAACGGTTGTTTTTACACCTGAATTTTCTTTTGCATATTCAGCAAGTGTTTCAGGGTATAGATATTGTGAGGATTCATTAATTAAATCCCTTGCATTGTTTACGGATTCAGCTGTTATTAATCCGTATTCAACACCCTTTTTAGCTTTTTTAAATTTTTCGTTGTCTGTTTCCGTAATAATAAATTCTTTAATATTGTTTTCTTTCTTTTCTGTTTTATATTTATCAAAAGAATAAGTGCCTGATATAGCACCTTCTGCTATCATTTGAGCGCATAATTGAGGGCAGAGTCCTGCAATTCCTGCTCCGTGAAGGATTGATACTATCTTTTTTGCCGATTTAACTTTAGAATATTTTCTTACTATTTTTGCGGTTAAATTTCTTATTTTTGTCGGATTAAATTCTTTTTGTTTACCTAAACCTGCAATTACAATGGTTTTATTCTCTGATGGAATGGGCAGAGTGTATAATTCACCGTATTTGCCTTCAAATTTATCTCTTTTAATTACATAATCGGAAATTATTCCCTTAAAAGCTTTATCAACAATGCCTGTTACACCGCCCGGAATTTTTACTCCTTCAAACAGATTTACGATAATTACATCCGCATTTACATCAAGTATTGATTTTTTTTCGATTTTAACCTGCATATTTTTCTCCTTATTCATTGTAGTTATCATTAAATTTTTTAATCCATCCGAAAATTACCGATAATTCGTAGGGTTTAGGCAGGTATAAATCCGCACCTGCGTTTAGTACCATTTCTTTATCGTGAACGGTTGTTGTAAATATTATATTGGATTTTAAATTTTCTGTTTCAAATTTTAACTTTCTGCAAACTTCTACTCCTTTAAGAGTGTCGGAATTGCCTGCATCAAGGATTATAACGGAGGGTTTATATTCAAGTGCGGAGTTTAAAATTTCATCAAACTCGGTTATAACTTTAACATTATAGCCTTGAAGCCTTGCCGTTGCCTCAAGCAGTATAGATAATGCCTCATCAGGTTCCGCTATTAAAATATTATTATTCGGTTCTTTTTCTTTTACCGCATTATCTGCACTGATTTTTGGCCGTTCTATTACATAATTTGAGCCTGTTTTGTATTTTGCAAGCTTATGAGTTGAAATTAACGAGCTTATTACCTGTTTTACGTCATTATATTTTTTGTATTTATTGGTAATTACACCTATGCTTGTTGATACAAGGTTAACTTTATCTTCTGCGGAATCATCGCCGTGCATAAATATAAAGCCTCTTGTGGCATCGGATTCGGAATAAAATTTTGATACAACCGTATCAAATGCATAAACTAAGTAATTACTCAGTTTTTCAGCTTTTTCTATATCTGTAATAACAATAAAATCTTCATTTGAAATCTGTCCTAAATAATCTTCTTTTTCTATTGCGGATTTGATTATGGCGGAATAGGTTTGAAGCAATTTATCCGTAGCAAGTTCCCCGTATATTTCTTTATAAAATTCCAAGTTATCTATATCAAGGAGCATTATTGCCCACTCTGAACTGCTGTTTAAAACTCTTTTAATCATTTTAAATGTTACTTTAGAGTTAAAAAGCAGAGTATTATCATTAAAGCAATTTTCAAAATTGCGCCTTATATGAGCACTTATTCTGGCTTTAAATTCTTCACTGTTAATAGGCTCACTTAAAAAATCATCAGCCCCCGAGTCTAAAATGTCTATTCTGTCTTTTATATCGTCTGATTTAGATACCGTAATTATGGTTGGCCGTGTGTTATAAGTTAAAACTCTTATTTGTTCAAGTGCCTTTTTTAAATTAAAATCAATACTGTCTGAGATTATTATTAAATCAGGCTCAAAAGAATTCATAATGTTAAGTGCCGAGGCAAAATCAGAAGCATTAAATACTGTAATATCATCATTTTCCAGTATTTTTTTATATTTAGTGGATTGCTCTATTCTTTTATCTATGATTAAAACTACTTTTGCAAGCATATTATTACTCTTTAATCTTCTTAATACCGTTATCTTCAGGGGTAGCAGCTTTAAATGTTATATTAAATGTGCTTCCTTTTTCTGAACTTTCAACCGAAATTGTGCCGTTCATCTTTTCCGTCAGGGTTTTTGTTATGTATAAACCAAGCCCGTTGCCGTATATCTTCCTTGTAAGGGGTGAATCAATTCTTGAAAATTTATTAAATATTCTGCCTAAATCTTCTTCTTTTATGCCTATTCCTTCATCCTTTACGGAAATTGTCAGTGTATTATCACTGAAATTCTGGCTGACTTTTACCGTAATCGTTGAATTATCAGGTGAATATTTTGAAGCATTATCAATAAGATTAAGTAAAATCTGCTGAAATTTATCGGTATCAATAAGTATTTTGGGCAGATTATTATCATAACTGCAAATATATTTATGTGTTTTGTATTGATTTTTTATAATTTGTACCGCCCCTTCAGTAAAGGGGATTACATCAACAGCCTTATATACCAATAAATCCTTTTCCGCCTGCATTTTAGACACTGTCAGAAGATTTTCAACCAGATTTATAAGTCTGTTTGACTGCTCTTTTATAATTAACAGAAATTTTTCTCTTTGCTCGGGGGAAAGCTTGTCGTAAGAAGATAAAAGAGTATCCGCAAAGCCTCTTATACTTGTTAAAGGTGTTCTTAACTCATGGCTTATTGTGGATATGAAATCCATATGAGCCTGTTCAAGTTTGTTTATTTCATCCTCTTTTGTATTTTGCATAAATTTATTATATAACTCTTTTTCGATTTAATCCATTACAATATGCAGATTTTATTGTATAATTTTTTAAGAGGTAGTTATGAGTTCTTATATAAAAGAATATTTTTTTCTGGCTTTAGGTGCGTTAATATATGCCTTTGCTATTGAAGGATTTTTAATCCCGAGCCACATTATAGACGGTGGTGTTACAGGTATTTCAATGATATTAAATACCGTAACTAAAACCCCTTTGGGTGTATTTATCGTTGGTATAAACATTCCGTTTATTATTCTTGCACTGCAAAAACTGGGGAAAAGATTTGTTTTTGCCACTTTCTTTTCAATTATTGTATTTGCATCGGGCGTAACATTCTTTGGACAGTTATTTCACGGACACTGCGTTATAGAAAATTTGGAATTGTTTTTGGTGGCTGTTTTTGGCGGTTTAATTTTAGGTGCGGGAGTCGGGCTTATTATAAGAAACGGTGCTTCTGTTGATGGTACTGAAATACTTGCTATTTATGTAACTAAAAAAATAAGCTTTTCCGTCGGCGAAATTATTATGGTTATTAACCTTTTTATATTTACTGTTGCAGGTTTTGTTTATGACTGGCAGCATGCCCTTTATTCAATAATTACATATTTTATAGCCTATAAAACCATGGATGTTGTTATTGAAGGTTTGAATGAGTCTAAATCCGTATTTGTTATTACCGATTATTCAAATGAAATAGGTAAAGACATTATGGATAAAATGGACGTCAGTGTTACTTATGTTGATGCGGAAGGCGGATACTCAGGTATTAAAAAAAGAATTGTATACTGTGTTATATCTCGTCTGCAAGTGCAGAAATTAAAAGAAATAGCTAAAAACATTGACCCAAGAGCCTTTATTGCTATTGAAAATGTTTATGAGGTCGAAGGTGTCAGGGTTAAAAAAAGAAAAATATAAACTGCTTTTAAAAAATAAATTTTTGAGTTAAATTAAAATATATAAATAGTGAGAAACAGGAAAAAGATATGCTTACAACAACATCAATGAAAACGCACGGATGCGGAGAAGTTACAAAAAATGATATAGGTAAAAAAATTACAATAGCAGGCTGGGTCAGCGCTGTCAGGGACTTGGGCGGAATTATATTTGTCGAAGTCAGAGATAAATCAGGTTTATTTCAGCTGGTATCTGACCCTCAAAAAAATCCTGAAGTTTATGATGTATTTAGAAAATTAAGAGATGAATTTGTTATAAAAGCATCAGGTACGGTGTCTGAAAGACCTGAAGAAACTTATAATCCAAGCCTTCCTACAGGTGATATAGAAGTATATCCTTCAACTATAGAAATACTTTCAACTTCTGCCGTATTACCTTTTCCGCTTAATGATGAAGGTGTAAATGAAGATTTAAGATTAAAATACAGATATCTTGACTTAAGACAAGAACGAGTTTTAAACTGTTTAAAACTTCGTCATAAGATTGTTAAGACTATTCGTGGATATTTGGATAATCATAATTTTATGGAGGTTGAAACTCCTATTTTAATTAAAACTACACCTGAAGGTGCAAGAGATTACCTTGTACCGAGCAGGGTTCAACCGGGTAAATTTTATGCACTTCCGCAATCACCTCAAATATTTAAGCAATTACTTATGGTCGGAGGTATTGAAAGATATTACCAGATTGCAAAATGCTTCCGTGATGAAGATTTAAGAGCAGACAGACAGCCTGAATTCACTCAGGTGGATATCGAAATGTCTTTTGTTGAACAGCAAGATATTATGAATATGGTGGAAGGGCTTTTACGAGAAGTATTCAGGCTCGTTGATTATGAAATGCCCGAAAAACTGCCTGTTATCACATATAAAGAAGCCATGGATAAATACGGTTCAGACAGGCCCGATTTGAGGTTTGGCTTAGAACTCTTTGATATCGGTGATATTTTAATAAATTCCAACTTTGAAATAATAAAAGAAACACTCAATAAAGGCGGAATAGTCAGGGCAATAAAAATCCCGGGTATCGCAAACTATTCAAGAAAAGAAATAGATGATTTAACTAAACTTGCAATATCCTTCGGAGCTAAAGCGCTTGCAAATATTATGTATTTAGAAGACGGAACGGCAAAATCACCTGTTCTTAAGTTCTTAACTGAAGAACAAGCTGAACAGATTAAACAAAGAGCTAATGCTCAAGCAGGTGATGTTGTGTTCTTCGTTGCCGATAAACCTAAAGTTACATATGATGTAATGGGAAGATTCAGATTGTATTTCGGTGAAAAACTCGGTTTAATAGACCCTGACGCACATTCACTGTTATGGGTTGTTGATTTCCCGATGTTTGAATACTCTGAAGAAGATAACAGATATGTATCCGTTCACCATCCGTTTACAATGCCTAACTTGGAAGATATTGATAAAATGGAATCTGACCCCGAACACTGCCGTTCAATCGCTTATGATATAGTTTATAACGGTAATGAATTGGGCGGAGGAAGTGTAAGAATACATACTTCCGAAATTCAACAGAGAGTATTTAAAGCATTAGGCTTAAGCGATGAAGAAACAAACGAAAAATTCGGGTTTATGATTAATGCATTTAAATACGGTACACCGCCTCATGCAGGTTTGGCGCTCGGTTTGGATAGAGTTGTTGCTCTGCTTGCTAAAACAAACTCAATAAGAGATGTTATAGCATTTCCGAAAAATTCGGCAGCAAAATGCTTGATGACGGATGCACCGGCTCTTGCAACGGAAGATCAATTAAGAGAATTACATTTAAGACTTACTACAAAAGTTAACTAAAATATAATCGGGAAATGGAAGACGAATTAATTAAGCAAACATGGGACAGTGTCCTTGCAATATTAAAGGAAACTATTGTCGCAACAACCTACGAAACGTGGATTTTGCCTTTAGTTCCGCATTCTTTTGAAGATAATTGTTTTTGTGCTTTAACAGGGCAAAATTTATCGGTTCAAATTCTGCAAAAAAACCAAAAAGAAATATCCAAAGCATTATCAACTGTATGCGGAAAAGAAGTGTATTTTAAAGTTGTATATGATGAACAGCTTCATAAACAAATTGAAAAAAACAAGCAAAAACAAAAAAGAGAAGAAGATAAAGAATTTATAAAAAATCTTGAAAATCGCATAACATCTTCCCGTTATGACGGTTTAAAACAAATGCAGTCGGATTGCAGGCTAAATCTTAAATATAAGTTTGATAATTTTGTCGTCGGAGCAAACAACAAATTTGCATACTCGGTTGCACTTGCAGTCGCAAATGACCCCGGAAAACAGTATAATCCGCTCTTTATATACGGAGGTTCAGGGCTTGGGAAAACTCATCTGCTTCAAGCTATCGGGCATGATATTTTGTTTAAAAAGCCTAAACTTAAAGTAAAATATATAAAAGCTGAAGAATTTATTAATGATTTGGTTAATTCGCTTGCAAAAGGGCTGGATAAATCATCTGATAAAAATAAAAAAATGAATGAATTCAGAAATAAATACCGTAGTGCGGATGTTTTATTAATAGACGATATCCAGCTGATAGAAGGTAAGGAAAGAACGGAAGAAGAGATGTTCAATACATTTGAGGCGCTTCATAATGCAGGAAAGCAGATAGTATTTACTTCTGACCGTTCTCCCGATAAATTTGAAAATACTCCCGATCGCTTAAAGACAAGATTTCAAATGGGATTATTGGCAGATATTCAAGTCCCTGATATTGAAACAAGAATGGCTATTTTAACAAAACTATCTTCCGATAACAATGTTAAAATGCCTTCTGATGTAATTGAATTTTTGGCAGGTGTTTATAATAAAAATGTCAGAGAGTTAGAAGGCGCATTTAATACAGTTAGTGCTTACACCTCAATTAATGAACTTCCGATAACGGTTGATATTGTAAAAAAGATTATAAAATACAGTGAAAAAAGAAAAACGGTAACAGTTGACGGGATTATTGATATTGTTGCAGGTTATTATAATGTTTCGGTTGATGATATTAAAAGCCCTAATAGAGCCTCTAAGACAGCCAATGCACGGCAAACTGCCATATATCTTGCAAGAGAATTAACTGATGAAAGTTTTCCGTATATTGGTGATTGTTTTAACCGTAAACATACTACAATTATACATTCTTATGAAAAAGTGCAGTCTGATATTTTAACAAACAGAATCCTTGCAAATGAAATAAGTGAACTTAAAGAAAAAATAAATTCATAATTAATTAAATCCGTAAAATTATATGTCCGTGTGACGGGTTGAGGACATATTATTTTAACAGAAAATTAAATTATGAATAAAGAACTGTTAAAAAGATTTGCAAAAAGATTAAAAACTCTTAGAATTTCAAAAGGTTTTACGCAGGATGAATTATCATTTCGGGCAAATATTGCCCGTTCTACTTTAGGTAACATAGAAACGGCACAAAATGATGTTACTCTTTCTAAAGTCAATCAGCTGGCTGTTGCACTGGATATAACTCTTTCTGAACTTTTAGATTTATAATATTTACTTCCAAAACGGCTTAAAATTTTCAATAATTTCAAGTGATTTTTTAAAATCTCCGTTAAAATTTATTGCTCTGTCATCAAGAATAATACTTGCAAAACTGCTTTTTATATTTGTAACTTCTTCCACAAAATCAATAAGGTTATTGGAAATCAGCCATTGTTTTGCGGTATCTGCATTTCTTGCAGTAAAAATATTTATTTTGTAATTTTTGGATAATTCTTTTAAAAATTCGTAAGCCCCTTCTCTCATTGGTGAAATTACATTTTCATCAAAATTACCTTTATAAGTATTCAACACGCCGTCTAAGTCTATTAATATTAGTTTTTTATACATATTTGTCCGTCTTACAGTTTGTTGTTTTGTCATTATAGCGGACAATTAAAAAATGGACAAGCGGTTAATAAAAAAACTTTCAAAAAGGGTTAAGTATTTACGAAAACAGTTCGGATATACACAGGATGACCTCTCTTTTTTGTCTGATATTCCTCGTTCAACGTTGGGTAATATAGAAACAGCAAAGAATGATATAACATTTACGAAAATAAATAAACTTGCAAAAGCTTTTAAAATGTCACTTTCAGAATTCCTGAATTTTTGAGATTTTTTAAATTGGCATGGCAGAAATTTTGTATTAAAATAAATCTGTAAAGATTGGGAATAAATATGTCAGAAAAACCGATAGTAGCAATAGTTGGACGACCAAATGTGGGAAAATCTACATTTGTTAACAGGCTTTTAGGCGCAAGACATTCAATTGTGGATGACCAGGCAGGAGTTACTCGTGACAGGATTTATTTCGATGTTGAATGGATGGAAAAAGAATTTACCGTTATTGATACGGGCGGAATTATTCCCGGCGACGAAGATGAAATAATGCTTAACATCTTTACACAGGCAAAAGTTGCCTGCGATGAAGCAGATAAAATTATTTTTATTGTGGATGGTAAAGAGGGAATAAATCCTATTGATTATGATATTGCAAATGTTTTACGAAAAAGCGGAAAAGAAATTTTCCTTGCCGTGAATAAATTGGACAGTCCGGATAAATTTATAAATGTTTCGGAATTTTATTCTTTAGCGGTTGGTGAACCAATTGCGATATCAGCTTTGCATGGCTCCGGCGGAGTCGGTGATTTATTGGATGCAGTAACTAAGGATTTTGAATACGGGCATAAAGATGAAGAAAAATCTGAAAATATTAGGATTGCTATAGTCGGAAAACCTAATGTAGGTAAATCTTCAATAGTTAATGCGCTTTTAAATAAGGAAAGAGTAATAGTCTCGGATGTTTCGGGTACGACACGAGATTCAATAGACTCAAAAGTCAAATATGAAGGTGAAGAATTTATTCTGGTTGATACTGCAGGTATAAGAAAAAAAGCAAAAGTTGATTGGGGTATTGAAAAATTTGCCGTTGACAGGTCAATTAGAGCTATAAGAAACTGTGATATTGCCGTTCTTGTTATAGATGCAACTGAAGGTGTATCCGATCAGGATAAAAAAATAGCAGGAACTATTGTGGAAGCAGGTAAAGGAATTATTCTCGCCGTTAATAAGTGGGATTTAATTGAAGATAAACAATCTTCTACCATTAATAAATTTGAAAAAGAAATTGAAGCCCAAATGCCGTTTTTAAGTTATGTACCTAAAATATTTATAAGTGCAAAAACAAAGCAGAGGTTAGTATATATATACAAATTATCAAAAGAAGTATATGAACAAACAACAAAAAGAGTTACAACCTCACTTTTAAATAAAGTTATAATGGATGCGATTTCAATGAATCCGCCTGTAAGTATCAGAGGAAAAAGGCTTAAATTATTTTATGCTACTCAGGTTAAAGCAGCACCTCCGACTTTTGTATTATTTATTAATAATGAAGATTTGCTTAAAGATAATTATATAAAATACCTTGAAAACAAATTAAGAGAGGCCTTCGGATTTAAAGGCAGTCCGATTAAAATATCCGCAAGGGAAAAAGGAGAAAAAAAATGATATTGTTGATATTTAAAATATTAATGGTAATAATAGTTTCATATTTAATAGGTTCAATACCGACAGGATATTTAATCGTAAAAAAACTCAAAGGTATTGATATCAGAGAGGTAGGTTCAGGTTCAACAGGCGCAACCAATGTAAAAAGAGTGCTTGGTACTAAATGGTTTTTTGCGGTAATGCTTTTAGATGCATTAAAGGGAGCAATTCCCGTAATTATTGCTCATAATCCCCATGTCGAACTTTATTATTTCATTGGACTTTTGCCCACATTAGCGGCAATATCGGTAATAATAGGTCATAGTAAATCAATATTCTTAAAATTTACAGGCGGTAAATCCGTTGCAACCGGGGTGGGGACAATGCTTGCTTTATGCTGGCCTGTTGGCTTAATTATTGCAGCTATTTGGGGGCTTATTACATATTTTACTAAGTATGTTTCATTGGGTTCTATAATTGCAGTATCATTTGCGCCTTTATTAATGACAGCATTTAATCAAAATATATATTACATTTGTTTCGCAGGACTTGGCGGCGCTTTTGTTATATACAGACACAGAGAAAATATTAAACGATTAATAAATGGCACTGAAAATAAAGTACGTAAATAATGGTTAAATATAACGGAATTAAAATTGTTTCAAAAGTAAAAGTTTCAACTAAAGAAGAACTTGCTGTTGTTTATACACCCGGAGTCGCAGCTTCATGCTTAAAAATTCAAGAAGACAATGATAAATCTTTTGTTTATACAAACAGAGAAAACTCTGTTGCTGTTCTTTCTTTTGAATATGACAGGTCTGTTGAAAGGGCAATATTTTTAAAAAATACTTTAAATATTGATGCATATCCCTTTGAAATATCTTCAAAACTTCCTGATAAAATTAAATTTATTGTTGAAAATATTGAGCCTTCTTTTGGAGCTGTAGATTTAAGTCTTATTGAAAACGATGTTAAAAATATTGATTTTAATGTTAATATACCTGTCTTAAAAGGCAAAACCGATAATTTAAAAGAATTTTTCCTTTGTGTATCTAAAAATTTATTTATGTTTAATTATAATTCCTTGCAAGGTAATACCGGTGAAAAATCTCTTCAATTAAGGGAAATGGCAGGCGGAGTGATAGAAACGGGGTTAACGGAAGATGTTCAGAAAAAGCCTGTCGGAATAATTTCAGACGGAAGTGCTGTTTTAGGATTGGGTGATATCGGCGGACTTGCAGGCATGCCGGTTATGGAAGGAAAAGCGGTATTATTTCAGGAACTCGGCGGAGTTAGTGCAATGCCTTTATGTATTAAAACTCAGATATCTGATGAAATTATTGAATTGATTTTATTACTTCAAAACTCTTTTTCGGGAATTAATTTAGAGGATATAAAAGCCCCTAAGTGTTTTGAGGTTGAAAGTAAATTAATAGAAAAGGCAGATATTCCTATATTTCATGATGATCAGCACGGAACTGCAATCGTTGTTTTAGCTGCGTTATTGAATGCCGTTCATCTTGCCGAAAAGAATATTGAAAATATAAAAATTGTATTTTCAGGGGCAGGAGCGGCTGCTATTGCCGTTTGTAAACTTATACTTGCATCAGGCGCAAAAAATATTATTATGTTTGATAAGGATGGTGCTGTTTATAAAGGAAGAAAAAATAATAATTTTGCACATGATGAAATTACCGATTATACAAATTTAAATAATTTTAAAGGTGATTTAAGAGAGGGAATAAAAAATGCTGATGTATTTATAGGTTTAAGCGCACCAAATTTGGTTGATGAAGAAATGATTAAATCCATGAATAATAAACCTATAGTCTTTGCACTTGCAAATCCTGTTCCTGAGATAATGCCTGATAAAGCTAAAGAATACGGAGCTTTTATAAGTGCATCAGGCAGGAGCGATTTCCCTAACCAAATTAATAATTCTTTGGTTTTTCCGGGGCTTTTTAACGGTATTTTGAAATATAACATTAAAACAATTACAAATAAAATTAAACTTAATTGTGCTTTTGCGCTTGCTTCAATAGTTAAAGACAGTGAACTTTCCGTTGATTATATTTTACCCGATGCGCTTGATGAAAGAGTCAGCAGTGTTATATCGGAAAATGTTTTAGTTGATTGATTCAAAACCTTCATCTAATGCTTTAATATTACCGTCAAGCATTTGAGCTTTTTTACCCGTAAGTTTTTCTTTCATTACAGATATAATACTTTCTTTTTTTACAACCGGAAAAGTTTTTATAAATGCACCAAGTGCTACAATATTAGCCATTTTTTCATGACCTGATTTATGAGCAATATCTGTCATTGGTATAAATTTATAAGTTATATCTTTTCTTGAAGGCTCGGATTTTACAAGTGATGAATTAACAATCATAACACCGCCGGGCTTGATTTTATTTTCAAATCTTGTAAAAGAAGGTAAATTTAAAGCTATAACATTTTCAGGATTTTCAACATAAGCACAAGCAACTTCATCATCAGCAAGACAAACCGTACAGTTAACTGTTCCGCCCCTCATCTCTGCTCCGTATGCAGGAGTCCAGGTACAATTTAACCCTTCAAAAAGTGCCGAACCTGCAAGTAATTGACCTAAAAATAATACACCTTGACCGCCATATCCGGATATTAATACATTAGACTCCATTATTCCGCCTCACTTACTTTATCTTTGTATATTCCCGGTTTGAATACCTGTGCCATCTCATTTCTTACTCTTTCATGAGCTTCTTGAGGAGTCATCTTCCAGTTAGTCGGGCAAGTTGCAAGTATTTCAACAAATCCGGTACCCAATCCTTTTAATTGAGCTTCAAAAGCTTTTTTAATACATTTTTTTGCATTCATAATAGCTGCAGGAGTGTCAACAGAAACTCTTGCAACAAATGCAGTACCTTCTAATTCTTTTAAAAGTTCACAAATTTTTATCGGATAACCTGCTATTTCAGGATCACGACCTTTTGTTGTTGTTGTTGTAATTTGACCCAGTAATGTTGTAGGGCCTGCTTGTCCGCCTGTCATACCGTATGTTGTATTATTTATACAAATAGCGGTTACTTTTTCACCTCTGGTCATTGAATGAATAGTTTCTCCGATACCTATAGAAGCTAAATCACCGTCACCTTGATATGTAAATACAACTTTATCCGGCTTTGATCTTTTAACACCCGTTGCAACCGCTAATGATCTTCCGTGGGGTGATTCAACTATATCAACATTAAAAAAGTCATATGAAAATACACTGCATCCTACTGATGCGATACCGATTGTCTTTTCCCTGACATTAAGTTCATCCAGTACTTCCGCAACTAATTTTGCAGCAATACCATGGTCGCATCCGGGACAAAATGATATTTTAAAATCATCTTTTATTGATTCAGGTTTACTATATACAAGCTGTTCCATATTTTTTCTCTACTATTTCTTTATATACATTCTCTATTTGTTTATAAATTTCTTCAACTGTCATCATTACCCCTGCGGGTCTGCCGTAAAATTTAACGGGGATATTTGCTGCACCTGCTATGCTGGCTTTAATATCTTGTATCATCTGACCGCAGTTTAATTCAATATCCAATATTCCGTCTACTTTTTGAGCTATTTCCGCAACAATTTTTTCGGGGAACGGATTTACAAGAATCGGTCTGAATAATCCGACTTTTAAGCCGTTTTTTCTTGCCAGTTTAACAGCCGCTTTTGCAATTCTTGCAATGCTCCCGAATGCGGTGATAACGAGTTTCGCACCTTCTGTTTCATATTTTTCAAATATATTTTCGTTTTCCAATATTTTATTATATTTTTCAAATACTTTAAGGACTTTTTCTCTTAAATGTTCTTGTTCTCTTGCTATTGATGCTATAAATCTTGGTTTTCTGTCTTTTGCACCATCTAAAGCCCAAGATGTTTGATCTATTTCTTCATAAGGATAATGACCTATAACAGCAGGTTCCATCATTTGTCCTAACATACCGTCTGCCAATAAGCAAACAGGAGTTCTGTATTTTTGTGATACATAAAAACATTTATATGTTAAATCTATACATTCCTGAATACTTGAAGGAGCATAAGTAACTATTTTATAATCCCCGTTTCCTCCGCCTTTAGTTGCCTGATAATAATCACCTTGAGAAGGATAAATATAACCAAGTCCGGGGCCGCCTCTCATTACACTAACCAGTACACAGGGTATTTCATCTCCTGCAATAAAGGATAAACCTTCCTGCATAAGTGCTACAGCACAAGATGAGGATGAAGTCATTGCTTTAACACCTGTTGAACCTGCACCAAGTACCATATTAATTGCTGCTACTTCACTTTCTGCTGCAACATATGCTCTGCCGAGTTCAGGCATTTTGGTACTTAAGTATTCGCCTATTTCACTCTGCGGAGTAATCGGATATCCGAAATAACTTTGGCATCCTGCTTCTATGGCAGCCTGAGCAATAGCATAATTACCTTTTAAAAGTTGTTTTTTGTTATTCATCTGTACACCTTTTCAATTGCAATATCAGGGCATACTTTTGCACACATTGCACACCCTACACATTGTTTTTCACTGTTTACTTTTACAGGATAATATCCTAAAGCATTAACTGTTGTATCTGCTTCTAATACTTTATTTGGACATGCATCCATACATAAGTAACATGCTTTACATCTATCTCTGTTTAAAACTATTCTTCCCATGTAACAAATCCGTTTTTGTATTTACTTATATTATGTTACTACCGATATATTAATAAAACAAGTATTATATAAACTTAGACATTTGGTTATATTTTTATACTTTTGCCTGTAAAAAAACTTTATGATATTATTAAATTATAGGGAGATTTGAGGCAGTGCCGAAGAAAAAATGTATTGAAATCGTTTTGGATGTTGAAACAACAGGTTTGGATTATACTAAAGAAAAAATGGTGGAATTTGCCGCTATAAGGTTAGAAAACGGCAAAATGAAAGACAGATTTGAGACATTAATTAATCCTGAACAACATATAAGAAAATCAAGTATTGCCGTGCATGGTATTACGGAAGATATGGTAAAAGATGCCCCGACGGAGGCTGAAGTCATGCCGATGATTTTGGATTTTATCGGTGATTATCCTATTGTTGCACATAATGCGATTTTTGATTATTCATTTATAAATGAAGCAAGTTTAAGACAGACGGGGAAACCTATTACTAATGCCAGAATAGATTCTCAGATGATGTTTAAAGAAATTTATCCTGATATTGAATCTTGCGGACTTGAGAGCTTAATGATTAAATTTAATGTCGATTTTTCTACCCGTCATCGTGCAATGGCTGATACGGAAGGACTTGCTAAGGCATATCCCGAGTTAAAAAAACTTTATGAAAAAAAATATGCTTGGCAAATTCAACAGCTTGATAATGTTGATTATCTTTTTGAAAGATATTTAAGAATTCAGCAGGCTGTGCAGATTATGCAGTCCGAAATGCAGGATTTAAAGTCGATTTTCAGGCTTTATTTTGAAAAAGGCGGTGAGGATATTCATTCTCCTAACGGGGAAACTCTTATATATCAATCAAAACAAAGTTATGCTTATGATTTTGTTGAAATAAAAGATGTGTTGGAAGAAATAGGTGCTTTGCATAAAGCTGTTAAGCTTAATAATAACTTTGTTGACAGATTAATTGCCTCAGGTTCAATAAGCAAAGAAAATAAGGAAAAACTTGCTCAAGCAAGGCAGATGTTATCTGAAACAAGAAATATACATGTTATTAAATCCGATAAAAAAGCTGAACATGTTTAATAATTTTATGGAAAATTATATTAAATTTCTTAAAAGTGTTGATGAAGACTTAAAAAAAATTTTTGATTACCAAAAAGAATATCTTTTTTGTAAAGAAGGATGTTCTTATTGCTGTAAAAGAGGCGATTATCCGATAACCGAACTTGAATTTAAATATTTAATGTCAGGTTATGAACAATTACCTGAAGATATTAAATCAGTAATTCAAAAAAATATTGAAACAGCTAAAAAAAGCGACCGAGAAAATTATGTCTGTCCGTTTTTAATTAATGAAAAATGTTCAATATACCAATATAGACCTTTTGTATGCCGTGCTTTCGGGGTGCTTACGGAAGATGTAAAGGGGAAACCTGCATTCCCGTTTTGCGCAGCTTTAGGACTTAACTTTTCTCAAATTTACGATAAAGAAAATAAACATCTTTCTGATGAATTGGTTGACAAAGGAAATTTTAAAATTTATCCTAAAATATTTCGTTTAAATAACAGAGTATTTATGAATCTGCCTTTAGCCAAAGAGTTAAATCTTGATTTTGGCGAAGATAAAAAAATGATTGACTTTCTGTAAAATTTATAGGGAACTTGCTCTATTTTCAGCCGTCATTTCTCTTAACTAAGAGAGTGAGGACTTTTTATGAGTATTCAATATATTGATGAATTGTGTCTTGAGGAGGATTTGTTTTTCCCCTCTGAAAACGAAGATAATGAGGAAGAAATTGTTACATTTAATAATGTTGTTTTTAAAGACGATATTTTGCAGATGTATTTAAAAGATATCGGAAAAACTAAATTATTAAAGCGAACGGAAGAAGAAGAGCTGGGAAAAAATATTATTGAAGGGGATGAGGCTATTGCACTTAAAGCTAAGAAAAAGCTTATTCAGGCTAATTTAAGATTAGTGGTAAGTATAGCCAAAAAATATACCGGACAGGGTGTTTTATTTATGGATTTGGTTCAGGAAGGTTCTTTGGGTTTAATTAAGGCGGCTAACAGGTTTGATTATTCTAAAGGCTTTAAATTTTCCACTTATGCTACATGGTGGATAAGACAGACTATAGTTAGGGCAATTGCTAATAATTCTAAAGTTATAAGAGTGCCGGTTCATATGATTGATAAAATAAGATTGGTTAAAAAAGCAGTATTTGAGCTTAATTATTCAACGGGCAAAGAACCTTCCATTGAAGATATTTCGGAAAAAACAAAACTTCCCGTAAAACAGGTTGAAATGGCGCTTAATACCATTAAACTTGAGCCTATGAGTCTTGATACTCCTATTGCAGATAACCTTTGCCTTGAGGATTATATAGCTGATGATAACTATGTATCGCCAGATATTAAAACTCAAGCTTCCATGTTGAAAATTCATATTAATAATGTTCTTAAGCAATTAACTCAAAAAGAACGAAAAATTATTATTAAAAGATTCGGGCTGGATAATTCGAAACCTAAAACACTTGAAGAGCTCGGTAAGGAAATGGGTTTTTCAAAAGAAAGAATAAGGCAGATTGAATGTATTGCACTAAAAAAATTAAGAAGCTTTGATGCCGTTAATCATTTAAAAGATTACTTAACTTAATTTTTTCTGTTAAAATCCCTTATAATATGCTAGAATAATCACGGTGGAATATATAAGGGATTTTTTCATGAACATATTTAGTATTTTGCTCGGGAAACAATATAATGTACTTGCTTATTTGCCTGAAGCAGTTCTTGTTATTGATGAAACAGGTAAAATTCTTTATGCTAATAAAAGTGCATTTAAGCTTTTTGAAACAAAAAAACTCAGAGCAAAAAATATTAACGATTATTTTATTACAAATTCGGATAATATTATCCGTAACAGTGATGAAGAAATTAAACAAATTTTAAAAATAGTTACGGAAGAACAAAATACTAAAATTACGGATGTTAAAATTGTTGATGTTTCGTCAGGTAAAAAGAAAAGATATATTCTGACCATTATAGATAATACTCAGGATCATTCTTTGCTTGATAAATTAATAACCGAAAGACAGGAGCAGAAAATCCTTAATCATACTAAAAATGTTTTATTATCTAAAATGTCGAATTATTTAAGGTCGCCTCTGCACTCAATAGTGGGTTTTTCACAGGCTATGCTTGAAGGCTTAAGCGGTGAAGTTAATGATAAACAGGTTAAATACCTTCAAATAATGAATTCTAATTCATCAGAGCTTCTTTTAATATTGGATAAATTAATTGAATTATCTCTTGTTGAATCTGATTTATATAAATTTGATTATAAAAACTTTGATGTTTCTGCTTTATTAAATATTGTAGTTAATGAAGCTCTGGTTAAGGTAAAAGGCAGAGACATTGCAATAACGGCTAATACGGCAGATTTATCCAAACAAAATTGCTATTCCGATAAAGAAGCCGTTAAGATGATTATATCTAACATGATAGAACAGGGGATTTCTGCTATTGAAACAGGTGCAATACATATTAATCTTTCAAATCCGATTCCCGAATATCTTTTATCTAAGGGCTTTGAAGTAAATAATGAAGCTGGAGAAAAATCATATCTGTTATGTGAAGTTGTTTTAAAAGGCGTGGATTCTTCTTTATATAATTCACCTGACATTTTTGACCCTTATATTCAAGTTGAAAAAAATTCTAAAAAATTTCTGCTTCAAAGTTTATTGCTCGGAAGTTCAAAAAAATATATTAATAAATTAAAAGGGGAAATTTGGGTTAATAATCAAAGTGCAAATCAGGTTTCTGTTGAATTTATTATTCCGATAGAAAAAACTTTGTCGGAAAACAATCAGGCGGAGTAATATGGCTGAAGTTCAATTAAAAAATACAGTTAAGATATACGATAAAAAAGTTATAATAGATAATGTGAGTCTGACTGTCAAGGATAAAGAGTTTTTGGTGCTTGTAGGGTCATCAGGATGCGGAAAATCAACTCTTTTAAGAATGATTGCAGGACTTGAGGATATTACAAAAGGTGAAATTTATATTGACGGAAAGTGTGTTAATAATATCCATCCTAAAGACAGAGATATTGCTTTTGTATTTCAAAATTACGCATTATATCCGCATATGAGTGTATATGAAAATATGGCATTCCCTTTAAAAATGCGCAAAATGTCTAAAAAAGATATAGATGAAAAAGTAAAAGAAGCTGCTCAAATTCTTAATTTAACGGAACTTCTTGACCGTAAACCCAAGCAGTTATCGGGCGGACAAAGGCAAAGAGTTGCTCTCGGCAGGGCTATTGTCAGAAAACCGAAAGTCTTTCTTATGGATGAACCGTTATCTAATCTGGATGCAAAATTAAGAGTTCAAATGCGCTCGGAAATTAAAAAACTTCATAAAAAGCTTGAAACAACGTTTATTTATGTAACACATGACCAAACTGAAGCCCTAACAATGGGAGATAGAATTGCCGTTATTGATGAAGGTGTTATTCAGCAAATCGGCGCACCCGTTGAGGTTTACAATAACCCTGTTAATAAGTTTGTAGGCGGATTTTTAGGTTCGCCTTCAATGAACTTTATCCCCTCTGAAATAATTGAAGGTAAAATATCAGTTAACGGTGCATTCTTTGAACTTGATGATGAACAAAAACAAAAAATCGCTCAAAGGAAAAATGTTCTTTTAGGTATAAGACCTGAAATGTTTAATTGTACAAATTCAAATTTTGAATTTACAGCACCTGTTGAAATTTCGGAAATCCTTGGAAGTTCAGTTCTTGTTTACTTTAGAGCAAACGAAACTTCCTCAAGCGCTTTATTAAATATTGACTATAAATTTGATGAACAAATTAAACTCGGTTTTAATACCAAACAGATAATGTTTTTTGATACCGATACTTTGTTAAGAATATAGTTATTCTTTTATAACAATCAGATTATTAGCTATTTTCATTTTACAAGTAGGAAGAATAACATCTTGAAGTCCGTTTGCAATACTAATTACGCTTCTTGCGTTTAATGTCACATCTTCTCCTTTGTATGTAAAAGTATAATCCGTGTCTCTATCAGATCTTATCGTAATTTGACTCATAATTTCTCCTTAATCTATGGTTCTTCGCCCTTCAATAGCCTTCGCCAGTGTAATTTCATCCGCATATTCAAGGTCAGAACCAATAGGAATACCGAATGCAATTCTTGATATTTTTATTTTAAACGGTTTTAATAATTTTGCAATGTATAAACCGGTAGCTTCACCTTCCACCGAGGGGCTTAATGCCAGTATTATTTCTTTTATGTTTTCGTCGGCTGCTCTTGTTATTAATTCTTTTATCCTTATATCTTCAACTCCGATACCGTCTAAAGGTGATAATGTGCCTTGAAGAACGTGGTATAATCCGTTATATTCACGGGTTTTTTCAATCGCAATTAAGTCTTTTGTTTCTGCAACAACACATATTACCGACTTGTCACGTCTGTTATCCGTGCATATCTCACAAGGGTCTGATGCTGACATATTAAAACATGTACTGCAGTAATGAATATTTTCTTTTGCGTTTACAAGAATCTGTGAAAATCTTTGAACTTCACTTAAAGGCATTTTTAATAAATGAAATGCCATTCTCTGCGCCGATTTTGGACCGACCCCCGGAAACTTTTGAAAAAACTCTATTAACTGCGCTAACGGCTTTGTGTATTCCATTAGAATAATCCGGGAATATTTATGCCTGCAGGGACTACCCCTTTCATTTTATTTTGCATTTTTTCCGCAGCTTCTTTTGTAGCTTGATTCATTGCAGTTGTAATTAAATCTTCAAGCATTTCAATTGTTTCATCATCTACACTTGCAGGATTTTCCGCATTTATTGCTTGTTTTGTTAATTTAATTGATTTAAATTTACCATGTCCGTCGCATATAACCGTAACTGCACCATCGCCTGCCTGTGCTGTTATTTCTACATTAGCTAAGTCTTTTTGAATAGTCTGCAGTTTTGCTTGCATTTGTTGAGCCTGCTTTAACATATTTGCAAAATTCATTTTGTAAACTCCATATCTTTAACCTACGCAAATTATTATATGACAAGCCTTTTTACTTAGCAAGCATAAAAAATTATTTTTATCTGTCCATTAGCTCTGATAATCGCATTTCGGTCTTTCTTTTCTGCTTTATTGCTCTTTTTGGTTTTTCTTCCTGAGTGCATTCAAATGCACATAACCCTACAGGCATTTTTTGTGATGTTTCAAGCATTAATATTTCTTTTACAAAATTTACTATTTCATTCATTTTTATTCCCTCTCGCTTTTTATTACTTTATACTTTTTTTTCTTCAAAATTAACCTCCGATTATGCTATATTTATTGATATGAATAATTTATATGAAAATAATATGAAAACACTTTCAAAAGCACTTGAATACTGCGAAACGGCTTTTTCTCATAAAGAAATTATTGAGGTGCTTTCTTCTGATGATGATATAAAAAAGCAATTATGTATTTTAAATTTGGATGAATTAAATAATCAGCTTGAAGCGGATATTTTGGTTAATAATTTAACTAAGCATTCGGGACCTGTCAGAGAAACAGCCTCTTATAAAATTTTGGAGTTTATTTCAAGTCCTGATTATAATACTTTTTTTCAGTCCGAAGATATTATGAATACCTTTGTTTCTGCCGTTGCGGATATTAATCCCTCCGTTTCCAGAAATGCGGTTCAAATATTAAAATATGTCCAAAATACAGATTATATTTATAAATCTTTAATAGAAACCATAAATAATATCCTTGAAAATATTGATAATGAAACAAAAAATCGTTCTTATGTTCAAAATAAAAAAAATTTCAGTTTATATTGGAATTTAGAAGCAATTATAAGTATTGCTGATAAAATAACGGCAGGAAATGAGCTCGTTGAAATCCTTAAAGAAACAGCAAAATCAGCTGATTATACAATAAGGGAAAAAACCGCAAAAACTGCCCGTAAATTCTCTTGTAAAAATCCGGCTTTTCTTTTTGTAACCGATTTACTTAAAAATGATGTAAATATTTATGTAAAGAAATATATATAATTATCTTGTGATATAATCTTTTTAAGAGGGAAATTATATGTTTTTCAGTCGATTTAACAGGTTTATAAGTTATTTTGGTCAAAATTATAAATTTAAATTATTAAATATACTATTTATGGCTTTTATGAGCAGTTTATTGGAATTTTTAAGTATAGTTCTTGTGTTCCCTTTTATAATGATTTTGGTTAACCCGGGAAGAGTTGTAAGCTATTTTAAAGAACTGCATTTGCAAAATATAATTCATATAACTTCCGTTCCTTATATGATACTGTTTTTTGGTTTGTTAATAGCCGGTGTAATAATAATTAAAAATCTGTACAGTATTTTTATTACTTATAAACAAAATAAAATGATAAGCCAGTGGGGGCTTGAAGTTAAGCAAAAAATGATACAATTTGTTCTTTATGCTCCTTATGAGTCAGATTTAATAAGAGGCGACAGTAATATTATTGAAAGAATAACAAATATCGTTGATACCGTAATGTTTTATTATGTATTTAAAATGATAGGATTTGTTTCTAATACCCTTGTTATAATATTGATTTTTTCAATATTAATATTCCTACTGCCGATGTATACAATTGCTGCTATTCTGTTCTTTACTGCGGCAGGATTATTGCAAAGTGAAATATTCAGAAAATGGGCTGAAAACCTTTCTATTAAACAAATAAAATTAACTCAGGGTCCTTATGATTCTGTTATGAACAGTTTGAAACAACTTAAAGATATTAAAATTAACGGTTGTCAAAAATTCTTTTTTGATTTCTTCTCAAATATTTCTCAAAAAATTATCCCTTATAAAGAAAAAATTACTTTAATTCCTTTAATTCCGCAGTATATTATTGAAATTATTTTCATTATAACAATGACTATTTTGTGTCTTGGAATTTTAAATAAATACGGGGAAAACCCATCAAATATTTTAGTTTCTTTTGGTATAGTCGCAATTGCTATTTACAGAGTTGTTCCGCAAATATATAAAAATCAAGTTTATTTAAATTACATAAATATTAATACAGTTAAAATGGATCAGCTTTTAAATCTTTATGAAGAATATATTAAATTTGAATATCCCAAAAATCCTGACAGCAGTGAAAGAATTGAATTTAATAATCAAATTGTAATAAATAATTTGTCTTATTCTTATGATAAGAAATCAAATGTACTGGAGGATATAAATCTTAAAATTAATAAAGGTGAATTTATAGGTATAGTAGGGCTTTCAGGTGCAGGGAAAACAACTCTTGTTGATTGCCTTTTGGGACTGCTTGAATACAAAGGTGAAGTATATGTTGATAATACTCTCTTAACAGAAGATAACATAAGAACATTCAGAAATATAATAGGTTATGTTCCGCAAAAAATTACTACAATAGAAGGTGATATATATACTAATGTTGCCTGGGGTATTGAAAGAAAAGATATTGATAAGGAAAGAGTTGATGAAGTTTTAAAAACGGCTCAACTTTTTAACCAGTTAAAACAGACGGAAAACGGACTCGGAATAGAATTAAAACAAGACGGTACCGGATTATCAGGCGGTCAATTGCAAAGAATAGGAATAGCCAGAGCTCTTTATAAAAATCCTGAAATTATACTGCTGGATGAAGCTACTTCTAATCTTGACGTTAAAATTGAAAATAAACTTACGGAAGTTATTTCCGATATTAAAGGAAGTAAAACTATTATAGCTATTGCGCACAGACTTTCTACTCTTGTAAATTGCGATAGAATAATATATTTAAATGACGGCAGACTTGTTGATATAGGAACATTCCAAGAATTAAGTACAAAACATGCTGATTTTAAAGAAATACTTAAATTATCCAGAATTAAACTTGATGATTAATTTATTTCTTCATAAAGGGTTGATGCTTCTTGAACGGATATATTACTTAAAGGAATTTTTATAACCTTTACCTTAATTTCATTTTGAGCCTGAGCTATTGTTATAATATCCCCTTCTTTTAATTGTTTAGCCGGTTTTGCCGGTATTCCGTTAACATAAATTCTTCCTTGATCGGATACTTTGTTAGCTACGGTTCTTCTTTTTATTAATCTTGATACTTTTAAAAATTTATCTAATCTCATATTAAAATTATATAATAAAAATCCCGCTTATTTGAGCGGGATTTTTAATTTATTTTTTTGCATTTTCCAGTTTTGAAAGCCGTTTTTCAAACTCTGCATTTTGTTTTTTTAGTTGAGCATTTTCTTTCTCAAGTTCGGTTAACCGTTTATCAAGTCCCGTTATTTTAGCGGTTAAATCTTGAATCTTAGCAAACAATTCTTTGATAGAGTTAACCATCGCATAGAATATATCTTCTTGTCTTATTTGCAGGAAACCGTCTTTATCTTTTGTTACTGCATTAGGAAATACTTTTTGTAACTGCTGAGCTATAACACCTACATGCGGAGTTTTGGTTTTGTCTTTTTTATATGTGTAATTTTTTACTTCTAATGCATTAATTTCTTTAAGCCCTGCTTTACTTTCAGATATATTTTCTTTTAATCTGATATCTGAATATATTTTTAAATAATCTCTTTCTATAACTAAAATTCTTTCCCATATACTTTGTATGGCTTCACTAACCATACCGCCTTTGGATTTACCATCCGAATCATTTTTTAATAAGCGGTCTAAATATATATCACCTTCAGGCAAAAGTGCAATTGCCGGTTTACTACCACTATTCATACCGCTGCCGGTTCCGAATAAAGATATACCGTTATAAGTGCTTCCTGTTTTTGTAATATATAAATTATCAACAAATTCTATTTTTGTATTATTCCCGTTTTGTTCAATTTTTAGACCGTTACCCGTTTTATTTTTAAGTGTAAATTGTGTTATGGTGTCAGTCCCTGATGCAGTTTTTGTAAAATTAGCAACATCATTTAAATTGATATTATTGATGCCGTTAATACCTATGATACTTGCTGTTTTGATTGGATTATTATCTGCAAAATCTTTGTGTCCAAAACCAAAGAATAATCTGTTGCTTAATATTAAGTTTCTTTCGGTCGCATCAGTGCTACCTGGATTATCACTTGTGTCAAGTACTAATTCACCGCCTGTTCCTGCACTTTCCAATGTTGAATATATACTGAATAATATTGGTTTTGCATTTGTGTTATCCGTCATAAAATTAAATCTGTAGTGATTTGAATTTGAAGATATACCCAGAGCATCTTCTCTGCCTGCAAAAAATATCGGTCTTGTTTTATCTCCGGCTGCATTATTTGAAGAACCTTTAATTTGGAATACATCTGATGATATTGTTAAATTCTTTTGTCTGTTTATAGCATCACTATTTTCTTCATCACCATTCATGTTCCCATACATGAAAGGATTGCCTTCGCTGTCACCTCCGATATAAAACCCGTAGTTACTTGTTTGGAGTGTTTCTTGGGCTCCTGCATTACGACCGATACAAATATTATTGTTTCCTGAAATATTTCCGCAAGCTCCTGAACCTATTGCTGTATTTCCCGAAGCGGAAGCTTCTCCTGATGAGTTATTTGCTAATGCCATATATCCTATAGCTGTATTAACAGTACCGGCTGATATTCCTTGCATAGTCAATGCACCAATTGCCGTATTTTGTCCTGCTCTTTCTGATTCGGGGATGGACGCATCGCCTTTTGCACCGTCAATTGCTGCGCCTCTGATATTAAACATTGAAAAATATCCTAAGGCAGTATTAAAATTTAAGTCTATGTTGTTTGATAATGATTTTTCACCTACAGCAGTATTATATTCCCCGTCACAATTTGCAAATGCCGCATAATGACCTATTGCAGTGTTAAATCCTCTATATCCTGTCGTACTAACATCATCAGAATTAACTACAGGAACTGAATTTTGAAGTGTGCCTATACCAAAGGCTAAATTATGCCGATCTGAAGCAATTCTGCCTGCATAATGTACATCAGATACTGCTGCAGCAGCTCCCGATGCTTCCAAATTATAAAATGATATATGTGAATTGATTAAATTATCAAAGCCGTTATCACCTCTAATACTTTCTTTAAATAGTACAACTTTATCACCTGAAGTTGTAAATCTGGTTGTTATATCGGGTGTGCTATCGATAATTTCTTCAATATCTTTGTCAGGGAATATTCTCTTTATATAAGTCACGGGAGTATTATGTTCATCCGCTTCTCTGATATCATCTCCGAATGCTTTTTGTTCGGCACCTATTATTACCGATTGGTTACCGCCTACAGCAGCATAAATACTGTTATTTTCATTTGACCAGCGCCATATTTTTTCGCTGCTTTTTGCACTCTTTTTGGTAATCGTAGGAATAGCAGCAGATAAAACTACACTTATTATCAGCAATGCAATTAATAATTCTGCAAGAGAAAAACCTTTTTCTTTTTTATTCATTATCTTGTTCTTTCCATGTCTTATAATCAAATTTTATATCTTTTATTTTAATTCCCATATCTTTTATATTTTCATTCATTATGTTAATTAATTTTTCTTTTACAAAGTACAATTCATTAGCAGTATATGAATCTGAACATAAAATTGTCAATATCTCATCTTTTGAGTATTTTGCCGGTTTTGAATATCTGCTGATTTTTTCTCCTACTGTTTTTTGCCAGCAATTATTTATATATTCAATATTTTTCGCATTCTCTTCATCATAATTAAAGTCTATATCTTTAATTATTTCCTGAATTGAAGAAAAATTAGAATTACTTAAACTTTTCATACCTAATAATTATAAACTTTTTTTTAAAAATTTTCAAAAGTTTAAAGTTTTTTAGTCATCTAAAATATTTTTAACTTCGGATATTATTTTTTTATGTATATCTTTTATGCTCAGAGTTCCGTCAATAGAAATAAACCCGTATTCTTTAATCATTTTATGGTACTCATCTAAGCATTTGCCTTGATAAATTTGAAAACTCTTGTAAAAATCCGTACTGAGCCCTATGTCTCTGCCAGATTCCCAATAATCGAGACCTGTTGTACCTATTATTCTTTTTAATAATATTTCGACAGGTACATCAAGATAAAATACCATATCAGGTTCAGGTGCATAATCATAAAGATTTTTCAGCCATTCTATATTATGACCCCTTACAACATCCCTGGCATAAGCCGTATATACATATCTGTCCAAAATAACTACAAAACCTGCTTTTAATGCCGGTATTATTACTTGCTCCAGTCTGTCAGCAAAATCTGCGGCATATAATAAACTGAATGTTGTTGCATTTAAAAGGTTTCTGTCTTTTGCATCATTAATGGCATCCGCTATAAATTTTGATGTTTTCCATTCGCTGACCATTACACCGTATGATTGATCTTCTATCCACCTTTTTAATTTTTCAATCTGGGTGGATTTTCCGGAACCGTCTGTTCCTTCTATTACTATTAACAAGCCTTCATAGCCATGCTTTGATTTATATTTTGACATCTACAGTGTTATTCCTTTTTGAGCAAGTACTTCTTTTACTTTTTCTCTAAAATATAATTGTTTGTTGTGAATACTATCATTTGCATCTATTTCGACAAGCGAGTATTCTTTTATCATTTTTTTATATTCATCATTAACTCGTTTTTGAAAAATTTTATAACTTTCATAAGGGTCAGTACTGATTTTTAAATCCATTCCTGCTTCATAAAACTTTGGTGAACGGTTAGCACAAATTCTCTCTAGTGAAACTTCTTCCGTAACATTAAAATATAATGTTAAATCCGGTCTAACCGCAAATCCGTAAACTTTTCTTACCCAGTCCCTATCGACTCCTCTTGCAACATCCCTTGCAAATGCAGTAAATACATATCTGTCCGCAAGCACTATAAACCCTGCTTTTAGTGCCGGAATGATTATTTGTTCAAGTCTGTCTGCAAAATCTACTGCATGCAATAATGAAAATGTCCTCGGACTCAATAAATTCTTTTTCTTTGCCAGTTTCGTCGTTTGTGATATTAAATCCGATGAATTCCATTCCGTAAATATTACATCCTGTTTTAATGATTTCAGCCAGTCTCTTAATATTGCCAGCTGCGTAGATTTGCCTGAACCGTCAATTCCTTCAACACATATTAAGGTGCCGGGTAAATTATGTATTTGATTTAATCTTGATTTATATTTCATAATTCTTTATATTACCACAAAATTATTAATTTACCTTAAACTGTTCTATTTCTTTGAATTATCCTATGGAATTAATTCTTATTGTAAAGAAATGTTACAAGTGTACTTTTGACACGATTAAAATAAAAAATCATGTGGAAGTGTAATTATATAAGTGAATAAATAAGTGATTTCTTATCCCTGTTCTTCTCTCTGATATATAGTGAACTTAACCGATATAAATCGGTTTTTTTATTATGTGATGTTTTTACCTTCCGCTGAATACATTGCCTGTCTTTTTTCTTTTATTTTTTCAAAAAGTTCGGTATTTTCAATCGTTTCAATTACATTTAAATTATTAACCATATTTTTTATTGCGATTAGTATATTTTCTTTATTATATGTCATCATATCTTCAATCATACCTATGTTGGACATTGAAAGCCTTGTCATGTCTCTAAAACCAGATGAAGCAAGTTTTATTGCAAGAGGATTATCCTCTGCACACATAAATACAGCTCTTGCAACAATAGCCGGCATGTGGCTTATCAAAGATACTGCTTTATCATGTTCTTTTGCCGTTGTAATTATTGTTGTTGCGCCTGTTTTTCTTATAATTTTTTCAACAGTTTCAATATCACTTTGAGATATACCTTTAGAGGGGGTTAAAACCCACTTTGCACCTTCAAAAAGTTCTTTAAAAGATGCATCATAGCCCGAAAACTCTGTCCCTGCCATAGGATGAGAACCTATAAATTTATAAGGACGGCTTTTTTTCATTATAAATTCTTTTACACTTGCGCAGTCAAGTACGATTGTATCAGGATTTACTATAGTTTCCAGCTTGTCCAATATTTCTGATGTCTTACTGATTGGCGATGCAACAAATACTACATCACAATTTTTTATACTGTTTATATCATCTGAAACATTATCAGCCCAATGTTTTGCTTTTGCTATGGAGTCTTTATTGCGTGTTACTCCGTAAATTTCATATTCGGTTCTTGATAAACATTTAAACAAAGAACCGCCGATAAGTCCAAGTGATATTATTCCTATTTTCATTTATTAAATTCCTTATTTAATTCAAGCCCTATTACTTTTGCTTTACCGTTAGGTGCAATCTTAACTCTTGCATATGATTTAGAGCTTGAGTTTATTTTCCGCTCTATTTCACGTCCCGTTTTTTCTTTTACAAAGTAACTTTCAATTCCGTATTTTATTCTGTTTCTTGTTACTGTACCTTTTAAATATAATTCTTTTTTAAACTCCTTTCCGGGACTGTTTTGGGGAACAATAAAATCTATTTCCGCAATATTATTTTCATCGGTTTTTAATATGACATTTATATCTCTATAGGGCAGACGGTATTTACCGTAATGAGAAATATTAAAATCTAAAGTAACATAATCCCCTCTTAAAAGGTCTCTTGGGTCAACAGGTCTTATTTCAAGCAGAACTTCTTTTCCCATAAGCAAAGGAAATATATTATAAAGCACTAAGGCTATAATTATAATGCACCAGCCTATAATTATATAAAAAACTTTTTTATTCATCATTTAATTCCTTTTTTAATTCTTTTCTTTTTCTCTCAAATAAAATTCCCATTGTTATAAGAATAATTCCGCTTAAGAGGAAAAATATCGTTTTATCAAAAAAGCTCCAGCCGTACCTGCAAAACATTACAAACAAATATATTCCTATAAAGGCATGCGCCATACTTATTAATTTTGCATTTTCAAATTTATATCCGTAATGAACCGCATAATAGAACATCGTTATTAAGAACAGATGAGCACCTAATATAACAGGTAAAGCAGGGATTTCATCAGGAATAATTATTGCCAAAAGTCCTGCAAGCAGTAAAAAGAAGTAAATTCCCTCAGTTAAATATAAAGAGTCTTTATGTCTGTTCATAATACCGTTTATAATGTATATAAGCATTAAAACGGTAACGGGAACAATACATTGCCAATGGTTTAAGTCATAAGATAAATCCCGGCAGGTTAATATTAAAAGAGTTATATAAACAGCTTTTAAACCCAGCAGTTTATAAAAAACAGCAAACTCATGGTATTTTTCATTAATATAACGAAATCCGCCCAAAAGATATAAAAATGCCCCTAAAATTATAGGAATATAAAATATTATGGAATCTTCCCTTACATTAATTTCAGCTAAATATAAAATAAATCCGACTATAAAAACCCCTGTTGCAAGAATATTAACGAATTTTTCTCTTGATATATATGCTAAAGGCACGATTGAAACACACCAAAGCATCATTAAAAAAGAACTATGGGCATTAAAATTATAAATCTGCCCGATTAACATATAAGTACAGCCTATAAGAATTGATGATAAGCATATTAAGGCTTTGCCCAGTTTAACAAAATTTTCTTTTACATAAGCCATTTTCCAGCCAAAATATAAAGATGATAAAGTTAATAAGGAAACCAATAAAATTTTTATTATTTCGTTCCTGTTAAGGAAATCAATAATCCAATCATTAGCAGCTATAAAAGATGCAATACCAAGTCCGAAAAGGATTATTCCTATAATATAAAAAGTAACGGTAAGTCCTACTTTTCTTTTGTGTTCTGCTTCTTCTTTAACTTCTTTTAAAAGTATATTATATGTTTCTTCATTTATTAACTGCTTTTGAAACCAGTTATTTAGCCGTTTTTCCATAATATACAAAAACCTCCGATAGTTTTAAGTATATTATCTTTAGTATTTTGAAACACAATATTAAGAAATGTTAACAATTATTCATTAATTTGCGTACTATACAATATTGTGTAATAATACAAATAAATTAATAGTCTAACCATTCCTTTCTTGACTTATGCGGCTTTATGTCGCATTTTATTTTGCTTAAAAACGGAAGTACCGCTTATAAAGCGGTACTGAAATTTTATACAATATTTTATGCGGTTGCCGTAAAGATGTTTTTATCTGTATTCTGGATATTCTGTTCTGCGGCTTTTTCTCTTTCACTTTTTCCGACAATCGGTTTAAGAATTCTGCCCATAGCCCAAGAACCGACTAAACCGCCTACAAATCCGACTGCTCCGCCTATTATAGAACCTACGCCGGGGAATAATGCTGTTCCTATCGCTGTTCCTATCGCAGTACCAAGTTGTTCACCGGCTATATACCCTGCGGTGTCGCCTACAACTTTTATTGCAGATTTACCTAATTGTTTAAATCCTTTTTCTGCTCCTAATTCTTTAAATGTAGGAACTACTTCGCTTATCATTTCCATAACACCGCTAAATATAAGCATTACGGTTGCACCTGAAGATTTCATAAATCTTGAGAATTTAGAGGTTGTTTTACCTGCTGTGTTTAATGCAGTTACTGTTTCTTCGGCACTTTTTATACTCGCAGCTGAATTTGTAAGTTTTTTACCTAATTTTTCTTCAAGGTGTTTTGTACTTTTACCTTTTGCGGTTTTTTCAACTATTTTTTTAGTTATTTTGGCAGCTTTACCTTCTGTATTTACTGCCGAACGAACACTTTGATATGCTTTTTTTGTTTCATCAGCTGTTTCTATATATTTGCCGATTCTCTTTAATAATGAACCGTTTGATTTATCCGTTAATGCTTTTAATGCGGTTTTATTTGTTTTGGTTATTGTTTTACTTGCTTTTTTTGCAAAATTTAAAGTTTCTTTATTTCCAAATTTTGCAATTAATTTATTGTTTTTTAAATATTTAAATAACGGAATACCTTCAAAAAGTAAAAGCCAAGGACCTGCACCTTTGACAGTGCTTATAAATGTATCTTCTTCCGGTTGACTTTGTATCTTTGCCGTTGAATTGTTAACAGTATTAGTTTGAGCGGAATTAACAGTATTTATCTGCAAGGATGTTTGCCTGCTGTTTGCAGGATCGTTCCAAATATTATTTTGAAATTGTAACCCTTGGGTCATTAAAATACTTCCTTTCCCCTGTTACATGTATATAAAGTAATTTTTTTTGTAAGAATTTACTTAAAATAAAATTTATTAAGTTTTTTTGTTACAATTTTTCATCTTTATATACGGTGTTATTTACTTAGGTAAAGTGGTATTATATTAAAAAGTAAAATTTGAATTTAAGTGAGGTAATATGAAGAAAATTTGTTTATTAATTATGTTTTTAACATTAATTTCATCAATTCCGTGTTTTGCTTCTAAAATTATAGTTAATGATGAAAAAGACAGAATTGTATACTCTCGTTCTTCAAGACCGGATGATAGAATAGATGCAACAGTTTATGATTCATATTTAAATTCTTATGAAAAAAGAAGAAATCCTCAACTGAATACTTATCAATTAACTTTATTAAGTAAAGAATTCAGAACCGAACTTGCGGGAAAAAAATGGGTTGTAGTTAATAATCCTTCACAATCGGTTAAAGAATATGATGTAAAAAAATATAACAGAGCATCAAGAGAAGCCTCTGATTACTATTATATAGATAAAAATAATTCCGCTCACAGACTTATACCTTCAGGGTATACGGAATGAAAATTCATACATAAAAACGTATCATACTCCCTTGAAATATTTATGTTAAAATTGAATATATTCAGGGGATAAATATGAAACTTAGTTTAGGTGAGATAATTAAAGCAAGCGGAGCTGAACTTTTAAAAGGGGTTGATGTGCCTGTTTTGTTTGCTTTTTCAACTGATACGAGAACAATAAAACAGGGTGAATTATATATTCCGCTTAAGGGCGAAACTTTTGACGGGGAAAATTTTATTCAAAATGCTTTAAATGCAGGTGCTGAAGGCTATTTTACATCAGATAAAAATAAAATAGTTGATAATGCTAAAATAATACTTTATGTTAAAGATACTAAAGACGCATATTTAAGACTTGCTCATTTTTATAAAAATAAAATTAATCCTTATACAATAGCAGTTACGGGAAGCAGCGGTAAAACCACGGTTAAAGAAATGCTCTATAGTGTTTTTAAAAATACAGGCGAAACCGTAAAATCTATTTTAAACCATAATAACGAAATAGGCTTGTGTCAGACACTTTCTTCTCTTGAACCTTCAACAAGATATTTGATTGTAGAAATGGGTATGAGAGGTTTTGGCGAGATTGATTTGCTTTCAAAATACACTGAGCCTGATATAGGTATTATTGTTAATACAGGAAGTGCGCATATAGGAAGATTGGGTTCTCTTTTAAATATTGCAAAAGCTAAATTTGAGATTGCTCATTATATTAAACAAAACGGAATTTTAATTGCTCATAATAACCCTTTAATCAGGCAGGTTAACGATAATAAGCATAATACAATTTATTTCGGCTTAAATGATGAAAATTTAAAAATTCTTGAAATGACTGCATTTTCCTGCAAATTTAATTATAAAGGATATGAATATAAATTAAATGTTGCAGGAGAACATAACATTCAAAATGCTCTTGCCGTTATAGAAGCAGGATTATTTGCAGGGCTTGGTGAAGATATTATTGCAAAAGGTCTTGAAGAATTTTCGCCAATAGAAAAAAGATGGGATGTTCAGGAAATAAAAGGGTTTAAGATTATAAATGACAGCTATAATTCAAATCCTGAATCAGTTAAAGCAGCTATAAATACATTTTTATCATATACCCCTTCACCTAAATCAATAGTATTGGGAGATATGGGTGAACTTGGATTAAATGAAGAAGAATATCACACAAAAACAGGTGAATTTATTGATAATTATGAATGTGATTATGTTTTAACAACAGGGGAACTTGCTAAATTCATAAAACCATCTAAAGTTAAAACACTTCATTTTGATACTAAAAAAGAACTGGCGGAGTTTATTAAAAATAACCTTCCTAAAAATTCAAATATACTTTTAAAAGCATCAAGGTTTATGAAGTTTGAAGAGATTATTGAGGAGTTAAATAAATAATGGGTTTTAATATATTAATAGTAGTCGCTCTGCTTGTGGCTTTTGTTTTAACATTATTATTGGGTGTTGTGTATATTGATTTCCTTAAAAAGAAAATGTATACGCAGTATATTTTAGAGGATGCTCCCGAAAATCATGCAAAAAAAGCCGGAACACCCACGACAGGCGGAGTTTTTATTGTTGTTTCTATTATTATGGCTTCTCTTGCAGTATTAACTATGAATCAAAGTCTTACCCCATCAGCCATGATAATACTAATGACATTTTTATTCTTTATGTTGGCAGGCTTAAAAGATGATTTGGGTAAGATAAAACATAAAGAAAATAAAGCAGGGCTTACTCCCAGAAACAAGTTATTTTTTCAAATAGCAATCGGGCTTTTGCCTGCTGCATACATGACTGTTACGGGGCAGACTTATTTAAGTTTAGGTCAGTTTAGTTTTGATTTACACTATTTTTATCCCTTTTTTGCACTGTTTTTTATAACGGGTGTATCTAATGCCGTTAATTTAACTGACGGTCTTGACGGACTTGCCTCTGCAAACTGCGCTGTAGCATTTACCGCATGCGCAATAATTTGTGCTATTACGGGTCAGGTTGATTTGGCTATAATATCTGCAGCTACGGTTGGTGCTGTTATAGGATTTTTATACTTTAACAGATATCCGGCTAAAGTATTTATGGGTGATACAGGCTCTTTAGCTTTGGGCGGTCTATTGGCAGTCCTTGCTGTTATGGGAAAATTTGAACTTTGGATTTTGTTAATAGGGTTTCTTTTCTTTTGCGAAACAATGTCCGTTATTATTCAAGTTACAAGCTTTAAACTGACAGGTAAAAGAGTATTTAAAATGAGTCCTATTCATCATCATTTTGAACTTTCAGGGTGGAGCGAGAATAAAATCGTTACTGTATTTTCAATAGTGAGTTTGGTGTTTAATGCACTTGCTGTTATTTTATTTAATTATTTATGGTAGGAAATTATGAAAAGAAAATGGAATGATAAAAAAGTTTTAATATTGGGTCTTAGTAAAAGCGGAGTTGCGGCAGCAAAATATTTAAATTCCAAAGGTGCCCAATGCTTTATAACCGAGTTTAAACCGCTTGAAGATAAAGACAAAGAACTTATTAAGGAACTTGAAGCAGAAGGTATACAAGTAGAAACCGGCGGACATAGTGATGAATTTATTAATGATTCTTATATTGCAATTACAAGCCCCGGAATTCCGCCCAAAAGTGAGATTTTTACAAGATTAAAAGAAAAAAATATTAATGTTATAGGGGAAGTTGAACTGGCTTACCTTGAGGCAAATTCGCCTTTTATAGCTATTACTGGTACAAACGGAAAAACCACCACAACATATTTAACATCTCACATTCTCTCAAGTGAATATAATGCTCCTGTTTGCGGAAATATTGGTGTTCCGCCTACTTCGTTATTGGATAAAAAACCGGATTATTTTGTCTGCGAGACAAGTTCTTTTCAGCTTGCCTCCTCGCCGACATTTCGTCCGCAAATAGCTTGTTTTCTTACCTTTACTCCCGACCATATAGATTGGCACGGAGGTCTTGATAAATATTTTGAAGCAAAAATAAGTCTTTTTAAAGATTATAAACAGCCTATGTATGCTGTATTTAGCGGTGTTGATGAAAAAATATTTGAATTTTCCAAAACTTATTCGGGCGAAAAATATATTTATGCAAAAGAAACAGATAAAAACTGCTGTTACATTAAGAATGACTCAATTTATTTTAAAAGAAATACGGAAGAAGAAATTATTAAACTGTCTGATATTCCGCTTGTAGGCGAACATAATTATCAAAATACAATGTGTGCAATAGTTGTAGCAAAATTAATCGGAATATCAAATGAACATATTAAACAGCAAATTATGTCGTTTAAACCTGTAGAGCATAGAATTGAATATGTTGCAAATGTTCAAGGTAAAGCTTTTTATAATGATTCAAAAGCTACTAACCCCGAAGCCTCTTTTGTGGCATTAAAAGCTTTTGACGGTAAAAAACTTACTCTTATTGCAGGCGGAAGGGATAAAAATACCGATTTAACGGAATTTTGCACGGATTATGTTAATAAATACGTATCAACGGTAATATTAATCGGCGAGGCAGCTCAAAGGTTTAAAGAAAATATGCAAAAAAACGGCTTTAATAATATAATTGATGCAGCATCGCTTCAGCAGGCAGTCGATATTTCTTTAACTTTAAATGATGAAGTTGTTTTATTATCACCGGCTTGTGCAAGTTATGATATGTTTAACAGTTATGAACACAGAGGAGAAGTGTTTAAAGAATATGTCAAATCCAAATTATGATAATATAAATCAAAATAATTCCATAATGCTCTCAGGGTACGATTCTACCCTTACATTTATTGTTTTATTTTTAATTATAGTAGGATTTCTGGCTATATTTTCAGCAGGCGCTCCAAAGTGTATTATGCAGGGAACTCATTCAACTTTCTTTGTATTAAGGCAATTTATTTGGTTTATTCTTGGTTTTATTGCAATGATGACAATAAGCAGAATAAACTATAAAGCACTTGACAGATTAGCTCTGCCATTTGCGTGGATTATAATTTTTCTTTTGATTTGTGTACATTTCTTTGGTACAACCGTAAACGGTGCAACAAGATGGCTTACTTTGGGTCCTGTTCAGTTTCAGCCTTCCGAGGCTGCAAAATTGTCTGTTATAATGCTGCTTGCAAGCTCATTTTCCAAAAATGTTAATATTTTTGATTCACGTCAATTTAAATATTTTATTCCAATAATTATTATGCTGGGACTTATTT
The DNA here is from genome assembly GCA_947624325.1 of Candidatus Gastranaerophilales bacterium. GTDB lineage: Bacteria > Cyanobacteriota > Vampirovibrionia > Gastranaerophilales > Gastranaerophilaceae > Avigastranaerophilus. The sequence goes on from CANQJT010000002.1 coordinate 110,163, forward strand.
TTAAACAACCGAATTTAAGTATGGTAATTATTTTAATGCTATCGTCATTATTTATGTATTTTGCGGCAGGCGGAAGCATTAAATTAATAATAACAGGTGTTTGTATAGGCGCATTGGGTATTAGTGTTGCAATACAGTCATTTCAAAAACAAAGAATTCAAACTTGGCTTCATCCTGAGGCTGATCCATACGGAGCAGGTTATAATATTATTCAATCAATGGTGGCATTTGTCGCAGGCGGTTTCTTCGGAGAAGGCTACGGTAACTCGGTTCAAAAATTAGGCTGGCTCCCCGAAGGTCATACGGATTTTATTTTTGCTGTTTTTGCGGAAGAATTTGGTTTCCTGGGGTGTCTTTTAGTTATTGGGCTGTTCCTTGCTTTCTTGCAAAGAGGTTTATTAATTTCCGCTAAATGCGAGGATGTTTTCGGAAAGCTTTTATCGGCAGGTATTACAGTTTCTATTACTCTTCAAGCATTTATTAACATTGCTGTTGCAAGTTCTATGTTTCCTGCAACAGGTGTTCCGCTTCCGTTTATAAGCTATGGAGGTACATCTTTATTTATCACTATGTGCATGATTGGTGTTTTATTAAATATTTCAAAAAAAAGAATAAGAAGGTTCCCAAATGTCAGGTAACAAAGTATATTTTATTTCAGGCGGCGGAACGGGCGGACATATTTACCCTGCTTTTACTATTGTCGATAAACTTTTAAGGGATGAAGATACTAAAAAAATATATTTTATAGGTAATCCTGATAATTTAGAGTTTGATATATGTAAAAATTATTCTGAAGTTGATTTTTTACCGGTTTCAGTTACGGGAATGCCCAGAAAGTTAGATTTATCTCTTATAAAATGGGGCTTTAATCTTTTCAAGGCATTTTTAAAAGCTCTTTCGTACATAGAAAAATATAATCCCGATGCTGTTTTTACGACGGGCGGATATGTATCTGCCCCGATTGTACTTGCTTCCATGTTTAAGGAAAAACCATACATGATACATGACTGTGATTCTGTACCGGGACTTGTTTCAAAACTTGCGGCACCAAAGGCAAAGGTTGTTTCGGTTGCTTTTGAAGGTGCTAAAAAGGTTTTAAAATCCAATAATATTCAATTTAATGGAAATCCCGTAAGAGAAGCTTTTTTTACTGTTACAAAAAGTGAAGCCAGGAAAAAATTAAATATTGCTGATGATAAATTGGTTATATTCGCCATGGGAGGTTCTCAAGGTGCTAAAACAATTAATAATGCAATGATTAATATACTTAAAACTTTGAATGAAACTTATAATGCTTATATAATCCTTCAAACAGGCAAAAAAAAGTACGATGATACCTTATCAGAACTTGATAAAATATATCCCGAATATAAAAATAATCCTGATATTTTTGTATGTCCGTATTTTGATGAAATGGTTTATCCTTTAAAGGCTTCTGATATTGTAATTGCACGGGCAGGCTCTTTAAGTTTAACCGAAATTATCCAATGTAATCTTGTTTCAATATTAATACCGTACCCCTATGCTGCGCAGGATCATCAAAGAAAAAATGCTAAAGAAATGTGCAAAAAAGGTGTTTCTTTATATCTTGAGGATAGTGATTGCAGTGCCGAAAATCTTTTAAATACAGTTTCTCAAGTATTATCAGATAAAGATAAATTAAATAAGATGAAAGAATGCACTATTTCTTTAGCAACAACAAATCCTGCAGATACCATAGTTAACCAATTAAAAAGCATAATACAATGAATTTAAATTATACAAAATCAAAAGAACTTTTAACCTCGCAGGGTAAGTTTTATATTAATCTCGGGCTTGACAGAATTAAAGAATTACTTAATTTGTTAGGAAATCCGCAGGAAAAAATAAAAGTTATTCATATAGCAGGTACTAACGGAAAAGGCTCTGTGTCCGCTATACTTGCAGAAATATTAAAATGCGCAGGGTATAAAACAGGTTTATATACAAGTCCTCATCTTGTTGAATATACGGAACGAATTAAAATCAATGATGATAATATTTCTCAGGAAGATTTTGCGTTCTATACAAGTGAAATATGTACTTTAGCGGAAAAAAATAATATTGATTTAACTGAATTTGAAATTTTAACAGCTGTCTGCTTTAAATATTTTTATGATAAGAAGGTTGACTATGCAGTAATGGAAACAGGACTTGGCGGAAGATTTGATGCAGTTAATGTAATTAAAAAAAGTGTATTATCAATAATTACATCAATATCTCTAGATCATACAGACAGACTTGGCGGTACAATTGAACAAATAGCATTTGAAAAAGCAGGAATAATTAAGGATAATTCCGTTGTTATTTTTAATGAAAATAACTTGGGAATTGATATTATAGAAAAAATTACTAAAGAAAAACATTCAAAACTTGTAATTGTAAAAGATATTCCGATAAAATACGAGAATGGCTGTAATACTGCAATAATAGACGGCATGAATTATTCGTTTTCTCTTTTGGGTTTATATCAGCAAAAAAATCTGCCGCTTGCTTTAAAAAGTGCGGAATTATTAAGTATTCCTAAAGATGCCGTATTTAATGCTTTAAAAAAAGTTAAATGGGGAGCGAGATTTGAGTATATAAAAGAAAAAAAATTAATAATTGACGGTGCTCATAACCCTGACGGAGCATTAGAACTCAAAAAAAACCTTGATTTTTATTTTAAAGATAAAAAGAAAATATTTTTATATTCCTCACTTAACACAAAAGATTATTTAACATATGCTAAAAATCTTTTTAAAGAAGATGATGAAATATATTTTTACGAATTTCATCACAAAAATGCGCTTTCTTATAAAGAGTTTATTTTAAAAAATTCTTGGCTTAAAAATGTTAAAGTTTTTGACCGTAATAATTTACAGGTATTCTTACAAAAAGACTGCCTGAAAGTTGTAACCGGCAGTCTTTATATGATTGGTGAATTGTATAGTGATTTATTAATTTAGTTTTTTTGAACTTACACTGTAGTCAAGGATACTTCCGTCATTAAGTTTAAAACTTTCATTAAATGTTGATTTTTTTGTTTTAATTTGATTTTCAAAAGCAGATAATGAATTCTTATTAAAATAATATGTATGCTCCTGCTCCATACCTTTAGCCGTTTTCTTTATATATAATATTGTCGGCTCATTAAGGTATTGATATAGTTTTTCTGTTTCTTCATCTTGTTTTTTCGTCCATATGGATACTTGTGATACTTTATTATCAGAAGGATTAAAAACATATTCTGTTCCGGAGTCTTTTTTTGTTACTTTAATATTGTTAATTACAATATTTTGTCTGCCCCTTTTATATAAAATAGTTATTGTATCACCGTTTGCTCTTCTTTCCGTTAACAGTTCAGGCTTATTACCGGGCATAATTTTAAACTGTTTTAATCGGCCTTGTGCATATTGCAGCATTTCTTCGGCTTCTTTTTGTTTATTTTTTGCATCGGTCAGATATTTTTCTGAATTTGCTAATATTTGAGGCGCTCTTATTACCTGCAGATTATGAAATCTTGATTTTATGCTTCCTTGTGCAGCTAAACTCATTGCATCAAGCGAGGAGGCATACGGGGTTTTCTGCTCTTCTATTTTAATATTTTGCTTTTCTTTTGGGTTAAATACCTTTTCAATATTGTATGGTTTAACAGATTTTATTTCCATTTAGTTTCCCTTCCTTATAAACTGGCAGATTTGCATGTTATAAATTTAAACATAAAAAAATTTGCGCATTAAAAAAGAGAATTAAAAATTCTCTTTTTTATTTTATTATTTTACCGGAACGGATATTATAAGCTTATTTCCGTCTTTTATTTTTGAAATATTCAAAATATCGGAGTTCTCGGGAAGTATAAAATCTTGAGAAAAGGCAATATCTTCTTCATAACCCTTATCTTTTACGTGTGAATTGCCAAAAACGGTTAACTTTCTTCCGTTAACATTGTAGTTAATTTTGTTTTCATCATCTTGGAAGGGTTTTAGACCTATTGTTATATTAAAATGATTATCTTCAAAATCAGATTTGATTTTAACGTCATCTGTCATAAACATAGGCATCATCGGATGTTTGTGCTTAAGTTCGTGCATTTTAGGCTGAGGCATTTTTTTAAACATATCATCAAATGCTTTCATATCTTGCCTGTACATTCTATCCATATCATCAAACATTTTTTGTTCAAATCTATTGGGTGTAAAACTTATTGAATTGAGCTTTCTTTCCATTATTTGATCGGCAACAAAATATATGGCGAGAAATCCGCCTAAAAATGCTGCTATTATCATTGCAATTCCCGTTTTTTTGCATTGGCATTCTTTATGGTCTTCATTTGTTTTTTCTTCGTTTATATTGTTGTTTTCTTCCATATTGCTGTCCTTTCTTTAATTGTTTATACAATTATTTAAATATTCTATTGTATCAAGTTTATTATCATACAGAAATTTTAAAAAGTACAAATAATTTATATCATGTGATGAAATTGTTAAATTTATCTCAAAGCCGTCAGAACAAAACGGTTCATAATCATATATAACATAACTGTTATATTTACTTTTCCACTCTTTTTTATCTACCGTACAATTATTTTCTATTGCAGTTTGTTCAAGCCACGGAATAATATCTTTAGATATATTTTTAAATTCTAACTGACTTCTCTGATTTAATCCGTTAATATACTTTTCTACCAGCATTTTCTATACCCCGTAATCGATAATTTACACACTTCCATACCAAGAGTGCAAAATGCACTTAGGATATAATCAGTGTAAATATATTTTAGTGAGAATAAAATAGACCAAGGTATAATATCTTGGTTAGATTTTCGGGCTATTTTTTATTTATATAAATAAAAATTCGTTTAATAAATATAATTAAAATGCTTATTAATAAAGGGTTTTAACTCGGATATAAAGAATATATTAAAAAAACGGGAAATCAAATTTTTTGCTTTATAATAAAATCGGAAGTTAAATTATATATTAGAAGAGGCACAAAGATGAACGCAGTTTTATTACCGATTAATGAATATTTAAATAAATTAGAAAATGCTGATAATACAGTAAAAAATAAAATCGAAAATGAACTTGTTAATATTGGTGAAGAAGCAGTACCTTCTCTCGTTGATTCACTCCAAGTAGTTAAAGGCAAAACAAGAGGGATAGTTGCTATGGTTCTAATTAGAATTGGTGAGTCTTCAATTAATTACCTTGAAAAAGCAGCTGAATCTAACAGCGACTTTGAATGGATTGCAAATTATTTAATTAAAGAAATTAAAGGTATTGCTGCATAACATTTATGTTTATAAATTTAAAAGGACTAATGTAAATCATTAGTCCTTTTTTTGTAATATTATGTCGTATTTGCTTGACTTTAAGTTTTGTGTAAATGTATCATATAATGTAAAGGAAAGGATTGGGGTTTTTATAAATGAGAAATTCATCAATTTACAGATCTAATATTTCAGACGAAAAAATAGCTTTTTTATCTGAAGTAAAAAATCAAAAAGAATTTAATCAGGAAGAAACAGTTCCTAAAGCATACAAAAGACAGCAAGGAAAACAAAAAGAGCTTGATCTTTTATGGCAGAGTTTTAAAATAAACCCCAAAGAAGAAAAGTCACCGGGAGTATATCTTTTAACAGGTTTTATAGCAGGTGCGCTTTGCATGTTTATTATGAATGCTATATTAAGTATAGGTTCAAATATGCCTTCAACAAGTGAAGAATCTATGCTGGGGCAGCCTAAATTTGAGAAAAAGATATCAAGAAAAAGCAAACTTCCTCAAATTAATCAAGTGACCGTTGTTCCTGCGGTTAATACCGCTTCAACGGAAATGAAAATCCCCACTTTTGAAACATATGAAGTTAAAAGCGGTGATTCTATGAGCAGTATTGTTTATCGTTTCTTTGGTAAATATGATCCTGCTAAAGTTGAAAAAATTAAGCAGGCTAATAATTTAACAAGTGTTCATAAACTTTCTATAGGTCAAAAACTGGTTATTCCGCTTGATTAGTTAAAAATGTTATTTGTTTATTTCCGTAAGTTTTTATTTTATTTACGGGCAGTCCGTTTATGTCTATTTTTTTATCAATCGGATGTTCCAGAATTATTATTCCGTTTGGATTTAATATATTATTTTCTTTTATAACATGCAGGGATTTTTCGTATAAATCAGAATCATAAGGTGGGTCTATAAAAATCACATCGGCTTTGCCTGCTTTTATTATATTTTTTAAAGCATCTCCAAAATATAAGTCGGGTTTTAAATTAAGACTTTTATATATTTCTTTTATTTTAAGGGCTGTTTTTTTATCTTTTTCAAAACATATAACGGTAAAACCTCTTGAAATAGCTTCAAGCCCCATAATTCCGCTGCCTGAATATAAATCAAAAAATATTTTCCCTCCAAAATCCATCATTGAAGAAAGTGTGTTAAATATCCCCTGACGGGTTTTAGAAAGTGTCGGTTTTATGTTGTCATAATCCGCAGTTTTTATTTTTCTTGAATTATATTTTCCGCCGGTTATCTGCATAGTTATAATTCTATAATGTTTTTAGGAAGAACTGTTTCACTTTCTTGCGGAGTATAAAGTTTAACGGTGTTAATAATATTTGACCATTGCCCAAACATATTTTGTGAGTAATGAGGCATTTTATTAACATAAAGTATGAGAATTACTCCGTTGCTGCTTTTTAATGCCCTTTCAACCGAACATGTATTTTTCATTTGACTGCACCATGTTACCATTGAATCCATTGAGTTTGTTCTTATATATTCCGGTATAATATCTGGATAATTTGTTCTGTCTTTACCAAGCTGTCTGTGCAGAATTGTTATTGGAGTTATATCGGTATTTTTTAGTATTCTTTCATAAAAGATAAGCATTTCAGTATAATTTTCCGCTGTTTGATTATTCGGTACAAAACATTTTTTTGTTTCAACTCCATCAGGGCTTGATACTTTATGCCAGCCGTCGTTTGGAAAATTAAATTCTACATATTCTTTTGCCATTACAGTATTGGCTATAAATAAAATACTTAAAATTAATAATAACTTCTTCATTAAATTAACTCCCATGCCGGCTTTTCGGTTGCCGGAATTACTTCTACATCTTCATTTTTTAATATATTTTGAAAGATTTCCGAAACAAATCTTTCGCTATGGAAATGACCTAAGTCTATAATTGTAATATTATTTGCGCTTAATGCCTGATGATGTTTTAAATCACCCGTTATAAATACGTCAATTCCGATTTTTTCAAGCTCCGGAATAAATTCCGCTCCGCTTCCCGAACAAAATGCTATTGACTTATATGTTTTTCGCTTGCTGTTAACTACTCTTACACTGGGAAGTCCGAATACGGTTTTTATTTTTGATATTAACTTTGAAAAATTCTTTTCTTTATCAAATTGTTTATATTTTATAAATTCAAAAGCCGTGTCAAGCTCCGTAAATCCGCATTTTTCAGCTAAATATTCACTTACTCCGCCCTGAGCAATATCTAAATTTGTATGCGCAGAATATATTTGTATGTTATTTTTTATTGCTTTTATTATATACGGTGCTTCTATTGATTTAATACTGTTAAAAAATACGGGATGATGAGAAAGAATTAAATCACACTTCTTTTTTATTGCCTCATCTACTGCAGATGGGGTTACATCAAGTGCAAGAAGTATTTTTGATGTATTTTCAATGCCTAAATTTATCTGCCAGCCCGAGTTATCCCACTTCTGGCATGTTGATATCGGTGCAAATTCTTCTATCTTCTTTATTATTTTATTTACTTTTTCCATAAATTTTTTCTAAGACCTTATAAGCTAATGTGTTTTTATCCGTTTTTTCAATATGAAAAATTTCATGTTCTTTATTTATTATATATAATTCGTTGTAATTTGACGAGAACCCCGAATCTTTTTTTGAAATATCGTTAGCGCAAATGTAATCGCATGATTTTTTGTCAATTTTAATTTTAGCATTTTCGATTAAATTTTCACTTTCAGCACAAAAACCTATTACGGTTTGATTTTGTTTTTTAATTTTGCACATCTCTTGTAAGATATCAGGGTTTTCAACAAGTTCAAGGGTAATTGAATTTCCTGTTTTCTTTATTTTATTTTCTGTTTTATTTTTTACTCTATAGTCGCTGACAGCTGCCGCCATAATTAGAGAATCCGCATTATTAAATTCTTGTTTTACCGCATTATACATTTCTTCTGCCGAAATAACATTAATAACTTTATATTGTTTTTTTGTTTCAACGGTTGATATTAAAACAACATCAGCACCCATGTTATAAGCACTATCTGCAAGCGCAATACCCATTTTCCCTGAACTGTAATTTCCAATATATCTTGCAATATCGATATTTTCTTTTGTACCGCCAGCCGTTATTACTATTTTTCTGCCTTTTAATATTTGAGGAGGAATAAGCATTTCTTTTGCCGTTTCAAAAATTTTATTAATATCGGCTAATCTGCCTTTACCTTCCGTTCCGCAGGCTAAAAATCCCGACTCCGGGTCTATTACTTTTATTCCTCTTGATTTTAATATTTCAAGATTTTTTTCAGTTGCAGGGTTTTCCCACATATTGGTATTCATACAAGGCGCTATAATTACGGGTTTTTTATATGCGCAAAATACCGAAGTTAACAAGTTATCACAAATTCCATGTGTAATTTTTGCTATTGTATTAGCTGTTATAGGTGCTATTACAAAAATATCCGCTTCGTCCGTTAATGCAATATGCTCGGGTTTATATTCTTTAATATTAAATGGTTCAATTTCAACGGGATTTTGGCTTAATGTTTCAAGTGTTGTTTTTGTTACAAAATTTAAGGCATTCGGAGTTATTATTACTTTTACATTTGCATTATTTTTTTTAAACAGTCTTATAAGTTCACATACCTTATAAGCTGCGATTGCACCTGTTATTCCTATTAAAACAGTTTTCCCGTTTAACATTTTTTATTTCCCGTCAAATATTTTTTGTAGGTTATTAAGAGCATCTTCTATGTTATCATTAACAATTTTGTAATCAAAATGTTTGCCTGCTTCAATCTCTCGTTTGACCTCGTGAAGTCTTTTTTGAATGGCTTCTTCCGTTTCGGTTTTTCTTCCTCTTAGTCTTTGCTCTAATTCTTCTATGGATGGAGGCATTATAAATATACTTATTGCATCAGGCATTTTTTCCTTTACCTGCTTAGCTCCCTGCACTTCAATTTCTAATATTAAATCCGTCCCTTTATTTAAAGTCTTTTCAACAAAACTTTTTTTTGTTCCGTAAAGATGTCCGCTAAATTCTGCCCACTCCAAAAATTCATTGTTATCAATTAAATGTTTAAATTCTTCATTTGTAATAAAAAAATAATTAACTCCGTCAGTTTCGCCTTCACGGGGTAATCTTGTAGTTGCCGATATTGAAAGCTTTACATTGGGATTTTGTTTTAGAAATAAGTTTAATAAAGTACCTTTACCTACTCCCGAACATCCGGCTATTATAAATAATCGACCTTTCATAATCTTCCTTTTTTATGTAGATTTTAAAAGATTATACATGAATTTTATTTAATATGCCAGTATTTTAAATTTTACCAATAATCCAGCAATGAATATCGTTATAAATTATAAATACCATAAGTACGATTAACAGATAGAAAAAGAAATTGCTTAAAGCCTCTACAAACTTCTTGCTGACGGGTTTGCCTGTTATTTTTTCTATTATTAAAAATAACAAATGACCGCCATCAAGTGCAGGTATAGGAAGTATATTAATTATTGCTAAGTTTAATGATATCATTGCGGTTAATAAAATCCCTTGGAATAAGCCTTTATATGCAATTAATTCTGTTCCGATTTTTGTAATCGCAATAATTCCGTTCATTTCGCTCATCGGAATTTTTCCTGTAAACAATTTCCCAAGAGTGTAAACCATAAATCCTAAATTATAATTTACATACCTGTTTGTCTGGATTATTACATCTTTTAAGTTATTTGTTTGTGCATAATTTTCACTGTAACTCTGCTGAATTCCGACCAGACCTTCTTTTGACGCATAAACGGTATTAAGTGTAATTTCCTGATTATCTCTTAAAACCACTATTGTTAAAGGTTTTTTTGTATCTGATATAGCTTTAGATATATCATTTATTAATGTATCTTCTTCCAATTTATATTTTGTATGATAATTAATTGAATCTCTTAATTTCTTTTGATTATCGGATAATCCGATTTCATCGGGAATATATTTTTCAAGCCCTAAAATATTATCAAAAGTTAATTTTACGGGTTCTTCATCAGTAAATTCGGGAATATTTATTGTTGTTCCTTTTTTTATTACATCCCCTGCTTTATATTTGGGGTTTAATTGTAGTAATTCCTTAAGTTTTTTATCAGCGGTTTCGGATTTTATAAAGCCGTCAAATTCTTTTGAAAGTGTAAAAAATTTATTTATTGTAACGGGATAATCTACTTTTAATCCGTTTATTGAATATATTATATCGCCTTCTTTTATTCCTGAAGTTTTTATAGACTCAACTGCAGACGGCGCAAATTTTTCAAGTCTTACGGTAAAAGTATTTTCAGGCAGATGTTTCCAGATTAATCCCGTTAAAAATATTAAAATATAAGCAAGAATAACATTACAAATTACACCTGCCGAAATAACAATTGCTCTTTGACCTACGGGTTTATTTGAAAATCTTAAAGGAGAATCCATAGGCAGGTCGCAGTCTTCTTCATCGTCGGGGAATGAAACGTAGCCTCCGAGCAGAAAAGCATGGATTAAAATTTCCGTTTCGCCCAGTTTCTTTTTAAATAAAGTAGGTCCTATAGGGAGCCCGAAGCCGAATTTATCTACTCTTATACCGACTAATTTGGCTGCTAAAAAGTGTCCTGCTTCGTGGACTAAGATGAGTAAGCTTATTAAAAGTATCATTATTATTGCGCTTGAAATCATGTGTAAATTCATTTTTAATATTCTCGTTTATCTAATATAATTTGATTATATGATAAAGATTTTAGAAAAACTACTTGACCTTATATATATTCAGCCCTGCTTGATTTGTCATAGTATAAAAGAGGATAAAATAATCTGCTCAAAATGCTATAAAAAAATCAGATTTATGCCTAAGGGAGTTTTCAGAAAAGAAAATGAAGTAAATGTATATGCCTGTACTATTTATGACGGGGTTATAAAACAATTAATTAAAGAATTTAAATATTACGGTAAAAAACAATTAGGAAAATTAATGGCGCAATTAATGTTTCAATATTGGAAGGAACTTAATCTTTCGGGCGATTTTACTATAATTCCCGTTCCTATTCATAAAAACAGAAGAAAAGAACGCAAATATAATCATATGGACATAGCAGGCGAAGAACTATCCAAACTTACAAATTACAAAATTAATAAAAACTTTCTTATAAGGATAAAAGATACTCAAAAACAATATAAACTTCATAAATCTGAAAGAATAAAAAATATTAAAGATGCATTCAGTCTTAATACGGAAGAAAAAATTGAAAAATCAGAAAATCTTCTTATTATTGATGATATAACTTCAACGGGCATAACTATTGAAGAGATAGTAAAACTTCTAAAGAATAACGGCTATAACAACATAACCGTTTTAACCCTTTCAACCCCCGATATTTGGAATTAACCGTTTTCAATTCGCTTTTTAAATTCTTCAGGCCATTGATATGATATTTCATATGAAATATTGTTTTCTATGGCAAGTTTTTTCATTAGTACTGCAAGATTGACAGTTTCTTCCGTAATGGAACCGAAAACAGATTCCGGATTATTTGCCGTATTGGATTCACAATCTATAACAATATGTTTAATGTTTGAGTCAATACATTTATTTATAAATTCTCTAACATCTGTTTCATTTGCACTTAGAGAAAAGAAAATATATTTTATAAACAACATTTCGGGATATTGTGCATATTTTTTAATGTTTTCCCATACTTTATCAAAATTATTTTGTCTTTTTATTTTTTGATATGTTTCATATGTTCCAGAATCCGGACTAATTTGAATACTCATGGAACAATCTTTTAAACCGTCAAGTATGGTTTGAGAAAATTCTACCCCTGATGAATTAATTGCCTGATGGATGTTCTTCTCACGGAAGAATTCTGTTAATTGTTCAAATTCAGTGCAAATAACAGGTTCTCCTCCGCCCCAGTTTATTACGCACTCTTTATTAATCATTTCTTCATTAAATAAGCTTTTTATAATGGGTAAAAGCATGTATTTAGGATCTTGAGTTTTATTTTTTATAGCACAATATACACAATTAGAATTGCATTTAGTAAAATGGTTTATTGTTATAAATTTTATTATCTCTTTAGATTGTAATTCGGGAACAATCTGCTCTTTTAAAAATTTGCAACCGTTACAGACGGCATTTTCTGTTTGGTTGGACTGCATTATTCTTTCCAAATTTTTTATAAAAGAGTAAAAACTAAAAGTTTTAATATTATTTTGAAATAACTCGGGCGGAAAATACGGCATTCTTGTACAATGGCAGCATTTTAATACGGAATCCGGCATAAATGCTATATCTTCGTATATTCTATGGCAGAATAAAAGTTTTTTACCTGCAAATTTATTATTAAAATCATTTATTAAAAATTCTTTGAACATAAATTTATTATATATCAATTGAAATTTGAAAAAAAATAATTAATACATTAAACAGAGTATGTAAAAATTAAAAAAAAATACGATACTTGTAAATGTAGAATATTAAGCGGATTTAAGTGTAAAAGTATAAGGCGGTTAAATTGTATAACACCATATACCCTGCCTATATAAGACCATATCAGGGATTACAGCAAAAACAAATAACAAGAAAACAAGATGATGAGAAAAATTCTCAATCATCAAAACAAACTGAAAATAATCCCGAACAAGAAAGAAAACAGTCTAATCATCAATCATATTTTCCTAACGGTGAAAAAGTCGCAATTGATTATACAAGAAGACAAATAGGAATTGAACAGGTTTTAACCGATTTTAAAAATACAACAAACGCAATAGGTGCTCCTGACGATATTAAAGCCGAAGTTGATTCATACCTGTCTTTGGTCGAAAGTCAAGCTCAAAAAAATAATCCAAATGCTCAAATTATTCAATCTAATTTAAAAAATGCATCGCAAATTCTTGATGAATATATTACAAATACCCTTAAAAAACCTTCTAAAGTTGTCGAAAATTGGGTAGATGCTCTGTTTTTACAGCAAATAAACTATAAAGCAGAACCTAAAGAAATTGTAAATGAAACGACCCTAATCTCAGAAGCGAGTGCTCCTCAAAATGAAATTCAAGATATAAAAGAGGAAGATTCAACTGATAAAGTGCAATCTCAAACTGATATTTATGTTCCTTCTGATGAAAATTTAAAAAGAATGTTTATTCAAGCTAAAAAATACAGTGCAATTGATGAAAAGGAAAAAGCATTGTATGCCTTTCAAAAAGTTATGGATTATGCACTTAATGTAGGTGATGAGCAAGCCTGCGCCATGGTGCATTATGAACAGGCAAGAATATATGATGATTTTGATAAAATAAATGATGCTTTATATAACTATGACAAAGCTGCACGACAAAGTAATAATAATAATATAAAAGCTAAATCTCATATTTATATGGGTAAAATATATGATGATTATGTTAAATTAAATCCTGCTATTGACCATTACAGCGCAGCTGTATCATATGCCGGCGAAGCTGATAATATAATGCTTCAAACTAAAGCATTAGCTAATCTGGCGCAAATTCATACAGAAAAATATGATAAAGATGCTGCTTTAATGTTCATGGATTTTTCCGACATAATGGCAGAAGAAACAGATAATCCCAAGTTAAAAGCACGAATATCCTCGCAAAATGCTTATAACTGCTCAAGGCTGAAGGAAAATCTAAGGGCATTAAAATATCACGGAAAATCAGCAAAATACTTTGCTCTTTCTGATGAAAATGAAAATCTTGCAAAAGAATATCTTGAAGCGGCTGAAATAATGATTAAGTACGGTAACAAGGCAAAAGCAAAAAAACTATTAGGTAAAGCATATATTGCACTTCAAGGCGGTTTAAATCCGGAACTTAGAGAAGAAATTATTCAAAAGTTAAATTTAATTTAAAATTGGACAAAAATTTCTTTTTAGTTTATAAGTAAGTGGTAAACTAAAAGGGATTTTTATGAAAATTGTAATATTCGGTGCTAATGAGCTTGCTTGCTTAATTGCAACAAAATTGTTTGAAGACCACGATATCATAATTATTGATGATAATCCGAATAACAACAGTGACAGTTTTGAAAAATTGGATTTGGAATATATTCAAGGCTCAGGTTCAAATATTAATGTATTGGAATCGGTCGGAATTAAAAATGCAGATATTTTTATAGCATGTACAAATAACGATGAAGCAAATATTGTTGCTTGTCTTACCGTTACAAATATGACAAAACTTAAAACGGTTTGTTTTGTAAGTAAAAAAGAAAATGTTGAATCTCTTTCTTTGGTTAGAGGGTCAAAGTATCAAAAAGGACTTATGATAGATTATGTCTTATGGCCTGAAGAACTTATGACACAAGAAATATTCAGAATAATTACGGTTCCGAATGCAGTGGATGTTGAAGATTTTGCAAACGGTAAAGCAAGATTGCTCGAATATAGAGTTGTTGAATCTACTAAATTTATTAATAAAAAAATAAAAGATTGCAGTTTCCCCGATGAAACTCTTATTGTCGGTATTACCAGAGATAATACATTGTTTATTCCTAATGGTGATACAGAACTTTTATTAAATGACAAAGTAATATTTATGGGTTCATCATACTCTTTGGATATTTTAGCAAGCAAATTTTTCCAAGAAACAAATGATGTAAAACAAGTTACAATAATAGGCGGAGGAAGTGTCGGTTTGATGCTTGCAAGCAACCTTGAAAAAGCAAATTACAAAATAAAAATCATTGAATTTGATTATAAAAGGTGCGAAGAATTAACAGAACAGCTTAAAAATACACTTGTTATAAACGGAGACGGAGCTAATTTTGAACTTTTGGAAGAAGAAAGAGTTGCAGAGTCTGATGTAGTTGTTAGTGTTACAAATAACGATGAAAAAAATCTTTTATGCTCGCTTCTTGCAAAACAGCTGGGTGTTTCTAAAGTTATTACAAGAGTTTCTAAAAATGCAAATGCAAATCTTTTTGAAAAAGTCGGGATTGATGTTGCAATATCTGAAAACGGTGCGGCAATTGATGATATTGAAAATCATTTAATAAAAACCGATATTGAAATACTCGCAACCGTAGAAAGAGGTCAGGGCGAAGTATTGGAAATATGTGTTCCTCATAATTTTAAACACGATATGATTATGAATTTAAATATTCCCTGTAAAGCGATTATTGCAATAATTCAAAGAAGAAACAGGGTTATAATTCCCAAAGGTACCACTCAGATTATGCCTTTTGATAATTTAATAATTTTTACGACAAAAGATAATTCAAATATAATTAAAGATTTCTTTAAAAGGTGATTAAAATTGAATTTAAAGTATGTATATAATTCTATAAGCTTAATTTTAAGGTATTTTTCCGTATTACTTCTTATACCTTGTATATGTGCATTAATTTTAAAAGAATATAATTCCCTTATTCCTTTTATTTGCGCATCTTTAATATCTTTTTTACTTGGTTTATTGCTTCACAGTAAAAATCATAAAAACGAAGAAATAAATAATATTAATAGAACGGAAGCATTTGCCATAGTTCTTATGACTTGGGGATTAATATGTTTAATAGGTGTTATACCCTTCTTATATTTCGGATTAAAACCAATTGATGCTTTATTTGAAAGTGTTTCGGGAATTACGACAACAGGGGCTACAATTTTAAAAGATTTTACATTGTACCCTAAAACAATGTTTTTCTGGCGCTCATTTAGTCAATGGCTCGGAGGTTTGGGAATTATAGTGTTATTTGCCGCAATACTTCCTAAATTTTCAATAGCAGGCAGACAAATGGTATTTGCCGAAATGCCCGGGTCTAAAGATAGTCAGTTAACTCCTCGTATAAGACAGACAGCAGCAGCCCTTTGGAGTATTTATTTCTTTTTGACATTAATTGAATGCGGAATTTTAATTTATTTAAAAATGCCGATATTTGATGCGGTTTGTACTTCGTTATCAACTGTTTCGGGCGGAGGGTTTTCTCCTAAAGCGGATAGTCTTATTTATGCTTACGGAATGTCTAAAATTGTCTGGGTAATTGCTGTTTTTATGTTTATTGCAGGAATTAACTTCACTCTTCAATATAAAATTTTCGTTAAAAGAAAAATTCTTTCTTTATTTAAAGATGAAGAATTTCGAATATATTTTTTAATTGTGCTGATTTTTACGGTGTTTATTTCAATTACATTAGCAACTCATCATTTTTATGACTTTAAAAATTCAATAAGACCTGCATTTTTCCAAGTTGTAACAATAATATCCACAACGGGATTTGCCTCTGTTGATTACTCTCAGTGGTGTCTAAGGGCAAAAGTTCTTTTGTTTATGCTGATGTTTACGGGTGCTTCCATTGGTTCAGCATCAGGCGGAGTAAAACTTTTAAGAATAATTTTAATTTTTAAGTATCTTAAAAGACAAATAGCAAAAATTCACCATCCGAACGGAGTTTACCCCATAAAAATTAATAAAGTTATTGTCCATGAAGATGTTGTAAGACAAATGATTTCGTTTGTATTTTTCTTTTACGCAATATTTGTAATTACAGCGGTTCTTTTAGTATTAATAGAACAAGATGTAATAACGGGATTATCTGCAGCAATCGCAACAATTAGTAATTTAGGGCCGGGAATTGGTAACGTGGTAGGTCCTATGGGAAGTTATGCCGACCTTCAAACCCTTTCAAAAATTATTGCAATTTTTAATATGTTTATAGGCCGTTTGGAATTAATACCCTTCTTAGCTATACTTCATCCTGATTTTTGGAGTATAAAGAAAATAAATAACTTGCAAAAAATTAAATAAATATGGTAAAATTTTCTTGTTATTAATAATTAAATTGTAGAGAGTATTATGTTTAGAAGAGCTTTAACTTTAGGTATTATATTGGTATTAGCTGTTTACTTAATAAAACTCGTAGTAGTCGCTATAAGTAAAACAGATTTGGCAGAGTTTAAACCTGTAGGAGTTATTTTTCTTCTTGATATATCAGCTTCCAGCAGAGGTGCAATAATTGAAGAGCAAAATACTATTTTAAAAATTTCAAAAAGATTGGACTCTGATGATAAAGCAATTATATATGTAGTTTCTGAAGATGCATATAATGTTTATAACGGGAACCCTCACAGACTGGTTGATATGAAAAAATCAATGAATAAGTATGGGGAGTTTGATTCTAAAGCTTGGGGTACAGCATATGGTGTGGCTCTTAAAAAAGCTGTAAATGATGCTTTAAGATTTGAAGAAGACGGGTTTAAACCGGCTATTGTTATTCTTGGCGACCTTGAAAATGAAGGAGATATCACAAAACAAATTAACTGGAATACACTTCCAAAAAATATTCAAAATACTTTAAAATATGTACCTGACTTAAGTTTAACTTTGTTATATGCGCATCCGCAAAAATTGGATGATATAAGACAAAGGTTATTAAGTGTTTTAGATGAAAAGAAATTTATAATGGCTTCTCAAGAAAATGTTGATCAAGCGGTAAGAAAATTTATGGAAATTATAGGAAGATAGAGGATAAATATGAGTGTTACTATTGCTTCTAAGTCAAAAGAAGATGTATTTGATAATAAAAGTGTTATAAATATAGGAACTGCTCGTAATTGCGATTTTAAACTGGGCTTGAATTTTGATTTAATACTGTCTTTACAAAGAAATGAAAATGGAACCTGGCATGTTGTTAATAATTTAAAAAGCAAAAAGGTGCTTTTTAGAGGTCAGCCAATAGGTGATACATTAGAAATTGGTTCATTATGCAAATTAATGATAGATGGTTCTGATGAATATATAAGTATTAAAATTACTTCAGGCGGTGCTAATCCTAAAACTGTTGCAGGTTCGCTTGAACTGGCAAACAGAAGAAATGCAGAAAAAATTGGCAGAGCTGTTGGCGGTAAAAAAACCATAACCATGATTGAAGATGAAGAGCTAAATGAACAAGATATTGAAACTCTTTATGGTACAGGTGTCGGTGCACAGACTAAAATTAAAATTGACAGAAAAAAAGCGGATATCGAAAGAAGAAGAGCCTTAATTACAAAAGAAATTGCTTACAAATCAAATTACTTAAGAGCAAAATTATCTCAAAATGAAATGATTCTTGGAGTCTTTAACTTCTTTATTGTGTTTGTACCTTTTGCAATAGCATATATCTTAAAAGATATTATCAGATTAGATTCTATGAACGGAAAACAATTGCAAAATGAAGTATTATTTTATATGGCTTTTGCTTTCGTAATATTAACATTACTTTTAAAACAAGGTCAGTTCCTTGTATTGCAATCTAAAGGTAAAACAAAAATCAGTTCCTCGGCTTTTTTAATACAAAGATTAAGTATGTTGTCATCTTGCGGTATTTTTGCTTGTATCTTAGTATTTGCCGTTACTGAAATTACTGTACATCGTTATAATTTGCCGTTGTTAATCCCTCAAATGTTAATACTTTGTACATTCCTTTGTATATTTCTTGGTATATTTGCAGGGTTTACAAAAAATATTATAGCTGAAAGCGGTGAAGAATTAGACAGTTATGAAAGCAGAGAAGATTTTCAGGCTGTTGTTAAAGACTACCAGCAGTGGATTTCTTTATTCGTAAATAATATAACCAAAAAACGACTTAAAGATATAAAAGAAAAAATATTTAACCTTCAATTAAAATCATACGGGGAATATTTGTTAGGTGTAATTACTGCACCATTCTTGGCATATGCTGTTTCTCAAACGTTAGGTGAAATTTTCCCTGAAGCAGCAGGTTTTATAAGACTTGCAGGCGGTGCTTTAAAGGTATCTCCGGTATTCCTTAGCCTTGCATCTTTTATGATTGTGTTTGCATTCCATTGTTTTGCTACATCTTTTGCTTTAACAAAACGAGTATATGCTTCTAATATTATTAAACAAGATGGATTTAGTGATTATAATGTTCACGGAGTTACACTCCACGGTGTAGAAAGCAGTAAAAACCTTAAGAAAGAATCTAAAAAATGGTTATTTGTTGCTATTTGTGTTGTTATTATTGAATATACTATGAACGTTACATACTTTACAGGTGTTATGGGCGGTGATATTTTGAATATGATTGTTTGTGCTCTCGGTGCTGCACTTCCTACAGCTATTCTTATTATGGAAACTACAATGCTCGGTAATACAAAATTTGAAATAATGATTAGAGAAGAATTATTAGAAAAAGTTGATAAAGATTTTTAATAAAAATTTGAAGGAAATTTAATATGTATAGATGTACAGAATGTAATAAAAAATTTGATGTTTGTCCGAGTTTTTGTGATTGCGGAAATGATACATTCGAAGAAATATATGAAGATACTTCGGAATATTATGAGCCGGAGGCTCCAAAACCTGTAAAACAAAGAAAATTATCACCCGAAGAATTAGAAGAGTATCTCAAAGAAAAACAAGATAAGAAAAAGGCGCTTATTGCAATTTCAGTCTGTGTTTTATTAGCCATAATTGTTTTATTCCTTCCTCCGTACAGAGAAAAGAAAATGGAAAAAGTAAAACATAAAGCTCAAATAGCAAATGTTAAACTTCCTCAAATAGATACTTATTGGGATAATTCACTTCCTTCCGCATTCAGAAAAGTGGAAGGCTCTGTATTGCCAGTATTAAATGAAAGATTTGGCAGTATTTCTCCGCAATTACGAGAATATTTGGTAAATGTCGGCAGTGAATTTAACAGAAAATGGAATTCCGCATTAGTTAAAGGTGCAGGTGAATGCAAAGTGGAATTTACTATTAATAAAGAAGGCGGTCTTGATACTAAGCATATAGTTACAAGTACTAAAAATGAGTCTTTAGATGATTCTGTTCTTCTTGCTTTGTCTAATGTTAATAGTTTTGATATTCCTCCGGCAGATTATAAAGGCGAAAGAATATTTTTATCTTTTAAAGTTACTGAAGATCAAGGCTCTAAGGTTTATTTTCCTAACAAGTAATTTTATTTACTAAAGATAAAAATTCCGGAAAAGAAATATTAACCCATTGAAATTCGTTAATTTTAATGGGTTTTTTACATATCAAACCTGCGATATATGTGCTCATTGCAATTCTGTGGTCGTGATAGCATTCAATTTCACAATTGCCTTTAAGCTCTGTTCTTCCGTTAATTATTAAGCCGTCAGGTGTTTCTTTAATTTCCGCCCCAAGTTTATTAAGTTCTGTTGTTATTGCTTTAATTCTGTCAGTTTCTTTATTTCTTAAATCCTGGGCATCTTTTATTATTGTCGTCCCTTCTGCCTGGGTTGCGGCAACTGCTATAATCGGTAATTCGTCTATTAGTCTCGGAATGATTTCACCTTCTATTTTAGTTGATTTTAATTGTGAGTATCTTACTTTAATATCTGCAATTTTTTCATTCGATATTATTCTTTCATTTAATAATTCAATATCGGCATTCATGGATTTTAGTACATCAATAATTCCGGAACGAGTTTCATTTATTCCTACATTTGTTATTGTTATTTCTGAATTTGGTATGATTAACCCTGCAGCCATAAAGAATGCGGCGGATGAAATATCACCGCAAACAATAGTTTCAATGGGATTAAGTTTTGATTTTTTAATGATAACTTTATTTTTAGATGTTGTTATATCTGCCCCCATTGCTTGAAGCATAAGTTCTGTATGATTTCGGGATTTATTTGGCTCCGTAAAAGATGTTTCGCCTTCTGCATTTAAACCTGCAAGAAGAATACATGATTTTACTTGTGCTGATGCAAGAGGGGAAATATAGTCAATTCCGTTTAATGTCTTCCCCTTTATTGCTATCGGCAGTTTATAATTATTGTGAATAAATTCTGCTCCCATAAGTTCTAACGGAGTGATTACCCTTTTCATTGGTCTTTTAGAAAGACTTTCATCGCCGAAAAGTTCTGTATTAAAATCTTGTCCGGCTAAGATGCCCATTATAAGTCTTGTAGTTGTGCCTGAGTTACCGCAATCAAGTTTTTTGGTTGGTGCTTTTAAAGCATTTTCTGCGTTAATTATAAGTTTTTTATCATTGATATATTCAATTGAACAACCTAAGTTTTCTATAATTTTCAAAGTTGACATACAATCAGCGCCTTTAGAAAAGTTTGTAATTTCGCATTTACCTTTAGTAAGTGCAGAAAACATAAAAGCTCTGTGGGTTATTGATTTATCCGAAGGAATTTCTATAATTCCTTTAAGCGGTTTTGATTTTTCAACTGTAATATCCATAGTACAATTAGACAATAAATAGTATTTATTTGCAAATTTTCCATAAAAAATATTATGAATATATTTATTGATTAAATAAAAAAATAAAGTTTTCGACCTGATACTTCGTTTCTGTTTCACTAACCTCAACCAAAGGCTTCGTAACTTGTTCCAAATTATGAAATTATATTTGGGAAAATAATGAACCGGCTATGCCGGCAGACGAAGCCCTGATGTTGTTTCGGTAAGTGAACCCACGAAACTCCGTATATGGTTTTCAAACTTTATTTTTTTATTTAATATTTTAAATTTTGCAAATAATATAAAAATTAAAGTTCCTTGCGTAGTATAGTACAACTTCTTTGCGAAGCGGCGACAAAGCCCCGTCTGTTTGAGCCTTTAGGCGAGTTACGGGGCTTCATGCTGAGCTTAGAAGTTATCTATACGAAGCATCAGAACGCAATTTTTATATTATTTGCATTAAAATAACAATAATATTTTTTATGTATGAGAAATATCGGCAGTTTGCTTCTTAGCTTGTTTCCAAAGCTTATCCCATTCTTCTAAAGTCAAATTTTCAAGTTTTTTGGTTGCATTTTGCTCCATTGCTTTAAATCGGTTTATAAATTTTTTATTTGATTTTAGTAATGCTGATTCTGCCTCTATTTTATTCCATCTTGCAAGATTTACAATTGCAAATAATATGTCGCCGAGTTCTTCTTCTTTATTTTCTTGTGTTTTAGCTTCTTGAAACTCTTTTATTTCTGATATTACGCAATCATATAAAGAATTTTCATCAGGCCACTCAAATCCGACTTTTACTGCTTTTTTACTGATTTTTTGTGCACTCATAAGTGCAGACTGCCCTTTTGTTATTCCGTCCATTATTGATGTTCTTTCGGGCTTTTCTTCTTTCTTTAATTTTTCCCAATTATCTAATATCTCATCGGTTGATTGTACTTTAATATTTCCAAACACATGCGGATGTCGATGTATTAATTTATCGGATATTTGTTTTGCAACATCTTCAATTGTAAATTCGTTATATTCTTTTGCTATTTGTGAGTGAAGAACCACTTGTAACAGAACATCACCTAATTCTTCTTTTAAATGTTCTATGTTATTTTCATCTATTGCTTCAACAGCTTCGTATGCTTCTTCCAGCATATTTCTTTTAAGAGTGGCATGAGTTTGTTCTCTATCCCACTTGCATCCGTTCTCACTTCGTAAAATGCTTATTATTTCTATTAATTTTTCTAAATTAGGGTAATTCATATTAATCTGTAAATGTTGTTTCATCATTTTTTAATGTTATTACAATATCACTTGTATTGCAAAAATTTCTGACGGGCTGATGAACATATTTTAATTTTGAGAGTTCAGGAATTTTTCTTTGCATTCCTCTTACTATTTCGTGAGGTATTTGGGTATTATATCCTATTATTTCATCATGATATATTTGTGTTGACCTTCCTGTACAGTTTACCTCATAGCCTGATGTTTTTAACTGTTCTTTTATTGAAAGAGCTTCAAGCTCTTTGCTCTTGTCAAACATAATTCCGACAGATATTTCATTTTCCGTTATTTCGGGTTTTTTCCTGTATATTAATCTGTTGATTACTTTTTGGGTTTCTTCAGGGTCTAAAATCCAATAACTGATTATTCCCTTTTTATTCGGTGCTCCGGGAAGCATAACAAATTCTACTTTATTTAAATCAATTTCTCTGGCTATAGCGGCATATTGAGACATTTGATATAAATTTAAATCGGTTCTTGTATACAGGCTTGCAATTTTTAATGCTTCAGGAATTGTTTTTAATGCTTCGGGCGATTTAATTTTTTCTATTAAAGCATTAATGAATTTTTGCTGACGGTGTATCCTGCCTATGTCGCCAAGGTAATCTTTTCTAAATCTTAAGTACTCTTCGGCTTGCGCCCCGTTTAATACGTGGTAGCCCTTATCAAAATTAATATTTAGCTTTGCAGTGTAATCTCTGTAATGCATGTTTTGGTCTATATGAATAGGAATTCCGCCTATTGCATCAATTAATTTTCTTACACCTTCAGAATTAACTATTATATAATTATGAATTCTTATTCCGAGGGTTTCTTCTATAGTCTTTTTAGTTAAATCAATTCCGCCTATTGCGTATGCGGCATTGATTTTTTGAACACCGTGTTCATCTGCTATGTATACTTTACTGTCTCTTGGAATTGATATGGCATTTACATTTTTACCGTGCATATCAATGTTTAGGATTATCATAGTATCCGAGCGGACACCTGAAAACGGCAGAGTATCGGGACCATTTGAATCAACACCTAATAATAATATATTTTGGTATCTGTTAAGCATTTTAAAATTAAATTTTGTAGGTGTTAAGTCAGGTTTGTCTGTTGCTTTTATACCTTTAATACTTTTATCTGTTAAACTTTCAACTAAATTTGAAAAACCGTCAATATTATCCAGTATGGATTTCCCTATTATGCTTATAACTACTATTATAAAAGCAATAAAAATAACTCTTATTGTTATTACAAATTTACTGTATTCGTTTTCGTCTTGTTCTTTGTATTTTAGAAAGACACTATATTGCTCTTCTTTATCTTTCAACTCTGTCATTATATTATATCCTATTTGACTTGTATTAATATTTTACTTTAAAAAATATAAAAAAAATATACAGCATACTGTGGAAATTAATATTAATCTGTTGAATATAATATTTATTTATGTTTTCATTGAACTATGAATAAAGCTGATATAATAAAAAATGCTGAAACAAAGGTAAAACAATACTTTGAAACCGTTGATGAAATAAAAGAATACAATCAGGAAAAAGTATTAAAAGCATTTTATGATAATAAAATAGGACTTGAGCATTTTGCTTCAGTATCGGGCTACGGGCATGATGATATGGGCAGGGAGGCTCTTGATAATGTATTTAGGGATGTATTTAAAGCAGAAAAAGCAGTTGTAAGAAATCATTTTGTATCGGGAACTCATACTCTTGCTTGCTGTTTATTCGGGAATTTAAGGTACGGTGAAAAACTTATATCACTTGCAGGAGCGCCTTATGATACTATGGAAGAAGTTATCGGCAAACGAGGAGATAAAAGGGCTTCTTTAATAGGACATGGAGTTAAATATGAGGAGGTTCCTTTAATTAATAATATGGATGTTGATTTTGAAGGTATTGCAAAAGCTGTTGATAAATCAACAAATATGGTATTAATTCAACGGTCAAGAGGGTATTCGTTACGGAAATCTTTGAATATTGAAACCATAAAAAAAATGATAGAAATAGTAAAATCAAAAAATCCCGATTGTATATGTTTTGTTGATAATTGCTACGGCGAATTTGTTGAAAAATTAGAACCGTTAGAAGTTGGGGCAGATTTAATTGCAGGGTCGTTAATAAAAAACCCGGGAGGCGGAATTGTAGAAGCAGGCGGATACATTGCAGGAAAAGAAGAATATGTAAATCAAGCCGCATATAGATTAACAGCCCCGGGAATAGGCTCAGAGGGCGGTGCTATGCTTAATCAATTAAGATTAATATTCCAAGGTTTATTTATGGCGCCCTCTATAGTATCAGAAGCGGTTAAAGGTGCCATTCTTGCCTCTCAGGTATTTGAGGATATAGGTTTTAAATCTACTCCAAAACCAAATGAAATCAGAACTGATTTAATTCAAACAATAGAATTTGGTGAACCTGAACCGTTACTAGAGTTTTGTAAAACTCTTCAAATGTATTCGCCGGTTGAATCATATCTTACCCCTATTCCTGACACAGTACCAGGGTATGACAGCAAACTGATTATGGCAGGAGGTTCATTTATAGAAGGCTCTACCATTGAACTATCAGCAGACGGCCCTATTCGACCGCCATATGCCGCTTATATGCAGGGCGGTTTAAATTATGCTCACGTTAAAATTGCTTTAAAAGGAATTTTGGATAAACTTGTTAAATAGCAGGACTTTGCTATAATATGAGTATGAAAAAATTTATTATTACTATATTATTTTTTATTTTAACCATGTTGTTTGCGCCTGTTCGGGCTGATATAATTCCTTTTGGCTCTCACAGCATAAAATACTACGGTATCGGGGTTATAAATATGCCTCAAAACTACACGGTTTATCAGTACCCCAGAACAGATTCAAAAATTATCAGGGAAGTTAACTATGAAAACATAAAAAAATCTGCCATAGTTAATTCTGTTGATATGAGAAAAGTATCTTATGTCGCTTATGTACCGTCTAATAATGTTGCTCTGTTAACTGTTGATTTAAACCCTGGGAATGATTGGTACTGTGTATTTTTAAATCAAGAAACAGGTGAAACTGGCTGGATTTATAATGCTGATAAAAATGCTTTTTCTACATACAGACAGTTATTTTATAAATACGGAAAAAAATACGGTATAAGATTTTTTAATGATTTATCGGAAGATGAAAAAGTGCTTTATTCAAAAGAGGATAAATCATCTCAGGTTATTGAAAATTTGAGCTATCCGAAATATGTTTCTTTTACCGTAATCAGAGGTAATTGGATGCTGGTATCTGTCAATGACAGAACAAAAACAGCTAAAGTCGGCTGGTTTAATTGGCGAAATGAAGACGGAACTTTAAATATGTTCCCGAATTTTAAAGAACAGCCTTAATATTAATTTTTTTAACAAATATTATTTTTTTATCAATTTTTAGCTTTTACAATTTTTAAATTCGTTGTAATCGGAGAAAAAATGTTAGTATCTGCTTTATCAAATGTTAAATTTAATAATATTGTAAAAACTAAGTTAACGGCGAGAACTCCATTAACATTTAAAGGCATGTCTGATTCTTTTGTTAAAACATCGCCTGTCAAAGAAGGAAATGAGTTTATTGCTTGGGTCTGCAGAAAAAATTTAGCGGAAGTGATTAAAAAATCACTTCAAAAGCCCGAAAATAAAATAGGAAAAGGATTTTATAACTGTGCATATAAAATAGAAGGTAACGACAATTTTATATTTCGAGTAAGTAATT
This sequence comes from Candidatus Gastranaerophilales bacterium, assembly GCA_947624325.1. Classification (GTDB taxonomy): domain Bacteria; phylum Cyanobacteriota; class Vampirovibrionia; order Gastranaerophilales; family Gastranaerophilaceae; genus Avigastranaerophilus. The sequence continues at coordinate 136,634 of CANQJT010000002.1, forward strand.
TTTCAAAACAAAACTTGGATTTTAAAAATATAGAAATAAAAGATACGGAAGATAAAGAACTTAAAGTAAATATCGGTCAGCAGGTTGCAGAAATTACCCTGAGTTCGGGGGATAAAAATTTGCCTGAAATGCGAATAGAAGTGTTAAAAAAGCAAACGGGTAAATCCTTAGGTGTTCCTCCTCCTGAGGTTTTTAATGATGAATTTGGAAATTTAAAAACTGATGAACTGCCTTATGATGATATTTCAAAGAAAGAACAATATTTTAAATCTCTTGAAATACTGTCTAAAATGCCTCTTGAAGCATATGAAAAGTTAATTGATACCATTCAAAAGGCAGGTGAAAGAGGTTTATTGCTTGATTATTATAATTCAAATAATATTTTGCTTGATGAAGAAAATCAATCAATAAATGTGATTGATATGGATAAGCGCCCCGGCAAACCCGATTGGGGCAATGTTTTATATGCTTTAGCCAATATAGTTTATTTTAACTCCGTTTACAATATGACTTTCAACCCGAAAGAAGAAGCTGTTAAGGCATCAGAACTTACTGTTGAAATAATAAATAAATTCATTCAAGCAATGCAGAATAAGCACGTAAAGTTTGATAAAACTAATTATACTTTCCAATTTCAAAATTTTTTAGAAAGTATTCCATGCAAAATATTTTGCAGCAGTTTTTCACCAGAAGGTGAATGGGCTAAATTTGAGCAATTAGGTATCGCTTAATTAAACATAGAGCCTTTATCATGCTCAGGTAATGAAGCGGAATATTCCGCCAGTATTCTTGCTATATCAGAGCCTTTTATTACTACCTCTAATATTAATTGAGCATTAATTAATAACTTATCAGTATATTCAAGCTCATCTGTATCAAAAATCTCAAATTCTATAAAATCATAGCCGACATAATTAATTCTGCCGTAGCCTTCAGAATTTCCCCATTTTAAAAATACAAGCTGTTTTTCAAATAATTTGAGTTTATCTACCAACCGCATATTAATGTTCTCCGCATATCCTTATAATATGATAATTATTTTATTTGGTTAAGTCAAATTGTCTGAACAAAATTTTACGAAAATCCACGAAGTGGTAAGAGTAAAATTTTGAGAATGGCATATTGAAAAGGTGAGCACTCGTACAGCGACGATGAGTCGGTGGCAGAGTGCGACACTAGATTATATGGTAATGTAAATTTTACATTGATAATCTTTACAAACTGTCTAAAAATATTTTGTTTTGGATTTTGTTCTGGTATAGTCTAAGTAAACCATAAAGGAAAAAATCGTGACAGATACACTTAGTGCGGACATAAGTTTAAAAACAAATTTTAATAATAAGTACGTTTCTTCTCCCATCAGCAACTTAAATAACATTGAATTTCAATTATTTCAAATATTTGAAGAAGAATTAAATTCGGAAAACTCGGTTTTATTAAGTTATAGTCCTGATGTTATAAAAAGGCTTGCCAAATTTATATCAGGCGAGGTAACAAGGCCTGCCTCGATTGGAATTGCGGGCGAAACAGCAAGCGGGAAATCCACAATTACTTTCGATATTATAGAAACCATTGAACTTTTTGCCGATGTTTTTAATTTAGGCAGAGTTATAACAAGGGTTAATTCTGATGATTATTACTATGACAGATCTGAAGAAGTCAAAAAAGCGGGAGGCATGGCTGAATTTGCTAAACATTACGATTTTGATGTGCCTGATGCGCTTGAACTTAACTTAATGCATAAACATATTAAAGAACTGCTGTCAGGCAAGTCTGTTATGCTCCCTAAGTATGATATGTCGGGAACAACAATAAGATGGGATAATCATACACTTGCAATGCCTTCAAAGGTAATTATCTCGGAAGGTTTATTTACATTAACGGATGATGTAAAAGAAGCCTTTGATTTTAAAATTTATGTTGATATAAATTCCGATGTACAAAAGGAAAGATTTTTTATAAGAGCAAACGAACGAGGGCTCGGCGATGGCGCAGGAGCTTTATATGAAAATGCTTCAAATAAAGCAGAAATCTATATAAGACCTTGCAGAAATATTGCGGATATTGTTTTATCGGGTGAAGCGGATAGAGCTGATTATAAAATCTTTTTAAATAAAATTTTATCAATAGTTGAACATCTGCACTTTTCAAAGCAGGCGGTTATTTAATTATGCAAGTTTGCATATACCCCGGGAGTTTTAATCCCATTCATAATGCTCATATTGAAGTTGCAAAATATGTTCATGAAAAATTTCAGTTTGAAAAAATTGTTTTTATTCCCGTATTCAGACCTCCTCATAAGGATTTAGCAGGGTTTGATGCGGAAAATGCTTTCCACAGACTTAATATGGTTGAACTTGCGGTTAAAGATTATCCGTTTTTTGATGTGTCGGCTATCGAATACACGAGAAATAAACCTTCATATTCTTATGATACCGTTGTTCAGATTAATGATATCGTAAAACCTGAGGGAAAAATAAACTTTATTATCGGTACGGATGCCTTCAGGCAGATTGAGTCTTGGTATGAACCCCAAAAGCTGAAAGAACTTGTTAATTTTATTTTGTTTATAAGAGAGAATAATTTTGATGAGACTCCGTATATAAAGCTTAAAGAAAAAGGATACAGCTACGATTTAATGCAAATGCCCTTTAACGACATTTCAGCATGCGAAGTCAGAAATCGAATTAAACAAAATAAAAATATTTGTGATATAGTACCCTTAAAGGTTGCTGAATATATAAAAAATAACAATGTATACAAAAATTAGTATTGAAGAAATAAAAGATAAATTAAAAGCTTGTTTGAGTGAAGAAAGGTATCTTCATTCAATCGGAACAATGGAAATGGCTGTTGAACTTGCCAAAAGATTTCATCTTGATGAAGAAAAAGCACTTGTAGCAGGGTTATTGCACGACTGCGCAAAATGCCTGTCTAATGACGAATTGAAAGAATATTATGACTCTTTTGAAGAATGCGAAAAATTAAGTTCTAAAACCTGGCATGCACCTGTTGGTGCCGTAATTGCAAAAAGAGATTTCGGGGTCGAGGATGAGGAAATTTTATCTTCAATAAGATGGCACACCGTCGGTAAAAAAGATATGAGCGATTTTGAAAAAATAATTTTCCTTGCCGATAAAATTGAAACTCGGACACGAGAGCCGAAATTTCGCCAAAAAATAGAAAAAACTCTGGATAAAACAAACAGCCTTGATTCTGCGCTTTTAAAAAGCTTTAAAATTACAATAAAAAGCCTATTAAAACGCAAACTTCCTATTTGCTTCCAAACTGTAGATGTCTATAACGACCTTTTAAAAAAGTGTTTATCCTAATCTCATACTCTTATAATTTATTTTAATAATTGATAACTTTCTACTTCAAAATAATCTGCAATTTTGTCTAATTTATCAATGGTTATATTAATTTTTTTTTCCAATTTAGAAATATATGAGTTATCAAAACCCAATAATAATGATAGTTTTTCTTTTGTAATTTTATTTTTCTTGCGCAACTTTTCAACATTTTGTGCAATTTTAAACTTTGAATTTTGTTTCATGTTGAAATTTTCTTGCATTTTATACGAAAATAACAGGACTGACATTCCAATTTATTTGATTACAAAATAATTTAACAAATTAACATTATTAATTCAGCACAAAATAGCTAAAGTTTAAGTAAAATGCGAAGCTCACCCAGATTAAATACGGTACAAGCAAAACAGCTGCGATTTTGGAATGTCTGAAAAAGAATATTACCGTTAATAACAGGAATATCCACATAAAAATTATAATAATTAACGCAAGGCTTATATTTTGCATCCAAAAAAAGACGGGGGTCCAAGCGAAGTTAAGCAGTAATTGCGTAATGAAAAAGGCTAAAGGCAGTCTTTTGGATTTATTCATCCCTCCTCTTATAAAAAAGATAAAAGAAAGAATAATCATTATATATAAGACTGTCCAGACGGGCATGAAAAGCCAATCGGGCGGACTTAAAAAAGGTTTATTTAAACTGTGAAACCATTCCATATTTTTCATATCATCAGATTAATATGACTTTTAAAATTTTTATATTGTCCTATTGGCTGATTTCGCAGATTTATATGCATTAAGAATAATTTCTTTTGCTTTTACCGCCAGTTCTTTTGTTGCGGGAAGTGTATTTTCAAGAGGATAGGGGATATTTAATTCTTTATATTTTTTCTTTGCCATATCGTGATACGGAAGTACTTCAAGGGTTTTGACCGTTTTTAAGCGGGCTAAAAACTGTCCCAGTTCGGTTAAATAATTTTCTTTATCCGTTATATCAGGGACAACAACGTGCCGTATTTGCATTGGAATAGCCTTTAATGAAAGGTATTTTGCAAATTCCAGTACGGATTTATTTGAATGCCCCGTCAGCTTTTTATGCTCATCATCATTAATGTGCTTAATATCAAGCAGAACAAGGTCTGTGTATTTTATCAACTCATCATATTTATTTGAGTTATCAAATAAAATTCCCGAGGTATCAAGCGCAGTATGGATATTTTTTTCTTTAGCTTTTTTAAAAAGTTCAATTAAAAAATCAATCTGCAAAAGCGGTTCACCGCCCGAAACGGTTATCCCTCCGTTTTTTAAGAACTCCTTTATGCTGTCATATTTATTTAAGATTTCATCAACAGACATTTTTTTATTGTCAGAAATCTGCCAAGTATCGGGGTTATGACAATACTTACAGCGCATAGGACAGCCCTGCATAAAGATTACCGTTCTAATCCCAGGACCGTCAACAGTTCCGAAGGTTTCAACGGAATGAATATTTCCGTAAACCGTATTCATAATCTATGAACCGAGCGAAGAATGGAAAGTCCTTGAAATAACGTCATCCTGCTGTTCTTTTGTCAGCTTATTAAAGTTAACAGCATAGCCTGAAACCCTTACGGTTAATTGAGGATATTTCTCGGGATGATTTTGTGCATCAATTAATGTTTCACGATTGAAAACATTTACATTTAAGTGATGTCCGCCCTTTTCAACATAACCGTCAAGTAAATTAATTAAATTTTCTTCCTGAATGGTAGTCATACTTTCATCTCCCCGTTAAAAAATAAATCGTCCTTCGCAGCAGCCCTCATCAAGATTAACTGCCAAATCTCCCATGAATACTTCGTCTTTACCCAGTGCATCAGGTATAATTGAGAAGGTATTGGAAATTCCGTCTTGTGCATCATTAAACGGAAGTTTTGCAACCGAAGCAAGCGAAGCTACTGCCCCGTTTTTATCCCTTCCGTGCATAGGGTTTGCTCCGGGGGCAAGAGGCACTCCTTCTTTCCTGCCGTCAGGTGTGTTGCCTGTCTTTTTACCGTAAACGACATTTGATGTTATTGTTAATATTGACATTGTTGGTATTGAATTTCTGTATGTGTAGTGTTTTCTTATTTTTGCCATAAATGTTTTAACGATGTTTACGGCAATTTCATCAACTCTGTCATCGTTGTTTCCGTATTTCGGGAAATCGCCTTCCACCTGATAATCAATGACAATTCCGTTTTCATCCCTTATTGTTTTTACTTTTGCAAATTTAATTGCCGAAAGCGAATCCGCTACAACCGATAACCCTGCTATGCCTGTTGCAAAATACCTTTTTACATCCCTATCCATCAGGGCTAATTGCGCTTTTTCATAGCAGTATTTATCGTGCATATAGTGAATTACATTTAAGGTATTAACATACAGCCCTGCGAGCCATTCCATCATATCGTCGTATTTCTGCATTACTTCTCTATAGTCCAGATACTCTGAGGTGATAGGCTGATATTTAGGCCCTACCTGCTCTTTAAGTCTTTCATCAACTCCGCCGTTTATTGCATAAAGTAAACATTTTGCAAGGTTTGCTCTTGCCCCGAAAAACTGCATTTCTTTACCTACGACCATAGATGAAACACAGCAGGCAATAGCATAATCATCACCATGGATAACTCTCATCAAATCATCATTTTCATACTGGATTGATGATGTTTTTATTGAAATTTTTGCGCAGTACTCTTTAAACGAGTGCGGAAGTTTTGTTGACCATAAAACTGTTAAATTCGGTTCAGGCGCAGTACCTAAATTTTCAAGTGTGTGCAGATACCTGAATGAATTTTTTGTAACAAGGCTTCTGCCGTCAACACCCATGCCAGCAATAGACTCTGTTACCCATGTAGGATCGCCAGAGAACAGTTCGTTATATTCAGGTGTTCTTGCAAACTTTACAAGTCTTAATTTCATTATAAAGTGGTCAATTAATTCTTGCGCCTGTTCTTCTGTCAGAATTCCGTTTTTTAAATCTCTTTCAATGTAAATATCTAAGAAGGTTGAGGTTCTGCCAATACTCATTGCGGCACCGTTTTGTTCTTTTACGGCTGATAAATAGCCTAAATACAGCCATTGTATAGCTTCTTGAGCATTTTGAGCAGGTCGTGAAATGTCGTAACCGTATATTTTACCAAGCTCTATCATTTCTTTAAGAGCATTTATCTGGTCTGTTATTTCTTCCCTGAGTTGAATTCTGTCGGGAGTCATCTCTCCTTCAAGCGATTTAAACTGTTCTTGTTTATCTTGAATAAGTCTGTTTATTCCGTATAAAGCTACACGGCGGTAGTCGCCTATTATTCTGCCTCTGCCGTATGCGTCAGGAAGTCCTGTTATAATTGCAGAGTGTCTTGCGGCTTTCATTTCGGGAGTATAAACATCAAATACTCCCTGATTATGGGTTTTTCTGTACTTTTTAAATATTTCCGAAATTTCGGGATTAACTTTATAACCGTATGAACTGCAGGAGGTTTCTGCCATTCTTATTCCGCCGAATGGCTGTAATGACCTTTTTAAGGGCTTATCTGTCTGTAAACCCGTTATTTTTTCAAGGTCTTTATCTATATAACCTGCGCCATGGGAAGTTATTGTTGAAACAATATCGGTATCCATGTCAAGGACACCGCCTTTTTCTCTTTCTTCCTTAAACAGGTTAAGACATTTTGCCCATAGTTTTATAGTAGCATCCGTGGGAGGTGCCAAAAAGCTTGAATCACCTGTATATTCGGTATAGTTATTTTGTATAAAATCCCTTACATCTATTTGTGTCTGCCATTTTCCGGGGTTAAAATCAGCCCGCTCGGAAATTTCCGTTTCACAAGAATTTAACATTTAACATCTCCCCTAATCCATCTTTACGGCATGAACACCTGACTTTATGTTTTCTTCCGTTTTTTGAGTATAGCACACAATTATAATTTTTTTTAAAAATAAAGTCAAATCTTTATATAAGTTTTACAATAATTTAATTTTTTAAATAAAATTTATGATATTATTAAACTACGAAAAAATATAAGGACTTTATTTTGAAAAAATTTATATCGGCTAAAGAAGCGGCAGCATTAATAAAAGATAACTCTACAATTATGGTCGGAGGTTTTTTAAGCTGCGGAGCACCTGATAAAATTATTGATGAGCTTGTTAAAACAGATGTCAAAAATCTTACAATGATTGCTAATGATACTTCAACAGAACATGTTGATAAAGGTAAACTTATTGAATACGGAAAAGTAAAAAAAGTTATTACAACCCATATAGGTACAAATCCCATAACAGGTAAAAAAATGCACGATGGTGAGCTTGAAGTTGAATTTTATCCGATGGGAACTTTAGTTGAAAAAATTCACGCAAAAGGCTCTGGCTTGGGCGGTGTGCTTACTCCTACAGGAATTGGTACTATCCTTGAAGAAGGTAAGAAAATTGTTGAAATAAAAGGTAAAAAATATATCTTTGAAGAACCCTTAGGTGCTGATTTTGCACTTATATACGGCACAAAAGCGGATAAGTACGGCAATGTTAAATTTGAAGGTACAACAAGAAACTTTAATACATCAATGGCAACGGCGGCTGATGTTGTTATACTTCAAGCTGATGAAATAGTTGAAGCAATTAATCCTGATGAAGTTGTCATCCCCGGAATTTTCATTGATTATATTGTTAAAAGGGAGGAAAATTAATGTCTCCTATACTTCAGGAATTAACAAAAGATAAAATAAAAGAAATTATTGCAAAAAGAATTGCCAAAGAATTTAAAGAAAATGATATTGTAACTTTAGGCATAGGACTTCCGACGGAAGCCGTAAAATATGTTAAAGACGGAATGAATATTATCTTTCAGTCGGAAAACGGGATTTTGGGCTTGGGTAAAAATCAAACAGGTCCTAATTATAATAAAAAAGTGGTTAATGCAGGCGGTGCTTATGTTAATGTAGTTGAAGGCGCAAGCTTTTATGATTCGCAGATGGCATTTACAATTATGCGAGGCGGACATATTGATGCTACTGTTTTAGGCGCTTTGCAGGTTGATGCCGAAGGGAGTATAGCAAGCTGGCAGATTCCGGGTAAATTTGTCCCCGGTATCGGCGGTTCCATGGATTTAATTGTAGGCTCTAAAAGAGTTATTGTTGCGATGACGCATACCGCTAATGATGTTCCTAAAATAGTTAAAAAATGTACATATCCCTTAACCGCATACAAAGAAGTAGATATGATTGTTACCGAAAGATGCGTTTTTGAAGTTGCAAATGACGGTCTTATTTTAACGGAAATTAACCCTATGTTTACAGTCGAAGATATTAAAAATTCAACTGATGCAAACTTTATTATCAGCAAAAATTTAAAAGATATGGTTTAGATGGAAAAAAGTTTTAAAAGATTACCTTCATATCTTAAAAGAGGGATATTAGATACCGAAAAAACTAAATCTGTAAGGCAGATTTTAAAATCTAATTGCTTGAATACCGTCTGTGAAGCCGCAAGATGTCCGAATAAAAATGAATGCTACTCTAAAAATACCGCTACATTTTTAATTATGGGTAATATTTGCACCCGTAATTGCAGATTTTGCAATGTCTCAGCAGGTAAGCCCGAGCTATTAAATCCTGAAGAACCAAAAAAAATAGCTGATGCCGTATTAAAATTAGGGCTTAAATATGCCGTTATAACCTCTGTCACCAGAGATGATCTGCCTGACGGCGGTGCATCTCACTTCGCTGAGGTTATATACGAAATCAAAAAATTAACCCCTAATGTCAGGGTTGAAGTTTTGACTCCCGATTTTAAAGGGGATAAAAATGCTATTGATACGGTAATTAAAGCTAAACCTGATGTATTTAATCATAATATTGAAACAGTTCCTGCCTTGTATAAAAAAGCAAGACCGCAGGCAGATTATAATCAATCGCTTGATTTTTTGGATTATGTAAAAAAGCATTCCGATATTTTAACAAAAACAGGATTAATGCTTGGTCTTGGCGAAACTAAAGATGAACTTATCAAAATATTTGAAGATTTGGTTAAAATCAAATGCGATATTGTAACAATTGGTCAGTATATTCAGCCTTCAAAAGCTCATCTTCCGGTTATAAAGTATTATGAACCATCTGAGTATGATGAATTAACTGCCATTGCAAAGAAAATGGGGATAAAACACACCTTCTTTTCACCTCTTGCAAGGAGTTCATATAAAGCAGCAAATGTTTTCAGTGAAAATTAAATTTGTTTTTCTCTTCTGTAATTTTCTAAATAAAGCATTACTCTATCCTTAAACGCAATAAAGAATAAAGCAACACCTACAAGTATTACGGAATTTAATAATACAAATAATACAATTTTATTACCGCTTAATAGCAGGGGCATATTAAAAAATAAAACACTAAACATTAAGCTTAAAGCGAGTAATAAAAATATTACCGAAAAATAAGTAGCAAATTTATGCATATAAAACCGCCTTTTCTTCCTTCTTAAAAATAAAATATGACACTAAAAAATGAAGCACTCACTTCAGGTGTCGGATGAATAAGAAGATAAACAGTTTAATAAAATTTTTCTCATGACTTGATTATAACATTTTTTTTAACAAAAAAAAAGCCCCCGTCTTTGGGAGCTTCTAAATTCTTAATTATTCTTTTTCACATTCAAAGATAATTTTTTCATCTTTAAGTTTAAGAACTATTTTATTTCCTTCTTTATATTTGCCTGATAGGATTTCTTCAGCTAATCCGTCTTCTATCCGCTTTTGGATTAACCTTCTTAAAGGTCTTGCTCCGTATGCTTCGGAGTATCCGGCTTCACCTAAGTAATCTTTTACTTCATCGGTTACTTCTATTGTTAAATTCTGTGACTCTAATCGTTTAAATAAATCATTTAACATTAAGTCTACAATCTGACGAATTTCAGGCTTAGACAGATGAGCAAATACAATAATATCATCAATTCTGTTTAAGAATTCGGGACGGAAGGATTTCTTCATTTCTTCCATTACGGTATCTTTTAATTTTTCATATTTATCTTTTTGTTCATCTTCCGCAACACTAAATCCAAGCTTGCTTGTATTTGTAATCATGCTTGCACCAACGTTGCTGGTCATAATAATGATTGTGTTTTTAAAGTTAATATGTCTGCCCTTTGAATCGGTTAAACGACCGTCATCCAGTATTTGAAGCATTATGTTAAATACATCGGGGTGCGCTTTTTCGATTTCGTCAAAAAGAATTACACTATAAGGCTTCTTTCTGATTATTTCAGTTAAGTGACCGCCATCGTCATAACCTACATACCCGGGAGGTGAACCGATTAATTTTGCTGTTGAATGTTTTTCCATAAATTCTGACATATCAACACGAATCATATTATCTTCCGAGCCAAATACAGCTTCCGCCAGAGCTTTTGCAAGTTCTGTTTTACCTACACCTGTAGGCCCTGAGAATATAAAGCTTCCGATTGGTCTATTGGGTGATTTTAACCCTACTCTTGCTCTTCTTATCGCTTTAGATAGAGCAACAACGGCTTGTTCTTGACCGATAACTCTTTTATGAAGTGTTTCTTCAAGTTTTAAAAGTCTTTCGCTTTCGCCTTCCGTTATTTTTGTTGTTGGAATACCCGTCATTTGGCTTACAACTTCAGCTACCTGTTCTGCGGTAACAGTCGGTTTATTTTCTTCATTATCTTCTCTCCATTTTAGAGACATTTCACGAATTTTTTCTTTTAAATCTGCTTCATCATCTCTTAAATTAGAGGCTGTTTCAAACTCTTGATTTCTTATTGCATCTTCTTTTTGTTTAATTACAGCTTTTAATTCTTTTTCAAGCTCTTTACCTTCAGGCGGCAGTGCGCTTGTTTGTATACGAAGTTTTGATGCCGCTTCATCTATAATATCTATAGCTTTATCCGGTAAAAATCTGTCTGTTATGTATTTATAAGATAATTCCGTTGCTGCTACTATTGCATCATCAGAAATATTTAACTTGTGATGTTCTTCATATTTAGGTTTTAACCCTTTTATGATTTCAATGGTATCTTCTACTGAAGGTTCTTCAATAATAATTGACTGAAATCTTCTTTCCAATGCAGGGTCTTTTTCTACATATTTTCTGTATTCATCCAGTGTAGTAGCACCTATAACCTGAATTTCGCCTCTTGATAATGCAGGTTTTAGGATGTTTGCCGCATCTATAGCACCTTCTGCTGCACCTGCACCTATTAAAGTATGCATTTCATCTATAATTAATATAATGTTGCCTGCCTGACGAATTTCATCCATTATTTTTTTGAGTCGTTCTTCAAATTCACCCCTGTATTTTGTACCTGCAACCAATAATCCCATATCTAACTGGACTACTTTTTTGCCTTCCAAAATATCAGGTACTTCGGAATTTACAATTCTTGCGGCTAAGCCTTCAACTACTGCAGTTTTACCTACACCGGGTTCTCCTAAAAGTACCGGATTATTTTTTGTTCTTCTTGCAAGAATTTGTATAACTCTTTCAATTTCTTTTTCTCTGCCTACAACAGGGTCAAGTCTTTGTTCCTGAGCCGCCAAAGTTAAATCAGTTCCGAATTCATCAAGACTTGGGGTCTTTGTTTTACCTGATGAGGCAGTTGCTGCTGTTGCAGTGGTCGTAGGTTTGGTTTCACCAAGCATTTTTATCACGTTACTTCTTACTTTGTTGAGATCAACACCCAAGTTTTCCAGCACCCTGGCTGCAACACCTTCACCTTCTCTTATTAATCCTAAAAGCAGGTGTTCCGTACCTATATAATTATGGCCCAGTTGTCTTGCTTCATCCCAAGACAGTTCTAATACTCTTTTTGCTCTAGGCGTAAAAGGAATTTCTACCGCAACAAAGCCTGAACCTCTGCCAATAATTTTTTCTACTTCTACTCTGGCATCTTTAAGTGTTACTCCCATTGTTTTTAATGTCTTTGCAGCAACACCGGTGCCTTCGCCTATTAATCCCAAAAGCACCTGCTCAGTACCTACAAAATTATGACCCAGTCTTCTTGCTTCTTCTTGTGCAAGCATTATTACTTTTATAGCCTTTTCGGTAAAACGTTCAAACATTGCTTTACTTTCTCCTGATAAGACTCTATATTATTTATTTTACACCATAATACAAATTATACAATCATTAACTTATATGGTTTAATTTTATTTTTGCCGGAAAATATTCTTTTTCTACTCCTAACGCATTTATAAAAGCCATTTTAGCTTTTTCTTTTTCATTACTTTTTAAATATATTTCACCAAGTATAAAATGACTTTCCGGGTCTTTGTACCATATATTTAAACTCTTTTCTATAAAAATTTGGGCTTGTTGGCTGAAATTATTATTATTTAATACTCTTGCACTGTATTTATATATTTCTTTGTTAAAATTCTCAAAATAATTATTTTTACTTAATATTTTTTCTATCATATTATATTGCTTGTACAAAAACAGCATTTCTAAATCCTGTTCATAAAAATTTCTTATTTGAAAATATGTCGGATTATACTCGAAATTATCCGTTAATATGCCAATCAGTGACAAAAGCCAATTTGTGTATGAATATTTTCTTTGTATTAATGTTAATAAAACTTTTGATTCTTCTATTTCACCTGATAAAAATTTACAATAACCGCATCCTAATATATTTCCGGCTTTGTTGAAATACTCAAATGCTTCATCAGGGTTGAGATTATTTAATGCTTTTTTTGCAAAAGTATTTAATTCTTTGTCCATTCTTATTTTGTCCGAATATATTTATAAAATTTAACGAACTAAGAGTGTAATTTATGCAGTTGATAAAAATTTTAACGGTAATTATTAGTGAGTATTTATTGCATCTCTTTGCATACTTGCTCTTTGTTGATTTATAAATGCTCTTGCATCATCGTGTATATTATTTGGGTATTTCCCTGTTATTAGTTTATTTATTTCCGCATCATTTGAGTTTACTTTTTTCATATTCTGCTGTTTAGCAAGAAACTTATTTAAAAATGTTACAGGGTCAGACTTTAATTGTTTTATTTCATCATATGTTAAATCTTGATATTTGCATTTCTCTTCATTTTCCATGCATAGTTCTGCTTGAATTGAATATGAAGTTAATTGAGGTACTGTATTTAATTCTATTACTTTATCAAATGCATCATGAGCTTCTTGTTTCATAGCTATATTCATATATGATGTGCCTAAATAATACCAAGCAACGGCATTTGTCGGGTCTTTTAATACATACAGTTTTAAATCCGAAATACATCCAAGATAATTTTTTGCTTTGTATTTTGATATTGCTTCTTTTATTACCTGCTTACTTGTATCACTTGCTTGTACGTCAGCATAACAAGAATATATGCATATAACAGAAATGGTTAAACAAAATGCTAATAATTTTTTCATAAAATATCCTCAATTATCTTTTGGGTGTATTACAATCCGTTTATATAAATTATATACCCATTTTTATAAAAAACCTAGTTTGTTTACATTAATTTTATTATTTTATTTCATCCTTTCAGTTGAAATAATTTTAATAATACTATATTAACTTTTGTAACAATAGTATAATATTATACAAGCATGTTGACTATACAATTTGTGGAGGAAAAATGAAAATTAAAATTAAAGAAACAGTGAAAGCTAAAAGAGGCTGGAGCCTTTACAAATTGGCAAAAGTTCTGGATCTCCCCCAGCAGACAATATACTCTTGGGCAAACGGAAGAACACAGCCTTCATATGAAAATATGGACAGACTATGTGAAACTATAGGGTGCAGTGTTGGTGATTTATTTGAATCAGAACCGGTTCAGAAAAAGTTAAATCTTGCTGTTAATCAGTAAGATTTTCATGGGCTTGATTTACTGTTTCTTCTGCGTTTATTTTTATTTTTTCGTCTTTATTTGTTAAATATATTAAATATTCTATGTTGCCTTTTGGTCCTTTTATCGGCGAATAGGTTAAATTTTTAGTATATAAATTTAATTCCCGGCAGTATTCAATTATACTGTTTATAATTTCAAGATGTATTCTTTTATCTTTAACAACTCCGTTTTTACCTACTTGTTCTTTTCCTGCTTCAAATTGAGGTTTTATTAATGATACAATTTCGTAATTTTCGGGATTTGCAAGTTTTAAAATATTTAAAAGTACTTTTTTTATTGATATAAAAGATAAATCCATTGTTATAAATTCGGCTTTATCATCTGTTTCACAGTAAATATCCGATAATATGCAGTTTTTAATATTTACTCTTTCAATGACTTTAACTCTGTTATCCGTTCTTAATTTCCAAGCAAATTGACCGTAGCCTACATCTACGGAGTATACTTTTTTTGCCCCGTTTTGGAGCATGCAGTCTGTAAATCCGCCTGTTGATGCACCTGCATCCAGACAAATTTTATCTTTTAAATTTATTTTAAATTCTTTGATTGCTTTATCAAGCTTGTATCCGCCTCTTGAAACAAACGGCATGGATTTTATTTCAAAATTTGTATTTTCTTTTACTTCAAGAAGATATCCTGCTTTTGTTATTCTTTCGCCGTCTACCTTTACGTCGCCTGCCATTATTGCAGACTGCGCCTTGCTTTTTGTTTCAAAATATCCTTTATCTAGCAGTATTTTATCTAATCTTTCTTTTGCCATATTAAAAATTAAATATCCTTTTTGCGTTTTCGGTTGTAATATGTTTGATTTCTTCTACATCGGTATTTCTTAAATTAGCAATCTCTTGAGCAATATATTTTAAATACTTTGGAGAATTCAATTTTCCTCTGTATGGAACAGGTGCTAAATAAGGGGCATCCGTTTCAAGAAGTATTCTATCTATAGGAACAGCTTTTACGGTTTCTTTTAAATTATTTGCATTTTTAAATGTTACTATTCCGCCTGCTGCTATATAGTATCCTTTATCTATACATTTCATCGCAAGTTCTTTTGTACCTGAAAAGCAATGATATACAACTGTTTTTAAATTATAATCGTTAAGAATTTCAAAAGTATCTTCATGGGCTTCTCTATCGTGGATTAAAACGGGAACATTTAATTCCTGCGCAATTTCAAGCTGAGTCCGAAATATTTCTTTTTGGAGTTCTTTGGTTTCGGTTTCCCAATAATAATCCAAACCTATTTCGCCTATGGCAATTATTTTTCTGTTCTTTAGATACTCTTTTATCTCAATTGTTGTTTGAGAGGTGTATGTTTTAGCTTCGGAGGGGTGTACTCCTATTGCGCCGTATAACATTTCGTATTTTTCTGTTAAGTCTTTTATTTCTTTGAAGGTTGAAGGTTCAACTCCGGGGATTATTACTTTTTCAATTTCGTTAGCTTTTAAGTCGATTAAAAAATTATCAAAATCAGTTTTGTATTCTTCAAAGTTAATATGTGAGTGTGTATCAATCATTAATATATTTGCCTTTGTATTAAATTTATTCTATTCTAATATAACAAAAAAATTTATTTACATGTTTTAAGCCGATTGAATAGTATAATAAAGGGTAAAAAGTGAGTTTTTCTGATTTGGTAATTGAACCTCAAAGGTATAGTGCAGTTCAACAGCCTGCAGTTAAGAAAAACAACCGAATAAATAAAGTTACGGCATCTTCAATAGCAGGCAGTGCAATTGGTATTGCCGCCGGGGTCGGGGCTGTTTATTCACTTGCTAAAAAAGGCAACCCTTTAACCTCTTTAAAAAATTTAACATATTCTGAAGGCGATGTTCTTTTGGTTGGTTTAGGCTCTGTTTTGGGCGGACTTACCGGCGGACTTATTGCAGATAAAAACAAAAAAAATGTTAAACCTAAATTAAGAGAAGCTTCTCAGCAATTTATCGGAAATATGGTTTTCCCTGTTTCTATTCTGGCAGGTGCTAATAAAATTTTGGAAAAATATGTATTTAAAACTTCTGCTACACCTACGACTTGGCAGGGAATACTACTTAAAACAGCTGTATGCATAGCCTCTTTAGTTGGCGGAATGGAGCTTGGCAACAAAGTTATGAACAAAGTTAACAATAAAATCTTTAAAGAAGAAGTTAAACATGATGTTGAACCTGAAGATTACCTCGTTCATGCCGATGATTTATGCTTAACCGCTAATATGGTTTTAAAAGATTTTAAATCAATCTCTGCCGTTACATCTAAACTTCTTCCTTTGACTTTTATTGTTGCAGGCTCTAAAACGGGCATGCAGAAAAACGATTAATTTATAAATTCACATAGAATTTCGTTACTTAATAAAAATCCTTTTTCTGTTAATTTTAAATTGTCGCCATTTAATTCTAAAAGATTATATCTACTGTACTTTTTTATAATTTGCCCGTAATTTTTTATAAAATCAATTTTAAATTTTTCATTTATATTTTTTATATTTATGCCTTTTTTTAATCTTAATCCTAAAAATATTTCTTCTTCTAAAATGTTATCCTTTGAAAGTATTGTTTCTTCTTCTTTCTTTAATGGATTTTTAATGTATTCTTCAAAATCTGATATATTTTTATATCTTATATTATCTTCATAACCTGAAGCATTAACTCCAAAGCCGTAATAATTTTTATTCTGCCAGTATGCACAGTTATGTCTTGAATGAAAATCCGTCTTTGAAAAATTACTTATTTCATAATGTTCAAATCCGTTTTTCTTTAATTTTTCACATATTTGAAGGAACATTTTTGCTTGAAGTTCATCATCAGGAATGTTTTTGGGGGTATGTTTTGCAAAGTATGAGTTTTCTTCAATTTTTAATCCGTATGTTGAAATATGTTTCGTATTAAGTTTTAAAGCTTTTTCTATATCGGTATTTAATAAATCTAAATTTTGATTAATTAATCCGTATATTAAATCAATACTTAAATTGTTAAAACCTGCATTTTTAATTATATCTATGGCTTTATATATTGTTTGTTCCGAGTGGTTTCTGCCTATTAATTTTAGTATGTTATCGTTAAAAGTTTGAACACCTAAAGAAATTCTGTTTATTCCAATATTTTTAAGCTCTTTGAATTTTACCGCTTCTGCCGTTTCAGGGTTAGCTTCAAGTGTTATTTCAGTATCAGAAGTATAATTAAATAAGGATATTAATTTTTCAATATCTTTCAAATCAAGTAAAGACGGGGTTCCGCCTCCTATATACAGGGTTTTTAGTTTTTCGTTTCTATAATTGTTTTTTATTTCTTGTAATAAAGAATTTATGTAAATATCTTTGTTTTTTATATCAAAACCTGATACAAAAGCACAGTACTTACATTTTCTTATGCAAAAAGGTATATGTATATAAGCATGTTCTGTCATATTTGTTATTATATGTTAAAATTCAATTACGGGGAAAAAATGAAAAAAGTAAAAATAACACAAATGACAACCGAGGATGTGGATGCAGTCTTTCAAATAGAAGAAATGGTGCATCCGAAACATCATTGGTCTAAAGATTCATTTTACAATGAATTGGCTAATAATCTGGCAAAATATTTTTGTGTGAAGGATGAAAATAATTTGGTTTTAGGATACATCGGGTTATGGCAGATTTTTGAAGAATCACACATTACAACTCTTGCAGTACATCCTGATTATAGAAGAATACAATTAGCTCAAATGCTCTTACTTAAAGCAATAGATGAATGTTATAAAGATATGATTAAGTATATAACCCTTGAAGTCAGGGAAAGTAATATCCCAGCTATATCTTTATATGAAAAATTTTTATTTGAATCTATAGGTGTAAGAAAAAATTATTATCAAGATAATGGTGAAAATGCAGTTATAATGTTTACTCAAAATATTTGGTATGATAAATTTAAAGATAATATCAGTAAAATTAAAGCAAATATTAATAAGGCAGAACTTGTAATATGATAAACAGACGGTTAAGAGAAGGGATAAAGAGTTTTCATAAACCCGATAAAAAAATTAAATTTTGTTTGGGCGCACTTGCTATTCTTTGTGTTTGTTTACTTTTACTTGTAATTTCAACTTTTACCCAGATTAAGATAAACTTTAACCCTTTGGATAAAAGTGCAGGTTCTTATTTAATGTTTGAATATATACCTCAAGTTCCTGTTGTACTTTTTATCGCCGGACTTTTAGGCGAGACTTGGGGACTTGCTTGTATTCTAATTTATATTATTCTGGGATTAACCCCATGGTTTTCTTTATTTGCACTTGGCGGTGGCTTAGGTTATGTTTTCCAATATAATTTCGGATATATTTTTGCATACATATTTTCCGTCATATTAGCATCAAAAGAACTTAATAAAGGAAACTCGTTATTAAATATTATTTTTGCTGTTTTATACGGAGTTCTTTCTATTCACGTTGTAGGAATAATTTATATGATAATAGCTGCTTTAATCAGACATGACGGACTTGATTTTATTGCAAATTGGATATATTATCAGTCTATTTCCAAAATACTTTATGATATAGTATTTTCTACAATTGCTGTCCTTATTGCAAAAGCCTGCCGTAAAATAATGTGGTTTTTTATGAGTTAGTTATAAGCCTAAAGAAGAAAGAATTCTAACAAGCAGCTGTTCAATAATTTGAAGTACTATAAATGCAATTAAAGGTGAAATATCTATCATTCCGATTGGGGGTATAACTGCACGAAAAGGTGCCATTATTACGTTATAAATTTTTACCAATGAAGCAAGAGGCTCTTTTCTCACATCAAAAATAGGTATCCAGCTTAGTAAAACAACTGTTAATATTACCAAATATATTAATCTGAAAGCTAAAGAAACTATATATGATATCATTATTTAATTCCTTTATGATGTTTGTGAAGTGTTATAGCATTCACAATTATTTCTTTCAATAGGAATATTTTCTATAATTGATAATAATAATTGTTTTAACCTGCTTATGTTGTTTTTAAATACATGGATTACTTCCTGATGAGTAACTGGCGGAACATCACCTACTAAACCTGCATCGTAGTCTGTAATTAAAGCAATGGTTAAAGGACACATATCAAGCTCTCTAACCAAATGAACTTCAGGATATTGGCTCATATTAATAACTTCCCAGCCTTGATTAGTAAAGAATTTAGATTCGGCTTTAGTTGTAAATCTCGGGCCGTTAATAATAACAACAGTACCTGTTTCATGAACGGTTATGCCTTGTTTTTTAGCTTGTTCTATTGCAATTTGTCTTAATTCGGGGCAATATGGGTCTGCTGCAGATGGATGAATACAATTTGGACCTTCAAAAAAAGTATTTTTTCTGCCGTCTGTCCAATCAACAAATTGATCGCATATTACAAAATCACCGGGTTTTACGTGTTTTTGAAGACTTCCTGCTGCGCAAGGTGAAATAACCCTTGTAACTCCTAACGATTTTAATGCCCATACATTTGCTCTATAGTTTACTAAGTGGGGTAAAAATCTGTGATCTCTTCCGTGACGGGGAATAAATGCTACTTTTTTCCCGTATATTTCACCTATTGTTATTGCATCAGAAGGGCTTCCATAAGGTGTATCTATCGTTATTTCTTCAAACGGCATGCCTGAATTTTCAAAAAAACTATAAAATCCGCTTCCGCCTATTATTCCGATTTGAACATTTTTTATATCACTCATAATAATCTCCTAAATACTGATATGTAATATTTAACATAGAAATAAAGTTATTACAATAAAAAAAGAAATGTTCTAAAATTAGAGCATTTCTTTTTATTCTGTAATTGTCTTGAAAATTTATTTTCCTTTTGTAACATCAAGAGAATTTTCAATAAGTTCATCTTCATAGTTAAAATCAGTAGAATTACTTGGAGTACCGATTTTACCATCGTAAGAAACTTGTATTTTAAGTCCCAGACCTCTATCAGGCAGACTTCCATCTTTAGCTAACTTATCTAATTCACCGGAGGAAAGTGCACGGTCAACATAAATTGTACGAGAATCCTGGTCAGGTTGATCTGTAAATTTACCTTCTAACCCCCAATACCTAATACCATCGGTAGTTATAAAGTTAGGAGAACTATAGCAAGAACCTCCCGGACCTTTAGGACCGAGGTCACTGTCACAGTTATATCCGGCATTAGAACAATTAATTGTTCCTGCCGTATTTAAAGAATCTGCAACAGATCTGCAAAAATCTTCATCGCCGATATTTTGATCTTTCCAGTATGCTGCCGAATTAGCTGCTATTGAATAGACTGTAGAATCCATTGCGTTTGATACGGCACTTTGCATACTATATAATGCCTTTTTGTAACTGATTTTATCTTTATCCGGTCTTACAGTACTGATTACAGGTATTAATATAGCCGCTAAAACACCTATTATGGCTAATGTAACCAATGCTTCCGAAAGAGTAAATGCTTTTTTCATTATTAATTCCTTATATTCAATAAGTTCATTATACATTTAATATAATAATACCACAAATATAAAAAAATATCTCAATTATTAATATTAAAAATTATTTACAAAAAATTACTTGATATTAATTTTTTAGCTGTTTATAATTCAATAGCTATATAATATTAATAGAGGTGAATAAAATGAAAAAAGACATACATCCCGAATACAAAAAAACAGTTATAAAATGTGTATGCGGTAATGAAATTGAAACAGGCTCGGTACTTGATAATATTACGGTAGAAATTTGCAATCACTGCCATCCGTATTATACAGGCAATCAAAAAATTGTTGATACCGAAGGTCGTATTGAAAAATTCAAAAAACGTTATCAAAAAAATCAAAAATAGCTTTATGCAGTGCTTTATTAAAGCACTGCTTTTTTATACCCGTAACGATGCGGGTTTTTGTTTTGATGGAGGGATTATATGGCATCAGAAGATAAGTTTGCACAAGTCAGGTTAATATCAAAACCTGAAAATATGCTTAAAACAATATATACAGCCTGCAGAACATGTTACAGTGCAGATTCTCCCCTAAATATTTACGATTGTGATTCGGCTCAAGATAATGAAAAAATGCTAAAACTTATAAATCGTGTTATTTCATCGGGACATTACAGTACAATAGAGCATATTCAGGTAAGTTTTGCAATCAGCCATATATCAAGGGCATGTTCACATCAATTAGTAAGGCACAGACACATGTCTTTTTCTCAAAAATCTCAAAGATATGTTAAAGAAAAAGAACAGTTTGAATACTTAATCCCGGATACAATAGAAAACAATCCCGAATTAAAAGCTAAATTTGAAGATTTTATGGGAAAAATATCCGATTTTTATCTTGAATTGACAAATAACGGAATTCCGGCTGAAGATGCCAGGGCGGTTTTACCTAATGCAGCTTCAACATCTATGGTCGCAAGCTTAAATTTAAGAGAGATGATTCATCTCGCAAATTTAAGATTATGTACAAGGGCGCAAAAAGAAATTAGAATTCTTGTAAAGAGAATGTGCGATGAACTTATTAAAGAAGAGCCGTGGTTAAAAGAGTATTTAGTTCCAAAATGTGAAAGATTAGGATATTGTGATGAAGATAAATCTTGCGGAAGAAAAGAAACCAGAAAGCAGTAATTTATGAAAGAAATGTTAGATAAAATATTACAAATTGAAAGTAAATATACAGAACTCGGACAGATATTATCAGACCCCGAAGTTATTCAGGATTATAACAGATTTAAAACTCTTTCAAAACAAAGAAAAGCAATGGAAGAAACGGTTGAAGTGTATCATGCTTGGAAAGATGCGGAGCAGGCGGTAAAAGATGCTCAGGAACTTTTAAAAAACGAATCCGATGAGTCAATGAGAGAATTTCTTCATAATGAAATAAATGAAAATGAAACAAAAATGACTGAGCTTGAAGAAAGAATGAGAATTCTTCTTCTGCCTCGCGACCCTATGGATGATAAAGATATTATGCTTGAAATAAGAGGTTCTGCAGGCGGTGATGAAGCAAATATATTTGCCGGCGACCTTATGAGAATGTATTTAAGATATGCGGATAAACAAGGCTGGCAGACTCAAATATTAAGTAAAACAGACTGTGAAGCAGGCGGAGTGTCTGAAGTTATCATTTCAATTAAAGGCGACAGCATTTATTCAAAATTAAAGTATGAATCAGGTGTTCATAGAGTTCAAAGGGTTCCTGCAACGGAATCTCAAGGCAGAGTTCATACATCAACCGCAACCGTTGCCGTTATGCCCGAAGTAGATGATGTTGAAATTGAACTTAATATGAATGATATTGAAATAACAACGGCTCGTTCCGGTGGTGCAGGCGGTCAAAATGTTAATAAAGTTGAAACGGCAGCAAGAGTATTTCATAAACCCACGGGAATTATGATATTCTGTACGGAAGAACGGTCTCAGCTGCAAAATAAAGAAAGAGCATTGCAAATCTTAAAAGCTAAATTATATGATATGGAAGTTCAAAAACAAATGAAGGAAGTTACAGATTTAAGACGGTCTCAAGTCGGTACGGGTGACCGCTCGGAACGTATCAGAACATATAATTTCCCTCAAGGTCGTTTGACAGACCACAGAATTGGTCAAAATCTCAATGTATGGACAGTTATAGACGGAGACTTAGATGAACTTATTAATCTGTTAATGATGCATGACCAAAAATTAAAATTGGAAAAATTAGCAGAAATTAATTAGAGGAAAAAAGGGGAATGGGGGAATATAAGCATTATCCCGTAATGCTCAATGAAGCAGTTAACGCTCTTGAATGCACGGACGGTAAACTATATATAGATGCAACACTCGGCGGCGGCAGCTACAGCGAATTAATTCTGAAAAAAATATCGCCAAACGGCAGGTTAATTTCTTTTGATGTTGATATTGATGCAATTAATTTTTCCAAACAAAAATTAAAAGATTACGAAAATTTAACGATTGTTAACGATTCTTACACAAATATTAAGAAATATTTAGATGAAAATAATATAAAAGAAATAACAGGCGGAATTGTTTTTGATTTGGGTGCATCTATTCCTCAATTGACTTCTGATAAGAGGGGTTTCAGTTTTTTAACCGATTCGAAATTAGACATGCGGTTTAATCAGTTCGGCGATTTAACTGCTTATGATGTAGTTAATGATTATAAAGAGGATGAACTTGTCCGTATATTCAGTGAATACGGGGAAGAGCGGTTTTCTAAAAGAATTGCAAAAAAAATAATTGAAACAAGAAAAAATAATAAAATTCAAACGACGCAAGAACTTGTAAATATTATCTTTGAGGCAACTCCGAGAATAAAATCCAAAATTCATCCTGCAACAAGAGTTTTTCAAGCAATCAGGATAGAAGTTAATCATGAACTTGACAATATTAAAAATACATTAAATGATGTGCTTACATTATTATCAAATAATGCTATACTATCAATAGTGACATTCCATTCACTGGAGGACAGAATAGTTAAGCAATTTTTTAAACACTATTCTAAAGAATGGGTTTCACCTTGGGGTCAGGAGCATGCCCTTGAATATATTAAGGCAGAAGAAGTTTATAATCCTCCTTTATTGGAGTTAGTAAACAAAAAGCCTATTCAGGCATCAGATGAAGAAATAAAAATCAATCCGCCTTCAAGATCGGCTAAGTTAAGAGCGGCAAGAAGAATAAATAAAAACTAAATATCAGGGGAGACATCATTGAGCAGAGCTTCAATAAGATATGTTGATAAAACTTATTTATACGGGCAGCAAGTACCTGTTAGCGCTCCTGTATCAAACCCTGTTATTTACGGCAGATTTCCAAAACAAAATAATGTTAAATCCCCTGTTCAAAAAATAAACAAGTTTTTCTCTACAATTCTTTTAGGGTTAGTTATGCTGTCGCTGGTAAGTTATTATTTTGTATCAGACAGTGAAAAAACAATGAATAATTTAGGAAGAGAAATTGTAGCTTTAAGTAATGAAAATATTGAACTTCAAAATAAAATTGATAATATGAATTCATTTAACAAAGTAGATGCGATTATTAAAGATAATGCTTTTCTTGACACCGCAAAAAAAGTAATAGAAATACCTGCGGTTAATATTTCATCTAATCCTAAGTTGCCTGCCTTGCCTGTTAATTACAGATGGTCAATCGGTTATTAATTTTAGTTAAATTATTTTCTCTTT
Organism: Candidatus Gastranaerophilales bacterium; assembly: GCA_947624325.1. Taxonomy (GTDB): domain Bacteria; phylum Cyanobacteriota; class Vampirovibrionia; order Gastranaerophilales; family Gastranaerophilaceae; genus Avigastranaerophilus. The sequence goes on from CANQJT010000002.1 coordinate 160,988, forward strand.
AATATAATTGTGATACCCTATTTATAGGGATTTGTTGCATGAAACAAAGTGAAGATAAAAATAAAATAAAACAAGTTGAATTGCGTATAAAAATTGCGCATATATTTATCTTGGGATTTTTTATGATTGCCGTTGTTTATTTATTTTTACTTCAGATTGTAGATATAAGGCATTATAAGTCAAGAGCGGTAAACCAAAGATACAGTAAAAATTTTATAATGCGAGGTCAGATTCTTGACAGAAACGGACTGAGATTGGCAACAGACCAAACCTCTTATAATTTGTATGCTCATAGAGAATATTTTGACCATACTCCTGAAGAAATTGCTCAAATTCTTGCCCCTGAGTTAAAAGTTTCAAAGCAGTCAATAATTAATTCAATAAATAAAGGTTCAACGGTAATATTATTAAAAAAAGATGTTGACAGGCAAACAGCTGATAAAATTAAAAAATTGGGGCTTAGGGAAATTAGTCTTGATAAGAAAAATGAACGAGTTTATCCTCAAGATGAACTTGCAGCACATATTATAGGCTATTATAACCCTGATGCAGACACGGCTTCAGGTGTTGAATTAACCGCAAAAGACAAATTGGAAGATGTTGAAAATAATGTTAAAGTACAAAGAACCCCCAGAGGAGATATTATATATGAAACGACTACAGATCCTGTTTTAGCATCTACCCCTCAGGTTGGAAAAACCGTTACATTAACAATAGATTCAGCTATTCAGCATGTATGCGAGCGAGAACTTTTAAATATGGTAAATTCCAAAAATGCTACCCGAGGTGCTGTTATTGTTATGAATCCTAAAAATGGAGAAATACTCGGTTATGCGGTATATCCAAGGTATAATCCCAATAATTATAAAAAAGTTCCTGCTATAAAGTTAAAAAATTGGACGTTGTCTGATGTTTATCCTCCCGGTTCTACATTTAAAACACTTACTGTTGCAGCAGGTTTAGAAACAGGGAAAATTACCCCGTATTCAAAAGTATTGGATACCGGAAAAATGCAGCTGGGAAACTGGACTATTCAAAACTATGATTATAATAAACACCCATATCCCGGCATGATTAATCTTGTATATCTGCTTGAACATTCAAGCAATGTCGGAAGTGCAAATATTGCACTTATGATGCAGCCTTCAGAATATTATAATATTCTGTCAAATTTCGGAATAGGAAAGAAAACAGGTATTGACCTGCCCGGTGAATCTTCAGGACTTCTGCCTAAACCGTTTAAGTGGGATAAATCAAGACAAGCTACCATGGGCTACGGCTACGGTGCTTCAGTTACTTCCATTCAGATGATTAGCGCAGTTAGCGCCATTGCAAATAAAGGAGTAAGAGTAACTCCGCATGTTATTAAATATTCACCCGAAGAAGAGGAACAAAAAATTCAAAAAGTTCAGGTACTTAAGCCTGAAACGGCTCAAGCTGTTACAAATCTTCTTGCTCAAAGTATAAGTAACTCACGAGGGGTTATTAATCTTGATAAATATACTGTTGCAGGTAAAACAGGCACATCAAAAAAACCAAAAGAAAATTCTAAAGGATATTCAAATTCTTTATATGCATCAGTAGTCGGATATCTTCCGGCAAAGGACCCGCAAATGCTTGTTTATGTTGTTGTTGATGTTCCTTCAACTTTCGGCATTTGGGGTAATACTGTTGCAGGGCCTGTATTTAAAGAAGTAGCTAATCAGTGTGCAAGAATTTTAAATATTCCTCCGGATAAAAATGTTGTAAACTAGTTAAGAAGGTAAAAAGATATGTACTTAAAAGATTTATTAAAATTACTGAAAAATTATAAAACAGAAAACTTTGAAAATGTTGACATAACCGGGATTTCATATAACTCAAAGACAACAAAAAAAGGCGATATATTTATTTGTATCAGAGGTGAAGCTTCTGACGGTCATAAATACGCACAAAATGCAGTTGAGAATGGCGCAAGTGCTCTATTTTGCGAGGAAAAACTTAATATTAATGTTCCTCAGATAATTGTAAATGATACAAAAAGAACAATGGCAAATATTGCCTCGGCATTTTACTCTGAACCATCCAAAGATATAAATTTAATAGGGGTAACGGGTACAAACGGTAAAACAACAGTCACCCATTTAATTCAAAGAATATTGGAAGAAAATAATGAAAAATGTGCATTAATCGGTACTTTAGGCTACAAACTTTCAAGCAGCGATGATTATAAAGAGGCAAAACATACAACCCCCCAGCCTCCTGAACTTCAAAGAGATTTAAGATTAATGGCAGATAGCGGAATAAAGAATGTTGTTATGGAAGTAAGTTCACATTCTTTAGAACAAAAACGAGTCGGATGTTGTGATTTTAACGGTGCGGTATTTACAAATCTTACTCAAGACCATCTTGATTATCATATTACAATGGGTAATTATTTTAAAGCAAAAGCAATGCTGTTTGAAATGCTTAAAGAAGGTGATTTTGCCGTAATTAATAATGATGATGAATATGCAAAAGATTTTTTAAATGTTGTTCCCAATGGTGTCAGAACATATACATACGGTGTTAAAAAGGAAGCGGACATAAAGGCAGAAGATATAGATTTTTCAATAGACGGGGCAAAATTAATCGTTGAATTCGGCGGTAAAAAAGAAAAATTAAACCTGCATTTGAATGGAATGTTTAGTGTATACAATGCATTAGCTGCATTTACGGCAGGAGTTGCAATGGGTATAGATTATAAAATAATAATAAAAGCACTTGAAAATACAAAAAGTGTAGCAGGCAGATTTGAAATAGTAAGTAAAAAACCGCTTGTAATTGTAGATTATGCGCATACTCCCGACGGACTTGAAAATGTTTTAAAAGCAGCCAGAGAATTAACTCCTGAATCTTCAAAATTAATATGTTTGTTTGGGTGCGGAGGAGATAGAGATGCAACAAAACGTCCCAAAATGGGTAAAATTGCAGATAATTTATCGGATAAAGTTGTTGTAACTTCCGATAACCCCAGAAGTGAAGATCCTCAGTTAATTATTTCCGACATTATGACAGGAATTAAAACGGTTGATACAAAAAGAATTTTTGTTGAACCTGACAGAAGGCAGGCAATAAAATTTTTAAAAACAATTTCTAATCCCGATGATGTTATTGTTATTGCAGGAAAAGGTCATGAAGATTATCAAATACTGAAAAATGAAACAATTCATTTTGATGACAGAGAAGAAGCAAGAAAAGTGTTTGTTGAATTAGGAGGAAGAGTATGAAATTAACGGTTTTAGGCCCGGGATGCTGGGGTTTAACTCTTGCGTGGATGCTGAACAATAATTTTGAAGATATAACCGTTTGGGGAAGAACAAGCGACATTTCAGATGAATTAAGAAATTTAAAAAGGACTACAAAGCCTTTAACTGTTCAATTGGATAACAAAGTTCAAATAACCGATAATCTTAAAGAGGCAATAAAAGATGCTGAAATTATTCTTCTTGTAGTTGCAACGTCAGGAATAAGACCTGTCTGCAAACAATTAAAAGAAGCAGGATTAAAAAATAATCAAATTTTGGTAAATTTATCAAAGGGTTTAGAACTTCCGTCTTTAAAAAGAATGTCGGAAGTTATAAAAGAAGAACTTCCCGACTCAAGACTTGTAATTTTGTCAGGGCCTACACTTGCTAAAGAAATTTTAAACGGATGTCCTACAGCAGCTTGTGTCGCAAGCGATGATATGCAGACAGCTGAATTTGTTCAAAAACACTTAAATGTTCCCTCTAAATTCAGATTATATACAAACTCGGATGTTATCGGTGTTGAACTTGGCGGAAGTTTAAAAAATGTAATTGCAATTGCTTCCGGATTTGCTGACGCAATGAAACTTGGAGATAATTGCAGGGGAACTCTTTTGACAAGAGGAATGGCGGAAATAGTTAGAGTTAGTACAGCTTTAGGTGCAAAAGCTTCAACTCTTTACGGATTATCCGGTATGGGTGATTTGATTGCAACATGTTCAAGCCCTTATAGCCGTAATTTTACGGTAGGTTCAATGCTCGGGCATGGTAAAAAAATAAACGATATCTTAAATGAACTCGGATCTGTTGCAGAAGGGGTAAAAACTTCTAAAGCACTTTGCGAGCTTGCTCAAAAACTGGGACTATCCGTTCCTGTTTCTTCCGCTATATATGAAGCTGTGTATACTGATATTACTCCTGATGAAGTTTTAAATAAACTTATGAACAGAAAACTTAAACATGAAGATTAATATAGGAGTTATTAATGCCTGATACAAATTCTTTTCAAGAACTGATTGAACGGGGTCAAAAATTTCATAATGAAGGTAAATATAAAGAAGCAATTAAATCATATAAACTTGCTTATATAATGAAAGCAACCAAAATTGATAATAACACTTTGGGAAGTTTGTATATTAAGCTTGCAAATGCGTATCATAATGATAAAAATACTGATAAATCAGCTTTCTATTATGAAAAATATCTAGAATTATTCCCGTATGATAATCAGTCAAGTATTTTTTCAAGACTTGCAGGTGCTTATTATTATACAGATGCTGATAAATCCGTTGATTTTTATAATAAAGCATTAAATTTAAAAATAAATATGTATGATGTTGAAAATAAGCTTTTTTCAATGATTAAGTCTTCTTCTTATACTCAGCAGGATATTAAAGATGAATCGGAAAATGAAATTAATAATTTAAAAAATACAATTTGCCAAGACATAAAAAAATATAATCATTCAAAAAAGAAAAATTTACCTGATAAAAAATTAAATATCGGATATTTATCATCAGATGTTTATACACATACGATGATGAATTATATAATTCCTATTTGGAAAAACCATAATAAAAATGAATTTAATTTTACTATATTTAACGGTGCGGAAAAACACGATAAAACAACTGAAATAGTTGAAGGATTCGGGTTTAATATTGTACCATGCAACAAAATGAATGCTGATGAAATAGCCGAGCTGGTTTATAAAAATGATATTGATATATTAATTGATTTAGGCGGTTATACTCATTTAAAATCCTTTTCGGCATTATATAAACCGGCTCCCGTAATAATTTCTTATTTGGGGTATCTAAATACTTTAGGAATGAAAGAAGTTGATTATATTTTGGCGGATAAATATGTTATTCCTGAAGATAAAGCATATTTGTATACCGAAAAACCTTTATATAACAGTAAAGGTTATACTGTGTTTACAAAGAAAAATTTTCCCGAAATTCAAGAATGTCCGTTTATTAAAAATGGGTTTATTACATACGGCAGTTTTAACTGTACTTCAAAATTCAGTGATGTAATTTTGTATATTTGGTCTAAAATTCTTAAGGAAGATGAAACTTCAAAACTTTTAATATACAGAACTCAATTAACCAAACGAAGAATAAAATATTTTAAATCTAAATTTTCTGATTTGGGTATAAGTGAAGATAGAATAATATTTTCTAATCAGGTCATAGCACCTCATCATAAAGCATATTCTTTAGCTGATATTTCACTTGATACATATCCTTTCAGCGGAATGTCAATTGCTCTTGAAGCTGCAATGATGGGGGTTCCGAGTGTTACACTTTTAGGGGAAGGTTTGCAATCAAGAGGTGTTGGCAGACTTAATAAAATTTTAGAACTTGATGATTTAATTGCCGAAAACGGAGAAGAATATATTATTAATGCAATAAATTTGGCTAATAATAAAGACAAATTGAAAGAATTAAGATATACTCTCCGTGAAAAAATTGAAAACTCTGATATTATAAACGGTGCAGAAGAATTTACAAAAAATCTGGAAGATAATTTCAGAAAAATTTGGCTTGATTTTACAAATAGTCCTTAAACTCCTTTTTAATAACTTTATAACCGCAGCCATCGGGCATGGCTAAATTAAGAGATATTGATTTTTTAGGATAATCCCTGCATAATTTCGGACGGTTATCATATACACTGCATTCTCCGTTATTATTTAAATATTTACAGCTTAAAATAATATTGTTATTTTCATCTTTTCCCGTTATAAAAAATCTTTTATAATGAGGAAAAATTAACTGCATAAATTTTAATTCTTTTTCATTTCTAAGTCCTTCGGCTCTTATTTCCCTGCAGCAATTTCCGCACTTATTACATTCGCCTTCTATTTTATATTTTATTTTTTTAGGAATAAAATATGAACTTAATTCATAATATACTGATTTAATTAAATCAATAGACATTTGTTAACAAACTCGTTTTAAAAAATATTTATCTGTTAAAATAATAGCATAATAAATAATGAGGAAAAAATGGCAAATAAAAAAAATAAAAATAATCCGCTAATTTCTTTTATAAAAGTTGTTTTAATTATATTTGCCGCATTTTTACTGGCAGGGTATTTTGCGGTTAAAATGTATTTAAATGAGTTACCTCCCATACCAAATCTGGATAAATATAACAGAAATATAGTAACTCAAGTTTATTCATCGGATAACCAGCTTATTAAAACATTCCAAACTTTTCATTATAAAGAAGTATCAATAAAAGAAATACCTCAATATATGAAAGATGCAATTATTTCGACGGAAGATAAAAATTTTTATACGCATGACGGATATGACATATTTGGTATTATTCGTTCTGTGGTAGTAAATGTTATAAATAAAAGAGCATCCCAAGGTGCAAGTACAATAACACAACAGCTGGCAAGAATAATGTTTCTATCAAACGAAAAAACATTTGTCAGAAAAATAAAAGAAATTCAAATTGCCGCAAGAATAGAAAAAACAATACCAAAAGATAAAATACTTGAAATGTATTTAAATAATGTTTATTTAGGTTCAGGTGCATATGGTGTAGGGGCTGCCGCTGCTACTTATTTTAATAAAGACTTATCAAAACTGACTTTAGCAGAATGTGCTTTAATTGCAGGGCTTCCACAGGCTCCTTCCGTTTATTCGCCTTATAAAAACATTAAAAAGGCTGAAAAACGCAGGAATAAAGTTCTTAAAAGAATGTATGTTATGAAAACCATAACTAAAAAACAATATGATGCTGCTATAAAAGAAAAAATTGTTTTAAATAAAGACCCCGGATTAACCTGGGCAAATGTTGCTCCGTATTTTATAGATTATGTCTTTAAAGAACTTGATATGCTGGGATTTGATGAAAGAGAAATATCTGAAGGCGGGTATAAAATAACTACGACTTTAGATTATAAATCTCAAATTGCGGCTAATAAAGCAATAGAAAAAAATATGGCGGCTTGGCATTTAACAAAGCCTAAACAGCAGGCTGCATTATTTAGTTTTTCACCTACAACAGGTGCAATTATTGCATATTGCGGAGGTAAAAACTACGGAATATCCCAGTATGACCGAGTAACTCAGGCTATAAGACCGCCCGGCTCTTCTTTTAAACCTTTTGTATATACTGCGGCAATTGAAAAAGGATATTCACCTACGGATATGATTGATGATAGTCCTGTTACCGTTGGTAAATGGAGTCCGCATAATTATGGCAACAAATATAGGGGCAGAATGCCATTGTATAAAGCTTTGGCAATTTCATCAAATGTGGCTGCCGTAAGATTAATTAAAGATGTTGGTATTGATGCGGTTATTAATACAGCAAAATCACTTGGTATTACGACTCCGTTAACTAATGACTATACAATATCACTTGGCTCTAACGGGGTAAAACTTTATGATATGGTAGTTGCATACGGTAATTTTGCAAACGGTGGTTATAAAGTACAGCCTTATGCTATAGAAAAAATCGAAACACAAAGAGGTAAGATTATTTATCAGGCAAAAAGAACAAAAATAAGCAAAGTCTTGGATAAAGAGACAGCAGGCATTATGACTGCCATGCTAAGAAAGGTTATTACTTCGGGAACAGGTAAAGGTGCTGATATAGGTAAACCTATGGGCGGCAAAACGGGTACTACTAACGATAATAAAGATGCTTGGTTTATAGGTTATACTCCTGATATAGTTACAGGTGTATTTATAGGTAATGATGATAACACAAGTACCGGTCTGACCGGAGGCAGTGCCCCTGCAAGGATTTGGAAAGATATGATGCTTACGGCAACCGAAAAATACGGCAAAACTGAATTTGATTATGATCCTGTTGATTTAAATGTCCATTATGAGGAAACTGCAGCATCCAATGATGAAAATGCTGAAGAAGATGCTGAAAGCAATTCCGTTAATAATGAAGGACAATCTCAAAACGGTGTTATACCGCTGCCTTCAACTCCTTCAAATACAAGTGAAAGCTTTAACAGTATTCCCGTTCAGTTAAATGATAAAATTTTAAATGCAGGAAAATCAGAAGTTAAAGAATAAATTTATATCCCGTTTAATTTGGGTATTTTCATTTTAAATACTTCTTCAAGATCAATTCCGTTTAAAATTTCATTTATAAGTGTATTTGCTTTTACACTTTTGCCTCTGAAATTTCTTATTAAACCCAAAACTTTTACGTCGCAATAATTTTCAATTAATTCAGGAAAATATTTTATTTCTGGGCTTTCCGAATAAACTTGAAATTTATTTATAATTACACCCAAAATATTAATTCCTATGGTTTTGGCTGTATTAATTTCATTAAAATATTGATTTACGGAATTATTTGAAGGGTTTACAACAAATAATACCGGAATATTAAGCTTAAGCGGAATATGGTAGTTATATAATTCATTATTAACGGGAGTCATTAATCCGCCTGCCGATTCTATCATTAATGTATCTGTTTTTTGAGATAAAACAGTATAATCCTTTTTTATATCGTCAAAATCTATATTAATTTTTTGCAGTTTGCTTCCTATGGCAGGAATAACATTTCCTGTAAGCATGTATGTAGAATGTGTTGTAATATACGGGTCCAGCATTTTTACAAAAGTTAAATCAGGTGAAACAAGATATTTCCCTTTATCTATAGCATTTGTCTGAATAGGCTTATATACTCCCGATTTATAGCCGAGTGACTGCATAACAGCTGCGATACCTGCAGATATTACTGTTTTCCCGTCTTCATTATTTAAGCTTGTTACATAAATATTATTCATAACAAAATTATATCAAATAATATTCCTTAATCTTCCTTCATAAGGTGTAAAAGCTTATTTAATGTGGTAAACTGTATTTATGAAAAATTTTACTAAAATATTATTATTAATTTTTATCTTTTTTATCGGTATGAATATTTTAAATGCCGAAGAACCTGTTGATAACAATACAAACCTTAAAGTGAGGGCAGGTACTTTTATAAAAGTTATGAATCTTAATGAAATTTCTACTCTTGTTTCAGATATTGAAGATGAAGTTCAATTTTTAAATATTAATGATATGTATGTTTATGAGACAAATGTTATTCCTAAAAATACAAAAATTTTTGGCGAAGTGGAAGATGTTTTAGAACCTGTTCAAGGTCGTAACGGTGCTATAAAAATATTAATAACAAAAATGATTACACCCGACAAAAAAGTATATAAAGTTAAAGGGCATTTGTATTCAGATAATGATAATTATTTCGGAGGCGAAGAAACACAGCCTGTTTATTATCGAAAAGTTCCTCATTTTCAGCAGAAAATAAGACCTATTTTAAAGGCAGTGCCTTTAAATATATTAGAGGAAGGCAGACATACGGTTATTAAGCCGGGTGAAGAACTTTTTGTTATTATAGAAGAAGATATTATTGCTAAGTAATTCGGGAGAATTTATGAAAAAAATATTAATAATTTTTATTTTTATATTTTCTTTTTTAATAATGTCCGATACATATGTATTGGCTGCTAAAACTAAAAAAAATGATAGAAATGCAGACTCTTTAATTCAAGTTAATGTTCAAAGCTATCCTGTTCCTCAAAACAACTATAAGATTCAAAATTATCAAGGTATTAATTATAGCAGCACCGGTGATAATTTTGTTTTAATTCCTATTAATACGGTTTTTTCGGTGAATGCATTAACTCCTGTAAATTCTGATACGGCAAAGAAAGGGGATAGAGTTTCTTTTTATTTTGTATCTGATTTTTATTATAAATCTGCATTGGTAGCTCCATCAGGCAGTAAGATAAACGGTACTGTTTTGTCTGAAAAAAAGGATGAATTATTGATAAAATTTACAAATATAACTACATCTACGGGACAAATTATTCCCGTTTATGCACAAATACAAACACAGGACGGTTCAGGTATTTTAAAAGCAAAAGATATTAAAAATGTAGAAAATGAAGGTAATGATAATTTAAAAAAATATACCTCTCAAACAGGAGCGGTTTTTAATTTCAATAAACATTTAAAAACAGAGAACGGAAATGTAATAATTCCGCAAAATGCTCAATTAAATCTTATATTAAATCAACCGGTTACTGTTTTATCTAATACTCCTTTTTAGTTAGTAAACAGGCTATTTGTTTTATTAATATTTTTTTGATAGAATAACTAACAAATGGGAATTTAGGGAATGTCAGTAATAAAAAATGATGACAATATAAAATCAGGGGATTCTTTAAACAGAAATTCTGTTTATGAAATTCCTGCCGTTATAAGAAAAGAAAAAAATGAAATTTCTTTTGAAAAGGCACTATTTATTGCAGTTATATTGCATCCTGCAATTATATTAATATTGCTTTTATCATCATTTATTTTAAAATTACTGGGAATAGATTTTGATTTATTCAAAAAACCTGAATTAAAGCCAAAGGATATTGAATTTGTACTTGTAGAAAAAGAGGCTCCGCCCATTGATAAAAATACCAAAAACAGGGCTGATAAAAATTCTCAAGCAGGCGGAAAACATGATCCCAAAAGACCTGTTTCACTTCCGCAGACATCAGCACCAAAGGCGCCTGCTAAAAAACCGACTTCACCGGCACCAAGCAAACCTGCAGTAAAACCTCAGCCTGCTGTCAAGCCTCAGCCTGCACCTCAAAAGCCCCAAGTTCAAAAACCTGTTCAGCAAGCTCCAGCGCCTCAACCGCAGACACCTGCACCAAAGGCGCCTGCTCCAAGACCTGCTCCGGCCCCTGTTTCTGTACCTAAACCGACAGTAAAACCACAGTCTAACTTTAATATACCAATACCGAAATCAAATATACCGCAAGTAACTCAGCCATCAAGTGCTCCTGTTACATCCGCACCAAAAATTGGTGGTTCGGGAACAGGCACTTCAGGTAAAAGTACTTCACCTGCTCCAAGTTTTTCGCCGACTACGGGAGGTAAAGGCGGTGCAGGCGGAACCGGAACAGGTACGGGCGGCGGCGGAAGATTTAGTAATGCTACAGGTTCAGGAAGCGGAAATGTAGGTAACCCGGGTCCGGGTAATCCTAAAGGGGCTCCCGGTATTGATGCCATTAAAGAACCTGACTTTGGTCCTTATATGAAGGAACTTCAAAGAAGAATTAAAATGAATTGGGATCCGCCTAAAGGTAATGAAAGTAAGAGAGTTGTTCTTTTATTCTCTATTGCTCGTGACGGAAGACTCCTAAATGTTAAAGTACACCGTTCTTCAGGTTTGCCTGCAGCCGATAATGCAGCTATTGATGCAGTAAAATTGACGGCTCCATTCAGACCATTGCCCCCTGAGTTTAAAGGAAACAGTGTAGATATTCAATTTACATTTGATTACAATGTATTTGGAGTATCGGGATAAGATAAAATTTAATTAGAAAAGAGGAAATAAATTATGGAATTATTATTACATTCAATTCAAATGGACTGGCCGGTACTTCTGCCGATTTTGTTATGTTCAATTCTAACCGTAGCTGTAGCAATTAACAGATTCAGTTTCTATAACAAAAATAAAAGAGATGTTGTAAGATTTATAAGAGCTTTAAAATCTGAATTAGTTAATAACAAACTGGAAACCGCTAAAAATTTAAGTATTCAATTAGGCGGTGTTATAGGGGAAGTTGCTGAAGAAGCAGTAAGAATTTTCTCCGAACAAAAACAAGGCTTCTCTCGTTCATTTGATATTTCAGCAAATTTAGCAACAAGAAAACTTGAAAAATATTTAACTATTTTAGGTACGGTTGGCGGTGTTTGTCCGTTTTTAGGGTTATTTGGTACTGTTGTCAGAATACTTTATACCTTCCAAGATTTAGCTTCACAGGGTAATCAATCTGCTGCGGTTGCGATGGGTATAGGTTCAGCTTTGATTGCTACCGCTTTCGGGTTAGGTGTTGCTATTGTTGCGGTTGTTTTATATAACCTTTTCCAATCTACCGTTAAAAGATATGAAGATGATTTTCAGCTTATCAAATTATTGTTCTTAAGCTTTACGGATTCAGAAGAAAAAGTTCAATCAAAAGCATTTGTATAGGATTTTAAAATGGCATTTTCAAGTTCAAATAATAAAAAAAGCTTATTTACCGAAATTAATATTACACCTTTAACCGATATCTTTTTGGTATTGCTTATCATAATGATGGTTATAGCTCCTTCTTTTCAATCGGTTGATAATAATATTAATATCCCTGAAATAAATTCAGGTATTTCAATAGAACAAAAAAATGCGGAAATTGCCGTAACCAAGTCAGGTCAATATTATCTTAACGGAAGGGCAATTTCATCTGATAATCTGGTTACGGAATTAACCAATTTAAAACCGACTTTAGAAAAGCCTGAAGTAGTTGTTAAGGCTGATACTTTAACAAAGAGCAGTGAAATTCAAAAAATTATGAAAGCTGCTCAGGAAGCTGAATTTGCTAAACTTGTTTTAGCAGGTGAACCTTTAACGAAAAAAGAACAAAAAAAGCTTGAAAATACTTATAAACCTAAAGTAAAGGCTCAAAATAAACCTCAGGATTACAACTGGGATGAGTAAGGAATTTAAAAATGGCATCACAAAGAAAAACTTTTAACGAAATTAATATTACACCTTTAACTGATATATTTTTGGTACTTCTTATTATAATGATGGTTATAGCACCACTGCTTGACCAGCAGGGGTTAAATTTGGCAGTTCCTAATATGATTGAAGTTCAAGATGAAATTAAAGATTCCAAACTTATTAAAGTTGTAGTAACTAATGATGATAAATATATGTTAAATGATATCGAAATCCCTGTTAATAATCTTTCAAACATGGTAAAAGAAGAAGCACAACAAAATCCTGACGGATTGTTAATTATTACTCAGCCTGATGCTACTCACGGTGCTGTAGTTAAATTAATGGATGAAGCAAGAAATTCCGGTGTTACAAATATTTCCATTACCGAATTTTAAAGTTTTAATTCCTTTTCATAATAATTAATAACCGCATAGGCATTCATATCAGTATTTTTTTTAGTTGTTAAACCTTTTTCATCTGAATGTCCGTCTTCACCTAATTGATATATTTGATTAAAGAGGGTATATTTAAATCTGTCGATTTTGGCTTTTAGCGAGAATTGTTGCGTATTTTTTTCATGACATTGACTTGAATCAAACTGTATTAATGATTCAGATTTCTTTCTTTTTCCGTTTTCCAGCCTATGCATTATTGCACTGTCAAATTCTTTATAAAATTCTGATTTTCTTTTTTTTATTTTTGCATCGTCCCATATGTAAAGATGATTTATATCATTTTTGTATCGTTTTTCCATTTTATTAAAATAATCAAAATCGCTCCCTGAAATTAATGCAATTCTGTTTTTACCGAATCTTCTTATTAATATTCCGTTATGACCGTTATAATCTTCAAGAACATCTTTAAAAAATTTTCTTATGGAATTTTGTTCTTCTTTGGAATACCCGGTAACATTATTAGAATTTAAAATATCGTTGATTTTATAGGTTGAATTATCTAATTTCATTCTGACAGTAGAAAACTCAGGGTTTGTTGCGGATTTTATTTCTATTACCCTTCCAAAATTTATATTGTTATTTACAGACTGAATTTTCAATTTTTATTCCTTTATTAGTAAAACTGTTGAATAAACCGCTACTGCTTGTTTCGCCCCTATGGAATCCATTTTTTCCATGGTTTTGGCTTTTATTGAAATTTTGTTTTCTTCAATGTTAAAAATTGAAGATAATTTTTTTTGCATTAAATTTATATAAGGTTTCATTTTTGGTTCTTCAATTATTATTGTGTTATCCAAGTTATTTATTCTGTATCCGTTTTCTAAAATTATTTTATAGGCTTCTTTTAATAAAATAGTGCTGTCGATATCTTTGTATTTCGGGTCTGTATCGGGGAAATGCGTACCGATATCGCCAAGAGCCAATGCCCCAAATAAAGCATCAATAATGGCATGAATTAATGCATCGGCATCAGAGTGTCCCAATAGTCCTTTCGTATGTGGGATTTCCACTCCGCCAAGAATTAGCTTTCTGCCTTCAACCAGTCTGTGTATATCAAATCCCTGTCCTATTCTAAACATCATTTATCTCCCATACAAATTTATTTACGGCTTTTACAAATCCGTCATTTTGAACGGTATCCGTTATATAGTCTGCTTCAGCTTTAATTTCATCAGTTCCGTTTGCCATGGCAACACCTATTCCTGCAGTTTTAACCATTTCTATATCATTATTTTGGTCGCCTATTGCCATTACTTCTTTTTCACTGAAACCTAAGCGGTTTGCCAAGAATTTTATTGCGTTTCCCTTTGTTGCATCTTTGTTTGCAATTTCGCAAAAATAGTCAAACGATTTTACCACATAGATTTGAGGATATTTTTCTTTTAATTCTTCTATAAAGCTGTTTATAAAATTTACATCATATTTTATTGCAAGGAGTTTGTTCAGTTTTGAAAAATCAAGTTCGTCAAAAGAGTTAACTTTAAAGTAATCAATACCTTTATCTCCTATATAATCTTTTATGTATTGATCGTCATCTTCCACATAGAGGGTATCTTCCACGTAAACATTAAGGTGAATATTCCTTTTTCTGCAATCTGCAATAATTTCACGGGCAATATCCGGGTTTAAGTATTTAACGTCAAGAATTTCACCTTCGTAAGAGTTAACCAATCCGCCCTGATAACATATTAACGGGCATTTTATTCCTATTTTATCCGCAACTGATTTAGCGCTTCCGTATGTTCTTCCTGTTGCAATTGCAACATATATACCTTTGTTTATGAGGTTTTGCATGCACTCTTTTACCTTAGTGGTTATACCGTTTTCGGGTGAGTATATGGTGCCGTCTATATCAGTTACAACCATTTTTATCATAGTTTATAAGCCCTCATAAGTGCTGATATGGTTTTTGAATCATTTATTCTGCCGTCTTTTATCATAGAAAATACTTCATTTTTATCAATGGAAATATAGTCTAATACTTCTCCTGTATCAAGATGCTGGTGAGTAGGTGTTAAATCAGATGCTTTAAATAAATAAAGTTTTTCACTGCAAAACCCCGGAGATGTCCAAATAAAACCTAATGACTCCCAAGTCTTTGCAATATGACCTGTTTCTTCTTCCAGCTCTCGTTTTGCCGCAGCAAGGATTTCTTCCCCCTCTTTATCAAGTTTTCCTGCCGGCAGTTCATATAATACTTCTTTTGTCGGGTAGCGAAATTGTTTTACCATTAGTATTTTGCCGTCTATTTCGCTTGCTATAACAACTCCGCCCCTATGGTGTACAACTTCTCTTATTGTTTTATATCCGTCCGATAATTCAACATCATCACGAGTAATTTTAAAAACTCTGCCGTTATAGATTTCCTGTGAAGTTATGGTTTTTTCAAATAATTTTTTCATAAGTTAATTATAATATAAATTTGTCCTTTTATAATATAATTTAAATATGAATGTAAAAAATGTAATAGGTTTTTGGGGATACCCCCATCCCGAGTTAATAAAAAAATATAAAGAAAAATATCCGAATGCTGTTTGGGTCGATTTTGATATTGATTACGGGTATGAAAAACAGGATATTCTGCCCGAGTCCTACTGTGCAATTATAAAAAACATTATAAATGCGGCATTTCACTATAGAGATGAACTTTATGTTATTTTAGCGCCTATCGGAAAAGATAAGTGTGACAGCGGATGGTTTGCTTATGAAATATTAAAAGATTTAGGATTTAATGTCGAAAAAAGCTTATTTGAGGAAAATACATACAGACGAAATGTTAGAATTTCAACTTCTAACCTTCCTCTGAGACAAAAAATTGAGCTGATAACAAAAGATATTTATGAGCCTCAAAATCTTGATTTAACACCTTGCAAAGCAAAATTCGGTTTTTGGGGAGTACCGCCGAATGACCTTTCTTTGTTGGAGTTATTCCCAAATGAAACGCATGTATACGGGTGGAGCAGATGTGTTGAGGCTATGACTCCTGCTGATATTGAGTTTGAAATGTATGTGGATAAAGATGTCCCTACGGTATTTTATTCACAGTCTTTCTGCTCAAAAGCTCAGCTTGCTAAATATTTAGCGGATAAGTATAACGGGCTTTATATAGATATTGATGATGTTGCGACAAATTCTACAAGAGCCAAAATAGAAGCATTTTTGAGGTTAAGATGATTGTACTTGATGCAGGCACAACTTGGTCTAAAATAATTGAGAGTAATACAGAAAATAGGATGAACAATTTTTCATCCAATCTTGTTAAGTGTGAAAACGGGTTTAATTATTATGTTATTCCTTCAAGTAATTTAAAAGATATTGATTTTAAATTTGATAAAGCAACGGGGCATATGTCAAAATCAATGCTGAACTCTGATAGCGATTATGAAAATGAGGTTATTGCATTAATTGAGGGCTTCAGAAAAAAAATAAATAATGACGGGCTTATCTTTGATATGGGAAGCAGAGATTCAAAATGGGCATTATATAAAAACGGTAAATTTAAAGACTTAGATTGGAATAATTCTTGCTCAAGTTCAACAGGGGCAACCATTGAAATGCTTTTGAAGTTCTACTCCATTAATGCAAAAGATTTGGAATTCAATAAGGAAAAATACATAATAACCTGCGGTATATTCGGCTTGGAAAAGATAATGGATGATATAGCAAAAGGAAGCGACGCAAAAACCGCCATATCTAAATTCATCCACGGAATTGCGTTTAATGCATGGAACTTTGCAAAAAAGCCAGATAAAATATATTTATCAGGCGGTTTTTGCGAGAATGAATGCTTTATAAAATCTCTTTCTACTTACTGTGAAGTTATCCCTATGGGCAGATTTTTGCTTTGCGAGGGATTATTTTAATCTTCCTTTTTCTTCTTGTCATCCGCTAATATATCAGCTGCCGTTGTGACTGCAGGAGGTATAACTATGCTTGCACCCGTTTCGGGTCCTTTTAAGAACGGAATTGGTATATAATCATTTGATATGACTTTTATATCCGATCCAAACATATCAGTAGATACAGGAATATTATTTTTAAATATTTTTATTTGTATTAAATCAAGTTCTTTTTTTAATTTGGCAACTTGGGCTGCAAGTTCTTTATTTTCGGGATGATTTATTGCTTCAGTGTATAATTTATAATAATCTACACCTTTTGTTTTATATTCTATTGTTAATTTTGATTCTTTAATTAAATCAAGTATTCTTGCTTCTTCTTTGAAGTTACGTTTAGGTTGATTTCTTAATACTTTAAGCTGCTCTTCCAGTTTTGCTATTTCAAAATTATTGCCTTTTATTTGTGCAAGAACTTCTTCCGAACAGAATTGGTACTGATTAAAATCTCCGCCTAGTCCCATAATACCTTGACCGGCTGCGTTTCCTTCCAGGCATTCAATAGAGTCTAAATATGATTTTATTGCAGCTTGTGTTTCTTCGGGTGTTAATTGTTTTAACAGTGATGTATCTATTTTGGAAGTATTAAATCCCGTTGAATTTTTCAGTGCCAAATTATATCTAAGATTGTGTGATTTTGCATAAGTAGTCATCGCATTTACCGCATCATCCACACTTGAATACGAACTTGCAAATTCACTGTTTGCTTCAACTAATGGTCTTACCATTGCACTTAATTGGTCATCGGTATATAAAACTCCTTCTTGATAAAGTTTATCTTGAGCTAATTTTATAAAATCAGCTTTCATTTGTGCATTTAATTTAGGGGGTTTTGAAGTGCTTGCACCTAAAAAACCGCCGCCTGAGATTATATTTTCTTTCTCCCCATTTTGTATTTTATTAACTAAATATTCTTTTGCCAATTCTACTTTTTTATCCATGGGCAGACTTTGTCTTAATATGGCTTCACTTGCATGAGTAGCTTCATGTTTTATTACATTAGGTAAATCAAAAATACCTGCTCTATATGACTCTTCGTTTATTATAATCGTATGAGTTCCGCTTTGATATCCGCCGCCTTGTTTAACATTACCTTTTATGACCACTATTTTAGGGCGCAGTTCTTCAGGTATTTCGTATTCATCAAATGCCTCTTTCACCAATGATTTTACTTCTGCTTCAATTTCTTCGGTTGATAAAGCTGCCCGTCTTTTGCCTTCAGCGGTTTTTTTAAATTCCGTCTTTTTTCTTATAACTTTATCTGCTCTTTCTTTTTTACCGAATATTAACTTTAATGCGTCTTTGCCTCTTTGAAGTATATTTGAGGGCTTAAATTGGCTTATTGCCGCTTTTAATCCTGTCTTTGTAGTAAATAATGATAAATTTTCTTTTAATGCATTAAGGTAACTTCCTTTATTTACTTCTGCAGCTATAGCTTCTTTTTGAGCCGTACTTAATGAATTTACTTTTAACTCACTCATTAATTTTGCTTCTTTTGCAACTTTGGCGCTTTGTTTTAATCCTAAAGCACTCAATATCGTTCCGATGGTTCCTTGACCTACAGTATCAAATGATTTTTCCGCTTTATCATATTCTTTATTTTTAATATTTTTTGCGACTCCTACACATCCTTTACCCAGTTGAAATAAGCTTAATGCACCAAAACCTATTCCTAATATCGGAGTTAATACCGGTATAAGTGAGCAGGCAGCTGCCGTTATACCTATCATTGCTATTGTTATGACGGGGTGTTTTATTACTGCGGTTAATGGGTTTAGTAACCCTTTCCCAAAGTTATTTAATGCTTCCGTAATATCAAACTTTCCGTTGTTTGACTTATCAACTTTTTTCTTTTCAAAGGAATCTTCCTTTGGAAGATTATTTGTTTTGCAGCTTTGATTTTTATTATTTATTCCAATAAAATTATTATTTTGTTCCGGTTGATAATTTTGTATTCCTTCAAGCATATTACTTATAACTCCTTATATTTTAAAAAATTATTTATTTAAAAAAATTGTTCATAATACTAACTTTATATATTTTTATTAAGAAATAGCAAAAAATTTTATCTTTGTTTTTCATATGAAAAACAAAGGAGTAATATTAATATGCAAGTGTCAAATCTTTCTTCAAATGTATCTTTTGGCAAAGTATATGCAGTTGCAGGTTCCAGAGCCGGTATTGATGAATTAAATCAACGATTAGCAAAAGCAAAGGGCAAACTTGTCACTTATGATGCAACAAGCCTATACAAAGATACATATTCAGACAGTAAAACAATTTTTTCAAAAGCTGCTTCCATGGGTGATACCATTGCCTTCTTTATAACAGGTAAAAAAGATACTGATAATGCAAAATTTATGAAAAAAACTTGGAGTTCATTAATCGGTATCAGCCAAAATATAACTAATTTTATTAAGCTTACTGATATTGATGAAGCTGAAAAAATATTAAAAAAAGAAATGAGAAGATAGTTATAAAATATCAATAGGATCAATATCTATTATCATTTTTATATCATCTGCACAAGAAGTATTTTTTATAAAGGTCGATATTAAATATTGACCTTTTTTCCCCATTTTATTTTTAATAATTATTTGATACCTGTATTCTGATTTAATTTTATGCATAATACATTTCATAGAACTTGTTATTTCTATATACTCTGATACAGAAAGTTTTTCAATTTGTAATTTTAATTTTTCTGCTACTTCATTTGCGCAAACTGCAGCCCTTATTTCATCGGTTGAGGAAAATACAATTTTAATTATTTGGCAAAATGGAGGATAGTCAAATATTTCTCGCCTTTCGATTTCATTTTTATAAAAATCCGAGTAATTTTGAGATTTTGCATTTTTTATTGCATATAAATCGGGATTATATGTTTGAAAAATTACCTTGCCTTCATATTCGCCTCTGCCTGCTCTGCCTGCAACCTGCATTAACAGCTGGAACCCTCTTTCACTTGCTCTGTAATCAGGCAGAGTAAAGCTTACATCTGTATCAATTACCCCTACTAAGGTTACCTTTTTATTATCAAGTCCCTTCGCTATTATTTGAGTACCGATTAAAATATCTGTTTCACCTTTTTGAAATCTGTCCAATATTTCAATAAATTTTGATTTTGAATTAAGTACATCAGAGTCAATTCTTTCAATTACGGCATCAGGAAATAATTTTCTTGCAATGCTTTCAACTTTTTGAGTGCCGACTCCGAATTTGGATAATTCCGGCGAACCGCAATTAGGACATAATTCCGGCATCTTGATTGATGTATTGCACCAGTGGCATTTTAAACTGTTATCATCTGAATGATACACCATAGGAATATCACAGTTATTGCATTTTATTACTTCTCCGCAAGTTTGACACTGGACTGTTGTATTATATCCTCTTCTATTCATTAAAAGTATTGTTTGATTTCCTTCTTGTAAATTTTCTTTTATTGCATTTACAAGAGTATGAGAAAATGTTGTTCTTGCTTCACGGTAAAATTCTTCTCTCATATCAACAAGAGTAACTTTGGCAAGATTTGCATTATTATATCTTTTTTCCAAATTAAAAAGATTAAAAGAGGAATAGGCTCTATAATATGAGCTTACATCTGGAGTGGCACTGCCTTTTATAAGCAATGCGGAATGTATTTCACTGATTTTCTCCGCTGCCGTTCTTGCATCATATCTTGGAGCAGGCGAGGTTTGTTTATATGCGTTTTCGTGTTCTTCATCAATAATTATCAGTCCGATATTCTTTAACGGAGCAAACACAGATGACCTTGCTCCGATTATAATTCGGATTTTATTATCTCTTAATTTATTCCAAACATCAAATTTTTCGCCTTCTGATATACTGCTATGCCATATAGCAACTGTATCAGGGTCAAAACGGCGGATTAATCTTAATGTTAATTGTGAGGCAAGCGCTATTTCCGGTGCCAAAAACAGTATGTTTCTTCCTTCATTAAGTGTTTTTTGTATAAGTCTGAAATATATTTCAGTTTTGCCTGAGCCGGTTATTCCGTTTATTAATATCGGCTCTGTTTGACCTTTTTCCGCTTTTTTTAAAATTTCATCAAATACTTTTTGTTGTTCCTCAGATAAGGGAGGAAATTTATCTTTTTCTGTATTTTTAAATATTGAAAGCGGATTTCGGTATATCTGTTTTTCAATTATATCAATATACCCCGATTCTTTTAATTTTAAAAGTGTAGCCCTTGTTGTTTTTGCTTGTTTTTCAAAGTCCGTAAGCAGATACTCATTTTGTTTTTCAAGTGCTTCTAATATTTCTCTATATCTGCCTGATGCCCCCTCTTTTGTTTTAAAGACTACATATTTTTCGGTTTTTTCTTTTACTTTTTTCCCTGAATTTTCTTTTAGAAATTTCATAGGAACTGCTGCCTGAATTACCGCATTAATATCACAGCAGTAATAATTACTTATCCAGTCAAGAAATTTTAAGTATTCAAGGCTGAATACTGCACGTCTATCTATTATTTTTATTATTTCTTTTGCTTTAATTCCTTCTTCAAGATAATCACTAAAACCCGTAACAAAAGCTATTATACTTTGTTTCCTGTTACCGAAAGGTACTAAAACAGCCTGACCTATTTTGATTTTTTCTTTAATATGTTCAGGGATAAGGTACGAAAATGTCCTTGTCCCGAGATTTTTTACATCTACAAGACACAGGGCATATTTTTGTTTAATCCCCTTTTCTATAGTATTATTGTTTTCGTTTATACTTTCTCCCATTAAATTTATTATAGCATTATCATTAAATTATTTTATATATTTCTCTGCAAATTTTGGAGTAAGTACTTCCCAGGCTTTTCCATTCGGATGCCAATCTGCTATATCTGCTTTTAATTTGTAATTTTTATCAAATAAAAATCCTGTTAAGTCTTTAGAATGAACTATGGTCATATCTGTTTCATTGTTCAGTTCATCCCAAATTTTAGAGTTTTGTATATCTGTATCATACTTTATTTTTAAATTATCATATAGTTGTGCAATTTTTTGATCATATAAAATTATTATTATTTTAGCATTCGGACTGTATGTTTTTATTTCATTTTGCATAATGAGCATTATTTTTTTTAAATATTGTTCGCTGTTATAAAGGAAATTGTTATAAGAATTACTGTTTTTATCCTTTCCTATTATATTTTTATGTATTTGATATGAAGATAAAAGAAATCTTACGGTCGGAATTTCTATAATTTTTTTTAAAAATATATTTTTAACAGGAAATATTAAAAAGTAATTTTCATATATAAAATTAGTGCTTAAATATCTGTTAATATGATCATGCATATATACATAAATTACATATTCGGCATTTTTTATTGTTTCTTTGTTTTTTTTGTCATTGTTTATATAATTTTTTAAATGTTTTAAGCTTTCTATAGCGTTATCACCGCATAAAGCAAAATTTATTATTGGTCTTTTTGTAATTTGAGATAATTTATAAAGGAATGTTTCCTTATTTTTTATTCCGTGCCCGTATGCATATGAACAACCTAAGATTACAATGGGTCTTTTTTTATAGTTTTCCCCAAATACCTGCCTTTCTTCACCGCAAAATTGATTGATGGCTTCATTAGTAATCTTAATTCTTTCGGCAGTAAAATCTTCTGTTTCGTACCCATCTATTTTAATTTCTTCAAATTTAATTTGAGGTTTAAGATTTATACTTACATAAAGTAAATTTTTATAAATAAGTACATTACAAATAGAAATAACAATAAATAAAACTGCTATATTACAAAATAATATTAATAGAAATTTCTTCATTTATTCTTCTCCAACTGTTAAAAGTTCCTGCATTGCTGTTTCAACGGCATCTTTTAGAGTCATAAGGTTATCCGGAGATACTGTTACACCTTCTTTTGTAGGCAGCCAATTTTTCCCGTCATCTGTTGTATAATAAATTCTTAAATCTCTGGAATAATATACGAAAATGTTCTTGTCTCGAGATTTTTTACATCTACAAGACACAGGGCATATTTTTGTTTAATCCCCTTTTCTATAGTATTATTGTTTTCGTTTATACTTTCTCCCATTAAATTTATTATAGCATTATCATTAAATTATTTTATATATTTCTCTGCAAATTTTGGAGTAAGTACTTCCCAGGCTTTTCCATTCGGATGCCAATCTGCTATATCTGCTTTTAATTTGTAATTTTTATCAAATAAAAATCCTGTTAAGTCTTTAGAATGAACTATGGTCATATCTGTTTCATTGTTCAGTTCATCCCAAATTTTAGAGTTTTGTATATCTGTATCATACTTTATTTTTAAATTATCATATAGTTGTGCAATTTTTTGATCATATAAAATTATTATTATTTTAGCATTCGGACTGTATGTTTTTATTTCATTTTGCATAATGAGCATTATTTTTTTTAAATATTGTTCGCTGTTATAAAGGAAATTGTTATAAGAATTACTGTTTTTATCCTTTCCTATTATATTTTTATGTATTTGATATGAAGATAAAAGAAATCTTACGGTCGGAATTTCTATAATTTTTTTTAAAAATATATTTTTAACAGGAAATATTAAAAAGTAATTTTCATATATAAAATTAGTGCTTAAATATCTGTTAATATGATCATGCATATATACATAAATTACATATTCGGCATTTTTTATTGTTTCTTTGTTTTTTTTGTCATTGTTTATATAATTTTTTAAATGTTTTAAGCTTTCTATAGCGTTATCACCGCATAAAGCAAAATTTATTATTGGTCTTTTTGTAATTTGAGATAATTTATAAAGGAATGTTTCCTTATTTTTTATTCCGTGCCCGTATGCATATGAACAACCTAAGATTACAATGGGTCTTTTTTTATAGTTTTCCCCAAATACCTGCCTTTCTTCACCGCAAAATTGATTGATGGCTTCATTAGTAATCTTAATTCTTTCGGCAGTAAAATCTTCTGTTTCGTACCCATCTATTTTAATTTCTTCAAATTTAATTTGAGGTTTAAGATTTATACTTACATAAAGTAAATTTTTATAAATAAGTACATTACAAATAGAAATAACAATAAATAAAACTGCTATATTACAAAATAATATTAATAGAAATTTCTTCATTTATTCTTCTTCAACGGTTAAAAGTTCCTGCATTGCTGTTTCAACGGCATCTTTTAGAGTCATAAGGTTATCGGGGGAAACCGTAACTCCTTTCTTTGTAGGAAGCCAATTTGCTCCGTCATCGGTTGTATAATAAATTCTTAAATCAAGATATTTTTTTTCTTTATATGAATTAATGCTTATTTGTAATTGTTCAGTTGCGTTTCTTGGTATTGTCGCTAATATTTTTGCATCTTCTGCCATTTTTTCTCTCCTTTATATACCTAGTGTATTGTTGTAATTCGGAATCTCAAAAAATCTGTTATCCGCATCTTTATCGGTAAATTTAAGATATTCTTCCATGGATTTATCTTTAGCCTTATTGTAATAATCTTTAGATATTATTGCAAGATATTCATTGTTCAGTTCGCCCGAATAATTACCTAAAATGCGAGCAAACTCAGCTATATTTTCTTTATCGCTTCCAGCTCCGTAAGCTTTTGTTTTAGCATCCGTTCCTGACGGGCGGATTTCTATAAATTTATCGCTAAATTGAAGGTATGTACCGTCGCCTACAAATTTTATATCAGTTAAATTATCAAAGTTTAAATTCTTAAAAGTTGATTTTAGTATTGATTTTATTTGTTCCAAGGATATTTTGCATTCAAAATATGACAGCGCCATGGTTAAATAGAACAAATCATTTTTTGTCCTTAAAGCTTCGCCGTCTTTCTTTGCCTGAGTTAGTTTTACTATATCGGGTTCAGACTCATTATAATATGCAATATCTTCCCTGGTATCATATTTAGCGATAATTTGATTAGATGTAAATATTTCATCAAGTGCTTTAGATAGTGTTTTTCCGTTTTTTTCCAATTCGGCGGTAAGAGCAGAAGCAACAATAATAGCTTCTGATGCGCTTTTTTCACGCATTGCAATAGCAATTCTGCCTGATTTGGATTTTATTAAATCTTCGCTTCCTATAATCATTCCGCCTGATTCTTCGCCTCCAAAAAGCATTCTGGGGTTTTTGCCAAGGTTTATTTCTTTTCCCAAAACATCAGTTACAACAACTTCTTTTTCGGGATTGTTTATTATTTGACATTCGACTTTTTTCATAATATTGGCTATTTCTTTAAAGCCGACGGGGACATTAACAACTTTAACACCGTTAAATTCTGCCCATTCATCCCATGCTTTAGCGCTTGCGGTTGTTTTTATTATGAATCTTGGGTGAGTGTTCCATCTGTTTGACGATTTTAATTGTTTTGCCCAAAAATCCATAATTAATAAAAAGGCTTGATTTGCACTGTATACGCATAAAACTCTGTCGTTATCAAGCGGAGTATAATTTATTCCCGTTTTATCCAAAAATGGTATTTGTTCTTTATTTTCAATTTGGCAGACCGTTAAGCGGTCATGGTCGGGGTCGGTTATTAAAACAACCGTACCTATAGGATATTGTTTAAGCTTTTCGCCGTAGTTTAGAGTATCAATAACAGGGAAAAAGGCTTTACCGTCTTTATCCTTTGCTATTACAGTTGCATCCACCGAGTAATCATAAAAGCATTTATTACCTTTAGGGTCTGTGTCATATTTCCCTATTCCGTGGAAAAACGGGTCTTCTTTGATATTCATCCAAACAAATTTATCACTGATTTTGAATATATCAAGAAGCTTGCTTAAAGTGTTATAAGCACTTCCTCCGACATTTTCTATAATAATTTTTTCGTTTAAATTACGAATTAAATCAAGATTTTCTTTATTAGCAACACCTTGTTCAAGGTATTCACGGTATAAATCAATTCCGTTATTAATTGTTTTCATAAAATCTTCGTTAATCAAAGGGTCATCGGCTTTAGCTATTTTTATTTCATAAGAGCCGTTTTTTCTTACCAGTTCAAAGATTTCTTTAATTTTATTAACAAATTCCATGGATTCTTCGGGCAGATATTGGCTCCCTTGCGAGTTTAGATCTTTAGTTGCATTTTTAACACTTATCCCGTGGCTGGAGGTTATATATTCTCCGCCCAATAAATCAAGCTTAAAGCACAAAAATGATGCAAGCCATATAGGCATGGTTTTTCTTTGGTATGAGGTAAGTGTTTCAATACCTTGAGCAGCTTGAACTCTTGCTATTAAATCAAGAAATTTATCAGAGTTATATCTTACTTCTCTTCCTACAAGTTTTAACAGTTTTTTACCCTTGTATTTTTCTTTTGCAACAAGTGATTTTGCGTATGTAGCAAGCATTATTCCCATTATATTAATCGGAAACCTTACATCATAAGGATATAAAATATTTTGTGGACCTCTAATTCCCGCAGTTGAAACGGCAGCTTCCTTTTCATAGTTTTTTAGCCAGTTATCAAGATTAAGCCCTAAGGGATTATTTTTTTCGTCATAAGGCATTAAATGTTCTTTTTTTAGTGTAAATACAAATTCATCTTCGTTTTCAATATCAATATATTTATTGTTCTTTATATAATCAGGAGTATTTTTTTCTACTGACTTATAAAGCTCTTGTTCTAATGTTTGACTGTTCATTAATATCCCCTTAAAAATTCTTTAATTATGATACTAAACATAAAAAAATATAACAAGTATATTTACCTTTTAAATAGTTTTTTGCATGTTTTTAATAAGTTGACCTCCAACAGACATTTAATGTAAACTTAGAGAGTTCAAAAAAATAAAGGGAATTAAGAATGAAAAAGTTTAGTGTTTTAATTGCATCATTTATGCTTTTATCAAGTTTTAGCTGCGGAAAAGTTTTGGCAGAAGATTGGAGTGACATATACGGTGCCGGTTATGACCAATCAGTGCTTGCATCACCTGTTGGAGCTCAGCTTGGTGGATATTTAACTCAATTAAATTCTTATGATCAAGCATTCCGTAATATGGATATGTATATGTTAATGACAGAAAAAGAAAGACAAGCATCAAAGAATAAAAATAAATATGCAGCTTCAGATTCTGATTTAACATTTGATCCGACAAACACACCATATGATAGTGAAGCATTATGGGCAAGACCTTATGCATCTTTTGAAAAAGTAACTTTTAAAAATAGCTGGGGAGAATTAAAAAACCAACCAAAAGTTTCTAATGTATCTTGGGGCTCTTTCTTTGGCGGTGATTCCGAAGTTATAGATTTAGGCAATGGATGGGATGGTGTATTTAGTTTGTATGCAGGATATAATGGTTCTCATCAGGCTTATGACGGAGTTGGAATATACCAAAACGGCGGTACCTTGGGTATCACAGGTATGGCTTACAAGAATAATTTTTTCACGGGATTAACTGCTAACGTAGGTGCAAATATTGCAAATTCAGATTATGCAATTCACGGAAGTGAAGACTTTACTTTATTAATGTCAGGTATCGCTTCTAAAACAGGTTACAATTGGGAATTAGCTGACGGAAAATTCATTATTCAGCCGAGTTATTTAATGTCATATTCATTTATCAATACATTTGATTATACTAATGCCGCAGGATTAAGAATAGAATCTGATCCGCTCCATACATTACAAATTGAACCGGGATTAAAATTCATAGGTAACTTTAAAAACGGTTGGCAGCCTTATGCCGGTGTAAGTGTTGTTTGGAACATTATGGATAAAACTGATGTTCAAGCCTCTGATGTTACTTTACCATCTTTAAGCATAAAACCCTTCGCTAAATACGGAATTGGTGTAAGAAAAACGTGGGGTGAACGAGTAACAGGATTTTTCCAAACCTTCTTTACATCAGGAGGAAGAGACGGTGTAGGACTTCAAGGAGGCATAAGAATAGCTTTGGGTGGTAAAAAGCTAAAATATGCCAATTCAACAGGCGAGAAAAAATATATAGCTATGAAATAATAAATTCCTATAATGTTACACAAACATAAAAAGCCCCCTTATTAAGGGGCTTTTTATGTTGCCTTTTAAAACATATTTGTTTCGTATTTTAAATTATATTTTTCAGCAGCTTGTTTTAAAAAATTATTCGTACATTTTTTGCCTTCTTCACTTTGCAGATATTTATAAATTACATTAAAATTATTTTTCCAAGCTTTATATATATTATCGTATTGACGAGGATAATATTTCATTTGATATTCAAGAAGATTTTCTTTAATTTGTTCTGCTGTCTCATTAAGGTTATCAGTTATTTTAATGCCTTTCGTTTTTAATAGTTCGAGAGCTTCTTCATATGTTAAATGCCTTTGTTCACATTGAAACGCATCTTTTACCATTCTTATAATATCTTCTTTTGTGTAGTCATAATTTATCCCAAGTTCATCCATTACTTCTTTATATACCATTAATGATAATTTTTCATATAGTGCCGAAGGTTTATAATTAAGTTTAAAATTATGATTTTTTGTCAGTTTTGAATATTTACCGTCTCTTGTTATTGCTTCTTGGCTTATTGCTTCGGTCAAAAGGAGTGTTGCAACATCATCAGGCGATAAAGGGCATTCCTCGGGATGACCGTGCATTAATATTGCATTTGATTTTATTGCACTTAAACTAATTTCACATTTTTTATCATCACCCATACTTTCATATATGCTTCCGTCAGGATTAATTACAACAAGTAATTCACTGTTTTTATCCGTTAATGCTTTTATTATTTTTTCTTTTGCCAGTTGGATTTTTGGGGTTATATTATTTTTTTCAAAAACATCACTTGTCAATCCGCCTTTAAATACTTGCTTAGTAGCGAATTTATTGCCGATTATTGAACTATTATAAGGGATGTGATTATTAAAATTTACTTTCATAATTTTACTGTTATAAAAAAAGAACAAACTAAAAATTGCCTTTTACGATTAATTTTTTTTATATTAAAATATTATTTGTGAGTATTTAAACAGGTGGGAAATATGGCAGAGAGTACAAAAAATGATTATAAAAACAGTATAAATTTACCCAAAACTACACTTGAAATGAGAGCAAATGCGGTTCAAAAAGAACCTTTAACTCAAAAGTTTTGGGAGGATAATAAAATTTATGAAAAAAATCTTGCTCAAAGAGATAAAGCAAATAAATTTGTACTTCATGACGGGCCTCCGTATTTGAGTTCCGAAAAAATCCACGTAGGTACTGCCTTAAATAAAATCTTAAAAGATATAATAACAAAATATAAAGCTCAAAGGGGTTATTATGCACCATATGTACCCGGGTATGATGCCCATGGGCTTCCTATTGAAAATGCAGTAGTAAAAACAATCAAAGGTGGAAGAGATGCTTTAACCCCCGGAGAATTAAGAGCTAAATGCAGAGAATTTGCACTTAAAAATTTAAAAGGTCAGGAAGCTGAATTTAAAAGACTTGGGGTCTGGGGTAACTGGGCTAATCCTTACCTTACAATAAAACCTGAATTTGAAGCCGAACAAATAAGAGTATTCGGCGAAATGTATAAAAAAGGCTACATCCAAAAAGGCTTAAAACCCGTATATTGGTGTGCATCATGCGAGACGGCGCTTGCAGAAGCCGAAGTTGAATATGCCGACCATACTTCAACAAGTATTTATGTCCGCTTTAAATTTAACGAAAATGATAAAAAGAAAGTTTTTGATAAAATAAACTCAACCGCCCAAAATGATTTATACGCAATTATTTGGACAACAACCCCTTGGACAATTCCTTCTAATTTGGCTGTTTGCCTAAATGCAAGACTTGAATATTCAATATTTGAATATAAAAATGACTGCTATATAGTTGCAACAGAACTTTTAAATAACTTCTTAAAAGATGTTGAATGGGATGATAATGGTATAAAAGTTTTAGGAACTCTAAGAGGTGCTGAGCTTGAGAATATGAGTGCTTTTCATCCTTTATATAACAGAGAAAGCAGAATAATTTTAGGCGACCATGTTACTCTTGATGCAGGGACGGGTTGCGTTCATACTGCTCCGGGGCACGGGCTTGAGGACTGGGAGGTCTGCCAAAAATATTCAATCCCGACATTTTCTCCTTTAGATTCAAAAGGTATCTGGCAAAAATCCGATATGTTTAATGATACGGACTTAATCGGAGTGCCTTATTATAAAGGTAATGAAATCGTTATTCAAAAACTTGAAAATGCTAAAGCTCTTATAGCTAAAGCTGATATTACGCACAGCTATCCTCATTGCTGGAGATGTAAAAACCCCGTTATATATAGGGCCACAGACCAATGGTTTGTTAAAGTCGATATGTTTAAAGATAAAACATTGGAAGAAATAAAAAAAGTTAATTGGATACCTGCAGCAGGTGAAACAAGAATTTCTAATATGGTTGAAAACCGCTCGGATTGGTGTATTTCCCGTCAAAGAGCTTGGGGTGTTCCAATCCCGGTATTTTACTGCAAGGATTGCGGAGAAGTTATTGTTAACGATGAAACTATTAACCATATTGCAGATTTATTTGAAAAAGAAAGCTCTGATGCTTGGGTTAACCATTCGGTTGAAGAACTTATGCCAAAAGGTTATAAATGTCCTAAATGCGGTAGTGTTCATTTCAGAAAAGAAACCGATATTATGGATGTTTGGTTTGATTCAGGGGTTACTCACAGAGCAGTTGTTGAAAAAAGAAGTGATGAACTTGGCACTTTGCCTGTTGATATGTACTTAGAAGGTTCAGATCAGCATAGGGGCTGGTTCCAATCATCTCTTTTAACAGCTGTTGCCACAAAAGGTATTGCCCCATATAAAACCGTTTTAACACACGGGTTTGTTTTCGGTGAGGACGGAAGAAAAATGTCTAAGTCTTTAGGCAACTATATAAGACCTGATGATATTATTAAAAACTATGGCGCCGATATTTTAAGATTATGGGCTGCTTCAGTTGATTACAGAAATGATACTAAAATCGGCGATAACATTGTAAAACAGCTTACGGAAATATTTAAAAAGACAAGAAATACAGCAAGATTTTTGCTCGGAAATCTGTTTGACTTTGACCCTGCCCAAGATTATGTTAAATATGAAGATTTAAAAGATATTGATAAATTTGCACTCCATAAGTTAAATGTATTAATTGAAAATGTAACGGAAGCTTTTGAAGCATACGAATTTTACAGATATTTTCAATATCTTCAAAACTTTGCGGCTGTCGATTTAAGCGCATTTTACCTGGATATAGTAAAAGACAGGCTTTATACCTGCGGTAAAAAGTCTTTATCAAGAAGAGCTTGTCAGACCGTATTATATGAAATAGCTCAGGCACTGACAAGAATATTAGTTCCTGTTATGCCTCATCAGGCTGAAGATATTTGGCAAAATACTCCCGAAAACCAAAGAAACGGACTTGAAAGTATATTGCTTTCAGATTGGCCCACAGTTCATAATGAATGGAATAACCCTGAACTTGAAGAAGAATTTACTCAAATTCTTAAGGTCAGAGAAATTGTTACTAAGGCAATAGAGCCGTTAAGAGCTGATAAGAA
Organism: Candidatus Gastranaerophilales bacterium; assembly: GCA_947624325.1. Classification (GTDB taxonomy): domain Bacteria; phylum Cyanobacteriota; class Vampirovibrionia; order Gastranaerophilales; family Gastranaerophilaceae; genus Avigastranaerophilus. The sequence goes on from CANQJT010000002.1 coordinate 192,654, forward strand.
AATAGGGAGTTCACTTGAAACTGCCGTTTATATCTTAGGCGGTAATTCAGAATTACTTAAAAAATATGAACAAGAACTTTGTAACATCTTTATAACTTCACAAGCTTTTGTATCAGATGTTAAGCCTGAAGACGTTATGAATGAATATTGTGAGGATGATTATACAATTTATGTTACAAAAGCAATCGGGGAAAAATGTGAAAGATGCTGGAAATATAGACCTTTAGGCAGACATATCGGGCATGAAACAATCTGTGACGAATGCTTTGAAGCAATTTCAGAATAAAAAAACCGCTATTGCGGTTTTTTTATTTTTTTAAAACATTTTTTAGTTTAAGCATTGCCGTTTCTAAATTTGAATCCAGGCAAGGTTTTTTACCTTCTTTAATAATGATCTGGTGAAGACAAACATTATCCGGAACATTTAAATTTAAAGCTTTATTTAAAAATTTATCTGCTTCCACGGGGGCTGTTGCATTATAATACAGTGTAGATTGATGTTCATACACATCATCAGGAAACAGTTCAAAGCCTCCGCCGTTGGGGAAATATTTTTCATTTAAAGCAAGTCTTTCAGTTACATTAAGATGAGCTGATTTAACTGCCTTTTCCAGAATATCTTTTAGTTCTATATCATATATAGTTTCATTACTTCTAGTAAAAACATCTTCCATTAATCCGGACGGAACCGCTTTTTTATCTTGGTATTCTTTTTGTTTTAATAAAGCTTGAATTTGTTTTTTATTGGGATGAGATTTTAAAGCTGCATTTATTGCACTAACTTCCATTTTTCTTTTACCTTTTCTTTCACTTGTTTGCATTAACGGTTAAATAAAAAAATTTTTGTTAATATGTTAATTTTTATTAATACTAATTAAAATTATATCTAAACATTGGTTTTATATTTTCAACGGTGCATAAATCAAATCTTGTTGCGGAATTTGAAGGCGGACAATTTTCATTTCTTAGATTTAAATCATGGCAATATTTTTGATAAGCGGAATGCGTATTTCCAAAAGCAGTACAATAAGCTTCCCTGAAAGAATAAATGCTTGTTTTTGACTGTGTTGTACTCATTTTGGGTATATTTACAACACCATAATTGCAAGTTTGTTTATCACCTATCTTACATTCGGGAGGAATTGATGATGTATCTCTAAATTGGTCATAATTGAGTACGGTATTATTGTCTTTTTTATATTGATTATAATAATATCCTTTAACTTTTGAATTAAGATATATAATCCATCTGTCGTTAATTTGATTATCTTGTAAATTATCTGCGGCTACACCCACAGGTAAGACTTCGCCGTTATCTAAAATCATAAATGATATTATATCGGGGATTTTATTATCCTCTCTAATACTTATATTTGGTGTTTTAGTTCCGTTTAAATCGACAGCTATTATTCTATAACCGTATATAGTCTGTTCACCTGCCGCTTGATGGGCTGAAATATAATATCTTCTTCCGTTGGCGGTTATAAAATTTGGGCTAATATTTTGATTATTTTTGTTTATTAATATAATCGGATCTTCTGATGTTGCATCTTGGGTTACAGCAGCAAAATTATCACAATCCATTTTCCCTGATGAATTTACTAAATTAAATAATGCCCTGCAAAAAATTGAATTATCGTCAGTAATAACATACTTATTTAAATTGTTATCAAATCTGATGGTTTGTAAATTTGAAGTATCTGAAGGCCCTCTGCCTGCAATCATTTCCCCGGCTATCTGCCTCATTGAATTATATTCAAAGTAAGCTAATGATGCATATGAAGCTTTTATTATCTTTAATGTCTGCACTGATAATGCAGCTATTATACCCATAATAACTACACAAATTAAAACTTCCGATAAGTTAAATCCGAGTTTATATTTTTTCATTAAATTTATCCTTTAAATATTTATAACAGCTCTCATATGTATCTGTTTCTATTATATCATTTTTCCTTAATATGGTTTTTGTAATATTAAGTACAGTTTTATTTTCTTTTACTGATATAACTTTAATTTTATTTTTTAATGCATCTGCGGTTATTGAAGACCCGAGGGAATTATAAGGCATTATTAAAGCTGTTAAATTATCTTTACTTAAATATTGTTCCCCTTTTTGCAGGGAAATTAACGGGGCATTATTTAATCCGATTAATAAACAAGGTAAAAATGTCGGAGTTATATATTCCGCAGAACATTTTGAATCTACAAGTTCTTTTGTAACAGTAATATCTTCAAATGCAGGGGAATGCACAACGGGTACTAAAAGTTCTCTTGTTAAATAATGAGATATTACAGCCTCTACCCCTCCTACAATATCAACATCATTACCGTTAATATAATTATCTTCGGGAGGTTCAGAAAATGCACATACAACGGCAATTGCCTCAGCCCCCTTTTTAATAAGTTTTTTCCCTGCTTGTAAAAGTGTTTTATTATTTAATACACTCCCTGATGAAATTCCGCTTTCGGTTTTGTAAAATTCAATATTACATGGTTCTTCGGTAATTTCATATCCGATTACATCTATACCGTATACTGTTTTAACGGCATTAATTGTATTAATATGTACATTTATTATGCCTTTAGATATACCTTTATCAAAAAGTACACCAATTTTATTATGTTCTGACGATTTTAAAAATAAATTTCCTTTTATAAATTCCGATAAACTCCAGCCTTCAGTATAAAGCATATTATTGCCTATTCCTGAAAAACAGGCTGCATTAACTACATTAGGATTAACTATTACATTAAAATCTTTTGTAAATTTTCTTGCATAATTTGATGCATCACCTGCATATCCGCCGACAGATGCACCAATTCCCGTAGGAACTACAAATGCTATAAGCGGTTTTTGCCTATCAAAACTCCACATATTCGTTTGCCTTTAACGGTAAACATTTTTGACCTTGGGCTTCCAATAAATCCACAAATTTTCTTAAATCTGCTTTTATATTAGAAAAAGTATCATAATGCATAGGAATTACCTCCATTGCATATAACATTTTTGCTGCTGCCGCTGCATCTTCAATATCCATCGTATAATGCCCTCCAATAGGTAAAAGAGCATAATAAGGATTACACATATCGCCTATCATCCTGAAATCCGGCATTAAACCCGTGTCACCGGCATGATATATTCTTGTTCCGTCTATATCAAACATATAACTTACCGCTACACCGCCATAAGGTAAATCGGGATTTGAGCTTGAATGTAGTGCATTAAATACCTTAACATTACCCCATTTAAATTTTAAATTTGCACCTACATTTATTCCTACGGCTTTTGCACCCTTTTCCATACAGTAGCTTGCAAGCTCAACAACCGCATATATTATAGCCCCTGTATGTTTGGATATTGCTATGGCATCACCCAAATGATCAAGATGTGCATGTGTAACAAATATATGAGTTATTCTTTTTTTCTTATAATCAAAATCCGCAAACGGATTGCCTGTTATAAACGGATCTATTAATATTCCGTCCCAATCTTTTTCTATGAAAAAAGCACTGTGCCCTAAATATGTTAATTTCCTCATATTCTTTCTCCGGATTATTTATACTTAAATTTTACCAAATTTAAGCATTTTGGGGAATAGGTTTAACAACAAAGAAATCTTTTGAGTTTATTTAGGATACTGCTAATTTTTGTCGTACCGGATATTAAAGAATCAGGATGAAAAGGCTTGTATTCATTTATTATATTTTCAGGAAGATTTTCTCCTTTACTTAATGTTTCTTCTATAAAATTTAAAAATTCATCCTGCTCTTTCCTGTAAAGTTCGTCTTTAGCACGAATATCTTCATCCGCTTCCAAATGACACAAAGCATGCCAGCTTGCGATTATTGTTGAATCATTACAATCTTTTGGAAACTGCGATAAAGCATCCCTTACCGATATCCTTTTTGTAAGGGCATATTTATACAGTTTTGCAACTTCTTTTCTTAATTCGGTATAATCTATACCTTTATTCCCGTACATTGTTTTTCAAGAGCCTTCATTAATGAGCGCACATCATTATTAAAATATTGTCCGGCAAGCTTATTTATTGCACTTGCAGCCATTTCTTCACGGCTCTCTACTGATTTATAACAGAATTTTTTTCCGCTTTTTTGTCTTTTTAACAGATGTTTATCTACTAACCTGTCCATTACCGTTTTTACAGTCGTATATGCTCTTATATTGCCGTTTTTATTTATTTGAGATAATACTTCGCTTACTGAAATATCTTTTGAATTTATCCCGTTTTCTTCCATTAACCAAACAGCATTAAGTATTTCATTTTCAAGAGTTCCGTGTGTAAATGACATTTATTCCTTCCTTTTTATTTGATTTTTATATGTTAATTAAATTGTAAACTTTTTATTACTACTATTATAGCACTTATGAATTCAGATTACATTATTTTGTGAAAAATTATTAAAAAAATTACTTAGTTTTGTTTTTTTATTCCTTCTGTATACTTTGGCGCTTGTTATATAGAGTTCCGATTTTGCCCTTGTTATTCCTACATACAATAGCCTTAGTGTTTCATACAGCTGTTCTTGTTTTATTTCACCCAGAGTTTTTATTTTTGTTTTATTTACCAATGCTTTTATTGTTTCCGTAAAATGCCCTGAGTTCTTAAGTTTTACATTCTCTATTTCAAGGGGATAATTATCTTCATTCATTTGTGCTAGAAATACATAATCAAACTCATCCCCCTTTGATTTATGAGCGGTCATTATTTCAACTCCGGAATTATCTTTTTCTTCTTCAAAAAATTTATACATGCTCATAGGTTTATTTGCACTGTATTCAAGCCCGTTTAAAATACTTTCGGCAGAGTCGGAATTATTCATTAATTTTTTTATGTAAGTAGATATAATATATGTGTTTGCTCTTTCAATTTCTGTTTTGGAATAATATAAACCTGCTTTTAATGCCGTTATTTCTATACTTTCCGTTGAATTGTTCAGCCAGTATTCAATATCCCAGTATAATTGGTTTAGCCCTTCCGTCGGCAGTTCATCGGGGTTTAGGTTTATAAAAGGCATTTTTATTGATTTTATGTAATCTATATCTTCTTTTGTTATTGATTTTGTGTAATTTTTGGCAAGATTTATAATATTCTCTTTATTTACGGGATTTTCCAACAACTTTAATACGGAAAATATATATTTATATATTCTGTTCTGCCCCATTGTATCTGTTCTTACAGAGGTTTTTATATCATTTGCAAGGAAAAGTTCATTATATTCATTAACCTGCGAGTTTAGTCTTAAAAGTACACCTATTGAAGCATTCGGGTTATCTTTTTTTATTGATTTGATTTTGTTTACTATAAATTGTTTTTCATCCTTTTCGGTTTCAAAAATTAAATATTCGGGTGATTTTTTGTTATCAGGATTATTTTTTGTACCTTTTATTTGAATATCATAAAAAGCAGGCTTTAATTCTTCTTTTTGAAGGGATTTTTTAATTAATTCATTTGCATAAGTGTATATTGGCACGGAACATCTTTGAGATGAATTCATTTCAACTTTTTTGTTTGTCCTTATAAATTCTTTAAAGCCTTCTGTGTCGCTGTTTGTAAAGGTTGATGTAATCGCTTGATTTATATCTCCGCATCTTACAATATTTTTGTGCTTTCCGCTCAATAAATTTAACAGTACCTGCTGAATTTGAGTGGAATCCTGCGCTTCATCTTCTATTATGTATCTGCAAATCTCTTGATAATTATTTAATATATCTTTATTTTCTTTTAATATTTTTACGGCATAATAGAGCATATCATCGTAATCAAGAAGATTATTCCGCTTTAAATAATTATTATATTCCCTGTAAAAATTGAAAAACTCTTTAATTTCTTTATATTTTGAGGTTATATTTTCATTATTTTGCGAAAGTTTTACTATGGAAATACATCTTAAATAATTTTCAAAATTATCTTCATTGATTTTATTTGTAATCAAAAGTTCTTTTATTATTTTTTCTTTTTGCGTATCATCACAAATTTGAAAATTTTCATCAAGTCCTGCTTTTATATAATTTGAATTTTCTTTGATAATTCTCAGTGCAAGCCCATGAATTGTTGATATATTAGGTAATTCTGCACTTTGTCCCAGTGCGGTTTGAATTCTTTCCTTAAAATTCTTTGCTGCCGACTCCATATAAGTTAATACAAAAATGTTAGAGCCTTTTATTCCTGCCTTCATAAGCTTTATAATTAAGGCAAGAAGTATTGTGGTTTTGCCTGCCCCCGGAACTGCCATTATCCCCATTTTACCGCTTTTATACTCTAAAACCGCCTTTTGGTCATCTCTGGGAATAATTTTATACTCTTTGCGCTCTTCTTTAATATCTGTATATATGTATTCGTTTAATCCTGAGAAATTCTCGTTTCCGTTGTTATCGTATATGCTTGAGTATAGCTTTATTTCCTTTTCTGCACATAACATTAATTTTCTTATTACGGATGCTGTTTTTTCTCTGGTCAGGGTAATATTATCTTCAATTGTATATTCGTTTTTTGCCCAATCCTTGCTCAATACCCATGAATTATATAATGTTCCCGTATCTTCTTTTAACCATTCACTGCTTGATATATCAAGCCATAATTGGTATTTGGTTTGAATTGAATAATCAATAATTTTCTGTCCCGTTGCCGTTATTACTGCATCCTTGTTGATTTTTATACTCTCTGTCGGATTTTCGCTTATTATACTGTTTTCTATTTGAAGGATAAATTCTTTTGCAGTATCTTCACCGCTGAATGCAGTTTCAAAACTTTGAGCTTCTTTTAATAAAAAATCATATTTTTTTGTGTTTGGATTTGAGTTAAATTCTTTAATTAAATTGTTGTATATTATTTTTATTTGCTCGCTTATCTTCGATTTAGATTTTTTTAATGAGCTAATTATATTTTTTAATTTTATATATTTGTCTTCATATTCATTATTTTCAAATTTTATTTCGTCAAAATTATTATTTTGTAATTTATAATTTTTTAACGGAATCCTTAATAAATTAATCAATACATTTTTTATTTCATAATCTTTTAATTTAATACCATTTACGGCTTTTAAAATGCTGATTATATGCTTAATATCTGCACAATCAGATAATTTTTCACTGCCCGAAAGTATTTGAAAATTAATATTAACCGCTTTTTCTTTTAAAGTATTAATAAGCACATCATCAATAAGCGGAGTAATAACAGCAATATCGCAAGGTTTTACTCCTGAATCAATAAGCTTATTTATATCTTTTATAACTTCATCCGCCATCTCAAATCTTGTTGATTTTTGGCACAAGCTTATATCTTTTAATGAAGTTTTTTTCCCGTTTTTTAAATTATTATATATAATATCTGCTGTATCTGAATATTTATCAGATTGTTTTACAATAATTTCTTTAGAAATATATTTTTTCTTAAATTCATTAATTCCTGATTTATACGCACATAAATAACCGCATCTTGATGAACCTTTTATATCATATGTAATATAATAGTCTTTTAAATAAGGCATAAGATTATCAATAAATTCCCACATTAAATAAGATAATTCATCACTGTCATCAACAAATAAATATTCAAAATTCTTGAAATAATTTGTATTCTTATAAATTAAAGGCAAAACTGCCATCTGTCTTAAATAATCAAAACTGTTTAATTCAATTGTTTTCATTTTATAATTATCTATAGCCTTTTGGGCATCTTTATAAAATGATTCTTTTAATATTTTGGATTTTTCTGTTATTTCTTTAACACCTAAATCATTTTGAACAATCAAAGAGTATCTTCTGAATAATTGATGAAGCAGGTTTACTTTAGATATATAATCACTGAAATCTGCTTCTTTTATACATTGTTTAAATATAAACTGAGAGACTTCAAGTCCGCATAAATTGGGTTTTTCGTTATTATTTTTCCCTGCAATTTTTAATATATAATCCCAATTATCAGAAAGCGCATTATAACAAAGACCTGCAGGAGTATAGATTTTCAGGTTGTTTTCGGATATTTTGCCTGATGTCTTTTTTAATTCTTCCAGTAATTGAAATTTTTTATATGAATTTAAAACTAAAAATAAGATATTGCTCGGATTAACCCCTTTATTTACAAGCTCGAGGTATTTTTCAACTAATATATGAGTTCGTTCTTTTCCGTAATATCCCTGAATTAACATACTATTTATTTTATAACATTTTCAACGATATAAGCTATTATATTAATATTAAGTATTGTTAAGAAAAAGCGCCTGTTTTAAAATTCAACTTAATATTTCTTAACAACATGATTGAATTTGGATATGCAATGTGATATATTAAAGATATACAAAAGATATATAATAAATTTTCGTAAGGCACTAAAATTATTCTCTTTCCCTTACGGTCAGGTTAGTATTCCCATGCAGATTTCTGCTGGTTATTTCGGTGTGTATTAATATTAAATCAGGAGCATTACTATGGCATTAAATTGTACTTTTAATTCAGATGTTGTTTCAGACTTTCAAAATTATTTATATTCGGATTCAAAATTAAACGAATATATAAAAGAAGTGTATAAGTATAGAAACCTTTCGGCTGAAGATGAACAGGACTTGGCAAAAAGAGCAAAAGAAGGCGATAAAAAAGCTAAAAAAGAATTAATAAAATCAAATTTAAAATTAGTTATTATGATTGCAAAAAAAGTAATTCAAACAAGTAAAATTCCTATGACGGACTTGATTCAGGAAGGTAATATCGGATTAATGACGGCTGTTGATAAATTTAATTGGAAATTTGGCTATAGATTTGCGACATATGCCTCATGGTGGATAAAACAAGCTATGTTTAAAGCTGTTTCCGAACAATCACATCCGGTTAAAATCCCCGTGTATATTCAAGAAACTTTATCAAGATACTCAAAAATTAAGACAGAAATGGAAAATTCGGGAATGTCTGATATAAAAACCGAAGATATAGCCGAAAAAATGAACATTGAAAGTTATAAAATCAATAATTATTTAAATGCGTATAAAAAAACTCTTTCGCTTGAAGGTGAAATTGAAATGCAAAATGGCTCTGCAGTTAAATTAATTGATATTCTTGAAGATGAAAAAAGTTCAGCTTCAAAAGAAACAGAATATAATTCTTTAAAAGAAAATATTGTTAAAATTCTCTCAGGTTTAAAAGAAAGAGAACAAAAAGTTATAGTTTTAAGATTTGGGCTTGGCAACTCTGAAAAGCAGACTCTGGAAGAAATCGGCAAACTATATGGTGTTACAAAAGAATGTATCAGGCAAACAGAAACAAGAGCATTAAATAAATTGAAAAATAATACCACTTTTGGACTATATCAGGATTATATTATATAAATAGCCTAATCATAAGGCATTAGAGAATTAAAAAGTTGTAAGTCTTTACAAAGTCTGGATATAGGTGTAAAATAACTTTTAAAAAGATAGTTATTATAACCAACGGAGTAAGAGAGAGATGAACAGCCAAGAGTATACCGATTCAGAATTTGAGGCATTACTTAGCAATTATGATTACAATTTTCAAAAAGGTGATTTAGTTAAAGGGATAGTATGTTCTTATGATTCAACAGGTGTCATTGTTGATATCGGCGCAAAAACCTCGGCTTATGTGCCTGAAAAAGAAGCAATTATTAATAAAGATGTTCCTTTAGAAGAAACATTAAAGAAAAATCAAGAATATGAATTCCTGATAATAAGGGAAGAAGATGAAGACGGCAGGTTCATGCTCTCATATAAAAAGGTCGCTCTTGCTTATAGCTGGAGAGAACTTGAACAAATTAAAGCAAATGATGATGTAGTTGAAGGTACCGTTGTTTCTATAGTTAAAGGCGGTATACTTGTTGAAGTTAAAGGAGTGAGGGGATTTGTTCCTTCAAGCCAATTAAGATTAAAGGCAGGCGACAGTGCAGTAGGTGATAAGCTTGAATTAAAAATCTTAACTATGGATATTCAACAAGGTAACTTTATACTTTCTAACAGAAAAGTTTATGCTGAAGATAAAGATGATAATAAAAAAGATTTATTTTCTTCACTTGAAGTAGGTCAGATTGTTAAAGGCGAAGTTGTTAGAATTACCGATTTCGGTGCCTTTATTGATATAGGCGGTGTAGATGCACTGCTTCCTTTATCACAAATTTCATGGAGATGGGTGGATCATCCCTCTGATATCCTTAAAGTCGGTGATGTGGTTAATGTTGAAATTATTGTTATCGATAACGATAAACAGAGAATAAGTTTAAGTCTTAAAAATCTTGAAAAAGACCCTTGGCTTGAAGCTAAAGATAAAATAAATGACGGTGATAAACTTGAAGGTACAATTACCAGAATTAAACATTTTGGTGCTTTTGTTGAAGTATTCCCGGGTGTAGAAGCTCTATTACCTAATAATGAACTGACTGAATATCAAAATCAGCATAATACGGTTTTAAAAGTCGGGGATAAAATTCAAACAACTATTATTAAGTTTAATCCTGATGACAGAAGAATCAGTTTAAGTATTAAAGATGAAGGTTAATAATAAAAAAATAATTATCTTTTCCGGAAAACAATTTTCCGGAAAAGATACTGTTGCAAAAATTTTGTTGAATGAATTTAAATCTTTTAAAAGAATTGGAATTGCAGATGCAATTAAACTGGAATATTCCCGAAAAACAGGTTTAAGTATTGAAGAAATTGAAAAAAATAAATCACAATACAGGCAGGATTTAATAAATCTCGGTGATTGGGGCAGAGGGCAAAATCCTGATTATTGGCTTAATTCGATAATTAATTACGACGGTGATGTTATTGTAACTGATATAAGAGTTAAACATGAACTTGATTTGTTTCGTTCGTTTGGTGCATTTTGCATAAGAGTTGAAGCATCTGAAGAGGTAAGAAGTAAAAGAGGCAGGCTTGTTTCTTCAAATGACTCAACAGAAACGGACTTGGATAATATAACTGATTGGGATTATGTTATTAAAAATGAAGGAAGTTATGAGGATTTAGTTAATAAAACTAAAAAACTTATAACAGCAATAAAAGTCAAAATGTCGTTAAAATAAGAAATATAATTATTATTTTTATTAAATTAAATAAAAAATAAAGTTTTCGACCTGATACTTCGTTTCTGTTTCACTAACCTCAACCAGAGGCTTCGTAACTCGTTCCAAATTATAAAATTATATTAGAAAGAATAATGAACCGGCTATGCCGGCAGACGAAGCCCTGATGTTGTTTCGGTAAGTGAACCCACGAAACTCCGTATATGGTTTTCAAACTTTATTTTTTTATTTAATATTTTAAATTTTGCAAATAATATAAAAATTAAAGTTCCTTGCGTAGTATAGTACAACTTCTTTGCGAAGCAGCAACAAAGCCCCGTCTGTTTGAAGCCGTTAGGCAAGTTACGGGGCTTCAGGCTGAGCTTAGAAGTTATCTATACGAAGCATCAGAACGCAATTTTTATATTATTTGCATTAACATAACAATAATATTTTTTATGGAAAAATTAATCCCCTGTTGACAATAGGTTATGTGCAAGTTAAACTTTTTCTATAATGCTTATTATTATGCATGTGTATAGATAGGTACACCGCCCTTAAATGCTTATACAGCTGCGGATGCCTCAAGTGAAAGGAATTTAAAATGTTTGCAATTATTGAAACAGGCGGAAAACAATATCAAGTTACCGAAGGTCGTTATGTTGATATTGAATTGCTTGAAAATGATGTTGACTCAAAAGTAGTTTTTGAAAATGTTATTATGCTTGTTAACGGTAAAAAATCTAAAGTCGGTCAGCCTTATGTTAAAAATGCAAGTGTTGAAGGCAGTATCGTTAAACATGATAAAGCTAAAAAAGTTATAGTCTACAAACAAAGAGCTAAAAAAGGCTACAGAAGAAAACAAGGTCACAGACAAAACTTTACAAGAGTTATGATTAATAAAATCAGAACTACTGCTAAAAAAGCAGAAGCAGCACAAGAAACTACTGAAGAATAATTTAAGGAGAATATAACAATGGCTCATAAGAAGGGTGTCGGTTCTACAAAAAACGGACGTGACAGTGAAAGTAAACGATTAGGTGTAAAAAAATTCGGCGGCGAACAAGTTACTACCGGTAATATTATTGTTCGTCAAAAAGGTACTAAATTTCATCCCGGCAACAATGTAGGTATGGGTAAGGATTATACTTTATTTGCATTGGCTGACGGTGTTGTTAAATTTGAATCTTTCAGAAGAGACAAAAAACAAGTTAGTGTTTATGCTGAATAATTTTTTTCGATTTTATAAAAAAGAGAACAATTTTTATTGTTCTCTTTTTCTAAGTTAATACTTTTTAATATATTTAGTCACTTGACAAGTTTTGATTTAAAATATAAAATGTATGAAATTATATGGTGAGAGCAATGGGGATTGCTTTATAGCCGATATATCAGAGAAGTATAATAAAGATAATATTTTATGATTAATACATTAATAAAACATAATAATAAAATTAATAATGATTTAAAACATATTTTAGATAATATTTATTTATTGCCTAATTGGGAAAAAATAAATGAATTTAGTTTATTTGAAAAAAAGTTTTTTATAAATAAATCTAAAAAATTCAATTTATTTAGAAAATTTTCATCTAAAAATATGCTTGAGAAATATGAACTCAGAACTCAAGATAATAAAGTTGCAGCTTGCTTAGATGTAAAAGTATATAAGGATAGTGTTTATATTATTAATATTGATGCGGAATTATCCCTTTCTACTGATAATTTAATTACAAAACTGGTTCAAATTTCTGCGGAAAAAGCTTTATATAATACTTCGGATAAATTAGTAAAAATTAATCTTTCTCTTCCTTTATTTAAAATGAATAAAATTAAACAAATTTTATTAAATCTTGGTTTTGTTTCCGAAGAACAAAGTAAATATGAAAAGAAGATGTTTGGTGAAACCTTATCTTTAAATGTTGATAAATCAGTAATTTTACAAAAGCAGATTAAACAAAATCCGATTTTAATTAATGAATAATTTATAAAACTTCATATATATATATGATTTGATATTTCCGTTAAATTTATACAATTAATATATGTATAATTGTATCTGATATCAGGTTGTATAATGAGTGATAATTTAGAACATAATAATGCCTATAAAAACATAAAAAGACTTTCTGATGAAGAGCTTGTTAAACTTTGGAATCTTTATTTGGCTGACAGAACAAATAAAAAATACAGAGATATGCTTATTTTACAATATATATATCTGACTAAATATGTAATAGGCAGAATTAAGTTAAATCTTCCGGCTAATTTTGCGCTTGATGATATTACCAGTTTCGGTGTGGAAGGTTTAATAAATGCAATAGAAAAATTTTCACCTGATAAAGGAGCGCATTTTGAAACTTATGCCGTTATGAGAATAAGAGGTGCTATAATTGATAAAATCAGGTCGCAAGATTGGCTCCCGAGAAGCACCAGAAAAAAAATTAAAGATATTAAACAAGCTACCGAAGAATTAAAACAACAGTTTGGCAGAACACCTTCCACTGAAGAAATCGCTGATTATTTGGGTGTTGAAAAAGAAAAAATTACTTCCATCCTTTCTGAAGATACATCTATTACTTCTTTGTATGAAAAAAAATATTCGGGTGATGAGGGTGTTGAATTAATTGATACTTTAGTTGATACAAATTCTGTCAATCCTTTGCAAAAACTTGAGGAAAGAGATGTAAAGAATGAGCTTCAATCTGCTTTATTGAAATTGCCCGAAAGAGAACGTATGGTTATGGTGCTTTACTATCACGAAAATATGACCCTGAAAGAAATAGGCGAAAGTATTGATGTCTCTGAATCAAGAGTATGTCAAATCCATGCGCAGGCTATTATGAAATTAAGAAATATTCTTAATTCCAGCAGGTTAGAAGAAAAAAATTCTAAAATTTTATAAGTATTCTTTCATTAACTTAAAATCGAACGATAAGTTCTTTATTTTTTCCTGATTATAATTTATTTTTTTGTCTTTGAATTCTTTTATTATTTCATTTAAATTACTAGATTTTTTTACATCTATGCTTTTTAAATTAAATTCTTCAGACAGATTTTTTACTTTTATATCGTAGTTTATAGGAAGAAGTTTTATATTGCTTTTAATTGCAGTTAAACAAGCATGATATCGCATTGCAATAAGCTCTTCCATTTGAGCGATATCGTTGATTATTTTATCATTTGAAGTGTTTTCAATTATTTTTATATTAATATCAGGTTTTATTTGTATAATTTTATTTTTTAATTGATTTAAAATATTTAAATCTAATTTATTTTGGAGTGAATATAGATAAATATCTTTATTCTCGTAATTTTTAATTATTGCATCGGCAAAAGTTGATATAAAATTTTCTGTTATATCTTTGGAGTCTCTTAACTGAATGCCAAGTGTATTTGCTTTTGATATATTTTGGGGAATTTGAAGATTCCATACGGGGTCCGAAGTCTTAACAGCATTTATTTTATTTTCTTTTAACAGTTTATAACTTTCTTCATCCCGAACGGTTATAAGGTTTGCTCTTTTAAGCAGAAAAAATGTTATTTTTTTTAATATTTTATTATTTATAGGCCCTATACCTTGAGAGAATATTATAATTTTTTTCCCGAATATTTTTGCGGTTGAAATTACTCCAAGATAATAAATAAGACTTTTTATGCTCGTAACATCCTGAAGGAGGCTGCCTCCTCCCGATATTAATATGTCTGTTTTATAAAGTTCTTTTATAACAGCAGGTATTTTGAATGTATAAACACTTTTTACTTTATAATTTTCAGCTGTTTTTTCCGGCGAAGAGGAAAAAACGGTTATTTCAAATTCGGGATTAATTAATTTAAGGTTTTCTACCAAAATTTTTAAAATAGTTTCATCGCCGAAATTATCAAAACCGTAATAGCCTGAAATACATATTTTCTTAGTCATTTGAACCTTTAAAAATTTTATAAACTTCTTCTTTATCGGGAATGGATTTAATTGCACCTATTCCTTTAACTTGAAGTCCTGCTGTTATTGCTCCGAGATTTGCAGCTCTAAACGGGGACATACCTGATGATATTCCGTGTAATACACCGCCGTTAAAGGTGTCACCTGCGCCTGTAGTATCAACACTGTTTTCATTAAAGAATTTAATAAATTCTATTTTCCCGTTATTTCCAACGTAGTATCCTTTTTCTATTGAAGATTTTATTATAACAGTTGATATCCCTCTATCCCATATATGTTTCATTATATTATCTACTGATGAAGAATCTATAATTACTTTTGATGAACGACTAACATTTAAAAATAATATATCAAGGTACTCTGATATTTCTTCAAAAGCTTCTTTTGCTTCATCTTCTGACCATATCTGTGCTTTATAATTAGGATCATATGCAGTTGTAACATTATTTTCTTTCGCTGTTTTAAATGCTTTTTTTATTGCTTCCCTTGCTGATATTGACAATGATTGAGTTATTCCCGTTGAATATAATATTGAAGCATTTTGAATATATTCTGTTGATATATCATCAATTGAAAGATTTGTTGCGGCAGATTTTCTTCTGTATAAGTATAATTCTTTATTTTCACATTCCTGACCCATTGCAAGCATATATAATCCGTTTATTCCCTGTACGGGTTTAACATGTGATATATCAAGACCTGCTTCTTGCCAGCTTTCAAGCAGGTAATTTTTAAAACAATCCATTCCTATTCTGGATATATAGCCTACTTTTGAACCTAATCTTAATGCTGTTATTGCTGTAGTTAATGTGTCTCCTCCATAATATTTATCCAATGTGGATGCATCGGTTAAACTTTGGGGTGTTGATAGTTCAATTAAACTTTCGCCTATTGTTATTATGTCTAGTTTTGTATTCATAATTCTAACTTATTCTTTTTGTACTTTATCAAAAAGATTATTAATAATCAAATACAGCTATACTAATTTTAATGTTGCCGTATTTTTGGTTTTTACTTTACCGAATTCTTTTATTCTTAAAACTATATCTTTGTAATTACCGCATAATCTGTTTTGATTTAAATATTTTTTATAGTATCTTTTTGCACCTGAAATATTTCCCATTTTTTCATAACAAATTCCGATTGCTAAATATGCTCTATAGTATGTTTCATCTTTTTTTAATACTTCTTTAAATGCTTTCGCACAATTCAGATAATCTTCTATATGCATATATAATGTTGCTTTTTGAATATATGCTCTTATATAATCGGGATTATATTCTATTATTCTTTGATATATCATTAATGCCATTTCTTCTTCTTCAATCATTTCGTGAACAAGTGCTAACTGCATTTGTATATCAGGATTTTCAGGCTCCAATTTTATTGAATTTCTTAAATATCTTATTCCCGTTTCAAAGTCGCCTTTTATTATATTGCACATTGCAAGTTCTTTTTGTATTGTTATATCATTAGGATTTAGTTTTTCCGCTTTCATTAAATTATCTATAGCTTTTGAGTATATTTTTAAATTTTTGTATGCTATTGCAAGCCCTACATATGATGACGGATTATTTCTGTCTATAAATATTGATTTTAAATAATTTTCTATAGATTCTTTATTTTTATTTTTTATTCTTAACTTTTCAGCTTGAATATAATAATTTTCCGCAGAAAATTTATCATACTTATTGCTTTTTTTTGTTAAACTTTTCCCCAAATCTATATACCCCTTTTATTATATTTTTAATTTTAGGCAACATTAAAAAAAGGGGATATAGTCTTAAGATTAAACTTTATTGACCTTAAGATTAATATACGAATAACTTATTTATTTGCGGAAAGAAATTTATTAAGTATATCATCAGGCATTTTGCGGTATATTTTACCTGTATTTATATCTGTTGCAACAATTGTTGTATGTGCAATTACTCTTAGTTGATTTGTATTTTTCTCATAAACTTTATGTTCAAAGGTAATACTGACAGGTTTCACTTCTGAAATGTGAGTTTTTATTATTATTCTTTCATTCATTTTGGCAGAAGATTTATATCTTATATTCATTTCAACAACGGGAAACAAAATCTTATTTTTTTCAAGAGTTTCTAAATCCAATCCAAGCATTTCAACAAGTTCAACTCTTGCCGCTTCAAACCATTTTGTATATGCACCATGCCAGACAACTCCATAAGAATCTGTATCTGAATATAAAACTCGGATTTCTTGTATATATTCCAATTATTTCCTCTTTCTATGTAAATAAATCTTGGATTTTTTCTTTAATATCTTCAGGATCAAGTTCCATTGTATATTTATTTATATCTAAGGCTATTTGGTAAAGTTTAGCTGCTTCTATTTTATCACCTGTTATTGCAACGGAACGGGCAAGATTGTAATTTGCAAGAGCATAATTAGGATTATATCTTCGTGCTGATTCAAATAATCCCATTGCTTTTTGAACCATTCCTAAATCATCAAGATAAATTACTCCAAGGTTATTATATGCAATATCATATGTGTTATCATATTTTATTGCTTTTTCATATTCTTTGATTGCTTCTTCTATATTACCTTTCCCCCAGTATAAATATCCGAGATTACAATGAAGTCTTGCACTATATGGTGATGATTCTAATGCTTTTTTATATATTACCAGTGCATTATCGTATGAACCTTTTTCAAAAAATACATTGCCGAGATTTAAATATATATCTATATCATTTGGGTTTAAGCTGAATGCATTTTGATATGATGATATTGCCGCATCAAGATTTTTTACATTTTCTTGAAAAATAAAACCTAACGTTTGAGCTACAACACTTGTCCATTGAGAATTTGGATTTAATGATACTGCAGTTTGATAATGTTCAATTGCTTCCTCTACATTACCTGTTAAATATAAATATTGTGCAATCCTGCAATGAAAATCCGCAATATGCGGTTGTAATTCTATTAATTTTGTACATGTTTCTATTGCATTATCAAAGTCTTTTAGTTCTTCATATAATTGGCAGAGATAGAAATATGCCCTGATATTTAAGCAATCAAGCCAAATAGCCATTTTATACTCGCATATTGCATCCTCATATCTTCCGAGTTCATGATATACTCTGCCTAAATTAATATATAATTCTACAAATCCGGGCGCTTTATCTATTGTATCTCTATACCTTTGCAGTACTTCTTCCGTAAATCCCTGAGTAAATATCATGCAGGATGTTTTTAATAATACGGGTAAAAATTTTAAATATGTAAGTTGTCTATATACCGATTTCATTGCATATTTATCAAAAGGAAGTGTTAAAACGGATTGGATTAACTTCATAAACTTTTGAGGTTTTTTATACCTGTTTGATAAAGACATTAAACTATATATTATATAATATGCTCTGGATGCCTTGAAAGGTGAAATTTCAACAGATTTTTGAGCATATTCCATTGCTTCAAGATAATCACCTTTTTTCATAAATGTTTCAGCTGTCATAAAATATGCTTCCGCAAATTTATGGTTGGCTTCTAATGCGAGTTTAAAATAATTAATTGCTTTATCAAGTTCTCTTTTATAGTAAAAAGCCATTGCAATTTTAAAATATATTTCAGCGGAATTTACACAGCTTTCTAATGCCCGTTGGTATTCAGTTATTGCTTCATCTACAAACTGCTGTGCCTGATATATATCCAGATGCTGTTCTATATATAAGTCCCCAAGTTTTATATGCAGATTTGTATTATTTTCATCCTGAGCAATCGCTGCCTGGCATGTCTCGATTGCTTTTTTAAAATTACCTTTTTTTTGTAATTTATCTATATCTTTACTTATTTTATCCGTTTTATTCATAATCTCTATGTCGATTTTACCATAAAATTAAGTGCTTTAACAGTTTAATTCCGCCCGGTTTATAAATTTTTCAGGCGCAAGTATTGATAATGCATGCGGTGTGTTAAAACATTTTACCGCTGTTTCCATTATCATTTCTTTTGTTACTGACTTGATGTTATTTATCAGTTTATCTTCAAATTCGTATCCTAAGCCTAAAAATTCATAATATCCTTTTAATGATGCCTCAAGCAAATTTGTTTCCTGATAAAATTGTCTTTTACCTATGGCATTATTTTTAGCATTTTCTAATTCTTCATCGGTTATTATTTCTGTCATTATTTTTTTTATTTCTTTTGCAAAACCATCTAAAGAGGTTCTGATATTCTTTGGCTCTGTTCCTATATATACAAAGAAATTTCCGCATAAATCCAAAGGTTCATAAGCACTTCTTACAGTATATGCCAACCCTTGTTTTTCTCTTAATTCCAAAAATAATCTTGAAGATAATCCTGATGAGCCTAATATTGTATTTAACAGTATTATGGCAGGATACTCATCCGAATATATATTTTTTACCTGCCAGCCTTGGAATATTTGCGCCTGATTAGCATCTTCTTTTTTTATTATTGAAAGTCGGTTTTCTTTTATGGGAATTATTTTTTCCCTTTCATCTTTCATATCTTCACATTTTAAATTTTTCAGATGTTTATTTAATAATTCAATTATTTCATTACCGTCAATACTTCCTGCAACAGATATGTTTTTTTGCGATTTATATTTTATTTCATCAAGATGTTTCATTAAATCTTCTTTATTTATGGAATCTAATCCTTCTATTATTTCTTTTCTGCCTATGCCGTAGGGATGATTTTTAAATATAGTTCTATAGTAATCATCTTGTGCTTGTATTTTCGCCGAATCTAAATCGGATGTAAATTCACCTTTTATTTTTGTAATTTCTTTTTTATAATCATTAAAAGTTGAGTTTTCAATCATATCTTCAAATATGTTTAAAGCTGTATTTATATCTTCGTTTAAGCATTGGATTTTAAATCTTATGTAATCTGCTTTTTTTTCAATATTTATGTCGATGGCATTTTCATCAAGCAAAGTAGCAAGTTCTTCAGCGGTTTTGGTTTTCGTGCCATGATAAAACATTTGCGCCATTAAATAATATAATCCTGCTTTAGGTTCGTCTTTATTTAATTTGGCATACATTACCACTGCTACTCGAGGGGTATTTTTATTTATTTTTACTATTGTTTTAATTCCGTTATTAAGAGTATATTTTTCCATATTTATTTATCCTTTGTTCTCAGGCATTAATACTGCGATTACGGCATGTTTTAAATCTAAATATTTCTTTGCGGTATTTAATACATCCTCCGCTGTTATTGATTCTATAGAATTTATATATTCTTCTATACATTTTAAGTTATTGCAGACCGTTGTATAAAAACCTATATTTTCACCTATGTCAGATACGGTTTCGGAATTTTCGGCAAATCCTGCTTTTAATTTTTTCTTTGCTTTCTTTAATTCCTGCTCGGTTATTCCGTCAGTGCATAATTTATTTATCTCTTGTTTAATTATTTCTATAGCTTCATTTTTAAATTCGGGTTTAAAATTTGCATCAATAAATATATTACCGCCGTCTCTAAAATGATAATAATCACTTGAAGCAATATTGAATATTGGTGTTTTCGCTTTTTCTATAAGTTCCTGATATAATCTTGAACTTTGTCCCTGACCCAGAATTAAACTTATCATTTCCATTATTGTTGATGTTTTAACATCGCATGCTTTTGGCCCTAAATATCCGAGCATTAAAAATCCCGTATTAATTTTTGAATATTCTTCAACAATTTTTGTTTCATTTACAGGTAAATCAATTTCATATTCGGTTGCCGGAGCATTTTGTCTGCATTTAAAGTCAAATTCTTCACATATTTGAGGTAAAACCTCATTAGGGTTTAAGTCCCCTACTATTATTGTAGTTATATTATTAGGGGTATAATGAGTTTTATAATAATCAAGAATAGTTTCACGGTCTATTGTGGAAATTATCTGTTCATTTCCGATTACATCTCTTTTATAAGGATGAGCCGTATACATATTTTTATTTAAAAGATTGTATACCTTAGTCCAAGGCTGGTCTTTGCGCATCCTAATTTCTTCTATTACAACGTGTCTTTCCCTTTTTGTTTTTATGTGAGGGTTTTCTAAATCAAATGGTTCTCCTATTTCCTCGGGAGGGATAATAGGATCCAGCATCATATCTGCATGCAGAGAAAGAGTATCTTTAAAATTTTTATCTCCGCTGCCTTTCGGAATAGTTACATAATAAAATGTGTAGTCTTTCCAAGTCGCAGCATTTACTATTGCTCCTCTGGATTCTAATGTTCTGTCAAATTCACCTGCTTTATGTTTGTGTGTTCCTTTAAACATAAGATGTTCAAGAAAATGTGAAATACCGTTGTTTTTTTCATTTTCATTTATTGAACCTGTTTTTACCCAGCTGCTTATATTTATTAATCCGCCTTTTTTATATGCAAATACTATTTTATGTCCGCATTCTCTTTCATATATTTCCAGTGGTTTTTCCAAATACGGATATATTACTTCTGATTTCTTCAAACTTTCCATAAATAACCTCTTATGTGTGTTCTCTATATATTGTATCAGATTTTGAATTAATTTCATAATTAAAAGGCAAGTTTTTTTTTTAGGAGTTTTAAAAATAACATAGTGCATGCACAAGAGGAAAAATTATGAATATATCACCCGTATCTTTTAAATCTTTAATGTGTTTTACAATAAAAGACGGCAAGGCAAAGGCACCTGTCCCTGATTTGGTTAAAGTAGCTTTTAATCATAATAAATATCTTTCCTCAAGATATAAACTTGATAAAAAAATAACAATATACCAAGGGGAAGCGGAAGATGGTACGGTATTTAATGCTTTTGGTGATTTTTGTCAAAGTTTGGATAAATTATATAAAAACCAGCTGCCTAAAGGTTCTAACAGAGTTATATTGACGGAAGCACCTTTTTATGTAAGTCCAAGAGAGATTGAAAAAAGATATTTCATTACTGCCGCTACTTTTGATGATGAAGAAAAAATTCTTAAAACTTTAAGTAAAAATAATAATTTTTATACTGTTAAGCTTAATGGCGGAAAGCCGTTTTAAAATATTCTTTAAATCCGAATTTTAATGCCTCTGCAATATCTTTTCTTGTTATTGCACTGTTTATTTCGTTTATACAGGTTATTTGAGTTTTATTAATTTCTTCATTAAAAATATTTTTTATCAGATTTTCGTTATAGCTTAATAATATTGAGCCGTGTTGAAGAATATAGTCTTGTGAACGAAATTGTGCGGAACCTATTATTTTTTTATTCTTATAATTTAAATCGGCACCTGTTGAAAGAGACATACAGTAATTATATTTTGTATTTATTATATTTTCACTTCCGAACTCCATAGTTATGCCTAATTTTTTAAACCCTATAATAATTGCGGAAGAAATTTCTTTATAAGAGGATTTTATATAATTTCCGTTTTCCAAAAAACCAAACGGACAAATAAAAGAATATGTTAATTCATCATCATGCAATAATCCTCTGCCGCCTGTTATTCTTCGAACGATATCAATTTTATTTTCAATACAGTATTGTTCGTTAATAGTTTTAATATTTTGATTTCTTCCTAAAGAAACACATTTTGGGCTCCAGCCGTAAAATCTTAATATAGGAGTTTTTTCATTATTTTTTATACAGGTTTCCAATAACTCATAATCAATGCGCATATTTTCTGCGCCATTATATTCTTTGTAGTCAATCAGATTAATCATGTATAACAGTTTATAACGAAAAAATTTTAGTTCAAAATAATTATTATTATACTTTTTTTGTGTTATGCTAAAAATATAAATGTTTTAAAAGGAGGAACATTAGCATGGAAACATACGGAATTGAACAATGGGGTATTATAAACCCGAAAGCCGTTTACAGAAACCTTACGCCTGCTGAATTAACGGAAAGAGCATTAGCAAGAGGCGAAGGCAAATTAAGTAATACAGGCGCTTTAGTTGTAACAACAGGTAAATATACGGGACGTTCTCCTAAAGACAAATTTATTGTTGATACAGACACAATACACAACGAAATAGCATGGGGAAAAGTAAACCGTCCTATTTCAAGAGAAAAATTTAACTCTATAAAAGGCAAAATCGCAGCATACTTAGAAAATAGAGAAGTATTTATATTTGACGGTTTTGCAGGTGCTGATAAAAAATATACAAAAAAATTCAGAGTAATTAATGAACTTGCAAGCCAAAACTTATTTATACACCAATTATTAATCAGACCTTCTCAAGAAGAACTTGCAAACTACGGTGAAGCTGATTATACAATACTTTGCGCTCCCGGTTACAAATGCGACCCTGAAGTTGACGGAGTTAACTCTGAAGCTTGTATAGCTATAGACTATGAAGCACATACAATTATCATTTGCGGTTCTCAATATTCAGGCGAAATTAAAAAATCAGTATTCGCTACAATGAACTATGTAATGACAAAAGAAAATGTACTTCCAATGCACTGCAGTGCAAATATGGACCCTGTAACGGGGGAAACAGCAGTATTCTTCGGATTATCAGGAACAGGTAAAACAACATTATCAGCTGACCCTGCAAGAAAATTAATCGGTGACGATGAACACGGCTGGTCACCTGACGGTGTATTTAACTTTGAAGGCGGCTGCTACGCAAAATGTATTAACCTTTCAGCAGAACATGAACCGGATATATACAACGCAATTAAATTTGGTTCATTGGTTGAAAATGTAATTATGAATGATACAACAAGAGAATTTGATTTTAATGACGGAAGTTTAACAGAAAATACTCGTGTTGGTTATCCTATTGAATACATTAACAATGCTCAAGTACCATCTAAAGGCGGAATACCTAAAGTTGTAGTTTTCTTAACAGCTGACGCATTTGGTGTATTACCTCCGATATCAAGATTAAATAAAAATGCAGCGATGTATCACTTTGTTACAGGCTTTACTTCAAAATTAGCAGGAACGGAACGTGGTGTAACAGAACCTCAGCCTACATTCTCAACATTATTTGGCGAACCTTTTATGCCGATGGATGCATCAGTATATGCTAAAATGTTAGGCGACAAACTTGATAAATACGGAACTAAAGTATATTTGGTTAATACCGGCTGGGCAGGCGGAAGCGCAGCTTCAGGTGCTAAACGTATGAAGTTAAGTTATACAAGAGCTATGGTTACAGCTGCATTAAACGGTTCATTCGATAATATTGAATTTAAACATCATGATGTATTTAATGTTGATTATCCTTCAAGCTGCCCCAATGTACCTGATGAAATGCTTGATGCAAGAGGTATGTGGTCAGATAAAAATGCATATGATGAAGCTGCTAATAAGTTAGCTCAAATGTTTGAAGATAACTTTAAGGCTAAATATCCTAATATGCCTGCTGAAATTGTTAACGCAGGTCCTAAACCAAAATGCAGAGTTTAGAAATTTAAAATTCATAATCAAGACCTCATAATTGAGGTCTTGATTTATTATTTTCCCATAATTTTATAAATCTTAGTACAAAAAAATATAATCAGCTTTTTAAAGCTGATTATTTAAATGGTTGCGGGGAGTGGATTTGAACCACTGACCTTCGGGTTATGAGCCCGACGAGCTACCAGACTGCTCCACCCCGCGTTATTAAATTTTCATATGAAGCAAATACGCTTCACTCTTAAATTATTAAACGCTAAAACTAAAAAATCAACCCTTATAAAATGTCTGTAATTTCAAAATCTTCCCTACAATTATTGTAGGGATAAATGTAGTCATGGCGGATAACGAAATTAAAGATATAAAATCGGGGATAAAAACTAAAAAATATAATAATTAGTCGAGGTAGTAAAACATTTTATTTAATTTATTAGTAATTAAATATATTATAAATACCAATAACACTTATTATACCTATCAAAGAACATTATCTAAAATGAGTTTTATGAGCCGACGAGCTACCATTCATATAAATGTATTATAAAATTGGCAAATTTCAATTTTTTATATTATAGTGTTATAGTTAGGGTTATATTATAGTTTAGATATGTTATATTACCGCGAAAAGATTATATTATCATTGATTGAAGAATTTAAAAATTCTTTGGGAAGAACACAGTTGCAGAAGTTCTTATTTTTGTTTACAAGAATGCAACAAGAACCTTCATATGACTTTATTCCATATAATTTTGGTTGTTTTTCTTTTCAAGCAAATAAAGACCTTGAACATTTGCAAAAAGATAAACTAATTGTTGATAAAGGGTGCTGGCAATTAACATCTTCAAATAAAATATATAAAGATTTACTTAACAATGAAGATAAAAAAATATTATTTAAAATCAAAAAAGATTATGAAAATATAAGTACAAATAGCCTTGTAAAAAAAGTTTATTTAGAATACCCCTATTATACAATATATAGCACTATTAAAGATGAAATTCTCTCAAAATCAGAACAAGAAAGTATAAATAAAATTATCGAAAGAGATTATAACCTGAATGAAACATCTACGGTTTTGTTTACAATCGGTTATGAAGGTATTTCTTTTGAAACATATATAAATAAATTAATTGAGAATAATATTAGAGTATTAATAGATGTCAGGAGAAATCCTTTTAGCCATAAATATGGGTTTTCAAAAAATACGTTATCATCGGTTGTAACAAAAATAGGTATTGTATATGTTCATTTACCCGAATTAGGTATCATATCTGAAAAAAGACAAAAACTTGAAACATTAAATGATTACAAATCTTTATTTGATGAATATGAAAAAACATTACCAAATAAGCATGCCGAATTGCAAAAAATTCTTGGATATTTAAATAAATATGGGCGTGTTGCTTTGACATGTTTTGAAAAAAATGTTGAAATGTGCCATAGGACAAGAATTAAAGAATACATTTTAAAGAATTTACAAACTGACCTAAATGTTATAGAGTTGTAATATGGCTAAAACAAAAGTTTTTATTACAGTTAAAACATATCCTAATATTTCATCAAAATATGATGAGTTAGTTTGTACTGCTGGTTTTAAAGAAGATGGTTCAATGATAAGGATATATCCTATTCCTTTTAGAAAATTAGATTATAATAAGCAATATGTAAAATATCAGTGGATTGAACTTGATTTAATTAAGAATGAAAGTGATTTTAGACCAGAAAGTTATACTATGCCAAACAGATTATTCCAAGATATAACTACATTAGATAAAATCAGTACGGATAATAATTGGCAAAAAAGAAAAGAAATTGTTTTTAAGAATGGTTATTATGACGATATGAAGTTATTGTTATCAGAGGCAAAAGACTCATCTAATAGAAAATCACTTGCATTATTTAAACCTCATAAGATATTAGGATTAGTTATTCAAAAGGATAAAAAAGGATACAATGCTAAAAAAGTAGAAAAAATATTAAATAAGCGTGCTCAACTTTCATTATTTGAACAAAATAACGATAACAGAGATGATATTTTTGAAATTGTTAAGAAATTACCATATAAATTTAGATATAAATTTCAAGATAAAAATGGTAAAGTGTCAACCTTAATGATAGAAGATTGGGAAATAGGGCAACTATACTGGAATTGTTTAGATAAGTACGGTAGCGAAGAAACTGCTATACAGAAAGTAAAAGAACAATATGAAGAAAACTTTCTAAAGAATAAAGACATATATTTCTTTTTGGGAACTACAAAAAGATGGCATAATATTTCTCCAAATCCATTTCTTATAATTGGCGTTTTTTATCCTAAGTTTGAAGCACAAACAAAACTATTTTAACCACCCCATATAGCCCCTCTCGTTGTGTTTTGTGGTTTCGTGGTGGCAGATACAAGTTTTCGGTTGTAGAATTTTTCTCAGGCTAAAACACCCGCCCAAAATTTTAAGAATGAGAGCATTCTCTGGCTGATGACGAATAGTTTTATAACTATGAGGTATGAAAGTACCTCTATTTAATCTCTTTTATTGTTTTAATAATTTTTAGGTATGCTTCAATTTCGCTATCATTAGCAAGATAAATTTCTTTTATAAGTTCATCGCGAGTTTTATTTTTAGTTTCTTTTGTTAATACCCCAAATTCAGATAATGAAACATTTAGAGCATCAAGCATTTTTAGAAAACTATTTAAAGCAGGAATTTGTAAACCACGCTCAATGTTGCTTAAATTTTTTTCGGTCATACCTATTTTTTCAGATAATTCAGCTTGTGATAGCTTTGCATTTATCCGTAATTGTTTAATTTTTTTACCTAAAAATTCTTTGTCGTCATAAAGAAACATAGTTATTATTCCTTATTACTTATTCAAAAATACCGTACAAATAATAACTAAATAACCTTATGGTTTATGAGTTTTAGCATTAATAGAAATCTATAATACTAAGTTAAGTTCTTTTGTGATAATATAACCATATCAATAATACTTAACTTAAAAAAGTATTATTTATGGCAATTAAAACTGGTTTGTAGTATGGAAGATTTAGCTCAAAAATCTGAAACTGATTATATAAAAATGTTCAATATTCTTGATAATTACCTAAGCAATAAGGTAGAAGATATTGATATTACTATTTTACAATCTTTTGAAGATAGAAAGAACGGTAAAATATTTTCATTTAGTGAACATTTAAAAGGCTTTATATATGCACAATTAAGTGCATTGGTATCTTGGAAAAAAATTAAAAGCAATTTATCAAATATTGATAATATTCTTTGCCAATTTGATAAGGACAAATTAAAACTAAAATCAGCAGATAATTTAATTGCTGAAATTACGCAAATCAAATGCAATAACCCATATACGACAAAAAATCAAATGCGGTCATTGAAAACGAATATTGAAACATTTGAGCAAATCGAAAAAGATTTTGGCAGTCTTGACAAATTTATAACACATCATTCGCCTGTAAACATTATCAAATTACTTGCCGATAGCGATAGTACCTATAAATTAAAGTATTCAGGTGTAGCACTTGTTTGTGAATACTTGCGAAATATGGGTATAGATGTTGTCAAACCTGATGTCCATATCAAACGAATACTTGCTCCTGATAGGTTAAATTTAGTTTCATCTAAGTCTGATTATGCAGTTATAGAAAGGTGCGCTCAATTATCCAAACTTATCGGTATAAGTCAAATTAAGATAGATTTTTTATTATGGAATTATTGTGCCAAAGGATATGGCGAAATATGTACAAAAAAGCCAAAGTGCGAAATGTGTGTAATTAAAAAATTCTGTAAAGGAAAGGGAAATATATGAACATTAAAGAAGAAATTGAACAATTTTTATCATCAATGCCATTGAATCACGAATTTTCAACAAAATGGTTTAAAACTGAATTGAGCAAACAATTTAATCGGTCGCAAGATTGTTATATTCCCTCTGATTATTGCTACGACAGAACTAATAAAGGCATAAATCACGAAAAACAACCTCATTATTTTTTATATATAAGTCGCGGAAAATACCGATATGTAGGTAAAAGTTATCAATATAAAGGCAATATTGAACAAAATCCAAGAAATAAATAATAGTAATGATTTATTGTTATTCAATAACTAATATAAAAAGGGTTTGCAAATGTGGCTGATAAAAACGGTATGGAATATTCTTATATTTTTAATTATAGCTTTTATATTTAGTTTTGAACCATTTAATTTTGATAAAATTATAGATATAACTATAAAAATTGTACTTGTATTTTTATTTGTAATCGTTATTGGTTTAGAAATAAAGGATTGGAAAAGCCGTAATAAAAAATAATTTTTGACCGGTGGGAAAATGAAAAATAAAAAGAAGATACTATATAAAATATCCTTATATAGCATTATAGTAAATATGCAAGTTAAAAACTTGTTCATGAATATATTGAAATGTCTTCATTTACGGTTTTTTGTATATTAAATATCCTTATTTTAATTAGCGAGAAAAGTAGATATCTTCTTAGAGACAAATAAAACTTATTAATATAACTTCATATTTTAGCCATAATACTGGCATTTTCTTGACTACCTATAAAAAAATTTATATTATAAAAGTATAAATTGAATAGGTAGTGACGAATCACCTTTATCTCTCGTCCCCAGCGTGAGCTTCCGCTATTGGTACAAATAATTTAAGCTCAAACAGTAGGACATTTTAAATTTTAAGGAGAAAATCGCACCAAATAAACAACAAGTTATTACATAATTTAGGAGAACTAATTATGAAGAAACGTGTTGTTTCAAACTTCGCTGGCAGTATAATCAGCAAAAAGGCAAATCGTATAAGACCGGTGTATCTTATTCGCAAGCCAAAATTATCAGCATACACGAAAAGAAAGGGGATTTGCTACAACAGAAAATTTTCTGATATTCGCACTAATTTAATCAAACTTGATAAAGTTTTATCAAGTGATAGGTTATACTCTATTCACGCTATTTTATGGCACAAAAAAAGCCTTTGTTTAGGGTTGGTTTTTGTATTTTCACTCAACTTTGCGATAAAGTCTTTACTTCTTCCAATCGTTGTCCTACAAAAAAATAAAAAGGGGGAAACGATGACAGGACAAAGAATTGCGTACATTAGAGTCAGTACAACCGACCAAAATACTGAAAGTCAAAAAGAGTTATTAAAATCTTACAATATTGACAAGTATTTTGAAGAAAAGGTAAGCGGTAAAAATGCTTCAGATAGATTAGAACTGCAAAATATGCTTGTTTATGTTCGTGAAGGCGATACTATTTATGTAAAAGACTTATCAAGACTTGCTCGTAATACAAAAGACTTGCTTGAAATTGTTGAAAAACTTAACAATAAAGGTGTTTCATTATTTAGTATCAAGGAAAGCATTGATACATCTACAAATATGGGTAAGCTTATG
Source organism: Candidatus Gastranaerophilales bacterium (assembly GCA_947624325.1). Classification (GTDB taxonomy): domain Bacteria; phylum Cyanobacteriota; class Vampirovibrionia; order Gastranaerophilales; family Gastranaerophilaceae; genus Avigastranaerophilus. Next base: position 222,421 of record CANQJT010000002.1, read on the forward strand.
CTTACATTTCTTGGTGCAATTTATGAATTTGAAAGAGTAAATCTTTTAGAGCGCCAAAAAGACGGAATAGCGGTTGCTAAAATGAAAGGTAAATACAAAGGTCGCAAAAAAGTACCCAAGCCTGATAATTTTGAAGAGATTTATCGCAAATGGCGTAATCGTGAAATTTCATCTATTGGGGCTATTCGTACATTAGGCATTAGCGAATACGCATTCTACAAATTCGTAAGAGAGGAGAATGCAAATGGCTAAACGAAGAAGAAATGGCGAGGGTTGTTTCAGTAAAAATGGTAACGGCTATGATTATCGCATACCTTATACAGATAATAGCGGAAATACAAAATATAAATATTTTTGGGCAAAGACAAAAGAAGAATGTATTGAAAAAGCTACGAATTGGCGAAATGAACAAAACGGAATTTATACAAAAGACGCAAATTCAAACTGGACAGTAGAACAATGGGCAAATTATTGGTTCGATAATTATGTTGTCGGAAAGGTAAAAATAACAACCCAAAATGATGATAGAAGTATTTTAGACCACCATATCATAAACGGTATAGGACAATATCGGCTTAAAAATATTACAGGACAGACAATGCAGAGGTTTTATAATGCTTGTGCCGATAAAAGAAATGTTAGAGGGGATAAATTAAGTCCTAAAACAATAAAAAATATTTATACCGTTGCAAATAGAATGTTCAAATGTGCATACAATAACGATTTAATTACTTTTAATCCAAATAAAAAAGTTGAATTGCCAAAACGAGAAAAGAAATTTGCAAATACTTTAACGGCAGAAGATGCACAACGACTTGCACAATCTTGTATGAAAAGCGGTACAACAATGGATTATTTAATTATATTTTTATTATGTACGGGTGCAAGATTAGGCGAAGCTCTTGGATTACAATGGAGTAAAGTAAATTTCTTTAAAAAGGAAATTAGAATAGACCAACAAGCACAAGCTATTCCTAATGATGATAAAAATTCTAAACACAAATACAAATTAAAAATAATTAAATCTACAAAAACAAGATATTCAAACCGCACTTTGCCAATATTACCTGCATTATCAGCTATGCTATATAAAATTAAGCAAGAGCAAATTGAAAATATTTCAGTCAAAGGCAACAATTATCATCTGGATTTAGACCTTGTATTTGCCAAAGATGACGGCTATTTTATTTGTGATACTGTTTTGAGAAAATATTTAAACACAAAGTTAGAAGAACTTAATATTGAACATTTTAGAATACACGATTTGCGACATTCATACGCAACTCGTTTATTTGAAAGCGGACAATATGAGCCAAAAACAGTTTCGCAAATATTAGGACATAGCAGTATTGGTATAACATTAGACACTTATACTCATGTTATGCCGACAAAATTAAGGAAAGAAATAAATAAATCAGCTTTTATTTTCAAAAAGTATTTTAATAATATAGAAGTACATATTCCTTCCGAAATGTTTCCTAAAAAATCTGATGAAAAAAAGGCTTAATCAATTAAAACTTGTGGGGAAAAAAGACCTATAATTATTGTAGGTCATCCCTACAATTTTCATTAAAAAACAAAGTATTTTATAAATACCAATAACACTTATTATACCTATAACAAAACCTAATCTAAAATGAGTTTTATGAGCCCGACGAGCTACCAGACTGCTCCACCCCGCGATATTATTCAATTTTTTTGAGTATACCCTCGCAACCTGTACCAGGCTTACCTCTCGAAAAATGATACTTAATCATTTTTCTCGGCAGAGTACCCCGCGATATTATTCAATTTTTTTGAGTGTACCCTCGCAGCCTGTACCAGGCTTACCTCTCGAAAAATGATACTTAATCATTTTTCTCGGCAGAGTACCCCACAGTATTTACAATTTTAAAATAAAGATTTTTGCCTTTATTTATACTTACATTATTATATGCTAAAACAAAAAAATCAACTATAAGATTTATTACCTATTCAAAATCAAATAATTCTTTTTCACTTACTTCAAGAGTTTCACTTATTTTAAATAATAAATTTATGCTAATTCCTCTTTTTGCAGTTTCTATTTTTGCTAAATGTTCTCTTGTAATGTCAAGTAATTCCGCTAATTGATTTTGAGTTAATTTCTTTTGTTTTCTGTATTTAGCGATATTTTTCCCAAATTGACTTAATTTATTATTTTTATTTATCATAGTATTATTTTTAAATACTGATAAATCTTTGTATGTAGTCCAAAAGCATACAAAAATTTAAATATAATATTTACTTATTTGAAAAAACAATATACTATAAAGTTATGAGTGAGAGAGCAAAAAAAATTATTTGGTATACATTTGTTGTGATTTTATTGGCAATTGCTATTATTGGTGATGTTCAGATGGCAGGTGCAATAATATAAAAAAAGAGGATTTTTAATCCTCTTTTTTAAATTTATTATTCTTCTTTTTCCGGTGGTTCTATAGTTGTTTGTGTCTTTGTTTCTGAACTTTCATTTATTTCTTCTTCAACAATTTCTTCTTCAACAATTTCATCTTCATCGGATTCTTCTTCATCAGATTCTTCTGTTTCTTCAGCTTCAGCTTTTTCATCTGACTTTATATCTTCATTTTCATCGGCTTTATCGTCATCTTCTTCATCATCCGAATCATTCACTTTTTCTTCTTCTTCCTGTAATTTTTTTCTTATTTCATTAAGTTCTTCTTCTGTTTTAGCTCTTACAACAGGAATATTTAACATAAGTGCAACGGCATCGCCTTCATTTTTTAGTCCGATTTCAAGTTGTTCTTTATCAATAACTACATATTTTGAAAAAATATCAATTAATTCCTCTCTCATTTTATTCATTATAAGAGGATCAAGTTTTGTTCTGTCATGCATTAAAATAACCTGAAGACGGTTTGTTGCTGTTTCACTTGTATTTTCAGATTTTTCAAGCTGGAATAATTCTCTTATTTTATTATATATATCTGCAAAAAGTGTTTTCATTTATTGCTCCTTTCCATGTTTACCTAAGCCTGAAAGGAATTTTTTTAATTTTCCTACAATATCTTTAGGTTCATCTATATCTAAGAAAGGAACTTCTTCCCCGTTAATTCTTCTTGCCACATTAATATATGCTTTACCTGCAAGTGATTTTTCATTATTAACAATAGGTTCGCCTCTGTTTGTTGATGTAATAATACCTGTATCTTCCGGTATAACACCTATTTTCTGGCAAGAGAGAATATTTTCAACATCTTCGACACTCATCATGTCATTTGATTTAATCATGTTAGGTCTTACTCTGTTTATTAACAGTTTATAACTGTCAATGCCTTCAGCTGCTTCCAAAAGTCCTATAATTCTATCGGCATCACGAACGGCAGACATCTCGGGAGTTGTGACTACAATTGCTTCTGATGCACCTGCTATTGCTGTTTGAAATCCCTGTTCTATTCCTGCAGGGCAGTCTACCAATATAAAATCATAATCCTTTTTAAGCTTATCCGTTATTTTCTTTAATTGTTCCGCACTTACCGATGATTTATCTCTTGTCTGCGCAGCCGCCAGTAAGCATAAATTAGGATTTTTCTTATCTTTAACAAGAGCCTGCTTTAATTTGCATCTTTCTTCAACAACATCAACTAATGTATAAACTATTCTGTTTTCCAATCCAAGTAATAAGTCCAAGTTTCTAAGACCTATATCGGTATCTATTAATACAACACTGTGTCCGTTTTTAGCAAGTGCTGTTCCGATATTAGCACTGGTTGTAGTTTTACCAACCCCGCCTTTTCCGGATGTGATTACTATTACTCTCCCTGCCATCTAATCCGCTCCTTAATCATTTATTTTAAATACTACTATTTCACCGTTTATTATTCTTGCTTCTTCCGGTGTGAAAGAATTTGTTTTTTCTACATATACCGTGTTTAATGAATCGGGTCTTCGTGAATAACAATTTGCTATTCGTAATTGTATTGCATTCATTTTTAATGCTCTGACTCTGGCTTTTTGATTTCCGCCCGAGCCGGCATGGGCTATTCCGCTTAAAACTCCCCATACCGTTATATCACCAAATGCACTTATTTCGCACCCGGGGTGGCAATCGCCTATTATAACTATATTCCCTTCATAGTTTATAACCTGTCCTGATCTTATCGTCTGTTTTATATATTTTGTCGGGAATGATTCAAGTTCAATATCTTCTTTCGTATATTCTTGTTCGGGTACTATTATATCTGTCAGTCCTTCTTTTTCTTCATACATATTTTTAGGAACTTCCATATTAAATATGCTTGTTTTCGCAGGATCAGGCCCGAATATTACTTCAAGTTCATCTTGTAATTGATTTTTATCTTCAATATTAACTTGTTCTTCTGTTGTCGGAATTTGTATTTCTTCTTCTTTTATTTCTTCGGGATTTTCTGTTCCCTCTTTTATTATTTCTTGATTTTCATTATATTCTTGAGCCTCAGTTTCTTTTATTTCTTCTTGAATTTCTGCCTGGGTTTCGTTTTTAAATTCTTCTGCCGTTTTATAAGGAACTTCAGGGTTTACTTCCGTTATATTTTCCGGGGAAACATTAGAAACTATTATTCCCAAAGATAACGCAACTTTCTCGGTTTCTGCGGACTTTGTATCTATGCTTGATAATATGGAATTTATTCCGTTAATTAGTGACTTTATACTTAATATTTGTGCTTGATTTAAGTCTGCATTACCAAGTTTTAAGCATATTTTTTTATTTCTTGCCTCACTGTTATCAAGTATTGAACTTAAATTAAAAATTATATCTGCTGCCGAATTAATTTCTCCTAAATCCACAACATATGTATTTTCTTCGGTATATTGTTCCATAATCATTTTCCCGTCTCTACACCATAAATTTGTAAAAATTATTATATTGTGCCTGAATACACATGAAAAGAATATATTAAATCGGGCATGATTTCAAATATATTTAAGTTTTTGTATAGTTTTATTTCTTAATTTAAATTTACAATTTCCGTTAAATCCTTACTCACGATATAGATTAAAAAAAATATACGGAACTTGAAATAAAAAAATTTGTCCTTAATTACTAAATAGGTAATAATGATATTATGAGTTAAGACGGGTTAGGATTTTATGAAAAGAAAAATACTGATTTTATTTTTAAGTTTAACAATTTTCTCTTTTGGCACAGCCTTTGCCAAAGATAAACAAACACCGGGACTTGATGAAAGTAAAATGAATATTTCTAAAGATTCAAGCGGAATGAGTGTTAATAAGCCCGAGTTTGATACTGATGCATATGCAAAAAAATACAGGAAAATTACTAAAGACGGTGCGGTTATGCAGGCTATGGAGCTTATGAACAGTGTTAATATTGCGAAATACTCCTATAATGCTTTAATGGGCAATAATTTGACACAAAAACCTTTTAAAATTGAATTTAGGAATATTGCTGAAATTAGGCAGGAATACGCATCTTTTGATGCTTTAGGCTGGAAGAAAAAAGATACTTTATATATTTATATTAATGAAAAACACAGGAATGCACCTCCGGAAGCTATTGCGGCACTGCTTTCTCATGAAGCAATTCATCAGGATGAATTTGCCTCACTGAACGAAGAAACTTATGCTTGGACACTTGAAGCTGCTGTCTGGATGAAATTAACGGAAAAAAATCTTTCCGCACTTAATAGTGCTTCTTCGCTTGTTACAAGAGAAAATATGCTTAAAAAACTTTTTGAAAAAGGTGATTATACAAATAAATATATTAAAAAAGCTGTATATTCAAATCCGGGATATAAAAATCTTCCTACACGTTCACCGGGATTTGAAGATGAAAATTTATAATTGTTAAGAAATGTAAATTAATAAAACCCTTGGTTTTCAAGGGTTTTAAAATTTGTATATATTATTTATGCAATTTTTATTTCTTGATTGTTTTTATATAAGTACGAGAGCAAAACAAAGATTATATAGAGAGGATAGACAATGGCAAGAGTTTTAATTTCAATGCCCGAGGAATTTTTATCAAGAATTGATGAAGTGGCAGAAGGAGAAAATCGTACTCGCAGTGAATTAATTCGTGAGGCATTAAGAACATATATTCATAAACAACGAGTCAAAGAAAATGCATTGGCTATCAAAAATGCTAGTATATTGGAAACATTACTTGATTAAAAAAAGTTTATAAGAGCGAACTACAGACTAGGGAAAAGAATGGGGAATAAAAAAATGCTTACATTTATGTAAGTATTTTTTTTGTTGTAAAATTTTATAAGATAGTAAATAAAAGGGAAGTAAAATGACGCAGCCTTTAACGGGAAATGAGATAAGAAAAGCTTTTATAGAATTTTTTAGAGATAAACACCAATCAACGGAAGTGCCAAGTTCAAGTTTAGTGCCTGATAATCCTACGGTATTATTGACAACGGCAGGTATGCTTCAATTTTTGCCGTATTACTTAGGATTGGAAAAGCCTCCTTATAATCCTGCAAGAGCTGTATCATGCCAAAAATGTGCAAGAGCCGGCGGAAAAGATTCTGATATTGAAAATGTGGGCAGAACCCCAAGACATCATACGTTCTTTGAAATGCTCGGTAACTTTGCTTTCGGCGATTACTATAAAAAAGAGGTTATTCCCTGGGCATGGGATTTTGTTACTAATTACTTAAAGCTTGACCCGAATAGGCTCTGGATAACAATATATGAATCTGATGATGAAGCTTATGACATCTGGACTAAAGATGTCGGGATTGCGCCTGAAAGAATTATAAGAAAAGGCAAAAAAGATAATTTTTGGGGTCCCCCGGGGGCAACAGGTTCTTGCGGACCATGTACCGAAATACATTATGATTTAGGGGAACACTTAAAATGCTCCGATAACTGCTCTATTGCAACATGTGAATGCGACAGATGGGTTGAAATCTGGAACCTCGTATTTACGGAACTTTTCCAAGATGAAGAGGGTAATTATTCTCCTCTTGATAAGAAAAATGTTGATACCGGGATGGGCTTAGAACGTATTGCAATGGTAGTTCAGGGCAAAGAATCAACTTTTGAAACGGATTTATTATATCCAATTCTGCAAAAAGTATCTGATATGGCAAAAGTTCCTTACAAACAGGATAAAAAGACTGATATTTCTTTAAGAATAATAACTGACCACGCAAGATGCGTAACGTTTATGATTAATGACGGTGTTACTCCGGGTAACGAAGGTCGAAGCTACGTTTTAAGAATGATTTTAAGAAGAGCATTAAGACACGGTAAAATTTTAGGTTTGGATCTTCCTTTCTTAAATGAAATAGTTGATACCGTTATTAATCAGTATAAAGAAACATATCCTGATTTAGAAAAAAATGCGGATAAGATTAAATCAATCATTAAACAGGAAGAAGAAAGATTTAAGATTACTCTTGACAGAGGCTATAAGCTTTTAGAAGATTTAATGCAGAATAATAAAGTTATAGACGGCGAAAATGCGTTTAAGCTTTATGATACGTTTGGTTTTCCGCTTGAACTGACGGTTGAAATAGCGGCTGAAAAAGGAGTGACGGTCGATACGGAAGGCTATAAAGCCGAAATGCAAAAGCAGAAAGAAAAAGCAAAAGCTGCCGCTCATAAAATAAGCCTTACGGATGACCTTGTATATGTTGATGTTGAAAATAAATTCGGTTCAACTGAGTTTTTAGGCTACGAAAAAGACACTGCTGAAGCTAAAATTATTGCAATAATTGAAGCAGGCGACTTTATTGATATTATGCTTGATAAAACACCGTTTTATGCCGAATCTGGCGGTCAGGTAGGTGATACTGGGTTTATTGAAGGCAAAGACTTTAAAGCAGAAGTTTTAAATACATTTAAAGTTAATAAACTCTTTGTACACCGTGTACAGATGATAAACGGTGAAGCTAAAGTCGGCGATATTGTTACGGCTTCAATTGATACGGAAAGAAGAAAAGAAATAACCATACATCACTCAAATGCTCACTTAATTCAAGCGGCATTAAGAAAAGTGCTCGGTGAGGAAGTTCATCAGGCAGGGTCTTTTGTTGAAGAAAACAGAACCCGTTTTGATTTTACCTTCCCCCGTGCTATGACAAAAGAAGAAGTGCAAGATGTTGAAGATATTGTAAATAAGTGGATAGCAGAAGATTTACCTCAAACCACCACAATAATGAATATTGAAATGGCTAAAAAGTCAGGTGCTATGGCATTATTTGGCGAAAAATACGATGAAGATGTAAGAGTTGTTAAAATGGGCGAAATTTCATCGGAACTTTGCGGAGGTACACACGTAAAATCAACGGGGCAAATTCGTTTAACTAAGATATTATCTGAATCAGCCGTAGCTGCAGGAACAAGAAGAATAGAAGCCGTTTGCGGCGATGCAGCTTTAAAAATTCTTTCAAGAAAGGCTGAAATAGTTGATAAAATGTCGCAGTCTTTTAAAGTCCATTATGATGAACTCGGCGAGAAAATTATGAAGCTTGCTGTTGATAATAAAAATTTGCAAACGGAAATTGAAAATTTAAAAGCAGAACAGGCAAAGACAAAATTCCAATCATTTATATCAAAAGCGCAGGATATCAATGGTGGGAAGCTCTTTATATCTGAAATTGAAGCATTTCCTGCTAACATTGTTAAACTCGGAAGTGAAATGTTATCTGCAAAACTTGGGGAAAGTATTGTAGTTCTTGCTTCTGTTGATGAAGAGAAAATAACTTTTGTTGTTAAAGTTTCAGACAACTTCATTAAAAAAGGTATAAATGCAGGTCAGATTGTAAATACTCTGGCGCAGGCAACGGGTGGTAAAGGCGGAGGTCGTCCTAACTTTGCTCAAGGTGCAGGCAAAGACAAAACAAACCTAAGAACCGCCTTAGCTGAGCTCGAAAAACAAATTAAACAATCAGTCTGATTTATGAGCTTTTTTCCAAGCTTTAATTTGTTCGAGCCTTGTTTTGTATTTTGACTCAAAACCTTGCTCTGTCGGTTTATAGTATTCTCTATCGACCAAAGAATCAGGCAGACATTGCATATTCGTTAATTTATCTTCACTGTCATGCGCATATTGATAACCTTTGCCGTAATCAAGTTCTTTCATTAATTTTGTCGGAGCATTCCTTATTACTAATGGAACAGGCTCCGCCAGATGCTTTAATGCATCCGATTTTGCATACATATATGCCACATCCATTGAATTTGATTTTGGTGCCATTGCCATATAAATTACAGCTTCAGTCAGATGTACACTGCATTCGGGCATTCCTATAAAATGGCATGCCTGATAAGCTGCTACTGCTATTTCAAGTGCATGAGGGTCGGCTAAACCTACGTCTTCACTTGCAAACCTTGTTACTCTTCTTGCTATATATAATGGGTCTTCCCCTGCTTCAAGCATTCTTGCAAGCCAATATACCGCTGCATCGGGGTCGGAATTGCGCATTGATTTATGTAATGCCGATATTATATTATAGTGTTCCTCGCCGTTCTTATCATATATTAGTGATTTTTTGGATATACACTGCTCTATAATTTCTGTAGTTACGGTTATTTCTTCTTTTTCATTAATATCACCGTTTAAAATTACCATTTCTAATGTTGAAAGTGCTGTTCTTGCATCACCGTTTGAAAATTCAGCTATTAATTTCAGCATGTCATCAGTTATATTAATTGTCTGATTTCCAAATCCCCTCTCATCATTTATTGCCCTTTTTAATAGTGTTATAAGTTCTTCAGTTTTTAACGGCTGGAGTACAAATACTTTTGAACGGGATAATAAAGCTGAATTAACTTCAAACGAAGGATTTTCGGTAGTCGCTCCTATTAAAATTATGCTTCCTTTTTCAACAAACGGTAAAAATGCATCCTGTTGAGCTTTATTAAATCTGTGGATTTCATCCACAAAAATTATTGTTTTTTTACCCAGTGTCCTGTTATCTTCAGCCTGCTGCATAACCGTTCTTATTTCTTTTATTCCGCTTGTTACTGCAGAAAAATCAATAAATTCAGAGTGAGTTTTATTTGCAATTATTCTTGCAAGAGTAGTTTTGCCGACCCCGGGTGGCCCCCAGAATATTAATGAAGTTATATTATCACTTTCAATTAACCGCCTTAGAACTTTGCCTTCTCCTAACAGATGAGTCTGACCTGCAAATTCATCTAGAGATTTGGGTCTCAGCCTTGAGGCTAACGGTTGATTTTGTGTATTTTCAAATAATGTTTTTTGTTCCATTTTATCCCGTATATTCTGTTTATTATTATATCTTACTTTAAGTATTGTAAAAAGGGGAATTTTTTTTAACAAAAAATTTTATTTATAAACTTAAAATTACTGAGTATATGAGGATAGGTAATTTGCAGATTAATAGAATAAATAATATAAATTTTTACAATAATAATATTTCTTTTAATGGTAAAAAAAGAAATAAGAATTGGTTTAAACCCCAGCTTGGAGATATAAATACTGATTATTATGATTTTAACAGAGAAAAAATTAAAAAATCTCAAGTATTAAATGAAAAATCTAAGGAATATTTTTCTGAAAGTATTAATATACAAGCAGAAGGTAATAAATTAATATCTGAAGCCGAATTGCAGCATAAAAATGCAGAAAATCTTATAAATGAAAGTATTTCTCATATTAAATCTTCGCTGAAAAATTCCGATGAATACGGCGAAGGAACAGTTATTTTTTCTGCAAAAAACGGAAAAAGAACATCTGTAGATTATGCTAACTTTGAAGAAGGTATCGCAATTCTAAAAATTAATATTGATAATGAAGACGGAACAAAAGATGTTATATCTTTTTATCCTGCCGATGATATGCCCGATGGACTTATGTTCAGATATAATAATAAAAAACATAATCCCAAATTCATATGTGATGAAGAAACAGCATATGATGATGAGCTTTTTATTAAAGCAATATTAAAAAACAGAATTGAAAAAATTCAATTATCTAAATTTTCTTCGGATGATTATGAGTCTTATGACAGGGAATATTCGTATAACTATAATACAGACAATATTTCCGAGATTTCACTTGGGTTTAAATGGCAATTTTATAAAGCACAAAGAGATAAAATATTTGTTTATAAAAAATTTGGTAATAAAACAAATTTAATTGAAGTAACTATTAATGAAAAAACTGACGGATATAATTATTGGGATAAAAAAATATTTCAATTTTTAGAAGATTTTACAAAAATAAAACTGGGCAGTACTTATAATATTAAAGATGAAACTGAAACAGTGGATAATGAATTTGTACTTAATAAAAACGGTAATCTTGTAAGAGTTGAAAAACAATATGATTATACAGGGTTTAATGACGGGGATGAATTTATTGTTTCTGCCGTAGTTTATCGGTTTAATAATGACGGTGTTATTTCTTCCGTCCAAAAAATTTAACTTTTCTTTTTATTTCATATTTTATTTATTTTTCTTATAGGTATGAATGAAAATATAAATAATATTGTGAACATTATTATAGCTGATTTAAGTGATTGATAATCAACAAAAAATTTAAAAATCATTAAAGATAATCCGGAGCATAAACCTGCCAGCATACTGTTAACTGAAGACATTGTTGCTCTTGATATTGACGGTATAAGTCCATGTATTCTTGCTAAACTTCCGACATTGAATACCATTTGAAATCCGATTGCAATACAAATAAATATAATGGTTGATATGCATATAATTATATTATTATTTTGTATTGCAAATAATAAAATTATAAAACTTATTAAATATAATATATAAATTATTATTCCGGCTTTTTCAAGAGTCATCTTATCCGTAATCCTTTTTGCTAATATTGAACCTGTTGCTCTTAACATGTGATTAATAAAATAAATATACCCGAATAATATTACAGGGACTCCGACTGATTTCATAAAAGGTTGAAAATTCCATACAAATACACTTGTTATACCTGTTAAAATTGCACTGTATAGCATATATACATTTATTTTAGAATTTTTTAATGCTTTTTGCTTATATGTATTATTCTCATAAGATGAATTTTGAAGTTTATTTTCTTTTTATATTGCGGAAGTTTAGGCAGAGAAAATAACATAAATACGGCTATTGAATTAAATAAAAGTTCTATTGTTAATAAGACTGTAAATCCAAAATATTTATATAAATATGCTCCGATTAAACAGCTTATGGCAGAGCCGGTTGACATATAAAAATTAAATTTGCCGTATTTCGGAAGCATTGATTGAGTTATATTATTTATTTTTAAATAATCATATATGTAACCATCCGATACCCCTCTATAAAATGATTTAGATAATCCGTATAAAATTTCACCCGATAAAATTGTCAGGTAATTAGGGCATGTAAGCCACAATAATATTCTTATTATGAATAAACAGTATGAAAATATTAATACATGTTTCCTTTGAAATATATCACCTATATATCCTGCAGGAATTTCTGCTATTAATCCGGTGAAGTAAAATATGCTTTGAAATAGTAGAAAGTCTGATAAAGTTAACCCGTTTTGTATGTAAAATAAAAATAATACAGGTATGATATATCTTTGCTGTTGAAATAATACAGTTACATTTAAGATATTTAAAGGATTATTGTTTTTCATCAGAGTACTTATACCATATTTTTGAGGTTGCACTATTCTTATCAGCCCATTCATACCACGGCTTTACATTATACCATCCTGTATAATGTATTATAACAACTGCATTCCTGTACTCTTGTGCTGTTTTATACGGATATATTTTTTCATCATAATTTTTATTTAAAACTTTTTTTATTATTTTTAGTATATTTTCATCATTATATTCGGGTGCAAATGTGTCATATATTAATGGAATAAATTTTACTTTTTTATATAGCACCGTATTAAATGCATCCTGCGTCATAAAACGATTTATTTTGTCATTTTTTTTGTAATTAATTAGTTTCGTTTCTATATTATCTTCACGCATTTTTTTTAAATTTATCAGCATTACACCATTATTAAAATATGGTTCCTTTCTTTTATCAATCCAAGTGCTTTCTAAATCTTGAGCTGCAGCTGCATAATAATCTTCTATATCCGTATTATATAATTCCGTTAAATCTTTTAAGACTATTACATCGCCGTCTAAATATAATACTTTATCAGTTTTGGCTAATATTGTTGCCAGGTTGAACTTTAAATAATCAGCTCTTGTTACATCCGGATTATCTTTTGAACTTGAAGGCAAGTCTTTCCGTTCTATTTTACACGGAATTATGTTTATTCGTGTTTTTAGTTTTTGTTCTTTTTTTATTTTTTTATTTTTTTATAATCTTGTTTATCTAATCCGACTGTTAAAACATTTATTTCCAGTTTTGTTTTGGGCGCTTTATTTGCATTAATTGATTTTATTACCGTTTTTGTTTGTGTAACATAATTTTTATCGGTAATTAATATTACTTTTATCGGATTTTTGTATAAAATATAATCTTTAATTTCATCGAAATTAATTGTAATTAATGTAAAAAATATAACTATAAATATTATTGTTAATATGTATACAATTTTTTTCATAATTTTATAGTATATTAAATATTACTTTTTGCAAACTAATTATTATTTTTTTGCTAAATTTTTAGGATTTATTATAATGTTTATATGTGTAAAGAACCTGTTAATAAGTCTGTAAATTATATTTTTTATATTTTAATTGCGATTTTATTTTTGTTCGGAATGTTAATAAGAGCTAAAATGTATTTGCTTAAAGTTCCTTTATGGCTTGATGAAATAATGCTCGCACAGTCTTTTATCGACAGAAATTTTTTGGGGATGTTTATGCCTCTTGAAGCATTTCAAAAAGCTCCGCCTTTATTCTGCTGCTTAGTTTTATTATCAAAAAAATTATTCGGCATCAGTGAATTATCAATCAGATTAATTCCTTTTATATCAAGTATTCTTTCTGTTTTTGCATTTTTTATTTTACTTAAAGATAATGTAAAAAATAAGCTGGGAGTATTAATCGGATTATTTCTTTTTGTTATTTGTGTTCCTTTGGTTTATTTTTCCCAAGAATTAAAACCTTACGGGACTGATGTTTTGGTTTGTATTCTGCTTCTAATCTCATATAAATTCATTGATTTTTCGGTTATTTCGGTTAAAAAAATTTTATTGTATACATTAGCATCATTGTTTATAGCTTTGTTTTCTTTTCCTGCGATGTTTATAATTCCTGCCTTGATTATTACTAAGTGCATACAAGATAAAAAAATCTATTACGGATGCTTTTTTATTTTTATCGGAATAGCTTTAGCCGGTTTATATTTATATTTTTCAGATTTGAGTAATTATGAGTTTCTTAAGGTTTATTGGGGCAACCAGGAAAAAGGATTTTCAATTCTGCCTTCTTTCTCTTTTATTGGGGGATTTATAAAAGATTGCTGTCAATTTTATGTGTACAATTGTAATAAATTTCTTATGTCAATACTTGTTATGCCTCTTATTGTAATTGGTTCAGCATTATTATATAAGGAAAAAGATAAGTATTTTTATTTAATAATTTTAATTTTTGTTTTTGCGGTTTTTGCTTCCATGCTTTCTTTTTATCCGCTTAAGCCAAAATTGGCATTGTTCTTAGCTCCGATATTTATATTATTAATTTCTAAATGTTTTGATTTAAGTATATTTTCAGGTAATTTTAAAATAAAATACATTTTCAATGTGTTTTTATGTTTGTATTTAATTCTGACTTTCGGTATTAATATCCCTTTTATAAATATTTCTGAAGACACTATAATATATTACAACAAAACAAGTACAGGCAGAGATAAATCTGTTTTGGACAGATTAAAAGTAAAAGAATATTCACTTTTCCTTCTGGGTAATTTAAAAGAAAATGATATTGTTCTGGCTTCTAAAGAGTTTTTATATAATATTAACTGGTATAAAGCTTACTATAAATACAATAAATATTATGATATTAAAACTATTGAAAATGTTGATTTTGATAGTGTTGATGAATATACCAAAAAATTTATTGATGAAAATATAAATAAACCTGCAATATGGTTTTTCGGCAGAGATTATGAATATTACTTTAGATGCTCAGGCACTGAAGTTATTGAAGAGTTTCTTAAAAACCAAAAAATTGATTATACTATCTATAAAAATAATGATTTATATTTAATTTTTACAAATAACATAAGGAAATAAATACAATGGAAAAAAAAATAAAAAATATTGAATTTATAAGAATAATCGGCTGTTTGGCAATAATATTGTTCCATTTACTTTATGATTCAAGTTTGGAAGTTACTAAAAACGGAAATAAAGCTGTTGATTTATTTTTTATAATTTCCGGTTTCTTTTTTGTTTATAAACTTAACTTACATATGTCAATTTTTGAATTTATAAAACACAAAGTTATAAGATTATATCCGGTGCTTATTTTTTCAATCGGTATTATATATATTCTTTCTTTTTTTAATATTACAAAAATTAATTTTTACAGCACAATATTTATGATTTTAGGATTGTCAGGTACCGGCTTATGTAATGGCTCTGAGGGTATTTATTATCTGGGACAATATTGGTATTGTTCTTCATTGTTGTGGGTTCTTGTGTTTTTCTTTTATCTGGTTAAAAATTTTGAATTTAAAAAAGTTAATTTATTTATTGCTTTAGCTGTATTCTTCTGTTATTCTTTTATACTTGATGCAAGAAACGGTGTTATTAACGGGATGGCAGATAATTATTACCACATTTTTAATGTCGGTATAATGAGAGCAATAGGTGGTATCGGTATCGGTTATTTAATAGGTAATTGGTATAAAAATCATTCTCACAAGTTTGAAACTCTTAAACTTAATATTATTACTAAAATTTTTATTACTTTTCTTGAGTTAGTCTGCTTATATTTTGTTATAAGTAATCTAATGTTTCATGCAATAAAATGTAACGACCATTTTATATTTATTATAGTTTATATGGCTTTAATTATTCTGTTTTTATTTAAAAAAGGATTTATTTCCCAATTTTTAGATAAAAATATTTTTTGTTTATTGGGAAGATATACATACTCTATATTTGTAACACATTTAATTATAGTTTATTCTTTAAGTCAGTTGTGCTGGGATAATGAGTGGTTTCATTTAAATCATGCAGTATGTTATTTCTTTATTGTTATAGCTTGTATTTTAATGGGAATAATTACTTATCATTTGATAGAAAAACCGATTGGAAAGTATTTGAATGAAAAATTTCCTTTAAAAACCGATGATAAATCTTAACAGGTTACTGCTTATTTTCTATGCTTTTATTCCATTTAACATAAAAATATACGGCTAAAATAAGGTATATCAGCCACATTATAATTGTAGCTAAACAGTTAGAGCCGTTTATATATGCGATTATCCACATAATTAATGTTATTAAATTAACAATAAACCATATACCCCATTGTTCTATGCATCTTTTAAGAGTAAGATATTGACCTAATATTGAAAAACTTACACTGAATGCATCCATAAATGGATTTTTACCACCGTAAATACTTATTATCTTGTATATTAATACGGTTAAAATGATTGTCACAGCAAAACAAATAATTCTTTTTTTATTGTTTAAACTTGTTTTTATTATTTCGTTTTTTTCTTTATTTAAGTGTTTTTTCCAGTTAAATATTCCTATAATCTGCATGGGAAGGAAATATAATCCGTATAAACACATATTTCCGTACAATCCGTTTTTAAATGAAATTATGCAATAGCAGAAAGTTCCTATTATACCTATGTAATAACAGTATACTTTTCCTTTTCCTGCTAAAAGAGTATATGTTATTCCGCATAATGCCGACATTAGTGCAATTTTACTGTCTTTCATTGCGAGTGATATAGTGAATACAAGTATAATTACAGTGATATACAGTATTTTTTCAAATTTATTAAAAAATTTTAATTCTGATTTTATATAATTTATAAGTTTCATTTTTAAATTATAATTTAAATAGGATATTTTTAAAATGAAATTGAAAAATGTAAATGATATAAATGCATTTAAAGGCGGATTAAATAATAAATATTTACTTAAAAGCTTAGAAGTAGCAGCTAATCATCCTGCTTCATTTATCGCAGGTACTACTTTGATTATGTCATCTGTTGTAAGACCTGTTTCAATATTGATGACTCCAAAAACTGATAAAGAAAATAAAAAAATTGCTGCTGTTGATTCTTTTTCATCGGGAATTGTTAAATTTGCAATTACTGAAGCTATTGCTCTGCCTGTGGAAAATGCAATTAAAAATATTGATAAAAATCCTGAAAAATTTTTAAATCCCGAAACAATCAAAAAAATGCAGGAGTCCGGTAAAACTTTAACGGAATCTCAAAATTATAAATTTGCTTCGCAATTAATTAAATTATCAACAGGTTTATTAACGGCAATTCCTAAGTCTGTCATTGCAGTTGCACTTATACCTGTTATAATGAATTTAATTTTCCCTAAACAAAAAAAGAAAAAAAATGAAAAAGTTATATATCCTGAAAATTATAGTCCCGTGTTTAAACAATTCTATGATAATTCCGTTAGTTTTAAAGGATTTCAAGACACAGCTGCAAAAGGTATTGGTGCTGTATTTAATTTAAATTTGTTTCAGAATTTTGTTAAAAAGAACAGTTTTAACGAAGCTAATATTGCAAGAAATATATCTATGTTAACTGATATTTTGCTTGCCGGTTCTTTTATTTTCCGTACTAAAAAGTCTGATAAAATTGATGAAGATAAGAAGAATCCATTGATATATAATAAAACTGTTTCAACTGCTTTAAGCTTATTGTTCGGATATAAAATTGATAAAGCGGTTCAGAAAAGTTCTGTAAAATTTATGGATAAATTTATAAAATCCAATATTAATGACCCTAAATTGTCAAAATATATACAAGGTATTAATATAATAAGACCTACTATAATTTTTGCAATTCTGTATTATGCTATTTTACCTGTTTTATCAATATTTACGGCAGATAAAATTGATAAATATCAGAAAGAACATTAAATATATTCTAAATTCTTTTTCTTATCCGTTAATAATTTTATGTATAAATTGTATAAAAATCTATTATTTATTAATTTTGAAGGTTTTGATTTTCTGCAATCTATTAAATACTGTATAAATGCATAATGTACAACATTATACATTTTGTATTTTTTCGCTAAATACATAAAGTAGTCATAAATCAGATAAATATGAGGTGAAATGTTTTTATAATCATATTTTCTTGCATAACAGTCTTCTATATCAACGGCAACACATTTAATATGTAATTTTTTCATTAATTCAAAAAATAACTCAATTTCTTTTAAATTATCATTGACCCCCGGAATAATTATGTATTTAATCATTACATTTTCAGGATTTATAACTGCTCTTGCATATTTTTCAATGTTTTCACATACAATATTAAATTTATCTACCAGTTTAACTTTTTCGTAAGTTTCCTTGCATCCCGAATCAATTGAAATAACAACAAGACATTTATCTTTTGAAAGATATTCTTCTATTTTCGGACTAAATTTAATTGCACTTGTTAAAATTCTAAGTCTGCTTCCGTTGGAAGCCAATAAATCAACAAGTTCTTCAAAATTTTCCATTAAAGTCGGTTCACCGCCTTGAAAAATTGCTTCACCACCGGGTTTATAATATCCTTTATCTACTAAATCCTTTATAACGGGATATACATTATACCCCGGATCATAACTGCCTTTAGGACAGCAATATAGACATTTTGAATTACACAGTTTACATTGCGAAAATTGGAAATCTGATATTTTTTTCTCTATTTTATATTCATATTCGGCTTCAAATGGGAACTCACAGCCCCTGCATTCATCAATAGTTGCGACCTGTTGTCTTTTTATTCTTTCATGTTTTATTTTAAAAAGTTCTTCCCAATCTATGGGTTCACCATTATAATTATCAATTAAAATCGGCATTCCGGAACCAATGCTTGGTTTTTTACAACAATCAGAAACAAAATGTCTGTCAAAATTAATTGCAGAATCCAGCCATCTGCAGCCGTTATGTCCCATTTTGATATTCTCCTTTTTAAAAAATCGGGATGACAAGATTCGAACTTGCGACCCCCGCGACCCGAACACGGTGCGCTACCAAACTGCGCCACATCCCGATTAGTATTTAATTTTCATTCAGTAGCGCACCTACGGTGCTACCTCTCCTCGAACGATTATCAATCGTTCTCGTCGGCAGAGTCAAACTGCGCCACATCCCGATTAGTATTTAATTTTCATTCAGTAGCGCACCTACGGTGCTACCTCTCCTCGAACGATTATCAATCGTTCTCGTCGGCAGAGTCAAACTGCGCCACATCCCGATTGTTTGTAACGGTTACAAATTATTGCTTCACACCTTCAAGTCGCTCACTATTTGCTTTGCAAAAGTCGTTCGCTATTTCGGTGTTACTTCGGCATTTCGCTTCGCTTCAGCCTACGCAAAATTTGTCTGCGCCACATCCCGATTTAATATTATTCTAATACATACATAAAATTTTTCAAAGCACTTTTTTTATTCCTATTTCTAATAATGGACTTTTTCATGCCTTTATTTTATAATTATCTCTGTCGATTAAAACAACAAGGGTAAAAATGACATCAGACAGTATTCCGGCGCAGGAAAATCTTGATAAAATCCAAAATGACGGAGAAAAAACTCAAAATACTAATTTAAAATTTAAAGCGGTTCTTCGTGCTTTCCTTGCAAATATTTTTATTACTTTAATAAAATTTGCGTCTTGGTATTTTACCAAAAGTTCTGCTATGTTTGCGGAAGCCGTTCACTCGGGTGTGGACTCCTTTAACAGTATCTGCCTTATGGTCGGGTTAAAACGCGGCTCAAGACCTTCAGATAGAGTTCATCCTTTTGGACATGGCTTAGAAACTAATGTTTGGACTATTATTGCTTGTATTTTGATGTTTATCGGTGCTGCTGTTTCGTTAATCAGTGCTTATGATAAGATTTTTGTTAATAAACAGCTTTTAAGCAACTATCAAACTCTTGCCGTTATACTTATTGCAAGTATATGTTTTGAAAGCTGGGCCGTTAACAGTGCTGTTCATGCCGTGCTTGAAGAATCTCAAATCGAACATAAAAATCCCTTCGTAGATTTTATTAAATCCGTTAAATATGTACATAAAATTAATACACCTACAACAAAATATGTTTGGTATGAAGATGTTGTGGCGCTAACAGGAGTTATTGTTGCTTTTGTTGCAGTTTCAATTTCAAAAATTCTGCCTGATAGTATTGCATATATCCCTGATGGTGTTGCTTCAGGTATTATTGCCTCATTACTTCTGTTTTTGGCAGGATATATGCTTAAAAATAATGTTAATCTGTTAACAGGTTTATCCGCTGAACCTCAGGTGGAGGAAATTATTAAACAGGTTACGGAAAATCTTCACTGCGTAAGCTGCGTTAAAGAATTAAAAACTATGAATATGGGAACTTCAGGTTTAATCGTTAATATTAAAATTGAAGTTGACCCTGAAATACAAGTTAAAGAAGCTGACGATATAGCCGAAATGGTTGAACGAAAGATTAGAAAACATATCAGTAATATTTCCCACGTTTCTGTTGAAATTGATTCCGACGATGCAGAGGAAAACTGGGAAGATAAATTTGATAAAATTATACAGGAAGGCGAAAAAATCGAAGTTATTGACAATAAAGAAGCAAGTATGCTTTCAAACTTTTATTCTTTTGCCCAGACTGTCGTTAAAGAAATTATGGTTCCCCGTCCGCAGGTTCAGTTTATTGATGCGGAAGATAATCTTAATACTTTAATTGATGTTATTATTGACTCGGGTCATACCAGAATTCCTATATATCAAGATACTGTTGATAATCTTATAGGTGTTATTAATGCAAAAGATGCACTGAGAGCATTAAGAGATAAAATCTATGAACAGGAAGGTTTTGAAATAAAGTCTCTTGCCAGAGAAATTCTTATTATTCCCGAAAATAAGTTTATCAGCGATTTGTTGAATGATTTTACTACAACAAAAAATCAAATAGCGGCTGTTGTGGATGAACATGGCGGTATTGCTGGTATTGTTACGGTTGAGGATATTATTGAAGAAATAGTGGGCGAAATCTATGATGAATTTGATGAAGCACCTGTCCCTGAACTTATTAAGATTGATGATTATACTTTAAATGTTTCATCGCAAATGGATATTGAAGATATAAATGAAAAATATGATTTGGATATTCCGAGTGAAGATTTCCAAACCATAGGCGGTTATGTGTTCGGGCTTCTTGGCAGAGAGCCTGAAATAGGCGATAAAATTGAAGATAAAAATCTTTCTTTTGAGGTTATAGAGCTTGACGGGATTAGAATTTCAAGAGTTATTATGAGAAAAGATACTCCTTTTGTTGAAATAGAACCTCAAGCAACGGAAACAGCGGAAGAAAATGAAACATTATAAATTCGGATACGTTGCAATAATAGGTCGTCCTAATGTAGGGAAATCGACTATTTTAAACAGATTGGTCGGGCAAAAGATTGCTATTGCAACAAATAAAGCTCAAACGACAAGAAGAAGAATTAACGGAATTTTAACAACTCCTGAGGCTCAAATTGTTTTTGTTGATACCCCGGGTATTCATAAACCTGTTGATAAACTCGGTGAGTGCCTTGTTGATGAAGCAAAAAGTGCTATTCCTGATGTAGATTTAGTTTTGTTCGTTGTAGACGGGTCAACCTCTGCAGGCAGAGGCGATAAGTGGATTGTTGAAAACTGCTTAAAAAATTATTCGGGCGATATGCTTATTGTCGCTAATAAGTATGACCTTGAAAAAGATTTAAATAAAAGGGAAGAAAATCTTTTAACTTATAAAACTTTGTTTGAAAAAAATTATTCCTGCATAAAAATTTCCGCTAAAACCGGCAGAAATTTTGATACTTTAATTAAAAATATAACAAGGAAACTTCCTGCAGGTGAGAAAATCTATGATGATGACGAAATAACCGATGAAACTATGCGTAATATCGCCCGTGAACTTATAAGAGAAAAAATCCTTTTATATACTCATGATGAAGTTCCGCATAGTGTTGCCGTTATTATTGAAAACTATGAGGAAAAAGAAAATCTTGACCGAATTACGGCTAAAATTATTGTTGAGCAGGAAACTCAAAAAGGAATTATCATAGGTAAAAACGGTTCTATGCTCAAAAAAATAGGTACGGATGCCAGAAAAGAACTTGAAGAAACATCCGGCAATAAAGTATATTTGGAATTGCAGGTTAAAGTTATTAAAGACTGGCGCAAAAAATCCAAAGATATGGAAAAAATGTATTAAAAAATCCCTAAAAAGGGATTTTTTATTTTATACCTTTGCAAGTTCCTGATTTTTTGCTTCAAGTCTTTTATTTGCTGCATTGATTAAGCCTGCAAATAAAGGATGAGGTCTTTCGGGTCTTGACTTAAATTCGGGGTGGAACTGGCATGCGACAAACCAATCGTTTTTAGGTAATTCTACCATTTCGCATAACATTCCGTCAGGTGAAAGTCCTGAAAAGACTAAGCCTGCATCTGCTATTTGCTTGCGGTATTCGTTATTTACTTCATATCTGTGGCGATGCCTTTCAAATATTACATTTGTGCCGTATGCCTCTTCAGCTTTTGTACCTTTTGCTATATGACATTCATATTTGCCTAATCTCATTGTTCCGCCGTAGCCTTCTACGTGTTTTTGTTCAACCATTAAATCTATAACGGGATACGGAGTATTTTCATTAAATTCCATTGAATTTGCATCTTTTAAGCCTACAACATTTCTTGCATATTCAATAACAGCGCATTGCATACCCAAGCATAAGCCCAAGAACGGAAGGTTATTTTCTCTTGCATATCTTATTACGTTTAATTTCCCTTCAATTCCTCTGATTCCAAAGCCTCCGGGGACTACCAATGCATCAACGTCAGCTAATGCTTCTTTGGCTTTTTCATATTCAATGCAGTCTTCGGAGTTTATCCATTTTATATCAATTTGTGCATCGTTATAATAGCCTGCATGTTTTAATGATTCCACAACAGAGATATAGGCATCGGAAAGTTTTGTATATTTCCCTGCAATTGCTACTCTTATTGTCTTTTTAGGATTTTTTATTTTGTAAACAAGATTTTTCCAAGAGTCTAAGTCGGGTTTTACATCCTGCATAAATAACCTTTGAAGTACAACCCCTGCCAGATTTTGTTCTTCTAATGCCAGAGGAACTTCATAAATACTTTTCATATCACGGCATTCAATAATTGCATCTTTAGGAACAGAGCAGAACAGCGCAAGTTTTTCTTTTTCTTTTTTAGGAATAGGTTTTGCAGTTCTGCAAACAAGTATTTCAGGCTGTATTCCGTAACTTCTTAAGTTTGTTACACTGTGCTGGGAAGGTTTTGTTTTTAATTCGCCCGAGGTCGGAAGGTAGGGTAAAAGTGTTACGTGGATTGATATACTGTTCCCGAACCCTGTTTCCGAGCGGAATTGTCTTATTGCTTCAATAAACGGCAAACTCTCTATATCACCTATAGTTCCGCCGATTTCAGCTATTATGAAATCAGGCTTGAATTGCTGAGTTGCCTTTTTTATTCTTGATTTTATTTCGTTTGTTATATGAGGAATTGTTTGAACGGTTGCGCCTAAATAATCTCCTCTTCTTTCTTTATTTATAACTGTTTGATAAATACTTCCCGAGGTAACATTATTTATCTGTCCTAAATTTGTATCGGTAAATCTTTCATAATGCCCTAAATCTAAATCTGTTTCAGCTCCGTCATCGGTTACAAAAACCTCACCATGCTGGAATGGGCTCATTGTACCGGGGTCTACGTTAATATAGGGGTCAAATTTTTGGATTACTACATTAAACCCTCTTGCCTTTAACAGTCTGCCTAATGATGCGGCAACTATTCCTTTCCCCAATGATGATACAACACCGCCTGTTACAAATATATATTTAGTACTCATTTTTTCCTCTATTCGTTAATTTATCTTCGGCACTCTGAAAAATCCGTCCTCTTCATAAGGAGCATTTGCCATTAATTCTTCTTTTGTCTGTTCGTATTTAACTTCATCTTCCCTCATTACATTATATACGGGGATAGCATGGGGCATAGGCTCTACACCTGTAGTATCAACTTCATTCATCTGCTCTACATATTTTAATATTTCGCCCAGCTGTTTTGAATATTTCTCTGTTTCTTCTTCCGTAAGCTGTAACCTTGCCAGTTTTGCAACATGCTCTACATCTTTTGTACTTATCATGTCTTTACTCCATAACTTATAAAAATTTTATCATAAGCATTATTTTTTTTCATTAAAAAAAACCTCCTTTGAGGAGGTTTTTTTATCATTGTAATATTTCTATTTTTTACAATTGCATTTTGGAGCACAATCACATTTTGGAGCGCATTTGCAATCTTCACCGCATTTGCATTCATTTTTGCAATTGCATTTTGGAGCGCAAGTGCAGTCAACACCGCATTTGCAGCATGCTTTTTTATCTTTAACTTTGATTATTAACATATTTGTTTTATCGCCGTATAATGAAAATTTAACTTTCCCTATATGTTTTACGGTGATTAACCCTTTAATATCGGTTTTTTGTACTGATGAGGGTTTATATGTGTATTTATGGAAATATTTATCAGTATCATTTACAAGAAGAATTGTTCTTTCTTTGAAAAACGGTTTATTTAAAGTATATTCATTGTTTGTAAATTGTGAAATTTTTACGATTTTTGCGTTAGGGAATAATTTTTGTAATTCTTTTTCACATAACGGGGTTTCAACGAATTTTTTAGATTTTGTATTATAGCTGATTTTATAATATTTTAAACCTGCATTATCAACACCGATAAGCTGTCCGTCTTTAATAAATTCAAAATTAGATTTTAATGCGATAGCAAGTTTTCCGTTTCCATAGTAGTATTCGGAATAATTCCCGGAGCCTTCCGTTGTTTTCTTTGTTAATACAACTCTGCCGTCTGCCATTCCTGCGGTTGCCCAAGTGTTTGTTTTCGGCATGTATACTGCCTGATAATTTGCATACAATCCTTCAATGTCACAAGCATTTGCTATGCAGGAAAAACATAGTGTAAGGACTAATGTGAATAATCCTGTTAAAACTTTTTTCATACTTTACTCCTGTTTTTTATCTCTAAAAACAAGCTGATTATAGCATATTGCAAATTCATAAACAAATATTTTTTTTTAATGTATAATATTTTAAGGGGCGGTTTAGAGGTATTATATGACAGCTGAAACACTTACAAATAATAAATTTTCGTTTTCTTTTAAAAAAAATAATATAGATGAAATGTTTCATAATCTTACGGAAAATCCTGTAGGATGTGAGAAAAAAGATTTCAGGCTGATGCTCAGCACTATTTATCAGCTTGTTGAAGATGAATTTGCTTCTACTTTTCAAAATTCCAGCAATGTCATTAAAAATACTGAATTTCATATCATTAAAGAATCGGGGAAAATAGAAGTTTTTGTAACCCCTACAAATAATTTTGATTTTTATTTAAAGTCAAAAGGCTCTATGTATAGATATTCTTCTACCGCTTATAGCATAGAAGAAAACGGTAAAGAAATTGAAAAAATAGGTTATAGAATTCCTTTAGAACTTATTTGGGAATATTTTTCGGGGTTTGATTGTATTATAGATAATTCTTCAGTATCTGAATCTTTTCAAATTTTAAATATACTTACCCAGTTTGTAAAAAAAGTTGTGGAAAAACTTTATTTTCTGCCTAAAGTTAAGAAGACTGATAAATTTTTTTCAATAAGTTATGAAATGTTTTCCATAAACGATTTATTGCAAAATTCAATAGATGAAATTTACTCGCTTAATTTTTCAAAAATTTCAAATATAAAAAATATTGCGGATGTCCTTATTGAAAATTATTTAAATTATTTAATATTTAATTTTCTGAAATTTAAAGCATACAGATTTAAAGATATAGTATCTTCTATATACTTTTTAAAACCCGTAAATAATAAAAGGTATATCCGCTCATTGGATTTGGCTGATGCAATCAGCGAATGGCTGGATGAAATTTATATAGGTAAATACCCAGTCAGCCCTCAATTGGATATTGAAAAATTAGAGGAAGATAAATTTGTTTTAACAATATCCGTTAAAGCTAATGATAAAAAATTAAATGAAAAAGAACCTGCAAAACAGCTTCTTGAAATTTATAAAGACGGAACATACTGGGGATACCAGAGCAGTTATCTGGTTAATATCGTTGAAAAACAGCTGAATTATACACTTAGATATTATAAAGAACTGGAAACTCTGTTTGAAGATGAGGAAAACTTAAAATTATTTTTATCATTAAATGATGTATATAAATTAATGATACATACCGCATATTATCTTAATAAAGCCGGTATAAATATAAACTTTCCGCCGAATTTCGGAAATATTGTCGTACCGAGAGCTTCTATTAATGCAAAAATTAAGACCTCAAGAGAACAGGATGTTGCTGATATACTAAACGGGAAAGGCGGAAATATAAGTTTAGCAGGTATTTTTGATTTTTCGTTTCAGGTTTCTATCGGGGATGAAAAAATATCAGTTGAAGAATTTGAAAAGCTTATTAAAGATGCGGATGGAATTATAGAGTTTAAAAACAAATATATTTTAATTGATCAAAATGAAGCGCAATCAATAATAAATAAATTAAAAAATCCGAAAATCGATAAAATAAGCAGAATGGAAATGCTTCATGCCGCATTTTCGGGTCATTTGAATGAATATGAATTTGATTATGACGAAGCATTTGCAAATATTGTCAAAGATATAGGTAAAACAGTGGAAGTAACACCGCCTGAAGGATTAAACGGAGTGTTAAGACCGTATCAGGTGGGCGGATTAAAATGGCTTTATACTAACACCACAAAAGGGTTCGGCTCTTGTATAGCTGATGATATGGGACTCGGTAAAACAATTCAGGTAATAAGCTTAATGCTTAAACTTAAAGAAGAAGGTAAGTTAAAAGCTCCTATTCTGGTTATTTGTCCTACAACACTTATGGGAAACTGGATTAAAGAACTGAATATGTTTGCTCCTTCTTTAAAAGCAAGTGCATACCATGGTCCTGAAAGAGAATTGGATTTAAAATCAGATGTAATAATTACTACATTTGCCATATTGAGAATTGATATAGAAGAAGTTAAAAAACATGAGTGGGGCATGGTGGTAGTAGATGAGGCTCAAAATATTAAAAACCCCGATACCTCTCAAACTACGGCTGTTAAGTCCTTAAAATCAGATATAAAAATAGCAATGACGGGTACTCCCGTTGAAAATAAATTAACCGAACTATGGAGTATATTTGATTTTATTAATAAAGGTTATTTAGGTTCAATCAGAGATTTTCAAAAATGTTATGCAATACCTATTGAGAGATTTAAACAGTATGATCAGGCGGATAAACTTAAACTTTCAATATCTCCGTTTGTTTTAAGACGACTCAAAACCGATAAAACAATTATTGACGATTTGCCTGAAAAAATGGTGCTTGATGAGTATTGCTACTTAACTAAAACACAAGCAGCATTGTACGAAAAAACTTTAAATACATTAATGACAGATATTTCAAATCAAAAAGGAATAAACAGAAGAGGAATAATATTTAAATTAATTACAGCTTTAAAACAAATTTGTAATCATCCTTTTCAATATTTAAAATACGGTGAAATGACAAAAGATGTATCGGGTAAGACAGAGAAGTTTATATCGCTGCTTTCTCAAATTTTAGAAAACGGTGAAAAAGTAATTGCATTTACTCAATATAAAGAAATGGGGCATATTCTTTCAACTATTATTCAAAATGAATTAAATACAGTTCCGCTGTTTTTCCATGGTTCATTGAATACTAATCAAAGACAATCCATGCTGAATGAATTTGAAACAAATCCCGAACAGAAAATAATGCTGTTATCTTTAAAAGCAGGCGGCACGGGTTTAAATTTAACTTCTGCAACAAATGTAATACATTATGATTTATGGTGGAATCCTGCAGTTGAAGAGCAAGCAACAGACAGAAGCTACCGCATAGGACAGGATAAAAATGTTATGGTGCACAGGCTTGTTACTTTAGGAACTTTTGAAGAAAAAATTGATGAGATGATAAAACAGAAAAAAGAACTTGTTAACCTTGCGGTATTTGAAGGCGAAAAGGTTATAACGGAACTTTCCGATGAAGAAATATATAAAATTTTTAGCCTCGGAAATTAAACTTCATGCCGTAAATAAATTTATATTTGTAATATAATCAAATTAACGAAATCAATTTTATATAAAAAACAGGAGGTAATAATGCAAATTACACATGAAATCGAAAATCAATGCTGTGTAAAAAGAGGTGTAAAAGGCATACCTGCTCCAATTCCGCAAGAAGGCGAATGGACAAAATGCAAAGAGATTAAAGATATATCAGGTTTAACTCACGGATGCGGGTGCTGTGCGCCTCAACAGGGTACCTGCAAATTAACTTTAAATGTTAAAGAAGGTGTTATTCAAGAAGCTTTGGTAGAAACAATCGGATGTTCAGGCATGACACATTCCGCTGCAATGGCAGGCGAAATTCTTCCGGGGAAAACAATTCTTGAAGCTTTAAATACAGACCTTGTTTGTGATGCTATCAACGTAGCAATGAGAGAATTATTCTTACAAATAGTATACGGCAGAACACAAACCGCATTTTCTGAAGGCGGACTTCCTGTAGGTGCAGGTTTAGAAGACCTTGGTAAAGGTTTATGTTCAATGGTAGGTACTATTCACTCTACAAAACAAAAAGGTGTAAGATATCTTTCTTTGACTGAAGGCTATATCTTAGAACTCGGTTTAGATAAAAATGATGAAGTTATCGGATATAAATTCGTAAACTTAGGTAAGGTTATGGATGCAATTAAAAAAGGTGTAGACCCGAAAGAAGCTTACGAAAAGAATATCGGAACATACGGCAGATTTGCCGATGCGGTTAAAACAATAGATCCTCGTAAGCAATAATGCAAATAAAAACAAATAAAAGTAGAACTAATTAAAAAGGAAATAAAGATATGGCAAAATTTGAAGGACAAGACAGACGTGAAAAATCCTTAGCAAAAGCCCTTGATAAATACGGATTTAAGTCTTTGGACGAAGCTAACGAATTATGTTTGTCAAAAGGAATAAATGTAGATGAAATAGTAAAAGGCATTCAGCCGATTGCATTTGATAATGCATCTTGGGCATATACATTAGGATGTGCCATTGCAATAAAAAAAGGTATAAAAAATGCGGCAGATGCAGCTGAAGCTATCGGGGAAGGTTTGCAGGCATTTGCAGTCCCCGGGTCAGTAGGCGATACAAGAAAAGTAGGCTTAGGTCACGGTAACTTAGGTGCTATGTTATTAAGAGAAGAAACAAAATGTTTCTGTTTCTTAGCAGGTCACGAATCATTTGCTGCAGCTGAAGGTGCTATAGGTATTGCAAGAAATGCCAATAAAGTAAGAAAAGAACCTTTAAGAGTAATCTTAAACGGTTTAGGTAAAGATGCGGCATATGTAATTTCAAGAATAAACGGTTTTACTCACGTTGAAACCGAATATAACTATAAAACAGGCGAATTAAAGGTTGTAAAAGAAACATCGTTCTCAGAAGGAGAAAGAGCAAAAGTAAAATGCTACGGCGCTGATGATGTATCAGAAGGTGTTGCAATTATGATAAAAGAAGGTGTTGATGTATCTATTACAGGCAACTCAACGAACCCGACAAGATTTCAACATCCCGTTGCAGGAACATATAAGAAATGGGCTATCGAAAACGGAAGAAAATACTTCTCTGTAGCATCAGGCGGAGGAACAGGACGAACACTTCATCCTGATAACGTTGCAGCAGGCCCTGCAAGCTACGGTATGACTGATACAATGGGCAGAATGCACAGTGATGCGCAATTTGCAGGTTCATCCTCCGTTCCGGCTCACGTTGAAATGATGGGTGTAATCGGAATGGGTAATAACCCGATGGTAGGTGCAACGGTTGCTGTTGCAGTTGCTGTTGAAAAGGCTATGGCTTGATTTTGCGTAAGGCGGAGTCGAGCGAATGCGAGCGAGCCTGAAGTAATGAGGCAGAAAATTTGCGACAGCGAAGCGAAGCAAATTACTCTGCCGAAATGGAGCAAAATCAAGGAAACAGTTTTTCCGTAGGGCGGAGTTGAGCGAAGCGAACGAGCTCGAGAAGGCGAAAATCACTTGAAACTGCATAAGTTAATATATTAAAAAAGGAAGCTTTATAGCTTCCTTTTTATATGCCTGTAACAAGAACACATATTAATATTATCGGTGCCGCAAATTTTAGCAGAATATTAAATATTCCGCCTAAAAAACCGGTACCGAATATTTTTTTCCAAAAATTTGGAATACACCAGCCTGCTACCAAACAAATTAACAGAGTGTTAAAAGGTAAGAAAATATTTGATGTTGAATAATCAAGTAAATCGAAAACTGTTTTATTAAATATTTTATAATTGCTCAAAATCCCGAAAGATAAGGATGCCGGAATACTTATTAATCCGATTATTGCCGTTGCCAATATGGTGGATTTTTTTCTTGAAATTTTGAAATTATCAATAAAAGCGGCAACAGTTGTTTCCATCATGCTTATACCTGATGTAATAGAAGCAAAAAATAAAAGAGCAAAAAATATCAGTCCGAAAACAATTCCAAACGGGAGCTGAGAAAACATTTGAGGCATTGAAATGAAAGCCAGAGAAGCACCTGCTGAAGGTTCAACCCCGAAAGAAAAAACTATTGGAAATATCATAATTCCTGCAAGTATTGCAATGCTTGTGTCGCATAAAATAAGAGTATATGCCGATTTTACAATATTTGTATTTTCTTTCATATAACTTCCGTAGGTTAAAATAGTTCCCATTCCTATACTTAATGTGAATAATGCCTGACCTAATGCAGTTAATACCATTGTTTTATCAAACCTTGAAAAATCGGGATGGAACATAAAGTCCAATCCTTCTTTTGCCCCGGGCAAGGTAAGTGCAAAAATTGCAAGTATAAACAGCATTACCGCAAATAAAGGCATCATTAAATTATTTGCTTTTTCAATTCCGTCTTTTATTCCCCTAAACGGGAATATTGCAGTCATTATTAAAAATAAAATTGTTAAAAAGCAAGGCATAAAAGCTTGTGCGCTGAAGGAGGAAAAATATATCGAAAAATTATCAGGGAGCTGTCCTGTTATAAATACCCATATATAATTTAAAATCCAGCCTCCTACAACAAAATAAAAACAAGGAATTAATGTAACCGTTATAATACATAGCCAGCCAAGCCATTTAAATTTTGGATTTATTGTATTGAAAGTATTAATAACATCTTTTTTGTAAATTTTCCCCAATCCCAGTTCACAGCATAAAGGAATTATGCAAATAAATGCAATTAACAGAAGATAAGTAAAAAGAAAAATAGCACCGCCGTTTTTTCCCATTATATAGGGAAATCTCCATATGTTGCCAAGCCCTACAGCACTTCCTACGGTCGCAATAATGAAACTAATATGCGAACTCCACTCAGGTCTTTTTTCTTCCATATTTTTTCTCCGGCAAGTACAAAATTAAGATAACATATTTTTTACTATTTGTTAATATTTTTCTTAAAACTGGCAAATAATTTTTTTACGTATATTATATTATATGTGGTCTTATAGGAGTATGTGTGCATGCAAGTAACAAGCATTAAATCAATGATGTCATTCGGCAGAAGTTTGACTGCGAAAGAAAAAGAAGAATTTTCAGCCCTTCAAAATCAGGCAAAGAAAGCATTAAACCTTGGAAAAACCACGGCAACCATATTTGATTTCAGTATCCCTACCAAGGAACATGATACGGGAATAGGAACGAGTTTTTCTTATGATGCTCAAAAAATGGCAGAATTTTTAAAAGCTATGTGCGGTATTAATTCTATACAGCTGCAGCCTCAGGGAGAAATTTCTAATTTTATCCGCTCTCCATACTCAGGAACAAGTTTTTCACTCGGTATGCATATTATTGATTTAACAAAACTTAAGAGTGAAAAATATGGTAATTTACTTTCCGAAAATGATATAAATTCATCTTATATGAATCGTACAAGAAAATCAGATTCTGTTAATTATGATAATGTTTTCAGTGAAGACGGACAAAAGGCAATGCTGAAAAAAGCATACTTAAAATTTGCAAAGCTCAGCAGTTCTTCGCCTTTAAAAAATGAATTTGAAAAATTTAAAAAAGAAAATACATACTGGCTTGAAAAAGATGCGTTGTTTGATGCGTGTGCACAATTAAATAACTCGGGGAATGTAAGAGATTGGCCGTACGAATATCAAAATGTTTTTGCAACAAAAGAAGGCAATAAAAAATTAATTGAAAATCTAAAAAAAGTTACCGATGAAAATGGTATAAATATAGTCGACTTTAGTGAATTTGTTCAATTTATAGCCGATAAACAACAAAAAGAATCCAAAGTTAATTTTAATAACCAAGGAATAGAAATATACGGTGACTGTCAAATTGGATTTTCAGATAAAGATGTATGGGCTCATAAGTCGGCATTTTATGATAATATTGATTTCGGTTGCGATATAGGAAATAATCAATATTCATGCTGGTCGCCTGCAATTGACTTTAGAAAATTAACCTCAGATGCAGGAGAACTTTTATATAATAAATTTAACTTATTTTTTAAAAGATATAACGGAGTAAGAATAGATGCTGCTTGGCAGCTTATTAAACCTATTCTTTGTGAACCTGTTAAAGAATACGGTCACGATAAATTTGATTCAAACGGTAATAAGCTAGGCAGAAAAATATCAAGCCCTTATATTCCTGATGACGGCAGATATATTATAAAAAATATTATATTAAAAGCAGCCGATGATAATAATGTATCTCATGACAGGGTATTTTTAGAATTATTAGGCGGCAATGCTTATGATTCTTTAGATGCGGTAAAGAATACGGGAGCACAGTTAATCCATATAACTCGCTATTCTAAACAGGACTGGGGTAGAGTTAAACATTATGAAGCCAGATCGGATAATAAATACCAAAACATGAGACCCGGTGATTATACCATAGGAATCGGTACACATGATGATCCTACTTTAATAGAGCAGGTAACTACAAGAAAAGATTCTGTAAATAAAGCAGGAACTTTAGCCAGAGACTTAAATTTAAATTCATTTGAATTAAATTCATCTGATAAAAAACTTGCTGATGCTGCATTTGCCGAATTGTTTACAACAAAAAATCAATTTGCAACACTGCCCGATATCTTAGGTTCAGACAGAAGAATTAACGAGCCTAATACTAAAAATGCAAATTGGGCTTACAGAGCTACAAAAGATTATGAAAAAGAATATTTTGACAATTTGTCCAATGGCAGAGGCTTAAATTTTGCAGATGCATTAGTTAAAGCATTAAAGGCAAAAGGTATAAATAATCCTGCTTTAATTAACGGTCTTAAAAAGTTTGATGCTATATTAAGACAACCTGAATAATTATTCCGTAATTACTTGCTGTAAAAGTTCATCCATTGAAACTTTGGAGTCCATTTGCTCTTGGATTTCCGATAGTTGTTTTTCAATATTGAACTTTATTGTTTTCTTATTTTTATCTGACTTTAGTCCTTTTATTATTTCATCATATACAATGTATGAGTTTAATTGCATATAGGATTTTATATCTTTTGCGTGCTTATTAGATTTTAAAAGGTTTTCGCTTCTTTCAAGAGTATATTTAAAAATGGAATCTACTATAAATTTATTTTGTCTTAGAGATTGTCTGTCAGATGTTGATAATAAAGAATTTAATAATATGTTTAAATGTTTATTAATTGTATTAAAAATACTTTTACTTTGTATCCAAGGAAGGGTTTTAAATAACATTTTTTTGCTTTGAGTTAATTTTGATTGTGTATATTTTATAAGTAAGTATTTTTTTAAATTGTCGCTTAATATTTGCATTAGTGTAATTCCCTATATAACTATATCCGATTTATATCAATAAGTTATATCATAAAGATTTTTTAAATCCCTACTCTGTTTAGAGGGTATTTCACCAAATTATATAAAAATTGCACAATTTTCTTTATAAGTTCTTAATCTTTGAAATTATTGACTTTCATGTAATTTTATGGTTTGCTGTAAATAGAGATTTTAATCACGAAAGGATTCGAAACATTATGGCAACAAAGAGTAAATCTACTGCAAAAACTGCTGAAAAAAAAGCAGTAAAAAACAAAAAAAATGTTGATGCTTTAGAAAAAGCTTTGAATCAAAAAAATACTGTTGAAACCTTGGAACAGTTAGAAGTATTGATTTCTAAAGTTAAAAAAGCTCAAAAGATATTTGAAACATACACTCAAGAACAAGTGGATGCAATATTTAAAGCCGCAGCAGCCGCTGCCGACAAGGCTCGTATTCCTCTTGCAAGAATGGCTGTTGAAGAAACAGGCATGGGTGTTTTAGAAGATAAAATTATTAAAAATCACTTTGCATCAGAATATATTTATAATAAACATAAAAATGCTAAAACTTGCGGAATAATAAGAGAAGATAAGGCTAACGGTATAAAAGTCGTTGCTGAACCTTTAGGAGTTTTGGCAGGTATTGTTCCTACAACAAACCCTACATCTACTGCTATTTTTAAGTCATTAATAGCATTAAAAACAAGAAACGGTATTATTTTCTCACCACATCCGAGAGCTACAAAATCAACTATAGCAGCAGCTAAAGTTGTTCTGGAAGCCGCAGTTAAAGCAGGTGCTCCCGAAAATATTATAGGCTGGATTGATGTCCCATCTATTGAATTATCAAGTGCTTTAATGAACCATAAAGAAATAGATTGTATATTGGCAACAGGCGGCCCGGGTATGGTTAAAGCTGCATACTCATCAGGCAATCCGGCATTAGGTGTAGGCCCCGGCAATACTCCTGCGGTAATTGATGAAACTGCTGATATTAAAACGGCTGTTTCTTCAATTCTTATGTCTAAAACATTTGATAACGGTATGATTTGTGCATCAGAACAATCAGTTATTGTTGTTAAAGATGTTTATGAAGAAGTTAAAAAAGAATTTGTATATCGTGGTGCTTACCTTGTAAATAAAACCGAAACACAAAAATTATTTGATTTACCTTTAATTGACCCTAAACGTGGTACTGCTAATGCTGCCGTTGTCGGTCAAACAGCTCATACAATAGCTAAATTGGCAGGTTTTAAAGTTCCCGATAATGCTAAAATATTATTGGTTGAAAGACCTAAAGTTGATTGGAATGACCCGTTCAGCCGTGAAAAATTATCACCTGTTTTATCAATGTACAAAGCAAAGAATTTTGAAGAAGCGGCAGAAATGGCATATGAACTTGTTTCAAAAGGCGGAGCAGGTCATACTTCAGTTATTTATACTGATGAAAGACATAAGGAAAGAATTGATAAATATGCCGAAAAAATGCCTACTTGCAGAGTTTTGGTTAATTCACCATCTTCTCAAGGCGGTATCGGCGACTTATATAACTTTAAATTAGAACCGTCTTTAACACTCGGCTGCGGTTCTTGGGGCGGTAATGCCGTTTCGGGTAACGTTGGTGTCGAAAACTTACTTAACTACAAAACCGTTGCTGAAAGGAGAGAAAATATGTTGTGGTTTAAGGTTCCGGCTAAAATTTACTTTAAAAGAGGTGCTACTGATTTAGCATTAAGAGAACTTGCCGGTAAAAAACGTGCATTTATTGTTACGGACAGATTCTTATTTAACTCAGGTGCCGTTGATACTATTACTAAAGTTCTTGATGAAATCGGCATTGAACATGAAGTATTCTTTGATGTTAAACCTGACCCGACATTATCTACAATTAATCAGGCAATATCTATTTTAAGACCTTTTGAACCTGATGTTATTATTGCATTAGGCGGAGGTTCTCCTATGGATGCCGCTAAAATATTATGGTTAATGTATGAACAGCCTGAAACTAATTTCTCTGATATTTCTATGAGATTTATGGATATCAGAAAAAGAATTTGTTCAATTCCTGATCTTGGTAAAAAGGCAACAATGGTTGCAATTCCTACAACATCAGGTACAGGAAGTGAAGTTACTCCGTTTGCTATTATTACGGATGATGAAACACATGTTAAATATGCAATTGCTGATTATGCACTAACTCCTAATATGGCAATCGTAGACCCGAACTTTGTCGATGGAATGCCTAAAGGTTTAACTTCCGCTTCAGGTATTGATGCTTTAGTTCACGCACTTGAAGCTTATGTTTCAAATATGGCAACAAACTTTACAAATTCAAATGCTTTAGAAGCAACAAAATTGGTATTCAGGTACTTAGAACGGTCATATAATGAAGGTGCAAATGATCCTATAGCAAGAGAAAAAATGCACTATGCAGCTACTATTGCAGGTATGGCATTTGCTAACTCGTTCTTAGGTGTTTGCCACTCTATGGCTCATAAATTAGGTGCAATGTATCATGTACCTCACGGTGTAGCTAATGCTTTATTAATCAGACAGGTTATTAAATATAATGCTTCTGATGCACCTAAAAAACAAGCTACATTCCCTCAGTACAAGTTCCCTTGTGCAAAAACAAGATACGGACAAGTGGCTGATGAGCTTGGTTTGGGCGGTAAGAATGATGATGAAAAAGTCGAATTGCTTATTAAAGCCGTTGATAACCTTATGAAGAAAATTAATCTTCCAAATTCTATCAAAGACTTTGGTGTTGATGAAAAGACCTTTATGGCAAACTTGGATGAACTTGTTGAACTCGCATTTGATGATCAATGCACGGGCGCAAACCCTGTTTATCCGTTAATGTCAGACATAAAGAAAATATACCTTGATGCTTATAAAGGTATTGTGTAAATTATTTTCAATAAGAGGAACGAATTTCGTTCCTCTTATTTTTTGAGGTTTTGTTGTGAAAAAAGTTATTTCCGATAAAGTTATTAACAGATTAACTCTTTATCATAGTATTTTAACTGATTATATTGATAAAAATATTGAATATATATCAAGTCCGCAAATAGCTGATTTATTGCATATTGATAATACTCAAGTAAGAAAAGATATAGCACTTTTAAAATATAAAGGAAAGTGCAAGGTCGGATACCAAGTTTATGATTTAAAAAATTTAATAGAAGAAACTTTAAAGTTTAAGACTATAAAAAATGCGTATATAGTAGGTGCCGGCAATCTTGCTATGGCACTTGCCAAGTATGATAATTTTGAAGCATACGGATTTCATATTTCAGCTCTTTTTGACAACAGTTATTTAAAAATAGGTACAATCATTAACGGTAAAAAAGTTTATGATATTGATAGATTACCCGAAATGGCAGAAAGACAAGATGTTAAAATTGCCATTTTAACTGTTCCGAGGCAATTTGCTCAAGAAGTTACTGATTTTTTAGTTAAATCAGGTATTAAATATATTTGGAATTTTACTCCCTGTGTTTTAAATGTTCCTAATTTCGTTCAGGTTTGGAATGAAAATTTAATAGGAAATTTCCTTCAATTTACAGTAAATCATGATATTGACAACTAATTAGCAAAAAATTTTTTTACTGTTTTTAGTTTTAATGTCAATGTAAAAGAAAGGAATTAAAATAAAATGCAAGTAACTTTTTCCCCAAATTATGGAAATGTAAATTTTAGCGCAAGACAGAACTCTAATCGCCGTCATATAGAGTGGGTTGATAATTTTTATATAATATCACCTGATGCTAATGTAGTTAAATCACCTGATGGCTTATATAATTATGCGGCAATAAAAAATGATATATTATCTCAAAAAACATTACAAACTCCTATCGCAGAAAGTATGAAAAAACGAGCATTACCTACAGGTCATTATGTTGTTGCTAAATATCAGGACATCCAAGGTAAAAATGGTGAAGTTGACATGGCTAAAGTTGAAAAAATCGCTAAAAAACATAATGAAAAAGCATCAACAAGTTATAAATTTGATGTAATTTAAGTGTTTTAAAAAGCCGAAGGTTTGTCTTCGGCTTTTTATTTCTAAAATTTTATCCCACTAATATTATGAGAAAGATAAAAAATAATGAGAGTGTTATTTAATCCATGTAGAATCTCAAATCATTTAAGTTTTAAAGCAGGTGTTAAGCCCTATATTTATGCTGTTAAAGATGATTTATCCTGTGATAAATTTCAAGGAACATCAGAAATACAAGAAAAATTAGGTATTAATCCAAAATCTGTTTCGGGATGTTTATGCGGTCATATAAAAAAAACAAAGAATTATTATTTCTTTAAAGCCTCAGAAATTGAAAGTAAGGATGATAACGGAAATTTTGTTTTAGATAATGATAAACTTAAAGCTAAAATAAGTGAAGTTAATAATATTCCCGATGGGCATAAAGGTAAGGTTATACCGGTGTATTCTGTTGATGAAAAAGGCAATTATAAAAAATTTGCTAATGAGAAAGAAGCAGCAGAGTATTATGGTATGGAACCATCAAATATGAGATATCATATGTCTCATGGCGGAGGGAAGAATCAGATTTTTGTTTTTGCTTCAAAACTGGAAAAAAAAGATGAAAACGGCAATATAATTATTGATACTACTGCACTTAAAGAATT
This sequence comes from Candidatus Gastranaerophilales bacterium, assembly GCA_947624325.1. GTDB lineage: Bacteria > Cyanobacteriota > Vampirovibrionia > Gastranaerophilales > Gastranaerophilaceae > Avigastranaerophilus. The sequence goes on from CANQJT010000002.1 coordinate 261,099, forward strand.
ACAAATAAAAGCTTATGAATTAAAAAATGAAAATACTTTGTATGCAATTCATAAAAACGGTACATATGAAAGGTATAATTCACAATTAGAAGCATCTGAAAAACTGGGAATAGCACCTTCAAGAATATCTAACTGTATTACGGGAAGAAAAAATACTGCCGGCGACTATACTTTTGTAAAAGCTTTAGATGTTCAAGTCAGAAATGATGACGGAAGTTATTATGTTGATGAAGAAAAAATAAATGAAATATTAATACAAAAATTTTCAAGAAAACATTTAAAAGAAATAGCCGGTAAACCTGTTTATGCCGTAGGATTGGATGGTAAGTATAAAAAGTTTGATGATATCTCAATCGCAGGAAGAGAACTTAATATATCAGAGGATAATATAATCAGGTTTTTGCAAGGTGAATTTGCCAGTGTAGGCAGATATAAGTTTGTAAAAGCATCTGAAGTAGAAGATATTCAGCCTGATGGCAGTATACTCATAAATCAAGCTAAAATAAATGAACTTTCCCAAGGTATCCGTATTAAAAACAGTCCCGTCTACCTTGTTGATGAAAATGGTAATTATGACAGATATACTATCCAAAGAGAAGCAGCAGAAAAAATTGGGGTCGCATGTGATAAAATTTCCTCGGGAGCAAAAGGCATAAGAAAAATTGTAAAGGGTTACGTTATTATTTATGCAAGCGATGTTGAAACAAAACAACCTGACGGAACTTATAAATTAGATATTGATAAATTAAATGTAATTAATAAAGAAAGAAGAACAAGAAAACATATTGAAAAATTCAGACCTGATTTTAATAAACCTCGAAATACTAATTCAGATATACCAAAAATCAAACCGCAAAAACCTAAAACAGTAAAACCTGCCAATAAACCTGATATTCAGGCTGATAAAAAACCTGTGAATGAAATTGTTCAGAAAAAACAAAAATCCGCAGTTAATCAAATAAAATCTGAAAAGCCTGTAAAACAGAAGGAAATAAAAAATAAAACAGGTCACGAATTATATGCTGTTAATAAAAAGGGAAAATTGGTACAATACAGCGGAGTAACCGAAGCATCAATGAAACTTGGTATTTCTCCTGCCGAGATTGTTAATTGTGTTAGCGGTGTAACAGCTTGTGTTAAAGGTTTGAAATTTATCTATGCTAAAAACATTGAAAAAATATTGCCCGACGGTACTTCCTGTGTAGATAAGGATAAATTAAATGATATTGTTCAATCATTTACTCCTGAAGTTAAACCAATTAACAAAATTAAACAGTTACCATCATATATATATGTAATGACAAGGAAAGGCAGAGTATTAAAGTTTAATTCCAGTGAACAAATTGAAAAAGAGACAAAAATCCCTGCTTTTATGGTGGAAGATTCACTTGATAAGCCTGAATGTATAGTAAAAGGCTGTATATTTTTAAGTGCAGGTGAAGCAATGAAACTTGATGAAAACGGCAGTTATGTTGATGATAAAGATAAATTAAAACGTCTTTATTATGAAGTCTTTGGAAATAACAAAAAGGAATAAAAAAATGAAAATAATGTTTAATCCGATAATTAAAAATATTTCTTTTAAAGCACCTCTAAAAAATATATATGTAATTGGATATGACGCAAGTTTAATCAAATTTGATACTCTTAAAGATGCGACCGAATATCTTCATAATTTATATAAAACAAATTCGGACTTAAGAATGCTTTATAAAATAGTAGACGGAGAAGTAATTGAAATGCATAAGGGTGACGGCAGTTATTATGTTGATTATGATAAAGTTAATATGCTTGCTGATAAATTGTCTAAATTAAGAAAGAAAAAACCGAATGAAGTATTAAGTCAAAAAACACAAGCAAGTCCTTCAGTAAAAAGAAAATCAGAGGGAGTTAAATTAAATCAAGAAATAAAAAATACTCCGGTAAATTCTGTAGCTATAGATATGCAGTTAGGCTATGAAACAAGATTAAGAATCGCAAAAGAAAATTTTGATTGGAAAATGGAAGGAGTTCATTTGGATTCATCTTCAGATGACAAATTTAAAAATAAATACAGTAATAGTAAAAAAACGGACTCAAGTGTAAAAACTCCACAAACCCCTCCAGAAAGAATAATTATTGCAAAAGAAGATAATGCAAAAACAGAAAAAAGGGCAAAATCCATTGCAACTTCCGCAGAAAAAGTAATTACTGCAAAAGAAAATAATACGAAAACCGCAAAAAGGGCAAAAACCAAAAAAAATTCTGCAGATAAAGTAAATTTGTCTGAAGCAGATAAGAAAACTTCTGAAAAAACTCAAAAATCATCTAAACCGCAGGTTAAAAAAACTGTTTCGGAAAAAGCACCTAACAATACTATAGTAAAAAGGGAATCACCTAAAACTCAAAATATGCAAGTTACCGTACCTTCAAGCATAACGGATAAACGAACAGGACATGAAATATATGCTGTTAACCGTTATGGGAAGGTTATTTTGTATAGCGGAATAACGAATGCAGCTAAAAAATTGAAAATAACACCTGCCGATATTGTTAATTGTATGATAGGTAAAAAATCAACCGCAGCAGGATTTAAATTTGCTCTTGCTTCTTCGGTGGAAGAAATTGCAGATAATGGAAAAGTTTCTCTTAACCAAGAAAAAATTGATGAAATAGTGAAAAGTTTTCCTAAAAAAATAGAACAGCCAAAACACAAACTACCTTTTTATATATATCAAATAACTAAAAACGGAGATATTAAAAGATTTTTTTCAATAGCGCAAGCACAAAAGATGACAAGAATTCCTTATGATAAGATAGAAGATTGCCTTGATAACACAGATAAAGTAATCAACGGATCTGTATTTTTAACTTCAGCTCAAGTTATGAAGCTTGATGAAAATGCCGATTATGTTGTAGATGAAGACAAAATAGCATCTATTATTAAAGAAAAATTGGAATAGAAACTTAATATATTCGGGCAGAAATCATATGTTTATTATACAATTAAAGAAAAGTGTAAGGATTTTGTGTATTGAGAGTTGATTTTTCTATCATAAGAAATAATATTTATAGAGCCAAAGTGCGAAAATCTTCCTTTAATATAAATTTTAAAGGCAAAAAAGCTCCTATAATCGGTACGGATAAAGAAGGAAATCAGGTAGAATATCCTTCCGTTGTAGATGCTGCGAAAATATTAGGAATACATAAGCAAAATATATATGACTATATGTGCGGAAAAAGGAAGACCCTATACGGATATACTTTTAAATATGCAGATGAAGACCCGAATAACCCTAAAAAAAGAAAAAAAACAATACAAATATATTTAGTTGATAAAGACGGAAATTACAGAAAATTTCCATCAGTTAAAGAAGCAAGCGAAGAACTCGGAGTAGACAATACACATATATCAAAGAATTTAAACGGAAAAATAAAGAGCTATAAAGGTTATGTATTTTTATATGCCTATGATTTAGAAACTAAGGATGAAAACGGCAGAACTTATATTGATACAGATAAAATAGACGAAGTAAAAAAAATATTAAATAATAAAAGTAAACAAAACCGAGCACACCAAGTATATTCGGTTGACAAAGACGGTAACTCCAGAAAATTTTCATCTGTTAAAGAAGCAGGTGAAAAACTTGGATTAAAGAACAATAATATATATGCTAATTTAAACGGCACAATAAAATACTATAAAAATTATGTATTTGTATATGCTAATGATTTAGAAATTAAGGATGAAAACGGAAATATATCTATTGATACTAATAAGATAAATGAAGCTAAAAAAATATTAAATAATAAAACAAGGTACAGGGGTGGAAGAAATATTTATTTAATTAATACAAAAAAACAAATAAGAAAATATGATAACTTTGAATCTGCAGCAAAAGAAACAGGTTTAAGTACTTCGGTAATTTTAAATTGCTTATCAGGCCAATCAAAATTTGCAGGGGAGTATGCGGTTGAATTGGCTCAAGATATTGAAATAAAAAATCAAGACGGGACTAAATCATTAAACGAAGAAAAGATTGCTCAAATAGCTAAAGAACTTAATGATTACTTAAGTAAAAGAAACGGTGAAAAACAAGTATATATTATTGATAAATCAGGAAATTACAGAAAGTGTCTTTCAAGAAAATCAGCTGCTGAGCATTTAGGTACGCAATATACTAATATAATAAATAATATAAACGGAGTGACAAAAACTGTAAATGGTCACATATGTATTCCTGCAAAGGATATTGAAGTTAGGGATAAAAACGGACAATTTATGGGAGTTAATCAACAAAAATTAAAAGATGCTGTTGCTGTTTTAAATCCCACAAAAAAAGTAAAATCTGTTAAATCCGATAAAAAACCGAAGGGTATTCCTGTTTATATTGTAAAAGATATTAATGACTATAAACGGTATAATTCTATACTTGAAGCCTCCAAGGCTTTGAATATAAGTAATGCTACATTAAAAAATCATATGGTAAGTTCAAATTCCAATTTTGAATACGGTTACTGCGTTTATGCATCTGATATTGAGACAAAAAGAGCTGACGGGAAAACTGTAGTTGATAAATCTAAACTTTATAATCTCATTAAAGCTAGTTATAAAAATGATGATATTTATATTATAGATGTTAACGGTTTTTACAGAAAATTTAAATATATTGATGAAATTAGACAAAAACTGGGTATTAGTCCTATAACCGTAGAAAGGAAATTGAACGGAGAACCCGGAAGCAGAACAAAATATTTCTGTATAAAAGCTTCAGATGTTGATTTTATTGATGATAATTTAAATTTAACTTTAGATAAACGAAAAATGGCAAAAAAAATTAATGAATTAAAAGGGCCAAAAAAACAGGAATTACCGGACAAAAAACAAAAAAGTCATGAGATATATGCAATTGATGAGGACGGAAATTATAAATTGTATTCGGGTATAACTGAAGCTGCAAATAAATTATGGATAAAACCCTGGGAAATATCTAACTGTTTAGGCGGAATTGTACCGGATGTTGACGGGTATAAATTTGTTAAGGCTTCTGATGTTGATACAAGTATTAAGGATGCTCAAAATCTTCATGAGTTATTTATTATATATGCATTGACCGCAAAAGGTAATGTAATTAAATTTAAATCCTTTAAAGAAGCGGAAAAACATACTAAAATCCCTGCTTCGGAAATTAAAGAAATGATAGATAATCCCGAAATCAAAAAAAGAGGATGTATATTCTTAAGCTCAAATGATGTAACTAAACTAGATAAAGACGGTAATTACGTTGACGATAAAGAAAAAATTAAACAAATCTATTATAGTGCCTTTCCTGTATTAAAAAAATAACAATATAACAGATTATTAATAAAACTTTTAACATAAAGTCAATTTTATTGTTAAAAATTTTTTTATATATATATTACGGAGACAAGGGATAACTATGCAAGATTTATTTAGAGTTCAAAATAATCTGATGGATAATACAGGAACAATATTATCTGTTATGAAATCAGGAAAAACAGTAAATTATAATAAAAATACTCCGATAAAAGACAGTATAACAATAAATAATAAAAAAACATCGGATGGTAAAGATGACGGTAAAATAAGCTTTAAAGAAAAATTAAAAAACTTTGGTAAAGGACTTATTGCCCCGATAAAGACGATGTTTTCATCACCTAAGAATATTTTGCTCACTGCATTATCAGTAGCCGGTGGTGCAGCATTAATTGCATTTACGGGTGGAGCTATTGCCCCTGTATTTGTTGCTGCAGGTGCTATAGCAGGCGGTTTCCAGATAGGAAAAGGTATCTATAAGCAGATTACCGCTAAAACAGATGAACAAGCAAGAAATGCATGGCAGAATATGGGCTCCGGTACATTTACTTTAGGTGTTTCTGCGATAAGTGCAAAATCATCATTAAAAGCTGCAGGTGTTGAAAATGCAAAAGATATGAGTATGCTTCAAGCATTAACTAAATGTATTAAAGATACACCTAAAAATCTGTCTGCAAGCTTTAAAAATATAGCACTTAAAATGCCAAAATTATCAGCTTTATTGACAAAAGTAAAAGATAAATTACCTAAAAACACTAAATCAGCACCTGCAACAGAAACTGAGCCTGTTAAACATTCAGTAAAAACAAAAAAATCCAAATTTAAAATAAAAGATGATGCGGATATTAAACCTAAAACAGAGCCTGATGTTCCAGAACAACCTGTAAAAGAAACATCCGTAAAAACAGAAAAACCCAAATTAGAAATAAAAAATGATACGGATATTAAACCTAAAACAGAGCCTGCTGTTATAGAACAACCGGCAAAAGAAACATCTGTAACGAAAAATGATATTCCTGAAATTGAAATGAAAACACCCGATATAGTTCCTGAAGAAACAGCTATAACGGAATATAAACCATTACAGCTTGAAACAAAAAGTCCTAAAGCTATTGAAACAAAACCTGAAACATCAACTTTTAAAGATTTGCCAAGATTAGACAGATCGGTTATTGAAAAACAAAATAAATATAAATTAAGTTATGATGATGTTTTAGAATCTCAAAAAAGGGCTAATAATAAACCATCATTAACTGCATTGGATAAGGAAGTTCCCGTAAAATATAATGATAATTCAACTGAAATTATACCTACGAAAAATCAATTAATACCGGATATTATTGAAGATTCAAACGGAATAGTCGTCGCAAGAAAAAAAGTAAGCTTATTACAATACATTAAAAATTTCTTCAAAATGTTTGGATTTGGTGTTTCTGATAAATAAAAAGAGAACTTTTAAGTTCTCTTTTTTAATTATACTCTTCTTTTACGAGCTGCTTCAGATTTGCGTTTTCTTTTAACACTCGGTTTTTCATATCGTTCACGACGTTTGATTTCAGAAAGTATTCCTGCTTTTTGAATTTTTTTCTTAAATCTTTTTAAAGCGCTTTCTATACTTTCGTTATCGCCGACTCTTACTTCTGGCATTTATTTTTCACCACCTTTAAACTTTTTATTTATTATTACTTAAATACTATCAAGAACATATTTATATTTCAAGTATTATAATAAAAAATCGCTTGAAGAATTCTTCAAGCGATTTAAATTTTTACTTAAGATTAACTTACTAGTTAGGAACAGATAAATCTTGAGTTAATCTTAACCATACATATTCACCTTCGTGAGCTTTGTATGTTCTACCCGGTGTAGTTAAACCTGTAAGTAAACCAACACCTGCACCAACAGGAGCACCGATAGCTACACCTTCACCATAGTGACGATGTCCGTGATGTTTAATTGAACCACCTGCAACACCGAGACCGCCGCCGACTAAAGCACCGCCAACAGTATAACCAAGAGGTTTAGCCCATCTGTTTTCAGTTAAAACACCGTTATGGTTTAAGACTTCAGCTTTGAATGGTGTGCATATGCCTGAAGGTAAAATCATTTTTTCGAATTCTACAGTAACTTTATCATTTTTATTCCACCATTTTTTAGGTTCTAAATCAGTAATTTTAGCAGTCATTTTTGTTCCTGCCGGAATTACTAAAGTACCTTCTTCTGTATATACATCATATTTTGCTGTAAATGTAACTGTATCGCCTACATTGGCATCTTTAGATGTAAAATCTGTAGCAAAATAACCTTTAATAATATTGTCAGCTAAAACGATTTTTCTTGTATTTGTAACTTGAACTTCATCAACTTCAGCTTTTCTTGTTACATTTAAGTGTTCTGTAGATAATAAAGATTCATGGCTTACATATTCTGTTTTAACAGCACCGATTTGTTGTTTTAATTTGTATAATAAAACAGCTGCTTCAGCTCTGTTTAAGTTTTTATTAGGTAATAATTCATCAGCATCAGGGTAGTTTACATAAACACCTAAGTCAATTGTTTTTGCAAATTGACGAGTACCCCAAGCAGGAATTTCCTCTTTATCTTTAAATGGATTTAAAGCTTTTGGGTTTCCTTTAAAATCTTTTGTAATATGGCTGATAACAGAAGCTGCTTCTGTTTTAGTCATAATTCTGTCAGGTTTAAATGTACCGTCATTGTAACCGTAAATTAAACCTAATTTTGATGATAATAAGATGTCATAATAATCATCTCTTTCACTATCAACATCACTGAACGGATTACCTTCTACTAAAGTAGTTTGTCTGTGTCCTAATGTTCTTAATAATGCTGAGTTGAAGTCTGATCTTGAAACATCTTGTTCGGGTAAGAATGATTTACCATCTAAAAATAAAATGCCGTCTTTAACGACTGCTGTAATTTCTGTATTAGCCCAGTAATCAGCAGGAACGTCTTTATAAACGTCTGCGTTTGCAGGATTAAGAGCAATCATCATGAAAAATACAGCGAACATAGCTAAAATCTTTTTCATTTTTTTCTCCATTTTAAAATGTAAAACTAAACTAACATCTGAATTATATAATAACAAATTATTTATTGCAATAAAATTTTTGTTTATATTATAATCTTTATATAAATTGGACTTGTAGCTCAGCTGGTAGAGCAGTTGACTCTTAATCAATTGGTCGGGGGTTCGAATCCCCCCAAGTTCATATTTGACTGTACATATATATTATGTTAAATTTAATTCATTCCTCGGGCATGTGGTGAAATGGTAGACACGCCAGTCTTAGGAACTGGTGCGCAAGCGTGGGAGTTCGAGTCTCTTCATGCCCACCATTTTTATATATAATATCAATTATCCTGTAAAATAAACAATTATGGATATTTTAGACAGACTTAAACAATCAAAATTCAGGGCAAAATTTAAGCTTAGAGCGAAAGAGCTTGAATATATAAAAGAAAAAGGTATGGATAAAATATACTCTCATGCCTGTGATTTTATAAGGGATAGGATAGCACCAGGAGAACCCGTAAACGATGGCAGACAGACCCCGATGCGAGGACACCCTGTTTTTATAGCACAACACGCAACCGCCACTTGCTGCAGAGGCTGCATTGAAAAATGGCATAAAATCCCTAAAGGCAGAGAACTGACTCAACAAGAGCAGGAATATTTGGTATCTGTTATTATGGAGTGGATAAAAAGGCAAGTTGTATTATAGTAAATTTGAGGTATTACAGAATGAAAAAATTTTTATTAGCTATGTTAATTTTATTTTTAACAACCGATTTAGGATTGTGTAATACAAATTCTTATGACATGTATGGGCAAAAGACCGGGTCTTTTAAGCAAAATGGTTCTATCATAAACCAATATGACAGATACGGTGCTAAAACAGGTTCTTATAGTAAAACTCAATCAGGATATAATGCTTATGACCGATATGGGCAAAAAACGGGTAGTTACAGAACAACAGGTTCAACTACTATTCAATATGATAAATACGGTACAAAGGTCGGCTCATATAAAACTGATTCCAACGGGGTAACAACCTCATACGATAAATACGGAGCGAAAACAGGCACATTCAAAAAAGATTCATCAGGCAGGATAACTCATTATGATAAATACGGCAGAAAAATAGGAAGTTATAAGTAAAAAGTTATAAATTTAATTCACAATTGCAATTTTTATGACGTTATCAAGCTTATTTTCAAATATTTCATAAGCTTTTTCAATGTCTTTAAGCGGAAATTTATGTGTAATTAACGGAGTTGTGTCAATTTTACTCTGCTCAATTAAAGAAAGTATTTTATCGCAGTCGCACCCGTCTACTCCGCCTGTTTTAAAGATAAGGTTTTTTCCGTACATATCAGGCAGAGGCAATATCATAGGTTTATCATAAAGAGCGACTATGGTTACAATCGCATTTGGTCTGGCTGATTGCCAAGCCGATTGAAAAGATTCTTCACTTCCTGCAACTTCTATAACGACATCGGCACCACCATTAGCGCTTTCTTTGTTTACCGTTTCAAGACAATTTTCAGGCTCAACAACAATTACATTAGGATAATGTTTTTTTACAAAATTTCTTCTTGTTTTATCTTTTTCGCAGACAATAATTTTTTTTGGATTTTTTAACATTGCACACAGTAAAGTGCAAATTCCAGTCGGCCCTGCGCCTATTATTAATACAGTATCGGTTTCTTTTATTTCGGAAATTTTAGCTGCCCAAAAGCCTGTTGCTAAAATATCGCCGACAAAAAGTGCCTGTTCATCAGAAACCGAGTCGGGAATTTTATTTAATCCCTGGTCGGCATAAGGGACTCTGACGTATTCCGTTTGACCGCCGTCTATACGGCATCCTAAAGCCCAGCCGCCGTTTTCATCCGTACAGTTATTTACAAAACCGTTTTTACAGAAAAAACACTTTCCGCAAAAGGTTTCTACATTTACGGTTACCCTGTCACCCTTTTTAACAGTTTTAACATCTGCTCCCGTTTCTTCAACAACTCCTACCATTTCATGCCCGACTGTTATTCCCACCACTGCTTTTGGAACGAAACCGTGTTTAATATGCAAATCGCTTGTGCAGATGCTGCTCATCGTAATTTTAATAATTGCGTCTTTTGAATTTTGAATTGTGGGTTTTGGTTTTTCTGTCAGTTTAAAAACACCATGGTCTTTATAAGTATATGCTAACAATATTTTATCCTCAGAAGTATTAATGAAAATATTATAACATACTGCAATTTTGTATCTGGTGTTAAAGGTATAAAATATAATTTTTTGAAATTTAAATAAATATAATATGTAACAATTTCAACATAAAAAATTGATAATTAGCAAAAAAAATATTATTTTGGTTTTAAACAGCTGTTATGTAATACGGGGTAAACTATGAAAATTAATAGTATTAATTTAATAAATAGTTCCAAAAAGTATTGTTCAAAAAAAAATGAAAAATATAATAAACCTGTTTTTACAAGTTCTGCAATCCCAAGTATATTTAATGAATTTATAATTCCCTCCAATCAAAACGCAAATACAATGAATTCAAAATTAAACAAAGTGGAAGTTAAACCAAAATTTAAAATTAATATAAAAGCGGTTATAATTGCAGCCGTTGCTTTATTAACAGGTATTTTCCTTTTCGCAAAACTGCTTAAAAGTGGTAAAATTAAAACTAATTCAAAACAAACGAATGAAACCATTGAATTTTTAAAGGCAAGATATAACAGTATAATAGCTGAATTCCCTGAAGATAAAGCATATTATGAATCGCTGGCTAAATCTATAGGTTTGAAATCAGGTGAAGAATATAAATTATCTTCAATTGTCGGTTCAAACCGTTTGGAAAAATTAATTAATAATTTTACTGTTCAGGATTTTACGGTCGGAAAAAATTTAGAAGGTGTAAAAAATAATACATATCGAGTTAATTTGCATAATCATACTCAAGCATCAGATGGGAAATTATCCGTAAAAGCCTTTTTGGAACAAGCAAGAAAATGGGCAGACAGAGTGGCAGCCAATGTCCAAGATAATAAACCACCTTTTACTATCGGAATAACCGATCATGATACTCTTGAAGGATGCAAAGAGGCGGTTAAAATTATAAGCGAAAATCCTGAAAAATTTAAAAATTTGAGTGTTGTTTTAGGTTCAGAAATAAGTGTTTCTTATCTTAATCCCAAAGATGTTATAAGACCCGTTAATTTTGAATTAATAGGATACGGGCTTAATCCTTTTGATGAAAAATTAAATAACTTATTAGATAAGCTTAAAAATTCGAGATTGCGTGCAGTCGAAAATCTATTAAATGAATGTAAAGAAAAGCTTGGTTTTAAATACGATTTTAATATAGAAGATACAAAATTTTTCCACGCAAATTTAAAAAATGTCAGAACAAACGGGGTAATAAATTTAGCAGGCGAATATTTAGAACATAAAGCATTATTTACTGAGTTTATTAATTCAATAAACAGTAAAATTATACCTGCAAATGCTCCAAAACTTGATGCTAATACTGTATTCAGAAATTTAGGTGATGAATTTTATATGAATATGGATGCAGGCAAATTTGCAAATATAGAAAGAAGTAAATATATTTCAACATTTTATAAAGATGCTCTAAGTAAAATTTTAAAAGAACGAAATGTTTTAAATGATGAAAATATATCCGCATTTAATAAAATCTTTGATTTAACTCTTGCGAAGGAGGATATATCAAAAATAAAATCTGCAGTAGAAACTGCATTGCCTACAATTGAAAATAAAAAAGGAGTAATAATAGAGCCGTCTCAAGTGTTTGAAGCAATGGAACAAGGCAGTAAGACAGGGTTTTTCGGAATGGCACATCCTGCGTTAATCCAATTAAACGGTAAATTCGATAAAATCGCAAATAAATATTCACATAATTCATCACCTGAAAGACTTCAGCACTGTAAAGAAAAATGTTATAACAGTGAAGAAAATCTTGTATATCGAGTATTTGAATATTTAAAGAAAAATAGCAAAGGTTTATTTAAAGCATCTGAAATAAATTATCAGTCGTATAACTCAAATATGGGTGAACATTGGAAAAAATATATGCAGGAAATAGCAGATAAACCGGAATTTCAACTTTTACATACAGGAGGGGTTGATTGCCATAAACCTTCTATATTTAAAAAACATAAACTTTTAACTTTACAGGAAATTGCAGAAAATAAATTAGAAGATATTATAAAGGAGACATTATGAAAGTTACACTTCAATCTGTTTCAGCCTATAATAAATTTCAAAATAGGAAGTTAATACCTTTTAAAAGTAAAACAATTTTCCAAGATAATAAAATTATTGAAAATGATTTATTAAGTTTAAGTAATAAAAAGAAATTCTTTTCTAATCCATTAGAGCCTGAACAGGAAATATTAGGTGCAAAAATTGAGCGAATCGATGATAAGAATATTTCTATTACTTCAAGATTCGGACATAAAATAGGTTTAATCTCATATAATCCAAGCGCAAAACAGCCTCAAATAAACTTACAAATGGGTTCGTTTCAACCTGTTATAGAACTTCATGATGATGAACTCGGTATAAGTGTATTAATGACAAGAGGGTCAAATTTAAAGGGTTCCGATTTAAATATTAATTATAAAGATATAACTCCATCAAACGTATCTTTTGGCAATAATTTAGTAATAACAACAGGTTATAAAGCAGATAAAACAAAACAGAATGTAAGAGAATATGTAAATTCCAATAAAGGTATATATGCTTCAAAACCGACACTTGGCAATAAATTAAAAAATGATTATACGATAATAGGCTTGGGCTCAGGTAAAGGCTCCAGACTAAAACCCATATCAGACCTGAATGATGATAATAAAAATACTACAAAATATCCGGGTACAAATAAAAGTCTTTTTGATATATCTGTTATGGATACTGCATTAAATGCAGTGAAAATTGATAAAATAAAATTTATAAATGATAATCCTGATAGTTTAAGCGGAACAGCCGGTATAATAATAAAAGGTATAAAGGACGGAACAATTCCTATAGATAAACCTTTGGTACTTTTGACAGGTGATATTTTCCACAATATGGATTTGGCAAAAATTCTTGAAACCTATGAGCAAAATCCTCAATGCGGTATTGGTCTTGTTGTAAAAAAACTAGAACCGAATGAAGTTAAAGGTAATGCATTAGTAAAATTTGTACCGCAAGTAACATATAAATCGGGAATAATATCTTACAGCCAAGTAGTTGATTCTTCCAAAGCATGTGATATAGATGAATTATCACCTATAATGGATGAGAATAATATACAAGATAAAAGTGAATATTTATGCAGTCCTATAGGTAATCAAAATTCATTAGCAGGATATTATACTTCTGCTAATATAACAGTTATTAATCCTAAAATATTGGCTATATTAAAAGATTATGCCGATAAAAACGGAAAAGCTGATTTTGTTGAATTTTTGGGATTAATGTTCAATGTTTTAAATAAACCCGATCAATTGTTAAGAAGAAAATATCCTCACGGACTGCATTCTAAAGATTTAAAACTCTCAGATTTATCAGATTCATATGGATTTCCTAAAGATATAAAATCAGCAAATGGTGAAAACTTAAAACTGCAAGCTATAATTGCAAAAGATTCAAAAGGTAAAGACCCGTTTTTCGCTGATATGGGAACGGTTGAAAAATATATTGACACGGTAAAAACAATATCTAAACAAAGCTCTATAACAGGACTTAATTATCCGTTTGTAAGTGCAGTAAAAAATCATGTCGATACTAACGGTATTATATATATGAATACCGAAGCAAAAGATAAACTTAAAGCATTTAAAGAAAAGTATAATATATCCGAATTAAGCGGAAATGTAATAATTCATTCTTCAAATAAACCTGCTGCTGTGCAGCAAAAGTTGTCGCCTCAGTCAGGACTTTATGCATTAACAAATGATGATGATTCCGCTCGGGAGTTTATAAAAAAATTAATGGCAGAGCCCGAGAAATTAAATGAAAAAGCTCAGGAGCTAATATCAAAATACGGACTGAAGGCATTCGTTCAATGGTATATTAGTCCGAACGGATATTATGGTCAGTATGAAAAATATATGTATAAATTTTATAATGAGGCGAAATCTATAGATGAATTATTGAAGTTTGCTCCTAATTGGTCGCCTTGGAAGTTGGAAAGAAAACAATGGGAACTTTCACATCCTGAATATGCGGATTATAGAGAAAAATACAGAAATGATGTTTATTTTTCTCAATTGGATACAAGAAGGGAATTTAATTTTACAATAGGTTCATTACCGGATATTTTCTATTCAAAAAGTGATTTTACAAAAATAGTAGATATGATTAAGACAAGAGAAATACTTGATGAAGAAGTACGTATTAATTATAGAGAATACAAATTAACCCGGCTTAAGGGCGGTGAGTTAAATGATAAATTTATATATTTGATTGAAAGGGACGGCGAGAAAGCTATATTAAAGTTAGACAGAATGAATGTGGAAGATTCTGAAACCGTTAATGGCAGAGAGCTTTCTATATTTGAGAAAAAGGTTATCAGAAAAAACAAACTTTTAGCTCCTGATTCTGTATATTCTAATGCTTGTATTAGTAAATATTTGGAATTAAACGGCTGTACTAATCTGCCTAAGGTGTACTATTATGATTATGAGTCAAATGCAGGAGTATTTGAATATATAGAAGATAAAGAAGGCGATAAATTCCAGCATGGTGAAATTGACGAGGAATATTCAGGTTTAAAAGAAACAAATAAAGCTTTATCAACAATAAATAAACTCGGAATTTTTATAAATGATACCGCTGAAAAAAATATACTTACCGATAAAAACGGCGAAGATAAAGTAATAGACTTTGGACATTCAAACTTTATTCTTCCGTTTAAATTAGGAGTAAAACATCTTAATATTGAGTTTGCAAATACAAACGGACCTTCTATAAATACAATTTTGGCAAGCTTAATGTTAGATTCAATGTCAAATAATTAAAATTGTCCGAGTAAATTTACGGTTGCGAAGAGCAAGCATAATGTTGCGATACTAGATTAAATACAATTCTGTAGTTTATGTTTATTAAGGATTGTTAATATTGTCTTTTATTAGCAAATTTATAAAAATTCTTAAAAGTTATAATAAAAATTACAATGATTAAAATAAAACATTGTATAAACAATATATATTTATTTAATTTTTCTACACCATTATAATTACTTTTGTTGCCTTATTAAATGTTTTAACATATAATTTTTGTATATTAGAATAGTACAGGAAAATTAATTTTTAAGTGAGGTAAATATGAATATTAGAAAAAACTTTGCAGCAATACTTTTAAGTCTGACTTTGCTGCTTACAAGTGTTTCTTCTGCTCTCGCCAAAAATTATACCGATGTTCCGGATAATTATTGGGCTGCTGAAGAAATTGATGATGTAGTTACTAAGAATGTTGTACCTTTATTCGGAGATCAAACATTCAGACCTTTAGAAAAAGTTACAAGGGTTGATTGGACAGATTGGTTATTAAGAGCATTAGGTTTAAGCCAGGCTCCTATAACAGCGGCTCCAAATTATTCAGATGTTACAACCGATACTTTCGGTTATGAACATATCGCAAGATCTGATCAATTCGGTTTAATATACGGTTATACAGATGGGGAATTTAAACCTCAAAGATTTATTACAAAAGTTGAAACAGCTTCTATTATGAGCCATATAACAAAAGATACGGATGTAGATACCTCAAATTTATCTCAATTCGCTGATTCAAGTCAAATCCCTGATTGGGGTAAAATTCCATTTTCTAAAGCTATTAAATATGGCTTATATGTAAATTGGCCTTTAGAAAATGAATTAAATCCAAACAGAGAATTAAACAGAGCAGAAGCAGCAGTTCTTCTTGCCAGATTAATGAAGGCACTTAACCTTGTTGAAGATGATAAAAAAGCGGCTGAACCTACTGAACCTGAAGAACCTAAAGAATATGTTCTTTCTGTTGAACATTTAGATGATTATGATAGAGCTATTGTTGACAGAGTATCTATTACAAATTTAAGATTGATTATTCTTGCTAAAAATGTATTTAAGGTTTCTTTTGTTGAACCGTTTAATTCTACAAAACACAAAATAGGTGATGTAATTCCTTTCTATTTCAAGAAAGATGTAAGAACTCACGAAGGTACTTTGGTTATTCCTGCAAATACTAAATTATATGCAACAATTGCAGAATTAAAAGATAAAACTTGGATTAATAAAAATACCGAAATATATTTACATTTTGATAAAATGGTATTCCCTAACGGGCATGAATATCCGTTTATTGCAAGAGTACTTAATAATAACGAAGGTGTGTTAACTGAAAATAAATGGGTAAAACCGTTAGAATATACAATTGCAGGTGCTGCAATCGGCGGTGCTGCAATCGGTCTTCCCGTAGGTGAAGCTAATGATCGTTCAGGCGACGGTATGGCAATAGGTTTCCCAACCGGTGCAGGTGTAGGTTTATTGGCAGGTTTCTTAACACCAGGTGTTAACTTCAAAGCAAGAGCTAATGAAGATGTATTAGTTGAATTAAAAGTTGATTGCAGTTTATGGAATGATTATACAAAGCAAATAACTACAACAACAAGAACAATTACGGAAACAAAAAAATAATTAATTCAATAATAAAATAAAAAGCCTCCGAATTTTTCGGAGGTTTTTTATTGTAAAACAGTAAAATTACATTTATAATAACTATATGGAAAAATTGGATTTATATTTAAAAAATTTAATAGGAAAAGACGAAGAAAAAGCATTGGAAGCTGCATCATATTTAATTAATAATGCGGATGTTGAGCTGTATAAAATGCTTGTTGATAAGACAGAATTTTTATTTGATTTTGTTAAAAATAATGTTTTAAAACGTATTGAAAAAGTTATTAATAAAGATAATTATTTAAATATAATTAAGTTCTTTGATGTTTATTCATCATATTATGATGATTTATTTGCATCTATACTTGCGAAACATGCAAATCAGGATTTGACTGATGATATATTTGAATTGTTAGATAAGGGAACAATTTCACAAAAAACATATGCAGCGAAGTATTTTTCTTATATTCCTGATACTGTTTCTATAGAGATACTTGATAAACTTGCATTTTCTGATGATGAAATGCTGAGTTATAATTCTGCTGAAGCACTGGGACAAATGCAGGATGATGTTTCTTATGATATTGCAATAAGTTTATTGTCTTCTGAAGATGATTTTGAAAAATTAAAAGCAGTAAAGTTTTTTACTGCTTATCGTAAAAACTATCCTTTAGATGAAATAATTAAGGCCATGGAAACTTCTAAAATGCCCGAAAATATTGCAGGTCAAATACCATATTCAGTAAGTTTACTATCAATTTTAAAAACTGATAAATCTGATAAAGTATTGTCTATACTGGACAATATACTATCCGGTCTTGGGGAAATTTTATCTTTAGAAGATATTTTTCAGTTTGAATTATATGAAATTATTGAATATCTTTTAAAAATAAATAATAATGAAAATAGTGCATCTTGGAAGATTTCCGAAATATTATTGAAAGCATTAGCTAAATTTAAATTATTTTGTGAAAATCCGGAATATGTTTATGATGAAACTAAAGAAACCAAATATGAAGTGTCATCAATCTTAAAATTACTTCAATCTGCAGGAAATGAATTTTGGAATATCCAAAAGCGAATTGTATTAAAAGGGCTTCAGTCTGCAAGTAAAGATATTTCTTCTGTTTTGGCTTTAATTACTGAATTTAATTTAAAAGATGCTGTCGGAAATATAAAAGAGCTATTAAATTCTGAGGATGAAATTGTTGTATGTGAGGCTGTTACTACACTTAAATCACTTAATGCTCTTGATAATGTTGACTTAGATGCTTTGGCTGATAAAATATCCAATATCAATATTAAAGCTATTATTAACAATTTAAAAGTTTAATATACTATTTTACTGAAATCCGCAATAACTGAATATTTTTTCTTAATTTCATTAAGAAGGTTAATTCTGTTCTTTTTAATGTTTTCATCTTTATCCATGACAAGAACTTTATCAAAAAAGTCAGATATGGCAGGAATAAGTTCAAATAAAGCTGTTTCAAGTTTATCATAAGAAAGTTCGGTTTCATTAACTTTTTTTGCTTGATTCCAAAGTATTTTTTCGCTGTCAATCGTAAGCAAAGAGTCATTTACGGTTGAAAATTCCGATTCATTTTTTATTATTCTTATAATTCTGTTTATACTTTCGTGGAATTGTCCGTAATCTCTTTGTTTTACAATTTCTGTGACAATATTTAATCGGTTAATGAAGTCTTGTAAATCTGATAAAACATCTTTTTCGCTTATGCAGGCTTCAAGTACATCATGTTTATATTTATCGGATAAAAGTATTATTAATCTCTGTTCAAAAAATTCTTTAATATTATTGAACAGTTTAGTTTTATCTTCGATTTGAACAGGCATAAGGTCAATAGCTTGTTTAATGAGTTCAGAAAGGTTAATTTTTAAATTATTTTGAAGAATGGTTTTTAAAATACCGAGAGTTGCTCTTCTTACTCCAAGAGGGTCTTGTGAACCGGAAATTTTCTTTCCGTCTGCAAAAACAGTTACTATAGTATCTGTTTTATCTGCTATACCTACAACTTGTCCTTCAATACCTTGTGCTATTTCAGAATCGGCATTGAGCGGAAAATAATGTTCCATAATTCCTTTTGCTACTTCTTTTGATTCTCCGCTTCTTAGCGCATAGTCAGATCCTATATAACCTTGAAGCTCGGTAAATTCAAACACCAGCTTGGTTACAAGATCTGCTTTACACAGCAATGCAGTTCTTTCTATATCAGCGGATGTTATTTTTAATTGCTTAGATATAGTTTTTGATAATATACAAATTCTTTGAGTTTTATCATATACAGAGCCGAATCCTTTTTGGAAGGTTACTCCTTTTAAGTCTTCAAGGAATGAAATTAAAGGTTTTTGTGTATCTTCATGTACAAAAAATACTGCATCTTCAAGTCTGGCTCTTACAACTCTTTCATTCCCTGCTTTGATATTATCAAAGGTATCCCCAACGAAGTTGCTTATTGTAATAAATTTATTTAATAGTTTTCCGTCTTTATAAAGAGGGAAGTATCTTTGGTGGACAGCCATTACCGTAACGGCAACTTTTTCTGGGATTTGAAGATATTTTTCTTCAAATGAACACACAACAGGGATAGGCCATTCTGTTATAAAAGTAACTTCATCAAGTAAATTTTCGTCAATTATAATTTCAGCATTAATTTCTTTAGCTTTTTCTTTTGCTAAGTTTACTATTGTAGCTTTTCTTTTATCAACGTCAGCAATAACATTTGCGTTTTCAAGCTTTGAAAGATATTCATCAGGACTGTTTATTTCAATTTCCGTCTTAGAAAATCTGTGACCTCTTGTAACATTTGATGCTTTTATGCCTGCAAATTCAAACTCAACAATATCATTATTAAATAAGGAAACAATCCATCTTATGGGTCTTTGAAATTTAATATCCAAATTCGCCCAACGCATAAAGTGAGTACCTTTTAATTTTAATATTATTTCGGGTACTAATGTTTTTAAAAGTGATTTAGTATCTTTTCCTTTTTGTGAAATTTTTGCCCAAACATAATTATCTTTTTGAAATAAGTTATCGGGTTCTATGTTATTTTTTTTAGCAAATCCTAAACCGGCATTTGTTAAATTTCCTTGTGCATCGTAGGCTATTGAGGCAATAGGACCTTTAATTGTTTTTTCAGTATCATCTTGTTTTTCCTGTAAATCTTCAATAATGACGGCTAATCTGCGAGGAGTTGCATAGACATTGATTTTGGAAAATTTTATTTCATTTTCTTCTAAAGCTTTTGTAAATTCTGTTTTTAATTGTTCCATAGCAGACGGTATAAATTTATATGCCAGTTCTTCGGTACCGATTTCAAGAAGATATTTATTCATAATTAGCCTCGTAAATGTAATATATATAAAATTATATTGTAAAAAAATAAATAGTAAAATATAAAAGAAACAATATTGTTGCAATTTTTTTTTGGTTAGAATATAATAATTTGCGTTGGGATCGTAGCTCAGTTTGGTTAGAGTGTCTGCCTGTCACGCAGAAGGTCGCGAGTTCGAGCCTCGTCGGTCCCGCCATTTAAAAGAGGTTGAAAAACCTCTTTTTTTATTGACTGACATAGGCGAGAACGAGCGAAAGCGATACAAAGCGAAGCACCGCAACGAAGTGAGGTGACTGAGCCTGTATGCGAAGTGAAACGGAGCTGTGAGAGCCGATGATTTG
>CANQJT010000003.1 GCA_947624325.1 Candidatus Gastranaerophilales bacterium
CCAGATCCAACAGTACCAGATCCAACAGTACCGGATCCAACAGTACCAGATCCAACAGTACCAGATCCAACAGTACCGGATCCAACAGTACCGGATCCAACAGTACCGGATCCAACAGTACCAGATCCAACAGTACCGGATCCGACAGAGCCGGAGCCAACAACTTCTAATCCTGGCGGTGAAGATATACCACCTATTCCACCAGGAGGCGGTGATGAACCCGGACCTGATACAAGTATCCCCGGCGGAAATGAGCCTGATCCTGATACAAGTATCCCCGGCGGAAATGAACCTGATCCCGGTACAAGCACCCCGGGCGAAGGTAATCAACCTGTAGAACCTACTAATAAAGAACCGGAACCGGATTTCTCCGATGATGGACCTGATCCCGGTACAAGCACTCCCGGTGGTAATGAACCTAATCCTGGTGTTACAGGCGGTGATGAACCAGCCCCCGGTACAAGCACCCCCGGTGGTAATGAACCTGACACGGGTGTATCAGGCGACGATGGACAATGTCCTGCTCCATCAACAGAACCAACTCATCGTGAACCTGAACCGGATTTAGATAGTATTCTAAATAGTGTTACAGTAAAAATAGTTGATGTTCAAAATAATAACGGACTAAAAAATGTTATCTTTACAGACACTAATAAAAATCCTTTAAAAGGTACTATCAAGGTTGGTAACAAAGAGTCATTATTAGATAAAATTCGAAATATAATCAGAAAAACATAATAATTAAAAAAATTATGTTATTATAGGAAGACCGATATTCGGTCTTCCTTTTTTATTAAAAATTTTGTAAAGAAAAGTTAATAATTTAAAAAAAATACTAAAGTTTTAAAATTATTTTCCGATATATGAATTTGTGTAGTAACAAATAGGAGTGTAACTTATGTCAAATTTTAGCGATTTTAATGATTATTTAAAAAATAAAGTTAATACAGAAGGAGGATATAACAAAAACTTAAAATATAACAATATTAAAAATAAAGAAATGGAAGATTTCCAATTATTTGAATTGGTCGATGGAAAATATGAGATGACTAATGAATACAGAAATATACTGGATGAAAACGGAAATATATCTAAAGAGGATTTCGCCAGCATTTTTTCAAGCGGAGACAATAATATAAGCCAAGAACAGGCAGAAGCAATATATGATTATGTTGCAGGTGAAGACGGAAACAGCATAATGTCACAAGAAGAGTTTGAAACACTTGCACAATTAGGAAGTCATTTTAGAAAAGATGGGGTAATGGTTGATAAAGATAAGAACGGATTAACATTGAATGAATATGACCTTCAAACATTGTCATCTATGCTCTATAATGCGGAAAATAACAGAACATCATCCGGCTCTGTAGCAAAAGAAGAGGAAGAAAACTATAATTTAGACATGGATTATAGTGATGCTTATAATATGAATACTGCAGGTATGAAAAAAGGTGATAAATCTAAAGAAATAAAAGACCTTACTTTATTTGAATTAAAAGAAACGGTATCTTTTGATGCGGCAGGTAATCCTGTCTATACAAATAAATATGTATTATCTGAAGAACTTCAAGGTATA
This sequence comes from Candidatus Gastranaerophilales bacterium, assembly GCA_947624325.1. Classification (GTDB taxonomy): domain Bacteria; phylum Cyanobacteriota; class Vampirovibrionia; order Gastranaerophilales; family Gastranaerophilaceae; genus Avigastranaerophilus. The sequence goes on from CANQJT010000003.1 coordinate 1,577, forward strand.
CTTGATGAAAATGGTAATGTAGATAGAAATAAATTTATTGAATATTTACATATTGATAACAGAGATGATGCTTTAACCGAAGAACAAATCGGGCAGATTTATGATGTTGTGGCCGGCAATGACGGTACAATGTCGTTAGATGATTTAAAAGCCCTTGCTCAGCTTGGTGAAAAAGTATTTTCAAGTAAAGATAAAGATGATAAAGGTGTAAGATTGGATGAATATGACCTGCTTGCATTGTATAAAAAAATAGATGATTGGAAATCAAGTATTTCCGGTCCAACAGGTCCAACAGGTCCAACGGGTCCAACCGGCCCTACAGGTCCAACAGAACCTACAGAACCTACAGAACCTACAGAACCAACAGAACCAACTGAACCTCAAACAACAACTACTGTTACAGAAAGTGTAACAACTACAGATACAGTAACCACGACAACTACAGATACAGTAACGTCAACAACGACAGAAAGTGTAACAACAACTGACACTGTTACGACAACAGCAACAGAAAGCGTAACAACAACAGAAAGTGTAACAACAACTGATACTGTTACGACAACAGCAACGGAAAGTGTAACAACAACTGACACTGTTACGACAACAGCAACAGAAAGCGTAACAACAACAGAAAGTGTAACAACAACTGACACAGTTACGACAACAGCAACAGAAAGCGTAACAACGACAGAAAGCGTAACAACAACTGACACTGTTACGACGACAACAACAGATACGGTAACCACGACTGTTACAACAACAGAAACCCCAGCTGATCCAAATCCGTCAGGCGAAGATATTCCGCCGGAAGAACCGGGTTATGGTGATGCCCCCGGAGTTTCAATTGAACCTTCACAAGAGCCTGTACCTTCACAAGAGCCGGTACCTTCACAAGAGCCGGTACCTTCACAGGAACCTGTACCTTCACAGGAACCTGATATCCCCGGTGATCCGTCATGCCCTGATCCTACAACAGAACCTACAAGAAGAGAAGACGAACCCGATTTCTAATAAAACACAATAAACATAAGATATTAAGAAAAGACCGATTTATTCGGTCTTTTCTTATTTTATCCGTTTTTTATTAAATCATTTATTTTATCTGCTGCCAGTTTGATTGATTTGTCCCAATCATTATATTTATCATTAATAATAGGTTTAACACATTTAAACCACCCACAGTCATCACCTGTTAAATCATACCACCTGAATTCATAATGATAATTATAAATGGCTATTGTTCTTTTACCTATAGCACCGGCTAAATTTAAAATACAATTATCACTTGTTAATATTAAATCAGTATTTTCAATGGCAGCTGCAGTATCTGCAAAATTATTAAAATCTTTTGCAATATTTATTATTTTATGATTTTTAAAACATTTTAATCTTTCATCATCAATATCCTTTGTAAAACAATAAATTTCAATATTGTTAAGTTCATCCAATAATGTAAGTTTTTCTAAAGGAATATTTCGTTTTGCATTAGCACTTACTCCTTCAAATGCAATACCTAATTTAAATTTGTTGTTATTAAAATATTTTTCTTTAAATTTATTAACCAGATTTTTATCGGGCTTTATATAACCGCCTTCCACTGATATATTTTCTTTTGTTAAATTTAAAACTATTGGTAAAGACATACAAGGTACATGATAATCAAAATTTATATTTTTTACAGACTTCGTTTTTGGACTTTGTACTTCAACCCCGTATTCGTTATTTTTGACTAATTCATAAGCATTATCTTGTATATAGTAAATAACATGTTTTGCTAATTTTACTAATCTTGGTATATAGCCAAACATTAGAAAATTGTCGCCGTACCCTTGTTCATAATGAACTAAAAGAGTTTTATCCGATAAATCTTCTTTCCCCGTCCATTCCGGTTTATCTATTTTGGGGTATATGGTCATATTATCTTTTTTGAAACGGGAATTATAATATTTTTTCCAGCCCTCTATATCTCCATTTCTCATGCATGATGCACTATAAGTAAATTCGTCATCGGCATTCATATATCCTAAATTAATATAATCGTTCCAATATTTTTTTTCTGTTTCAAAATCTTTATTTTTCATTGCGGCAACAATAGTATTCTTTATATATACTTTGCTTTTAGGCTCTACTTCTACTGATTTTGAAAAATACTCCAGTGCTAATTTTGCATCTTTTGGATTTTCGCCTTTTTTACAATATTTATTAAAATAATGACAGCCAAGTGTATTATTATCTACTGCATCTGCTGTTTTGTTAGCTTTATTTAAATATTTATTGTAATACCATATTGCTAAATTATACTTCTCGTTTTTATTGTATGCTGAACTTAATGTTTTATAATTCTCTGAAGTTTTTTCAACGCTTAATAATGCTTTTGCTAAATCTAATTCCAAATCATATTCGTTTATACTATCTAAACAGTTGATATAGTTTTGCAAATTTTTTGTATTTTTATTGTCAATTTCAAATATTTTTTTATAGCATATCAAAGCATTGGTATAATCTTTTTTTTCATTAAAATTTTTTGCACATTCAGCTAATTTTTCCGTAAATTCTTTTTTGGAATAATCTATCTCTTTATTGACTTTTGTTAATATATTTTTATTATGTTTAAGAGAATTTAGTTTTTCCAGATAATCTTCAAATTCTTTAATAGCTTCTTTTATTTTATTTTCTTTAAATAATGAAATTATTACAGCTCTGTTTAATTTTGTTTCAATAAACTTGTCCACTTTACCTCCCCTGTATTTTAAAATAATAAAACATATTTAAAAAGTTTTTTACCTTCAAATATATGATTATTATTTTTCAGGCAGGTATTTTATAAAATATGAAAATAATAAGGGTATAAATGTCATTATTAATAATATATTAATAATTCCGCATTTTTCGGCTAAAATACTTATAACAGGTAATATTACTCCTATAACACCCCAGCTGAATCCGCCTATAAAACCTGAAATCATACTTTTAAATTCGGGCATAAGCTTTTGTGCTAAAGACATATTAACAGGAACAGCAAGAAAACTTACAAATCCTATAAGTATAAATGATATTAAACCGATAATTCCGCTTCCTTTACAGAGGTAAAATATTATTCCTAAAGGTGTTACGGATATTAATGATATATAAAAAACATTTTTAACACCGACTTTGCGTTCCAATATAGGACTTAATATTACTCCTAATGCCCCTAAGAGCATAAAGATTAATAATATTATTCCGATTGTTGATACATTATAGTTTATGGATTTCCAATAAAACGGAAGAATAATTGAAAATGATGATACTACAAATGATTTAACTATTGATGCACAAACTAATACCGCAACGGGTTTATTCTTAAATATTTCTTTTAATGCATTAATAAGCGACACTTTGGGTTTTTCAATACCGATATTATTTATTTTCGGAATTGTTTTTAATATATAAAAAGCAAAAATAATTCCAAAAAAACAAGCAAAAGGCAGTTTATTTAATCCGCAAAATTCTGTTATACCTGATGAAATGGCAGGCCCCAGTGCAAACCCGAAAGTCCCCAAAGCTATAAAATAACTCATATCTTTATTTTCGGATTTTTCTTTTGAATAATTAGAAACAAGACTTGTTGCCTGCGGATGGTAAAACGCAACTCCCATATGTCCTAATATTAAACATATTATTAAAGTATATATATTATGTGCAATTCCTAAAAATGATAAAAACATGCTTGCCATTACCATTCCCCAGAATATAAAAAATCTTCTCTGCCAGCGATCTGCAATGTAACCGAAAAACGGCTGAGATAAAGATGATGATATATTGGATATTGATATTAAAAGGGTGGCTATTGCCATAGAAATACCAATTTTAGCCGCAATAAAAGGCATAATCGGATTTAAAAACCCTGAATATGCGTCAATCGTAAAATGTCCTGCGGCAAGTGTATTTATTATTTTTTTAGTGCTTTTATCTTCCATATTAATGTTTTAAATGTCTTATCCCTGTTGTAATCATTGCAATATTATACTTATCCGAAGTTTTAAAAATTTCAGCATCTTTATTACCTCCGCCCGGTTGTATAATTCCTGCAATTCTGCCTTGTGCTGCGGCATATATATTATCAACGGTTGGGATGAATTCATCTGAAGCACAAACGGCATCTTTTGAACCGTCGCAAGCTTTATTTAATGCAAGCTCTAATGCATCAAGTCTGCTTGTCTGCCCCTGCCCTATTCCTATTGCTTTAAAGTCTTTTGCAATTACTATTGCCTTTGATTTCGCATGTTTTACTATCTTCCAGGCAAAAATCATATCTTCTATCATTTCGGCAGTGGGTTTTGTTTTTGTTACAACTTTAAAATTATCTTTATTTAATTCGCCTCGGTCTTTTGTTTGAACCAGTGTTCCAAAGGGTGTTATTTTAATTTCTTCACTTATATATTTTTTGTAATCTTCTAAGCAAGTATTTAATTTAATTATAATAAGATTTTCATATTTATTTAATAAATCAAGTGCTTTAGGAGTATAATCAGGTGCAATGATAACTTTTAAATACATTGATGCCAGTTTTTTAACCAGATTTTCATTAACAACCTGCGAAAACCCTGCTGTTCCTTCAAATGTGCTTAAAGGATCGCAATCTATTGCTTTTAACCAAGCTTCTTCGATATCTTTACCCAGAGCTGCTCCGCACGGCGCATTATTTTTAACTATAATACATGCACAAACATCATAAAATTCACTTAATATATTTGTGCATATTGTCATATCGGTAATATTATTGTAAGAAAGTTCTTTGTTATTTATGACTTCATAGTCAATTGTATTATCGGTATGATAAAGATATGCGTATTGATGAGGATTTTCTCCGTATTTTAAATCAAAAGTGTCTTTTATATTTAATGTTGAAGAATTATCTCTTATCCATTCACTTAATAATTGTGATTTTTCCATTTTAACTCCTAACCTAATGATTTAGCTTTTTCCATGGTTTTTGTTATTGTTTCCTCAATAATTTCGGACACATTTTTATCTTTAAGCACTTTATTGCCTTCTGCCGTGCAGCCTCCGGGTGTCGTAACATTGATTATTAACTGATTGGGTTCAATACCTGAATTCATTATCATTTTAGCCGAACCTAATGCGGTTTGTGCAGATAACTTTAAACAGGTCTTATAATCTAAGCCCAGTTTTTCACCTGCTTTTGCCATTTCGTTGATAAAATAATAATAAAATGCAGGGCCCGAACCTGAAATTGCCGTTATTATATCAATATATTTTTCATCAGCTGTTATAACTTCACCTGTGCATTTGAATATATCAACAGCGGTTTTAATATGCTCATCTGAAGCATAATGCCCCTTGCATATTGCACTCATCCCTTCATTGACAAGAGCAGGAGTATTCGGCATTACTCTTATTACGGGAATTTGTCCTATAATATCTTCTATTGTCTTTATTGAAACACCTGCAGCTATTGAAATAATTATATGTTCTTTCGTTAAATAAGGTTTAATTTCTTTTAATACATCTTTTAATATAAAAGGTTTTACCGCTAAAATAATTATCCCGGCACTTTTAACTATATCTGAATTATTTAATGAAGTAGTAACGTTTAAATTTTCTTTTAAAAAATTTAAAGTATCTTGAGTTTTAGCAGATACATAAATATTTTCATTAAGACATAATTTTGAATTAATAATTCCTTTTATAATTGCACAAGCCATTTTCCCGCCGCCGATAAAACCTGTTTTGTTCATAATATTTAACCTTTTCTTTTTTCGAGATTGACTTTCAGTTATGTCTTATTTAATATGATATAACAAAAAACAACACATTCAAGGAGAAATAAAATGAGACGCACTTTAGAAGGAACTAAGAGAAAAAGACAAAATGTAAGCGGTTTCATGGCTCGTATGGCAACAGCAGGCGGAAGAGAAGTTCTTAACAGAAGAAGAGCTAAAGGCCGTCATCAAATTGCAATTACTGCTAAAGAACGTGCTTAAATAATTTAAATATTAAATAGTATAAAAAAAGAACTGCATTTACGGTTCTTTTTTTGTTAATATTATTTTATGCTTTCACAACAAAACAGATTAAAAAAATATTCCGCTTTTATTGCAACATATAAGCTTAAAAATATTGCTGCAGATAATATTATGTGTATATATTTCGGAAAAGAAAAGACATCCTCTGATGCAGCTGTTAAATTTGCGTTTGTTGTAAGTAAAAAAATTCACAAAAGAGCTGTCGTAAGAAACAGAATTAAAAGGCTTATGCGTGAAAGTATAAGATTGATTTTAAAAGAAAACAGCATTCAAAATATTAATAATTATATGTCAGTAATTTGCGTTGCAAAACCATCATCAGTAAATGCTGACTTTTATCAAATTGATAGTTCTATTAAACGATTGATATCCTCTAAAGTGTTATAAACATTCCCTTTTTGGCAAGTATATACAACACGGTAAATCAAGTATACATATATAATATATATATAATATATACTAATTGTATATTTTTTGTAACGATTTCTTAACATTTTGATTAAAAAAAGCAATTAATGAAAATCAAAATTTTTTATATTAATACAAGTAGTATAAAACAGAGGATTAAAAAATGGGATACGCATTATTCGCACAAAGAAAAGTTGTATTAGACGGACAGTTAAACAACTTACAATTACAACAAACACAAAGAACAAATGAACAAAATGCATTAGCAACACAATCATCAGGTTTACAACAACAGATGTCAAGTATGCAGGCATCACAATCAACACAATTAGCCGCAGCATACAGTGCATTATCAGGCAGCACGACAGCAGATGCAAGATCAAGCATAAGCGCACAAATAAGTGCATTAGAAGCTGCATTTGAATTTGAATTAGATGCAATCAACAGACAAGTTTATCAAGTTTCAATAAAAGAAAATACTATTGAAATGGCAGTTAAAAGATTAGATACGGAAGTTACTGAAGTAGAAAAACAAATGGAAGCCGTAGAAGAAGCCGAAGGCGACGGCATCGAAAAAGCTACACCGAAATTTAACGGTATCGGTTAATTTTAAAATCCTAATCCTATGTTTTATACAAAAAGAGAGGAATTATTTTCCTCTCTTTTTTTGTTTCTTGTTTAAATTTTATTCTGCCATTGCTTTTCTGACTTCTTTTTTATAAATTTCAACATTCGGTTGAAGAACTTCAGGAAGGGCAGTATCTTCGGGGGTTATATCTCCGTCAATTTGTCTTAATATGTTGCCTGTGTATAATGTTTCAAAATGTTTAAATTCAATAAATTTAGCTAATGTAGTTAAAGATAAATCTTTTAATTCAACAACACTGACCGGGTGCATATTTGAATATGCACTTATTACCCCTGTCAAAACAGCTTTTGTAACTTTTTCCTGTGGGGTTACATATACAAAAGTAAAGAAAGAATCTTTATTAGCACTGTCTAAATCAGCTTCGGCATTGTAGTGAAGGTAGCCGGGGCCTACATTTGTATCTGTTGATATTCTTGCTTTTAAAGATTCGTTTTTTAATTGTTTTTCCCATAAAGTAGTACCTTGAAAAGCATCGCCGAAGTATTCAATGAAATGTTTTTGTTTACCGTTTAGTCTGCAATCAGTGTTAAATATTGCTTGTTGGAGTGCTATATTTTCATTTATGTTATCGTTTAAATATTCTTTTTGAGCACTTAATGAAGCATTTAACATTGCAATAACATCTTCTTTTGAAACACCTGCATAAGCAAGAGTAAATATTGTAGCATCGTCAAAAATAGAAAATCTTCCGCCAACGTCATCATGTACGCATCCTGCAAGTTTGATGTCACCGATATTTACTAATTTTCTTAAATTGCTCTTTTCACCGGAAACATCTGTCATTGCAATAAATCTGTCTGAAACATCATCTTTTTCTAAGAATTCCTGCATTACTTTTTTTGCATTTTCGTATGCAACGGTTGTTTCAATTGTTCCGCCTGATTTTGAAACAACTAAAAATTGAGTTTTTGATAAATCAAGAGAATTGATAAATCTTCTGAAGCTTTCGCTGTCTACGGAAGAGTAAAAATGAATATTTGCTTCTTTCCCTATCATTCTTATTAAAGATTCCGTTGTATGTCTTGAGCCGCCGATACCCAGAATTGCTAAATCAGTGTATTTGTTATCTTTAGCTTTTTCAGCCATATCAAATAAATTATCTATCGTTTTAAGCTGATTTTCAGGTAAAAAATTAATCCAGTTTAAGAATTGTCCGGGTTTTCCTGCTCTTTTAGAAATTGTTTCAACAGCTTCTTTCGCATTTTTGCTGTATCTTTCCAATATTGATTTGTCTATTTTTAAAGTGATATCCGATAAAATTGTTTCTGTCATGGTAAAATCCTTCTTATTATTTACACAAGATTATTATCTTATGAACTAAAAAGAATTTCAATTAAAAAAATCGGCATTAATGCCGATTTTTAGTTTTTGTAATTAAATTTATTAAGCTTCAGGATTTTTTTGTTTATTGATTAAGTCTTGAAGTTTTGAAATCAGTTCATCGCCTTTAGATTGCATATCACTAACAATACCGTCGGCTTTAGTTTGGATTTCGGAAACTGCATCATGGGCTTTTTCACAAATTTCTTTTGATTTATCCGCAAGTTTTTCACGAGTTTCTTCACCTGATTGAGGTGCTAACAAAATACCTATTAAACCGCCGACCATGCTTCCTATTGCGAAACCGGCTATAAATCTTCCTATTGACATAAGTTATCTCCTTTTTCTAAATATATTAAATCCGCTTAAAAGTCCGCTGAAAAATCCGCATTTTCCTTTTGCTACATTTCCAAAAGCGAGACAAGATGCTCCAAGTACTGTTGTTAATATTTTCTTAACCGTATCAAATTGCCTGTTTGTTGCTTTTGAAACATTATTTACCGTAGCAAGCACTTCATTTACCGATTTAAATGCAGGCTTTAATTCGCTTTTTGTTAAATCTGTCAGTTCTCTTATACTGGTCATTGTAAGAGTTGTTTCTTTTAAAAATCTTACGATATTAACTGTCAGAATAATAAGAACTATAATTATTACTATAAACAGAACAGCTAAAATACATTCTAAAACAGTTGACATAATAATCTCCTAGTTAATTTCAAAATCGTTTGATTCTTTTTCTTTGGCTTTAGCAATCTGTTTAGCTTTAATTGTTTCGTTTATTTTGTTATACTGCTGTTCAAGACGATATCTCATAACATCTATTGATGTCATGGCTTGTCTTTTCGCTTCTGTAATTTCGGGTGTATATTTTTGAGCAAGATCTGTAATAACGTTTTCAACATCTTTTCTTGTTTCTTCACCTGACTTCGGAGCATATAATACGGCAGCAATAACTCCGCCAATAACTCCCAACAGCATTCCTATACCAAACCCGAATGAGTTATCCTCTTTTGACATTTTAGTCCTCCATTCACTTTGACTTTTGCTTTAAATTGTAACATTTTTTTTAAATTCTTGCAATTATACCTTTTATATAGTATGCCCGATATTCAAAAAATTGTAACTCTTTATTTTTAATTTTTTTTGGTGTAGATTAGTGATGTATTTTAGGTTATTAACATGAGGAGGCTTTTATGAGCGAAAGAAAATTAGTTGGAACAGGCGAAATGTTTAAAAAAGCACTTGCAGGCGGTTATGCTATCGGTGCTTACAATGTAAACAATATGGAAATTCTTCAAGGTATTGCTGAAGCTGCCGAAGAAACTCAATCACCTATTATTCTTCAAGTATCAGCAGGTGCAAGAAAATATGCAAATCAAACATATTTAATTAAATTGGTTGAAGCAGCATTAGCTACAACTACTGTTCCTATAGCACTTCACTTAGACCACGGTGCTGATTTTGAAATTTGTAAAGCTTGTATAGACGGCGGTTTCTCTTCCGTTATGATTGACGGCTCAAGATTTCCGTTAGAAGAAAACATTAAATTAACAAAACAAGTTGTAGATTATGCTCACGCAAGAGGTGTTTCAGTTGAAGCTGAACTCGGTAAATTAGCCGGTGTTGAAGATGATGTTAAAGTACATAGTGCTGATTCCACTTATACAGACCCTGAAGAAGCCGCAAGATTTGTTAAAGAAACAGGCTGTGATTCATTAGCTGTTGCAATCGGTACTTCACACGGTGCTTATAAATTCAAAGGCGAAGCTAAACTTGATTTTGAAAGATTAGCTGAAATTAAAAAAGCTGTAAATGCTGTTGTTGGCTATGATTATCCGTTAGTATTACACGGTTCATCTTCAGTACCGAAAGCATTCGTTGAAAAATGCAACAAATTTGGCGGCAACTTGCCTGATGCTCAAGGTGTTCCCGAAGATATGCTTAACTATGCTTCTAAACACGGTGTTGCTAAAATTAATATTGATACTGATTTAAGATTAGCTATGACATCAACAATCAGAGAATTCTTTATTGAACATCCTGAAAAATTTGACCCTCGTGAATATATGGGTCCCGGAAGAACTGCGGTTAAAGAAATGGTTATGCACAAAATGAGAGATGTATTAGGTACAGCAGGCCACGCACAAGACTAATTAAAAATAAAAAAATTAAAATAGGATAAAGTTAATACTTTATCCTATTTTTTTGTATAATTAAGTAAGTGGGAGAGAAAAATAATGATTAAATATTTTAAAGGTTCATTTATAATAACTGCAATCGGTCTGATACTTGCTTATTTATGGGGTGAACATTCATCTCAGGAAAGCGGATTATTGGCATTATTTGTTGTTATATTCCTTTCTATTTTAGAAGTGACTTTATCCTTTGATAATGCGGTTATTAACGCAATGAAACTTGAAAAAATGGATGATAAATGGCGCCACAGATTTATAACCTGGGGTATATTAATTGCGGTATTTGGTATGAGATTTTTATTTCCTATTATTGTTGTTTCCGCATTTTCAGGGTTATCAATATTATCGGTAACAAAATTGGCATTTTATGATGTTGATAAATATGCGCATTATCTTCATTTAGTGCATGCTCCATTGGTGACCTTTGGCGGTACTTTTTTGCTTATGATATTTTTCTCATACTTTTTTAATAAAGAAAAAGAAACTCATTGGATATCGTGTATAGAAGCTCCTTTATTAAGTTTAAATTGTGTAAAATATATTGATGTAGTCTTTACAATGCTTGCATTAATGATTTTGCAGAATTTTATTCCCGAAAATCAAAAATTATCCGTTGTAATGGCAGGATTTACGGGAATAATTTTATATCTTGTGATAGATAGTGTAAGTAATTTCCTTGAATTAGTTGCCGAAAGAAAGGCTGCATTAATCGGAGGAACTGCAAAATTAGGGTTTATCGGATTTTTATATTTGGAATTGATTGATGCATCTTTTTCTTTAGACGGTGTATTAGGTTCATTTGCAATAAGCAAAGATATAATTATAATATCAATCGGGCTTGCAATCGGTGCAATGTTTGTAAGGTCTTTAACCATTTATATGGTGGATATGAAAACATTAAAACAATATTTATTCTTGGAACATGGCGCACACTGGGCAATCGGACTGCTCGCAATAGTTATGTTTATCAGTACTCGTATTGAAATTCCCGAAGTTATAACGGGTTCAATCGGGCTTGTTATAGTGGGTGCGGCATTTATTTCATCAATTATGCATAATAAAAAACTCTCTAAACAGGAAAATGATAAATAATTGAAAATACGAAATTTTAATTGTAAAATTAATTTATAGTAAAAAAAGGGGATATTATATGAAATTAATGGAAGGTAAAAGAGGCGTTATTTTTGGGGTTTCAAATACTCATGGTATCGCTTACGGGATTGCAAAACAGCTTTTTGAAGCAGGAGCTGAAATAGCATTTACTTATGCGGGCGAAGTTATGGAAAAAAGAGTTCGTCCCATAGCAGAATCTATGAATGCTAAAGTTATTATGTCATGTGATGTAACAAAAGAAGAAGAAGTTAAAGCCGTTTTTGCGGAACTGGAAAAAGTTTACGGTAAAATTGATTTTGTTGTTCATGCAGTAGCTTATGCAAACAGAGAAGATTTAACGGGCGAATTTGTTAACACTTCAAAAGCAGGCTGGGATTTAGCAATGGGTGTTAGTGCATATTCTCTTGTTTCATTAGCAAGAAATGCTCAGCCTTTAATGAAAGACGGCGGTTCAATACTTGCTTTAACTTATTTGGGCGGTGAAAAAGTTGTTGCAAATTATAATATTATGGGTGTAGCTAAAGCTGCACTTGAAGCTTCCGCAAGATATTTGGCTGAAAACTTAGGAAAATATGGTATAAGAGTAAACTGTTTATCATCAGGTGCAGTAAAAACTCTTGCTGCTTCAGGTATTGACGGATTTGGTAAAATGCTTAAAGCTGCTGTTGCAAAAGCTCCTTTAAAGAGAAATGTTACTCTTGAAGATGACGGAAAAACTGCTTTATATCTGTTATCAGACCTGTCATCGGGTGTAACGGGTGAAGTTATTCATGTTGACTGCGGATGCCACTGTGTTTATGCTTCAGCTGAAGAAATGGACCTTGTAACAAGACAATAAGTATGTTTTCTAAAGATAAAAAGAGGAATGAATTTCATTCCTCTTTTTGTATGTTTAAATACTTGCTGCCAATGGTATTATAAAATTATATTATTTTATCAGGAATATTAATTATGGAAGAATATATAGAAGAAGAGCAAAGGGAAAGTTTTTACGATTATTATGTAAGAGAAATAGAACCGGTTGCTGTTAAATATGAATTTCAAAGAAATCAGTTTATGAAATCATATTTTATAAATGTTTTTAAAATTGTTATATGTATGTCTGTAAGTATTTTTTTAATTAATAGATATCAACTTCAAATTTCGGATTTGGGACTGGATCCTGTTGGTTTAATTGTGGGTGTTTTTATATTGGGCGCTCTAATATTATTTTGCTCTTATTGGGTAAAATTTAATTCTTGGGTAAAAAATATTTTCAATGAAGTAATTCCTAAATTATTAGAATATTTAGGAGTTGAAAAATTAAGTAATCCACACGAAAAAACACGGTTTGTTGAAACATATTTAAACAGTTTAGAATTACGTCAGAAATATGATTTTATAACTGTTAAAAATTATTTAAAAAAACAATATAAAGGAACAATAGTAAATATTGTAGAAATGGAACTTATAAAAGGATGCGGTAGAGGAAAGAAAATTGTTTTTCAAGGGCTATTTGTATTTTTTGAGAATCCAAAAGAGCAAGAGGCGGAAATAGTAATAAAACAAAATAAAAATTTGATTGAAAAAGCATTTGAATATAATGTATTAGAGCTTTTAAAAATAAATAATGAAGAATTTGAGCGGATTTACGATGTTTATACTAATAATCCTCAAGTTGCAAAAAAAATTTTAAATTTTAAATTTATAGCAAAGTTATTGCGGCTCAAAAAGAAAAATAATTATCAGAGTTTAATATTGTCATTCGAAAAAAATGCCATACATTTAATGATTGGCTGTAAAACTGAATTGTTTAAAATTTCTACCGTGAAAAAAACATATGATTATGAACAATACAAAATAATGGTCTCAAATATTCAAAATATATTTAAAGCCATTGATGAGTTGGAATTAATATAAAATGAAAAAATTAAAAAAATATCAAACAATAAAAAGAAGAATACAACGAGAAGATTGTTTACGATAAGCCACGAAGTGTAGCTGAGTCTGTAGCCGCAGCGAGGAGTGAGACTGAACCTGAATGCGTTAGCGAAATTTCAGGACACTCGGTGATAGAGTGCGACACTGGATTATATAAGATTAATAAATTTATTATAAAATTCTTCAAAATTGTCGTTTAAAATACTTTGACGCATATCGTGAATAAATTTTATTAAAAATCTTGTGTTATGAATGGAAAGCAGAATAGCTGCAGTTGCTTCGCCCATTCTGTATAAGTGTCTTATGTATGCTTTAGAATGATTTTGGCAGGCATAACAGTCACAATTAGGGTCTAATGGGGAAGGGTCTTTTTCAAATTCTTTATTTTTAATAATTTTTCTGCCTTCATAAGTAAAAAAGGAACCGTGGCGAGCATTACGAGTGGGGAGTACGCAATCAAACATATCTACTCCTCTTTTTACCCCTTCCAATAAATCAATGGGCGTTCCTACTCCCATAAGGTATCTGGGCTTATTATCAGGTAGCAACGGAGCAGTTAATTCAACCAGATGATTTTTTAAGTCTGCAGGTTCTCCGACACTTACACCGCCTATAGCATAACCGACTGCATCATATGAAGAAATTACTTTTGCGCTTTCTTTTCTTAAATCGTCAAAAAATGCACCCTGAACAATGGGGAATAAGGCTTGATCTTCTCTTGTATGAGCTTTAAAACATCTTTCAAGCCACCTGTGGGTTCGCTCCATTGCTTTTACGGCATCATTATATTCACAAGGATATGGTGCGCACTGGTCAAAAGCCATTGCAATATCAGGTCCCAAATCCTGCTGAATTTCCATTGATATTTCGGGATTAATATAATATTCATCCCCTGTTTTTGGTTCTTTAAATTTAACTCCGTCTTCCGTTATGTTATTAAGATGCGCTAGTGAAAAAACTTGAAATCCGCCGGAATCAGTTAAAATCGGTTTATCCCAGTTCATCCATTTATGCAGTCCGCCGAATTCTTTTATCAACTTGTTCCCGGGGTGCAAAAACAAATGAAATGAATTTGATAATATTATTTGAGCTCCAGTTTCATATAAATGATGATTTGTCATCATTTTAACCGCACTATGCGTACCTACGGGCATGAAAATTGGTGTTTCTATATCTCCGTGTGGAGTATGCAGTATTCCTGCCCTGGCATGAGTTTTTTTATCTTCTTTTAAAAGCTCAAATGAAAAGAGTTTATCAGCCATTATTCATAATCATTTCTAACATGGTAGTCCAATCGGAACAAATTTCTTCGGGTTTAAAATATATTGCAATTTCTCTTTCCGCACTTTCAGGGCTGTCTGAACCGTGGATTATATTATATTCCTGCGTAACTGCATATTCAAAACGAATAGTTCCTGCTTCCGCTTGTTCGGGTTTTGTTGCTCCCATCATTCTTCTTGATTCCGCTATAACATTAGGACCTTCAACAACCATTGCAACGATGGGACCTGAAGTAATATATTTTATAAGTCTGGGGTAAAAAGGTTTCCCTTTATGTTCTGCATAATGTTTTTCGGCATGCTCTAAAGTCGGCAAAAGCAACTTAAGTCCGATTATTTTATAGCCTTTTTCTTCAAATCTTGTTATTATTCTGCCTATCAGATTTCTCTTTACTCCGTCCGGCTTTATTGCTATAAAAGTTCTTTCGGCCATTTCCATCTCCCATTTTAACCTTGTTATCTTATTTATTAGACCATAAATTTACTTTTTTTTCAATTTTATTGTTCTTTTGTATTAATTTGTTATAATATTTCAGTAGGTTGAGTTTTAAATAATGATTAAAGATAATATATCAAAATTAATAGAACAAAAGGATTTTCTAACTGCTAAATCGTTGATTATTAATGATTGCGAGAATTTACAAAATGATTTGGAATTACAAAAGTATCTCGGACTATGTAATTTAAATTTGGGCTGTATTGATGAAGCAGCTGAAATCTTTAAAAAAATTAATACTCAAAATCCTGAAGATACTATTGCTTTATTTTATTTATCATTAATTTATATAGAAAAAGAAAAATATAATGATGCTGAAGAACTTTTAAATAAAGTAATTCAATTAAGAAGTGAATATTTGGATGCTTATAAAAGTCTTTGTGTATGCTATATCGGTGAAAAAAAAGTTGAAAAAATATTTGAAATAAAAGATAAAATGCTGAGTCTTAGTTCTGATGATGCAAAGGTTTACGATTTTTTATCCGTAGCATATTTAGAAAAGAGAGACTATGAAAAAGCTGTTGAAATGATTGAAAAGGCTAAAGAACTTGAGCCTGATAAGTATACATACAGCCTTGCTTGCGCATATGATCTTGCCGGTAAATATGATAAGTCTTGCGATATTATAGAACAACTGTTAACTTTTAATTTAAATGATTATAGATTAAAAATACATCTTGCTTCTTTATATTCTAGAAGAGGTATGTTTGATGCCGCAAAAATGTTATATGCGGATATGATTAATTCAGGTATCGCAACAAAACAAATAATGTACGAGTATGGTGTTATTTGTGCAAAAAGTAATGATGTTGATGTGGCAGAAGATATATTTAAAAAACTTATTTCAAAATATCCTGATTTTGCTCCTGCTTATAAAGATTTGGGTGTAATTTATTTATCCCGTAAATTTTTTGACAGGTCATTGGATAATTTTAAAAAAGCATTGGAATTGGAGCCTGATGACGAAAATATTATCTTTGAATACGGTAATTATTATTTTGTTATGGCTGAATTTGAAAATGCAAAAAATATGTATTCCAAACTTTTGGAAAAAGAAAATGTCTCTGTGAATATGCTTCATAGCATTGCTCTTAATTATATGGCAATGAATGATGTTGATAAGGCAAAAGAAATCCTTTTAAAAGCAATGAAAATTGAACCTCATAATGCTAACATTTTGTATAATCTGGCACAAATATATTATTTTGAAAAAAGTTATGAAAATGCAAAACAGTTATTGGAAGATACCTATATGTACTCGCCTAATAAAGAGGTATCAAACCTTTTGGCAAAAGTTTATATGGAACTCGGTCAATATAATGAAGCATATGCTTTGTTTAATATTGTTTATCTTTCTGCGATTAATAATATTGATGTATTATACAATCTTGCGATGTGTAAATACAGGCAGGGTGATTTAAGTAAAGCTCAAGAGCATTTGGATGATTTATTAAAAATCCTCCCCGAGCACGAAGAAGCACAAGAATTACTAAAATTAATAAAAGAAAAGGAAATAAAATGAAAAGAAAAAACTTTATTGTTGAATTATTTAAATTTTTATGGAGTAAAAAAGCATATTGGATAGTACCCGTTATTTTATTCTTAATTTTGTTAATTTTTGTCATTGCCGTAGGAACTTCACCTGTTTCTCCATTCATATATACAATTATTTAGGTGAATTATGAAAATTAAAGAATCAATTAAATTTGCAATAACACTTGGTATATTGCCTTGGATTCCGGCTTTTATTTTATATAAACATTCAATGCTTAAAGCAGGAATGTGGGTTATAGGCATATTTTTAGTTTTATCCTTAATTTGCTTTATATTTGAAAAATTCGCCCTTGCATTTAAAAGTTTATTAACGAAAACAGGCGGATTTTTGGGCAGATATCTTGCAATAATTGTTCTTACCGTAGGTTACATTGTTGCGGTTATGCCTACAGGTTTAATTATGAAGCTTGTAAAAAGAGACAGATTAAG
This sequence comes from Candidatus Gastranaerophilales bacterium, assembly GCA_947624325.1. Classification (GTDB taxonomy): domain Bacteria; phylum Cyanobacteriota; class Vampirovibrionia; order Gastranaerophilales; family Gastranaerophilaceae; genus Avigastranaerophilus. The sequence continues at coordinate 18,970 of CANQJT010000003.1, forward strand.
GCTTAAAAAACCGCAAATTCAAACATACTGGAAAAAATACGAAAATAACAATACCGATTACGAATATCAATTTTAGGCAGGAATTATGACATATTTATTGGGAATAAGCGCATATTATCATGACAGTGCAGCGGCAATAATAAAAGACGGCGAAATAATAGCTGCGGCACAAGAGGAAAGATTTACAAGAATAAAACAGGATAGTGAATACCCTTCTAATGCCGTTAATTACTGTTTGAAAGAAGCGGGGATTGGGCCCGAACAACTTGACGGGGTTGTATATTACGAAAAACCTTTTGTTAAATTTGAAAGAATTCTTGAAACTGCAATGGCTTATGTTCCTTGCAGTATGAAAAGTTTTATAAATGCCATGCCCGTATGGCTCAATAAAAAGCTGTTTATTCCATCTCAAATAGATAAGCATTTTGATAAACGGTTAAAGTGTCCGATATATTTTACAACCCACCACGAGTCGCACTGCGCAAGTGCATTTTACCCGTCGCCTTTTGAAGAAGCCGCAATATTATGCTTAGATGGTGTAGGCGAATGGGATACGACAACCTGGGGGATTGGCAGAGGTAATAAAATTGAAATAAAAGAAAAAATAGAATTTCCGCACTCGCTCGGGCTTTTATACAGTGCTTTTACGGGGTTTTTAGGTTTTAAAGTAAACTCGGGCGAATATAAAGTAATGGGTTTAGCCCCTTATGGAGAGCCGATTTATAAAGATTTAATTCTTGAAAAACTTATTGATGTTAAAGAGGACGGTTCTTTTTGGCTAAATCAAGAGTATTTCGGATACTGCACAACGGATTATATGTATAATAAAAAATTTGAAAAACTTTTCAACCGTCCGCCTCGTAAACCCGAAACGGCTTTAACTCAAAGTGATATGGATATGGCAGCAAGTATTCAGGCGGTTACGGAGGAAATTATTCTAAAACTTGCCAACTATGTTTATAAACAAACGGGAATGAAAAACCTTTGTCTGGCAGGTGGTGTTGCACTAAATTGCGTATCAAACGGCAACATATTAAAGAACGGACCTTTTGAAAATATCTGGACTCAGCCGGCGGCAGGGGATGCAGGAGGTGCTTTAGGTGCAGTACTCGCCGTTTATTATATGGGGTTGAATAATGAAAGAACGGTTAACCCTGATGATTCTCAAAAGGGAAGTTTACTCGGTCCTAAATATTCAGATGACGAAATACTTGAAACCTTAAATAAATACAATGCTAAATATACAAAGTATGAAACCGAGGAAGAAGTAACTCAAATAATTGCTAAATACATTTCAGAAGGTAAAAGTATAGGTCACTTTGCAGGCAGAATGGAATACGGGCCGAGAGCTCTCGGTAACAGAAGCATTCTTGCTGACCCGAGAAACCGTGAAATGCAAAGAAATCTAAATCTAGCAATAAAAAAGAGAGAGTCTTTCCGCCCCTTTGCTCCAAGCTGTCTTGAAGAAGACGTGGAAGAATTTTTTGCAATAAGAGAAGGTAAAAAATCACCTTATATGCTTTTAACTCAGCCGATTTCGGATAAAATTAAAACAGAATTAACGCAAGAAGAAAAAAACTATAAAGGCATTGATAAATTAAAGGCATATCGCTCAACTTTGCCTGCGATAACGCATGTGAACTATTCTGCCCGTATTCAGACGGTATCAAAAAAGGTTAACCCGAGATACTGGAATATTATAAACGAATTTAAAAAACTGACGGCTTGTTCTGTTGTTGTTAACACCTCGTTTAATATTAGAGGCGAACCTATTGTAAATACTCCCGAAAATGCTTATAAATGCTTTATGTACACAGATTTAGACGTGCTTGTAATGGAAAACTTTATTCTCTTAAAGTCAGAACAAAATTCTTTAACCGGAAAAGAAGAATATCAAAAGCAGTTTAAGTTGGATTAATTTTGTCCGAACAAAATTTTACGATAAGCCAAGAAGTCGTATTACAAAGCGAAGCCCCGTAACGAAGTGAGGATGGCTGAGTGCGACACTAGATTAAATTTTAAAGCAAAATCCAATATATACTTCAAGAATTTATACTATCTTAGGAATTAAGTTTAAATTTAAACTTAGTGAAAATTGTTTTTCACTGAAAAGTAAATTATTGTAAAACATATAGTATATCATATTGCGTTCGGGGGGGGGTAAGTATAATAAGGGTAAGTATAATAAAAATAAAGTTTAAATGTAATGAAAAAGAAATTTTATATAATCGGTATACCTTGTTCTTATGGAATGGGTTTAATGGCTGTTGTTTTCCAATATATGTACAACATTATCTGGGCGGTAAAAAAAGATTATATACCTATAGTTGATATGATGCACTATAATAACTCATATTTTAAGGATAATAGAGAATTTAGAGATAATGTATGGGAATATTTTTTTGAGCAGCCGTGTGACATTAATCTAAATGATATTGATGAAGAGTCGGAAGTTATTATAGGGTTGCATGAATGGTATGAAAATAAAGAAATGAATCCGCCCTTAACTACTGATTTGCCTGTTGAATTAGTTAATTATAAACAAGATGAAAAATTTAATAATTATAAAAATTATTACAAAAAATATATAAGATTTAATGCCGAGACAAATGCTTATATTGAAAAACAATATAATACAATAACAGGAAATGAAAAAGAAATACTCGGGGTTTTTGCAAGAGGCACGGATTATATGATTCGCAGGACGAGTAATCACTGTATACAGCCTAAACCTGATGAATTAATAAAAAAAATAAAAAGTGTATTAAAAAAATATCCTGAAATAAAAAAAATTTATCTGGCTACTGAAGATTTAGATATTTTTAACATCTTTAAGTCTGAATTTAAGGATATGCTCTTAGATAACGGGCAATATCGAGTTTCTTATAAAAATAAAGAAAATAAAGATAAGTTATTAAATCAAATACATTGTAATAGAGAAAACTATTATTATAAAATGGGGCTTGATTATTTGACCTCCTTATATATATTGTCAAAATGCAAATATTTTGTCGGAGGAAGAGCAGGCGGTTCTCTCGCTGTGTATTATATGTCCGAAGGTTATAAGTATTATTATATGTTTGATAAAGGTGTTTATGGTAAAGGTTTGGAACGTATTTTTTCTATAATAACCGAGATTAACAGAAATTCCACATACAAAGTATATTCAATATTAGGCTTTAAGTTTAAAATTAATCAAGATAAAAAATACTTTAAAAAAGATAATTCAGACTATATACCGGGGTTCGTCAAAAGAATATTTCCTTTCTTTGGTAAAAAAATAATAAAATAAATTATTTATGCCCGAAATTGAAACGATTAATACACAATTTATTGTTAAAATGCTGTTATTAACATAAAATATTATTATCAGATTTAGGGATAATTTATGCAGGATAAGAACTTTTTATTAATAGACGGGCATGCACTGGCATACAGGTATTTTTTTGCACTGGAAAGAACGGCGATGAAAACTACGGATAATCAGCCTACATGGGCGGTATTCGGTTTTTTTAAGGCGGTTTTTGATTTACTTCAGAATAATACAATAAAGCCGGATGCTATCGCAGTTGCTTTTGATGTTTCAAGACATACTTACAGAACGGAAATGTACTCCGAATATAAAGCAAACCGTGAAAGCATGCCTGATACTTTGCGCTCTCAGCTTGCTTTAATAGTAGAGGGCTTAAAAGCTTTAAATATTCCCATTTTAACAAAGGAAGGCTATGAGGCTGATGATGTTATAGGCACAATTGCAGCGAAAGCTAAGCAAAAACAACACAAAACATATATTTTAACAGGTGATAGAGATTCTTTTCAACTGGTTGACAGAGATGGCTATATTGAAGTAATTATGCCCTCTAAAGGCGAGCTAGTTGAGTTTGATTGGTATAAAGTTTATGATAAAATGGGGGTTTATCCTTATCAAATAACTGATTATAAAGGATTGTCCGGAGATACATCAGATAATATCCCCGGTATAAAAGGGATTGGCGAAAAGTCTGCCTGCAAGCTTCTTTCAAAGTTTGATAAACTTGAACAAATTTATGAACATATAGATGAAGTAACAGAAAAAGCACTCAACAAAAAACTTAAGGAAGGTAAAGATATTGCCTTTTTAAGCAAAGAGCTTGCTACTATTCAAAAAAACCTTGATATAGATTTTGATTTTGACTGCGCCAAACTTGAAATGCCTAACTATGACGCAGTTATTGAATTTTTTAAGAAAAATCAATTTTATAATTTTTTAAAAAATTCAGAGAATATTTTAAAGCCTTTCAAAGTCGGTGCTATGGAGCCTAAAGTGGCAGAACACTGTTTAAATACGGATACACCCGTGCAGGGACAAATGCAGTTGGGGCTCGGTTTAAACGAAATGCTTGTTGAAGCTTCTCATAAAGAATATAACCACGAAAAAAATATTGTTGATACTGTTGATAAATTAGACAATCTAATTAAAGCCTTAAACACTCAAGCAATATTTTCAATAGATGTTGAAACAACAGGTATAAATCCGCTTGAATGTGATTTGGTCGGTATTTCTATTGCATTTTGTGAGCAAATACAGGCAAAAAACGGCAGGGTTAAGCTTGATGATACAAAAAGTGATTTGGTTAAGTCTTACTATATTCCTGTATTTCATATGGTAGGTGAACAGCTTGAATTGGATATAATAAGGGAAAAACTTGCACCTGTTTTGGCGGATGAAAATATTGCCAAAACACTGCAAAATGCTAAATTTGACTGCCACGTGCTAAATCATCACAATATGGGGTTAAAGGGAGTTATATTTGATACTATGCTCGCAAGCTACATAAAGGATTCCTCCCGTAAACATGGTTTGAAACAGCAGGCAAGCGACTACCTTGATTATATGATGGTTGAATATGAACAGTTATTAAAGAACAGTTCGGCATCGTTAACTATTGAAACCGTCCCGATTGAAGATGCAGCTTCTTATGCTTGTGATGATGCTTTTGCAACATTGCTTTTGACTAAATACTGGACGCAAAATCTTGATGAAAAAGAACTTGATTTGCTTTATAACATAGAAGTTCCGCTTACTCTTGTTCTTATGAAGATGGAAGAAAACGGTGCGCATATTGATATTAACTGTTTAAGCGCTATTGATAGTGAAATTAACGAAAAACTCAGTGCTGTTGAAGCTAAAATCTATGAAGAAGCAGGGGAAAAGTTTAATATAAATTCGCCAAAACAGGTGGGCGATATTCTTTTTGGCAAGTTAAATTTAAAAGCAAAAGGCATGAAATCTAAAACAGGATTTTCTACCAGTGCTAAAGTATTGGAAACTCTGGCTGAAGAGCATCAAATTGCAAAAGATATTTTAGAACAAAGACATCTTGCAAAATTAAAAAGCACTTATGTTGAGACTCTGCCTGAATTAAGAAGCCCTAATGATAACAGAATACACACAAGCTTTAATCAAACAATAACAACAACGGGAAGATTATCTTCCTCTAACCCTAATTTGCAAAATATTCCGACAAGAACAGAACTCGGAAACAGAATAAGAGGGGCATTTACCGCTGAAAATTCGGAAAATGTCATAATATCGGCAGATTACTCTCAAATAGAATTAAGGTTATTGGCACATATTTCCAGAGATGATAATTTAATTGAGGCTTTTTGTTCGGATGAAGATGTTCACAGCGCTACGGCAAGCAAAGTTTTTGGAGTTCCAATAGAAGAAGTTACAAAGGAAATGCGCTCTAAAGCTAAGGCTGTTAACTTTGGCATTGTATACGGTCAATCACGTTACGGACTGGCATCAAGTCTTGGTATATCCCCATTTGAAGCTCAGGATTTTATAGACAGGTACTTTAAAACATATCCTGATGTTAAAACATATATGGATGAAACGGTTAAATTTGCGTATGCCCATGGCTATGTTGAAACACTTTGGGGTAGAAAAAGATATTTAAGTTCGGGACTTCTTTCCACTAACGGAAAAATTCAAGAAGCCGCACAAAGAGCTGCCATTAATGCTCCTATTCAAGGAACTGCCGCTGACGTAATGAAACTCGCCATGGTTAGATTAAATAGTGACTTTACAAAAAATAACATTAAATCTAAAATAATCATACAAGTGCATGATGAACTTGTAATTGAAACGGTTAATACTGAAATAGAAGAGGTAAAGTCTTTAGTTATAAAAGCAATGGAACTCAATCAGCCGTTCCTGGTGCCTTTGAAGGTTGATGTCTATACAGGTAAATCTTGGATGGAAATTTAATGAAAAAATTTTATACGGTTATTATTTTATTATTTATGCTTATGCTTCAATCGCAGCAAGTATTAGCCGATAATATTGTTCCTGTCAATAATGCCGTAAGTGTTCCGAATATAAAAGAATTCGCCAAATCTTATAAAACATCTTCGGAAAATCTTTTATATCTTTTGCTTTCAGCTTTGAATGAGCATAATTATGCAATAGAAGAAATTCAGTTTAAAACGGGAAGTGTACTCTTTAAAGCAGCCGCTAAAGAATTTATTGCTTCTGTTTCTTCTAAAGACGGTTATAATTCATTTATAAAAATAACTCCTGCCGACAATAATTATAATTTTTCACCTGTATTATTACAAAAATTGCATAATTATATAGAAGCTAATAATAAAATTAATTTTCAAAAGGTTATATAATTATTGTTTTCGCCGTTTTATGATTTCTTAGTTATTCTTTCTTTTGCGGTATATGTATTGCCAGATTATCAAGCGCCAGCATACTTTCCAGAATTCCTTCGGAATATGAAGGGTGTGCATATATAACATTTTTTAATTCATTGGGTGTAATGTTATTGGTCATGGCTATAGCAATTTGTTCAATCATAGCGCTTGCTTCTTCAGATATAATATGTGCGCCTAAAATTTCCGTATCTGACGCAAGAATTTTTACAAAACCTTCGATTTTATCTTCCGCATAAGCCTTGCCCAGTGCTGATATCGGGAAAAATGATTTTTTATAATTTACCCCTTTTTTTTGAAGTGCTTGTTCCGTTTCCCCGATAAAGGCTATTTCGGGCGACCCGTAAATAACGGCAGGTACAAGGTTGTTATTAAATTTATTGCATTTCCCTTTTATTATATATTCAATGACATTTTCTGCCTGACGCATTGCACTATGTGCCAATAGTGATTTGCCGTTTACATCACCTATTGCGTATATATTATCTATATTCGTTTTAAAGTTACAGTCGATATTTATATATTTTTCTATTTTAATGTTTTTTGATATGTTCCCAAAATCCAAAACGGGCAATCTTCCTGCTGCCATTAATATATATTCTGCTTCAATGGTTTTGCCGTTTGATAAATATATGTTGTTTCCTTGAATTTCATTTATTGTAGTTGATGTATAAAAATCAATCCTGCTTTTTTTAAATATCCTCTGCAGTCTTTCCGATACTTCATAATCAGCCATAGGAACAAGCTGATTAAGCATTTCTGTTACAGTGACTTTAACTCCCAACGAAGATAAAATTCTTGCCCATTCGCACCCTATTGCACCCGAACCTATTATTAACAGGCTTTTTGGCAGAGTATTAAGGTTTAATATATCGTCAGATGTTAATATTATGTTTTTGTTATAATTCCCTTTTAATTCTATCTTGTTAGGTTTTGAACCTGTAGCTATAATAATATTTTTTACTTCATAATTTTCACCATTGGCGCATATTGTATGCTCTGATTGGATTTGAGCCTCGCCTTCAACTATTGTTATATTATAACTTTTAATTAATGAAGTTAATGATTTCCTTATTTTTTCACTTATAAGCCGTTGTCTTTCCTGTATTTTAGCAAAATCGCATGTAATATTTTCTGCGTTAATTCCGTATTTAGAACAGTTTTTTATTTCAGAATACAGTTTTGTTGAATGTAAAATTGCCTTTGTCGGAATACAGCCTTTATTCAGGCATGTACCGCCTATATATTCTTTTTCAAATAAAATAACACTTAATCCCTTTTGTGCTGCTCTGATTGCGGATGTATAACCGGCAGGTCCTGCTCCTATTATTCCTATATCAATCATAAAATCCCCTTTTATTGAATTATACAATAATAAAATCATTGAATTCTAACAAAATATTTAAAACTTAAAAATCAAGATATGATTGAGGTTGCACCTAATTTGGATTTTTAAAGATTAAGAAATGTTACAAAAACATTAAAAAAATGAACTAAAAACTAAAGTTTTTTTTTTATATGCCGATACATAAGTTTGTAAGAGAAAGATATAATTTTCCCAAACACGAAATGTAGAGATAGTTGTTCTAGAGGATTCCCTGTTATGAAACTTAAGAGTAGAGTAATTGTGCTTTTTAGCGCATTAGTTTTGATGTTATTTAATATTGCTTCAGCAGCTGATTTTACAGCTAATACAACACAACCTGTATTGACTGATGCATTACATAAATTAGAAACAATGAATAACAGAAAAGTATTAGATGTTATTCAAGGTAATAATTCAACACACAAACCTATTAAAATAATGTTCAGAAACCTTGAAGTTTTAGGTTATGGTACTTGTGAAGCAGTTACCGCAAAAACAGCTGACGGCAGTTTGGTTATATTAATCAGTTCAAACTATAAAACAGCTCCTGTTGAAGCAGTTGCTTGCTTAATAGCTCACGAAAGTGTTCACCACGAAAATACAAAAACTTATGAAGAAGAAGTAAGAGCTTGGAATACAGAAGTTAAAACATGGATTTCTTTTACCGAAGTTAATCCTTCTTTAAAAACAGCTGATTCTAAATTAGTTAAAAGATTAAACTACTTATCAAAATTATACAAAAATGATGGCAACCAAATGACAACAATTGCAGGAATTATAGCTAACAACCCCGCTTATTCAACATTAAAAAGATCTTAATCCATACTGATAATTTTCATAACACATTCCTTACAATTGAATTCAACAAGGTACTCCTTGTTGAATTCGTCTATTAAGGTGAATGGCTCGGTATATTTTTTTATATTTGTTTGTTTTGGGCAGATTCCCAATTGTTTTTTTATACAGTATTTTGAAACCATAAGTTCTTTATTTTTATGGTTTTTTAAACTTTCAAATGCCCTTTCTGTTACCTTTGCCCCTCTCTTTTTATAGAATAATTCAGCTTTATCATTATAAACATTTGCTTTATAATCAAGCTCTTGTTTAGGATAAGGTGTAATTAATACAGGAGTTTCACTAATATTTTGTTTAAAATTTTTCTTTCTTATTCGGATTAATTTATTCATCAATATTCTTCTGATTTCATTTAATCCTGATACTTTTATAAATGGAATATTGTTTAATTTTATGTCGGTTTTAAAAACTTCAAAAATGTTTCCTCCTGATTTTGAAAGTTGTAATTCCATTGTTGTTAGAGCTTTTTCTTTATTTATTGCTTGTTCGTATTTTTTGGAAATAATATTTACAGCACAATTTCCTTCGGAATCTTCCATAAAAAACAAATAACCGAATTTAGTTTCTCTTACTCTTATAGAAACAGGTATTTTTCTTGTTATTTCAGCTTTTTGCAGTTTATTATCAAATTCTTTGTTATAATTTCTATATATTTTAGTTCCTTGTTTTATACCTTTTATTTCGGCAGGAAAGATTGTATTTCCTTCCGTTTTGTTTATATTTGTGCCTGAAAGTTCATTATTTTCATTAAAGAAACATATTCCGTCACCGTTATTTAATATATTATTGCTTAGAGAGAAATAGTTCTTTTTTACATTCTGCACAACACCTGTAAATTCACCTATAGATGATGTATAATCAACCGTTGCAAGATTATTTTTCTCTTCATTGATATAGAAATTTGTATAGCCTCTGTTAAAAGTTTTGTATAAATCGGGTTCAAAATCACAGGAGGAAATTCCTTGAGATGAACGATTAAGATTTAAAACAGATAATACATTATCGATAACATGCCTGTAATATGAGGTTGTATTTACAACATAAGCTTCATTTTTAAGTCTGCCTTCAATTTTAAAAGATGTAATTCCTGCTTTTATAAGTTCTTCAATATGGTTCGAGAGATTTAAGTCTTTTAAACTTAAAATATATTTATCTTTAACTAAATATTTACCTTGAGCATCTTTTAACGAGTACTTTTTTCTGCATGGCTGGGCACATTCGCCTCTATTTGCACTTCTTCCTCCTATGGCATAACTTAAATAGCATTGACCGCTGTATGATACACATAATGCGCCATGAATAAAGCATTCCAGTTCTATATTTGTATGTTTTCTTATTTCTTGTATCTGCTTAAGACTAAGCTCTCTTGGGAGAATAACTCTTTTTACACCTGTTTTTTCAAGAAATTTTATTTTTTCAATGCTGTCGTTATGGCATTGAGTACTTGCTATAATAGGAATAGGCGGAAGATTTAACTCTAAAATCCCCATATCTTGAATTATTATTCCGTCAGCTTTAATGTTATAAAGATGCCAAATTAATTTTTCGATTTTTAAAAGCTCTTCATTTTTTAATATTGTATTTAATGTTATATAAACTTTAACTCTGTATTGATGAGCAAATTCAATAATTTCAATTAAATCCTCGATGGAATTACCGGCTTGGACTCTTGCTCCATACTTAGAGTAGCCTATATATATGGCATCAGCACCTGCTTTTATTGCTTTCAGTGCGATATTTTTATTATTTGCAGGGATTAAAAGTTCAAATTCTAAACCCTTCGAGCCTGTTTTTAATTCCTTGTCTGATTTCAAGCACATCTACCCCTAATTTACTCAAAGCCTTCATTGCAACAGAATCAGGCTGATTGCATATTGCAAGTAACAAGTCATCTGCGGTTGTTTTAGTTTTATTTTGAGATTTCGCTATATTCCACGCATCTTCCAGTATTAATTTTGCCCTTTGGCTGAAAGTTATTTCACCTTGATTGTAATCTTCATTTATTCCGATTAAATCTTCTATTACGTCTCTTGCATCTTTAACTATAACACCTAAATCTCTTAAGACTTCAGATGCTATTGAGTTCGCTTCTATTACAATCCCTAAAAGAATTAATTCACTGCCTACAACATTATTACCTATTCTTCTGGCTTCTTGTTTTGCAAGCCTCATTATATATAATGTTTCATTCTTCTCTTTTTCAATAGGCTGTATTATTTTTTCTTCAAGTAAAGATTCATTTACATTCAGTTCTTTTAATATATTATAGGCAATACCCTTTTTTGATTTTAAAATGCCTAAAATAATATGCGAAGGCAAAATCGATGCTGTGCCTTCTTCTCGAACTATATCAAGGGCTATCATAAGTGATTTCAAAGCATTAGGTGTAAATATTATTTGTTTATCTCCAAATTCAGCTTGTCTTGAAGACAATTCTTTTAATTTTGCGGAAAATGTTTCCGATGTTACCCCGAAATCGTTTAATATTTTTGTTGTATCGGAATTATTATCTTCAAGAATAGACTGCATTATTTGTTCTGTTCCGAGTATTTCATACTCAGATGTTGATAATTTCGCTATAGCTCTATCAAATATTTTTGCACTATCGGAACTTTCTATTAATGATACCAAATCTTCACTTCTATCGTTTCTTCTTCGTTTCTCAAATGTTTCGGGATGTTTATTTTTCTTTTGCTTATTGCTTGATAAAATGTTATAAAACATTGATTTCATTTTATCAATATCAATATTTTTTTCTGCCATTAATTTAGTAAAATCAAGCTTCGGATAATCCAGTATTGCAAGGAATATGTGTTCCGGTTTGACATATGAATTAGAAAGAGTTTTTGCAATAATTAATGTCTTTTGAAATATGTCCTTTGAAGAATCTGAAAATATAACAAATTCAACAGGTTTTACAACCGCCCTTTTATTTAAAAGAGTTATAATATCTTTTTTTAGTTCTTCGGTATTTACTTTGTATACTGAAAAAGTTTTAACAACAATACTGTTATTGTCATTTAACAGGGCAAGCATAAGATGTTCGGGGTAAATTTTTTCATGATTAAATTCAATAGCATATATTTGTGCAGATTTTACTATATCTATTGCTTTTTCGGTAAATTTTTCAAACAAGATACAACCCCTATCTTTTCTATAAATTAATTTTACCACATAAGCTTTTAATTGTAATCTATTAAATTTCCAGAGATTTTTCATTTAACGGCTGTGTTATCATTATACCTTCACCGCCTATGAAATTAAGCTGTTTCCCGTCTAAATATAAATATATTTTCTTATTATTTGAATTGTTTATTGCCGTTTCTATTAACTGCATCATTCGTGAATATATGCTGTCTGTTCCTCCTCCGTATTGGAAATCGGAACTTAAATCTATTATTATTTTATTCCCTTTATGTTTTATTCCTAAGAGCTTTGTACTTTTGGGTATTTCACTGTAAGCTCCCATTGACTTTTCGACAAGATTAGGACCTTTTAACAGTTCTTTTATTGCATAATCAAATTTATCATCGCCTGAAATAACATCTCTTGTTACTTTTTTATAAATTCCGTTATCATTAGAATCAAGTGCAAGAAAATATACGGATACTTTTTCTTTTTCTGCTATAGTTGTTACTTCTTCCGTAGGAATTTCATCCGGAATTTCAACAATATTTTCATTATTTATTTTCGGTAATTCTACTTTTGGCAATGCCTTCAGCTGATATATAAAATTAAATATTTCATCTCCGTATTTTTCTCTAATGAATAAAAAAGATAAAACTAAAAGTATTAATATTACTATTTTTGAAAAATTACTCATCTTCTCCGCCGTAGTTTTTATTTATGATAAATATTCCTTCGGTTTCTATTTTATCATCAATAATTTTTGCCTTAGTTATATGTATTTTACAGAATTTACTGTTGAATTCTTCCATTGTGTATGTAATCGGGTTTACTGTATCAGTTAAAACCGATAGCATGCTATCATCAATTATATTACTTTTTGAACCGAAAGTGATATTTTTTAATACTATTTTATTATTTTCAACTTCCAAATCGGCTCTAAAAGATATGCTTAGCTTTGCAAACATTGTTTTTAACGGTATTCTGAAATAAATATATCCGTTTTTTATTTCGACAGAAGGCGCTCCGATTGTAAACAATTTTATTCCGTTTATTTTTACGGGCTTTTGTTGAATTTCTTTTTTAAATTCTTCTGATGTCAAAATATTTTGAATATCATTATTTGTAATCTTTGCTTTATAATTAAACGGAATTTCAATCGGGAAATATATTCTGTTATTTTTATAAACAACTTTATTGTATTGGCAGATTGTTTCAGCTTTGAAATCAGTCAGGCTTAAAGCTTTATATTTTATTTTTTCACCTTGTATTGTTAATCCTTTAAATTCACCGTTTTTAAGTCTTTTTATTGTATATAACACAATATCCGCTTTAACTTTTGAATTTAATTCATCGTTTATTTCTTTTTCAATTGCAGTTTCAGTTATTTTCTTTGATATAAAATTCATGCCTGTTACTTTATTTAAAAGGCTTTCATCTTCAGTTATATTGATATTCGGGCATGTTACCTCGCAAATATTTGCATTTGCTGTATTTGTAAACAGTATCATTATTAAAAACAAAATTATTTTTTTCATATCAGTACCTTTTTTGGCTGAATAAATTCAATGCCGGCCATTGCAAGTGCCGTTATTCTGCCGTCATTTAAAATAAGTATATTACCTTCTATATTATATCTGTTTTTAAATTTATTGCCTGTAACAGCGATATTATATTCCTCTTGTGATATTTCTATACTTTTTAAAGGTAATATATCTTGAGGTTTAATTATATTATTTTGGATATCCTCTATTGTTATATTATTGTTTAAGCTTAATGAATTTTTTAATTCCAACCCAGATGATAAAGTCCTTGTAAGTTCAAACATAACTGCGCCCGTACCCAGCTTTTCGCCGATATCATTAATTATTGTTCTTATGTATGTTCCTTTAGAACAGGCTATATCAAGTTTTAAAATTTGATTATCGTAATCAAAATCGATAATATCATTTTTATAAACAGTGATATCTCTTGATGGGATATCATCAGGAATTTGTCCTTTCCTTGCAAGTTCATAGAGTCTTTTTCCGTTATAATGAACGGCTGAAAACGCAGGCGGTATTTGTTTAATCTGCCCTCTAAACGAAGGAAGAACTTGTTCAATTTCTTTTATTGTTATTTTTTTTGCCCCTGTTTCCTTTATATTCCCTTCAATATCATAGGTATCTGAAATTTTACCAAGGTACATACCTGCAATATATTCTTTATCATCGGGTAAGTAATCTATTAATTTAGAAGCTTTACCCATAGCAATAGGAAGTACACCTGAAGCAAGCGGATCAAGTGTTCCGGCATGCCCGATTTGCTTAATTCCCGTCAGCTTTCTTAAAACTGATATGACTTTATGCGAAGTCATTTCTGAAGGCTTATTTATATTTAAAAAACCAAATAACACAATTTTTAATCTCGCTTAAATTTCGCCTCTTGAGATTTTATTAATTAATTGAGTAACATTTGCTCCTCGCTCAAGTGAATCATCAGGAATAAATTTTAATTCGGGGGTAAGCCTTAAATGAACTCTTTTTCCTACTTCATATCTTATTTTAGGAGTGTTATCGGTTATTGCCTGAATTGTGGATTTTTTATCTTCTTCAGATGCAAACACAGAATAATAAACTTTTGCGTAAGTATTATCATGAGATATTTCAATATCCGTAACAGATATAACTCCGTGTATTCTTGAATCTTTTAATTGTTTTTGAATTATATCAGCAATTTCTTTCATAAGAGTTTTTCTGATACGTTCATTTCTTAAAGACATAATAACCCCGCTAATCTTGGATTTATACTAATACTTGTCTTTCGATTTCTTCCGTAGTTGTGACTTTAATAATGTCGCCTTCTTGGATATCGTTAAACTTTTCAAAGGAAATACCGCATTCAAAACCTTGTGCGACTTCTTTAACATCATCTTTGAACCTTTTAAGCTGGTCAATCTGACCTTTAAAGATTTCAACACCGTTTCTTAAAACGGTTGCATTTTTATTTCTGGCAATTTTACCTTCCGTTACATAACAGCCTGCGATTTTTGTAATTTTTCCGACCGTAAATACTTGTCTTACTTCAGCTGTACCTAACGCAACTTCTTTTATTTCAGGCTGAAGAAGATTTAACATAGTTTGTTCCAAATCCTCAAGAACCTGATAAATTATATTATATTTTTTAATAGTAACTCCTTGTTTTTCAGCTGCAAGCTGGGCATTTATATCTTCTTTAACAGTGAAACCTAATATGATAGCATTACTTGCGCTTGCTAACATAACATCAGCTTCAGAGATATCACCAACACCTACATGAATAACTTTAGTTATAATTTCTTTAGATTCAAGCTGAGATACACCTTGAGCAACAGCTTCAGCGGAACCATGGGTATTTGCTTTAATAATAAGATTTAATTGTTTAATTTCTTCGGAATCACCAACCTGTTCATTTCTGATGTGGCTGGGTTTCATACTGTCGAGTTTAGTTGTACGTTCTTTTTCTTTTCTTTCTTGGCTTATTGCACGCATAACTTTTTCATTTTCAACGGCTTCAAAAGTATCGCCAGCTTGAGGAACTTCCGTTAACCCTAATATCTCAACGGGAGTAGAAGGTCCTGCTTCTTTTATTCTTTCGCCGGAGTCGGATAATAATGCTCTTATTCTTCCGCAAACATTACCTACAACAACACAGTCGCCAGTATGAAGTGTTCCGTTTTGTACCAATAGTGTTGCAACAGGGCCTTTTCCTTTATCCAGTTTTGCTTCAATTACAACACCTGATGCTTTTGCGGATTTATTGGCTCTTAGATTTTGGACTTCTGCCAATAAAAGAATGTATTCAAGCAGTTCATCTATACCTTTGCCTTGAAGAGCGCTTACTTTTACGCAAATTGTGTCACCGCCCCACTCCTCGGGTACAAGATTATATTCAGTCAATTGCTGCATTATTTTATCAGGATCTGCTCCTGCTTTATCTATTTTATTAACTGCAACAATAATTGGTACTTCAGCTGCTCTTGCGTGGTTAATGGCTTCTATTGTTTGAGGCATAATTCCGTCATCAGCCGCAACGACAAGTATTGCAATATCGGTTGCTTTCGCTCCTCTGGCTCTCATTTCCGTAAATGCTTCGTGCCCGGGGGTATCTATAAATACAATTTTTTTATTTTTGTTATTTTCCAAATATACTGTGTAAGCACCGATGGATTGAGTTATTCCGCCGACCTCCGTTGCAACGATTTTATGTTTTGAGGCTCTTATTGAATCCAGCAATGTTGTTTTACCGTGGTCAACATGCCCCATTATACTTATAACGGGTGCTCTTGTTTCAAGCAGAGATTCATCAGTTTCTTCAATTTCTTTTTGCTTTTCTTCTTTTGCAAGTTCTTGTTCGATATATTCATTTAAATCCTCTTCAAGAACTTCAAGTTCAAAGCTTTCGCATATTTTCTTCTGAGTTTCTTCGGATATAACTTCGTTAACGGTTGTTAAAATCCCCTGCATCATTAAATATTTTACAATTTCAGCAGGTGATTTTTTTATTTTATCAGCTAATTCGCCAACAGTTATAGGTTTATTTATAACAACTTGGGTAACTACTTCATTTTCAGAGTTATCTTTAGCCTTTTTCTTATGCTTTTGAGAAATGGTTTTTTCAAGACTGATTAATTCTTGTTCTTCCTCTTTATTTTTATATTGTTTTCTCTTATCCTTAGGTCCTTTTTTTCTGAATGCGGAATTTGTATTTGCTTTTCCTTCATAAATATCCTGAGGAATAATATGATGTTGAATAGGTCTTTTATTAACAGGTCTGTCTTGTCTTTGAGGATTTTCAGGTCTGTTTTCGCTTTTAGTTTTATCAAATGGACGTCTGTCAGGTCTGTTAATTCTTTCAGGTCTTTCGGATCTTTCAGGTCTTTCAGATCTGGTTTGTCTGTCTGAGTCTTGTGGTTTTGTTTGAAATTTTGTTTCTTTTTGCTGTTTTTCTTTTTCAGCTTCTTGATTTCGCTGTCTGTTTGCAGCCATCATTTCTTGTCTTTTTCTTTGGCTGTTTCTGTTATTGTATTCTAATAATGATCTTATTCCGGGAACGGTTGGTGATGGTTGCTCTTCTTTTTTTTCTTCCTTTATGGGATTTATTTTTTCTTGTGGTTGACTTGGTGATTTTTTTATTTCTTTTTTTTCTTCGGAACTTTCTTTATGTTCTTTTTGGATTTCAGGTTCTTGGGCAGGTTTAGCTTTTTTTATAATAAATGCTTTTGGTTTTTTTGTTGTTTCCTGTTCATTTCCCTTCTTAAAAGATGCTTTTATTTTATCTATTTGTGCAGGAGTTAAATTACTTGAATGTGATTTTACCTTTATATCAAGTTTAGTATCAAGGTATTCTATAAAATCTTTGTTTGGCATGTCGTATTCTTTTGCCAGTTCGTATACTCTTTTATTTTCACCAGTCATTATTGTGTTCCGTTTCCTATTTCAACCATATTATATTTGTAACACAATTTAGTTTTTAAGTAAATTATAGAGTTCTTCTTTTAAATTTTCATCTGCATTCAGGTTAAGAAAACTTTCTATTTTCTTGTTTTTTAAGGCTTTTTTAAGACATTCGGAATTTTTACATATGTAAACAGAACGTCCTTGAATTTTTGAATCCTGATTTATTTCCGTTTTTCCTGATTTGTAATCTTTTGTCAATCGGATTAAATCTGATTTATTTTTCATTTCTCTGCATGCTATACATTGTCTTAAAAATCTTTTATTCTGTTTCAAATTTAAATTCCTCTAAATATTCATTTAATTTTTCTTTTGCTTGATTTAATGTTGAGGCGGTAGATGTAATTATATAATTTTCTTTGTCTTCGCTTTCTATAAACATATCATCAGGTAAATCCAAATTAGTTATTTTTGATTTATTTATTACTTTTGTATAGGAATAATTATCGCTTAAATTTATATAACCGTACTTTTTTTCAAGGTCGCCATTTGCAGCGGAATATAAAATATCAAGAATATTATCATCTAAAAGCGATATAAAAGCTTGGGAATCATAGTTTTCAAATTTGTTATATATTTCAAGAACATATATTTTATCATTCTTTATCTGTATTTTAAATCCTAAAATGCCCGTATATATATCCGAAAATTTTGATATATCATCAAGCAGCGGATACACAGCTTGTCTTAAAATACTTATATATGTATCTTCTGAAATTTTTGAACTTGGTGCGGTTAACTGATAATAATTATCGTTTATTTCTCTTTCAAGGCTGATAAGCGGAAATGCGTTATACCCGTCCGTTAAAAAGTATATATAAATATAGGGCGCATCTATACAATTTTCTATTATAATTTTTTCATTGTTATCTTCAAATAGTTTTTGTATGCCGAGTTTTGCACTCTGAAAACCTGTAAATTTATAACTTTCATTTGTTATCAGGGTAAAATCATTTTTTATTATAATTGGGAATGTTGTATTTCTCGCATATTCTACGGCAAGATTTTCCCTGTCAAATATACCAAACTTCGGAGTCGGAATTTTTAATTTATATAATATTTTTTTTATAACACTGTTAAAATATGTAATTCTTGAAGATTCTGAAAGCGGAGCAAAGATTAAAAATCCTTCTTTTTTAAACTCATCCGCTATTCCGTTAATTATTGCCAGTTTTGAAGATGCAATTGTAAATTCAATGGCATTGTATTTTACAAAATCGACTAATGAGGCGATATCATTTTCTTTTATATTTATGCTCGTATATACTTCATTTGAAGAATGTTCATCCGAAGTCAAATAAATATCGGCATCCGTATTTTGCATTTTTATACAATTTGCCAATAATAAAGCATTTAAATTATTTCCGACAATCAGTATCTTCATTTTTCTTCTAAATCTTTTCTTAAATTTTTAGCACCTTTTAAATATATGTGATTTATTTTATCCTGCATAAGCTCGGTATTAATTGTAATTAAAACCCTAAGACACATTGAAAGCGAATTTTGTATGTTTAACTCGGGAAAACATACCATAGGAACATATTTCCAGTCTGTAAAATTTTCTCTGGCTAATTTTGCAGGATATACACAGTCTAAATCTTTAGTCATAGTAAATATTACGTGTGAAATATCTTCTGTTTTAAAATTATTTTGCTGTTTTATTTCGTTAATTAGTTCAATAACGGCGGATTTTAAACTTTCTTCAGTATTACTGTCTACGGTTATTGCGCCTCTGATACCTCTTTGATACATTTTATTCTCCAAGTTTATTACCTTGTTTTAATCTTAATCCGTTAGCAAAATCAAATGCATTCATAATGCCTTTACTTTCCGGTTTTACCTTCGTGATTAAAATAACACCTTCTCCCGTATTGATTTCTATTCCTTCTTTTGTTACGGATATTATTTCACCGCAGGAACCGTTACTTTTGGATTTTGACATTCTTGTTTCAATTATTTTTAACATTTTCCCGTTTATAAAAGAATATGCTGTCGGGAAATCTACCATTGAACGAACTTGATTATGTATATTAACGGCAGAATTATTCCAATCTATCAAACCATCTTGTTTTATGAATTTTTTTGCAATTGTAATGCCTTCATCCCCTTGTTTTCTGGGACATAATGTTTTGTTATACAAACCTTTTAATGTAGAACAAAGTAATGACGGCGATAAATCGCTTATTTGATTTTTAAGTTCAATATTTGTCATGTTCTCAGGTATAGTTATCTCTTTAGTTTCACATATATCACCGGCATCAAGTTCAAGAACCGTAAGCATTGTTGTAATGCCTGTTTTACAGTCGCCGTTATAAATGCATCTTTGGATAGGGTTTGCTCCTCTATATTTAGGCAGTAAAGATGCATGCAAATTTACTGTTGCGAACTTCGCAATATCAATAACTTCTTGTGATAAAATCTGCCCGAATGCAAAAGTTACTATAAAATCAGGATTTAATGATTTTAGTTTGGCGATTAAATTAGTATCTTTACTTATTTTTTCGGTTTGAAAACATTCAATATTATTTTCCGCAGCACAAACTTTTATCGGCGGAGGTGTTAATTTATTTCCTCTGCCCTTTGGTCTATCGGGTTGAGTGACAACCGCCAGCACCTCAAAATCTTGATTTTTATTTAACTCTTCAAGACTTTTTACAGCAATATCCGGTGTACCCATGAAGATAATTTTAATCAACCTTTTTATCCTCCTCCTGCGGAGTGTTTATTATTTCTTCTTCCAATTCTTTTTCATCTATCAGAAAATCGGATTCTATTGGGTTTAATCCTTTTTCCGAAAGGACTTTATCAGTTTCAAAACGATTTCTGCAATGGTCAATAAATAAAATTCCGTCCAAATGATCAAATTCGTGCTGAATGGCTCTTGCTAAAAGAGAGCCTTCTTTTGCCTCTAATATAAATGGTCTTCCTTTAATATCAAGAGCTTTAACTTTTACATATTTATATCTTCTTACATTTGTATAGGCATCCGGAAAACTTAAACAGCCTTCGTATGAATTTATTGCCCCTTCTTTTTTTAATATTTTAGGATTGATAAATGTAATAGGGTTCATAGTTTTAGGGTCTGTACCGACATCTATAACAAAAACTCTGAGATTTTCTCCGATTTGTGGAGCTGCTAAACCAACACCGTTCAATGCATATAATGTATCGTACAAATCTTCAACAAGTATTTGTATTTTCTTTGATATTTTATGAACTTCTTTTGATTTTTCTCTTAACGAAGGTGTTCCGTATTTTACAATTTTCTTTACACTCATTCATTTACATCCTTTTTTTCATCTTCCGTGTTTTCATTAATTTTTGCATGCCTGTTTAAAATAATCATTATAGTAGATATTATAACCGCATAAAGAAAATATTTTGTAGTATCCGAGGCTGCAATATTTGTGGCAAGCCATCCCGTAAATATAGAGAATACTACAAGTACAAGCACTGCTTTATTTTGAGATAGTCCAAGATTTAATAATCTGTGATGGATATGACTTGCATCTGCAACAAAAGGCGATGTGCCTTTTAATATTCTTCTTAAAGATGAAAATGTTATATCTATAATGGGTACTGCAAGTACAAGCAAAGGAACATACATTTTTATATCTGTTGATTTCATTGAATACATAATAGAAAGCACAGAAAGTAAAAATCCTGCAAATAGTGCGCCCGAATCCCCCATAAATATTTTAGCCGGATGAAAATTATAAGTTAAAAACCCCAGCATTGAACCTGCAAGTATAAATGCAATTAAACTGCTTACGTTATCGGCAGGAACTAATGCTATTGCAATAAGTCCTAATGTAACGGAGCTTACGGTTATAACACTTCCCGCTAGTCCGTCTACCCCGTCTATAAAGTTTACTGCATTTGATATTCCGACTATCCAGCCTATTGTTATTAAATAAGATAAAAATGATGGAATTTCCGTTAAACCTATAAAAGGTATATATACCGATGAAATTTTTACTCCCAGACAAAATACTATAGTCGCTATTGATATTTGTATTATAAATTTAAATTTAGCACTCAATCCGTATACATCATCAACCAAGCCTAAAAGAAACATAAGAGAACTCCCGAGTAAAAGCCCTGATAATAATGACCTATAGGGATAATAACTTAAGATTATTAAAGCTAAAAATGATAATATACTGCACAGCCAGATTGCAACTCCTCCCAGTCTCGGAATAGGATGGGAGTGGATTTTCCTTGCATTTGGTTTATCCATAAGCCCTTGTTGTTGTGAAAATGAGATAACAAGCGGCATAAAGAACAGACCCAGAATAAAAGCAATAACTGTTCCTATAATATTAGCTTCCGATAACTGTAAAAAAGTCATATTTAATCCTTATATAACGGGTGTTTTTCACAAAGTTTTAATGAACGGGCTCTTAATTCTTTAATTTTATTTTCATCGTTTAAATCAGATATTCTAACCGCTTCTGATATTATTTTGCCGATTTCTTTCATATCTTCTTCTTTAAAACCTCTTGTTGTAACAGCCGGTGAACCTAATCTTACTCCGCTCGTTACAAAAGGACTTTGCGGATCATTCGGTACGGTGTTTTTATTTGCCGTAATACCAACTTGTTCAAGAATGTTAGCAATATCTTTTCCTGTTTTATTTAATCTTCTTAAATCAAGTGTCATAAGGTGGTTATCAGTACCGGAGCCTACAATATCAAGTCCTTCATCCATAAGTGATTTTGCAAGTGCCTTTGCATTTAAAACTACTTGTTTTGCATACTGTTTGAAATCATCTGATAATGCTTCTTTTAATGCAACAGCTTTTCCTGCAATAATGTGTTCCAAAGGTCCGCCTTGAATACCCGGGAATACGGCTTTATCTATTCCTTGAGCATGCTCTTTTTTGCACATTATTATTCCGCCTCTCGGGCCTCTTAATGTTTTATGCGTTGTAGTTGTTACAAAATCCGCATATGGAAAAGGGCTGGGATGCAATCCTGTTGCAACTAATGCTGCGATGTGAGCAATATCAGCCATTAATAAAGCACCTGTTTCATCTGCTATTTCTTTGAATTTTTTGAAGTCTATAATTTTGGAATAATTGCTTGCTCCGCAGATAATAAGTTTTGGTTTATGTTTAAGTGCCAATTCTCTTACATTATCATAGTCTATTTCACCGTTTGCGGTTATTCCGTATGAAACTACATTAAAATACAATCCTGAAAAATTAACGGGCGAGCCGTGAGTTAAATGACCGCCGTTAGATAAATCCATGCCCATTACGGTATCACCCGGTTTAACAGCATATAAAAATACTGCCATATTTGCCTGAGCTCCGCTATGAGGCTGTACATTGGCATGTTCGGCATTAAACAATTTTTTCGCTCTCTCTTGTGCTAATTCTTCAATTTTATCAACACATTCACAGCCGTTATAATATCTTTTATAAGGTTTTCCTTCCGCATATTTATTTGTTAATACACTTCCGCATGCTGCCATTACGGCTTTTGAAGTAAAATTTTCACTCGCAATAAGTTCTATTGTTGTTTGCTGTCTTTTTAATTCTTTTTCTATTAATTCCGCAACTTCACTGTCAGTTTCTCTTATAATATTAAGTTCCATGATTACCCCTGTTTATCTGACTACAAAATTATTTTAATACGACTTTGTTGTAAAAAAAAGTAATTAACAAAAAAAAGAATTGATATTTTTGTGATATTTCGTAAAATTAAATAAGGAGCAGATATTTTGCCAAATTATTATAATAAAGATTTGTATAAAACTTTAAATTTAACCTTTGAAGCATCAAAAGATGATATAAAAAGTGCCTATAAAAAACTTGCAAAAATGTATCATCCCGATGTTGCAGGCTCTGACGGGGATATTGATAAGTTTAAAGAAATTAAAGAAGCTTATGATATATTATCAAATGACGAGTCAAGAAGAAAATATGACGTGCTTAGAGGCTTTTACACCCAAAGACTTGCTAAAGAATCTGCCGAAACATATAAAAATAAATATGATACATATGTTAAACGAGCAAAAAAACACTCTGAAAAAAATGAATCTTTTTCAAATTCTATAAACGAAGCGCTTGATAGTCTGTTTCATTCTAAACATATTAAACAGAAAGTAAATGAAGAAGTAAAACCACCAATAAACGGCAGTGATATAAATTTAGATGTTAGCATATCTTGTTTTGAAGCGATTACTGGAACAAACAGAAAAATTAATATACTTCATACTCAGCCTTGTCCGAACTGCGAAGGCAGAACTTTTATTAACGGTGCAAAATGCACTATGTGCAACGGAACGGGTGAAATATCCCTTCAGAAAAAGATTAACGTTAAAATTCCGAAAGATGTTAAGCAAGGTGCAAAAATAAGAATAAAAAAAGAAGGAAATAAAGGACTTCACGGAGGTAAAGACGGCGATTTATATTTGATTATTAATATAGAAAAAAATTCTTATTATGAAACAGAAGGTATGAACTTATTGTGTAATTTGCCGATTACACCTTCTGAAGCAGTTTTTGGTGCAGATATTACCATCCCTTATATTGACGGAAAAGTAAATGTTAAAATCCCACCGATGACTTCATCAGGGCAAAAACTAAGACTGGCTGGTATGGGGTTATATAACAAATCAAAGACAAAAAAAGGTGATATGATTATTACCGTATTAATTAAACTTCCTAAAAAGCTTTCCGAAAAAGAACTTAAGCTTTATGAAGAGCTGAATACAATCTCAAATGATGATATTAGGACTGATATGAATGCAAAATAAAATTAAAATAAAAGAAATTTTTGAATCAATTCAAGGGGAAGGTCCTTATATAGGATATAATCAGCTGTTTATAAGATTTTCACAATGTAATTTATCCTGCAGTTACTGTGATACGGATTTTAAAACAGCTCAAAAAGAATATGATGCCCTTGAACTGGCAGATATTGTAAATAAATCAGAAAATATACACTCCGTCAGCCTTACAGGCGGTGAACCTTTGACAGAAGTTGATTTTTTAAAGGAATTTTTACCTTTGGTAAAAAAGAAGGTATATTTGGAAACAAACGGCACTTTGTATAAAAATCTTGAAAAAATAATAAATTATATTGATATTATTTCAATGGATGTAAAACTGAATTCATCTTCTAAAAACGGCGATTTATTTGATTTGCATAATAAATTTATTGAAACTGCGGTAAATGGGAAAAAGGAACTTTTTATTAAAGTTGTATTTGATGAACAAATAACGGATGATGAAATAAATAATACTATAAAATGTGCCGAGAAATATAATATTCAAATAATATTACAACCGAAAACCGAAGGTGAATATTTAAAGTTAAATAAAGATGTCATGATAAATGTTTATAATAAATTTTTATCACAATACAAAAATGTCAGACTAATTCCCCAGACACATAAATTTTTAAATATTAAGTAAGTTTACATAAAACATAAGTCTGTTATAATAAGTTTATATTGGGGGATTTTTAATGACGGTATCAATCGCTGTTACAGGTAAAGGCGGAAGCGGAAAGACAACAATAGTAAAGGCTTTATGGAAAGTAATAAAAGAAAAACATCCTAATAAATCTATTTTATTGTTTGATAATGATTTAACGGGAGAACTCGGTCACAGCTTCGGTAAAGATATTCGTCAGACTATTTACGGTATAAGAAGCGGCAAACATGAATATAAAACAGGTATTCCCGACAATATGACGAAACAGGAATATATTGAATGGGCGCTGGAAGATATATTGGTTCCGCTGGATGATAATACTGATATAATAGTATCGTGGCTGATAGGTTCAAAAGACTGCAGATGCCCTATTACTAAACAAATTAATGATGCTCTCGTAAAATTAATAAACAGATATGATTTTGTAATTTTTGATTGTGAATTTGACCTTAAATACCTTTATCAACTTGTAGATATTCCGATTAATGTAACCCTTGTTATTGCAAGACCAAATGAGGCATCTATACATCTTGCAAAGAGAATAGAAGAATACAGTGCAAAATATGCAGCAGGCGAACAGCTGGGTGTAGTTCTTAATAAAGTTAACAAGCAGGAAATTGAACCTTTAATGGAACTTTTAAATAAATATAATTTGAATACAATAGGAACAATTCCGAAAGATGATGAATTAAAGATTAACCGTGTTTCAAAAAATTCGAAGGTTGTAGAAACGGCTCTGGAACAACTTTATTACAGGTTAAATATTCCGCAAAATGAGGAAGTACAATGACTGTAATATTGGATGGTAAATTATTAGCCGAAAAAATAACGGCTAAAATACGAGCAGAAATTTTAAAAAATTCACTTAAGCCAAAATTGGCTGTAATTAAAGTTGGTGATAATCCTGCATCTTTAATTTATGTAAGAAATAAGCAAAAAAAAGCTTTAGAGCTTGGTATTGAGTCTGTTGTTATTGAATTGCCTTCAAATGTCAGCGAGGAAAATCTTTTAGAACAGATATATATCTTAAATGAAGATACAGAGATAAATGCAATTTTGGTTCAGCTTCCTTTGCCCGAACATATTAATAAACAGAGAGTTATAGAAGCAATAGAGCCTATTAAAGATGTTGACGGATTTACATCATATAATTTCGGAAGGCTGGCATTAGGATATCAGCCGTATTCATTCCCTTGCACCCCAAAAGGAATAATAAGACTTCTGGATGAATATAATATAAGTCTTGAGGGGAAAAAGGCTGTTGTTATCGGCAGATCTAATATAGTAGGCAAACCTCTTTCCATATTAATGCAAAGAAGAAATGCAACCGTAATAATGGCGCACAGTAAAACCGTCAATCTTAAAGAACATACTTTATCAGCAGATATAGTTGTTTCTGCGGCAGGACATCCATATTTAATAACTGAAGATATGATAAATAAAGGATGCATCATTGTTGATGTGGGTATAAACAGAATTGATAATAAATTAATCGGAGATATAGATTTTAATACGGTTAAAGAAAAGGCTTCATATATAACTCCCGTACCGGGCGGCATAGGACCTATGACTATTGCAATGTTAATGGAAAATACTTTGGAGCTTTATAAATTACAAAAAAGTTTTGAATTGTAGACTTGTTTACATTTCTTTATTAAATCGCTTTAACATGTTTAGAAATTTAAATAATCTGGCATATAAATAATAGTTATGCGAGATTTAATCTTTGCAGAAAAGTCAGGAAAGCTATGATTTTAGAGTACAAAGTAAACGAAATACAAGTTCAGGCTGCATGGTTAAAAACCTTGTACGATTTGGTTGAAGAATTAAATTGTAAGTGTCAGACATATATTGATGAGTCTTATAACCGCAGTAATAAAAATTTTGACAGAATGCGTACAATTAAAATCTATGGCTCTGATACTATGTTAAGCTGGTTTAAGTTAAGAATGGAAAGGTATGCACACTTTATTTTTAACTTTAACGAGCAGCCCGATATAAAGAGCGAATTTGTAGAATAGTTGTTAAATGCCGGTTAAAACCGGTATTTTTTATTCCGAAACAGCTTCAAACGCAATTATATGGTCATCACAAATACATAAACTGTCACGATGCTGAATATCTTGACATCCGTCATTAAATTGAAGTTCTACATTTTCAAGGCATACTATATCATCGTCATCAAAATTTTCTGCAAGACAGCCTTGGGCACAGAATTTAATCGTACATATTTTAACTTTTTTGGTACACTTTTTGCTTAGTATATCCATTAAAGATTTTTTTTTATTTTTCATAAAATTATCCTTTTTTTTAAGGATAACCGTATATTAATAAAAGTTCATTACAAAAAAGTCTAATCTTTTAAGTCCATAATGTATTGGTAATAAGGATTATTAGGATAATTTTTTGCAATTTTAATTAAATCATTTTTACTAATATATCCCATTCTGTATGCGACTTCTTCAAGGCAGGCAATTTTTATTCCCTGATTATCCTCAATAGTTTTAATAAATGCTGAAGCCTGTAAAAGCGAATTATGAGTTCCTGTATCAAGCCAAGCAAAACCCCTTCCCAAAATTTCAACAGAAACTTTATTTTTTGCAAGGTAAGTATTATTTAAATCAGTAATTTCAAGTTCCCCTCGCTTAGAAGGTTTTTGGTTTTGAACATAATCAACTACATTATTATCGTAAAAATATAATCCCGTTACCGCATATTGAGATTTAGGGTTTAATGGTTTTTCTTCAATGGAAACTGCTTTTTTATTTTTGTCAAATTCAACGACTCCAAACCTTTGAGGATCTTTAACCGAATATGCAAACAATACGGCACCGCCTTCTTTTTCTATTTTTAAAACCGTATTATTTAATGTTTGAGAAAAATTCGGTCCGTAAAATATATTATCGCCCAGAATTAAGGCTACATTATCTTTACCGATAAATTCTTTTCCGAGGATAAAAGCTTGTGCCAGACCGTCAGGTGAGGGCTGTTCTTTGTATGAGAATTTAATTCCCAAATTACTTCCGTCACCAAGTACTTTTTTAAAATTCGGTAAATCTTGGGGGGTTGAAATTATTAGTATATCCTTTATTCCGGCAAGCATAAGTACGGAAATCGGATGATAAATCATTGGTTTATCATAAACAGGAATTAACTGTTTTGAAACGGCTATCGTCGAAGGATAAAGCCTTGTTCCGGCGCCTCCTGCTAATACTATGCCTTTCATTCAGACCTCAATTCTATATATTCTTTAAGAGCTGTTTCCCAATTTCTGCATATTTTGTTGTTTTCCATTATGCTGTTTTTTGGTCTTTTGGCAGGTCTTGGAAATTCATCCGTTGTGCATGGGCTTAAGTTTACTTTTAAATTGCAAAGTTCAAATATTTTTTTTGCAAAACCATACCAACTTGTATAACCGCTTCCGCATACATGGTATATGCCATAGGGAGCTTGCTCTTCTATAAGTTTTACTATTCCATTAGATAATTCTACCGTCCAGGTAGGGCATCCTATTTGATCATCAACAACTTTTAAATCTTTATCTTTCAAACTTATCATTGTTTCAACAAAATTTTTTCCGTGATGACCATATAGCCAGCTTGTTCTTGTAATATAATATTTTTCGCATTGCATTACGGCTTTTTCTCCGCCCAGTTTTGTCTTTCCGTAAATGCTCTGCGGATTGGGTTTATCACTCGGAAGATATTTGCCTGTTTTTGTTCCGTCAAATACATAGTCTGTTGATATATAAACTAAAGTAATATTTAGCTTTTTACATACTTGTGCAATATTTTGAGTGCCTTGAATATTTATTTTTTCTGCGTTTTCAGTATCTTCTTCCGCTTTATCTACATTAGTGTATGCTGCGCAGTGTATTACAAAATCAGGCATGTTTGATTTTAATACATCTTCCACATTTTTAATATTGGTAATATCAAGACTGTCGATATCCGTTTCAATAACTTCATATCCTTCATCTTCCAATATCGGGCATAAGTCTTGACCAAGCATTCCTTTTGCGCCTGTTACCAATACTTTCATTAAAATACTCCCAACTTTTTATTTTCAATACTTTTTATCCAATTTTGATTATTTAAATACCAGTCTATAGTAAGTTTAATTCCTTCTTCAAATGTTAAGGAGGGACTCCAGCCGAGTTCTGATGTTATTTTATCGTTGCTTATTGCATATCTTCTGTCATGACCTAATCTGTCTTTAACAAATTCAATGGAGCTTTCGTCTTTACCCATTGCATTAAGAATTAATTTTGTTATTTCTATGTTTGTTTTTTCATTGTGTCCGCCGATATTATATACTTCACCGATTTTACCTTTATGAAGCACTGTATCTATAGCGCAGCAATGGTCATAAACATACAGCCAGTCACGAACATTCATTCCGTCACCGTATACTGGTACTTTTTCACCTATTAACAGCTTTGAAATAAAGAAAGGAATTAATTTTTCGGGGTATTGATAAGGGCCGTAATTATTAGAACATCTTGTAGTAAGAACGGGAAGTTTATATGTTTCATAA
This sequence comes from Candidatus Gastranaerophilales bacterium, assembly GCA_947624325.1. GTDB lineage: Bacteria > Cyanobacteriota > Vampirovibrionia > Gastranaerophilales > Gastranaerophilaceae > Avigastranaerophilus. The sequence continues at coordinate 48,476 of CANQJT010000003.1, forward strand.
TAAGCTCTTACAAGTAAATCCGCACTTGCTTTAGAGGCTGAATACGGACTGTTTGGAGCTAAGGGGGTTGTTTCGTAAAAATATCCGGTTTTACCTAAAGTTCCGTAAACTTCATCCGTTGAAACCTGCAGATATCTTTCAATGCCCGTTTCTTTTGCACATTGAAGCAAATTTAAAGTTCCTTGAACATTTGTCTGAATAAATATTTCAGGCCCTGTTATTGAACGGTCAACGTGGCTTTCAGCCGCAAAATTTATAACACAATCTACTTCTGCCGTAATATCTCTAACTAATTTTTTGTCACAAATATTTCCGTGGATAAAAGTATAATTTTTATTGTCTTTAACATCGTCAAGATTTTCAATATTGCCTGCGTATGTTAATGCATCAAGGTTAATGATTTTATAATCGGGGTGTTTATTAATCATATATCTGATAAAGCAGCTGCCAATAAATCCGGCACCACCCGTAACAAGTAATTTCATATATTAATCCTTTATATCCTTAAGTCGTGGCTGTATTTTATCTTTCTCGCTTAAAATCGGTTCAAAATCGATATTCCAGTTAATATTAATATCGGGGTCATTCCATAACAAACCTCTGTCGTGTTCTTTGGAATACTCATTGGAGGCTTTATATAATAATTCCGCTGTTTCACTTAAAACAACAAAACCGTGAGCAAAGCCTTCCGGAATATATAACATATGTTTATTTTCAGAAGTTAATTTTTCTCCGACCCATTTGCCGAAGTATGGTGAATTTTTTCTTATATCTACAGCAACGTCAAAAATTTCACCATGGGAACATCTTACAAGTTTTGCTTGCGCCTTTGGAGCCAATTGATAATGAAGTCCTCTTAATACTCCTTTTGTTGACTTTGAGTGATTGTCCTGATTAAATTCAATATCAATTCCGTTTTTTGCAAATTCCGATTTTTTATATGCTTCAAGGAAAAAGCCCCTTTCATCATTAAATACTTTCGGAATAACAAGTATAACATCAGGTATTGCTAATTTTTTAAACTCAAACGGCATAATATCCACCTCTTTTTGTATTATATCAAAAAAAGAGGTGAGTGCAAATTCATTTAATTTCAAACAGAAGGTTGGTAAATTCTATGTCGTCATAATCAATATTTGTTGTTTTATAAAGGTTTCTTCCTGTTTTTATCGTAACAGTATTAGTATTATTTTGATTTATTAAATTAAAAGGGATTTTAATTTTTTGGTTATCCCCGTTAATTTTAATTTCTGCAATTTTATTGCCGTTAAAAAATATTTCGGGCGGACTTGAATATGCAGTTAAAACATGGGATTGCCCTAATCTTTGTGCAAACATTGTATCTATTCCTATTATTGAGCCTAATACCAAAAAAAGGTCTTCATTTGATTTTATTGAAGGCAGACTAAATTCTTTTGAATAAAAAGGCCCTGATGAAATAATACTGAATTCATCGGCATTAGCACTTCTGGGTGAAAAAGAGTTATCGCCTATATGCACCATATTTGTATCAACTATTATATCTTTTGGGGTTGTTTTTTCTATGCCTATTTGAACAGGTTTTTTACCTAAATCGGTTAAGGTCATTGAAAACGGTTTATAACCGAATTTTTCAACCGACATAATTGTCGGGGAATTTATATTTGTTTGAAGTTTAAAAGTTCCGTCCTTTTTTGTTTTTGTTGAGTAGCCCTTTGCAGGAATCTTTATTATTACTCCTTCTATAGGAATATTAGTAGCTGAATCATATATTTGATTTGTGTTTCTTTTGGATGCTTTTGTTATTTCCCCCGTAATAACTTGAGAAAAACAAGGAAGTCCTATAATTAGCAGTATTATTGCCGTTAATTTTTTCATAATCCTCAAACCTTTTTTTTAATTTAAAAAAAAGGTTTATAAAAAACTATGACAGAACGGGTATAGTCTGTTTGATAATAAAAAACGGATACATTAATTTGTATCCGTTTTCTGTTCTTTTTCTGATTTTTTATTCTTCCTGTGCAATTTTTCTTTCTACTTCAAAAAGATTATTTTGTGCGGCATATTCATTTTTATCCGCTTCATTTAATCTTACTAATGCTTGTTTTGTTGCATCTGACCAGCTTGAATTCATTGCTTGTTCTTCAAGGCTTGATCTTTCAGCTTCCAAGTCTTCAAGTTCTGCTTCATATCCGGTAATTTTATCTTCTGCATCTTCAATTTTCATTGTTTCTTCGCCAATTTTCTTTTCTTCTTCTTCTATTTGTGCTTGTAAATCAGCTATTTGAGCTTGCGCATCAGCATATTCCGGATTAGTAATAGTATTTCCGTCTTCATCTGTTATGTACTGAGGAACAGCTTCAAGGCTGCTTATTTGGCTTTTACAATCGCTTATTGTATCTTTTGATTCTTTGATTGCTTTTTCGGATTTTACGATGTTATCCTGTTCTGTTTTAATATTTTCTTGGTTTGTGTCTATGCTTTCTTGATTTGTTTTTATAGCATCTTGAAGTTCTTGTTCTTGCTGAGCTTCTTGTGCAACAGCCTCATCATAAGCAGTTTGAGCATTTGTAAGATTGGTTTGTGCCGTATCTAAATTAGCTTCTCTATTTTCTTGTTCTTCTTTTAATTCTTCTAAAGTCATACCGTTAAGACTTTGAACATCAAGATTTCTGCCGGTTGACAGATTTTCTGCTATATTATTTAATGCATCATTTACACTGCTAAATCCTTGAGACATTGAATTAGACATTTGTTGAGCGGCTGCTTGTGTAGCTTGAACACCTGATGCGGCTGCATTTCCTATTGCATTTGTCATTTGTTCAGCAAGATCTTTTAATGTAAAATCTTCCTCTTCATTTTCTTCGGGATTTGTGCTTGCTTCTGTCTCTTCGCCTTCTTCCGTATTTTCAGCTTCACTGACTCCGTAGCCGTGAGCTTTAAATCCTGCATTGATTTCGTCAAAGGTTATATAATTATCGTCACCGGCAATTTCTTTTAAGAATGCCTGTTTTTCTTCTTCGCTTACAACACCGTCTTTTACCCCGTCAATAATACCATCCAGAGCATTAACTACAGACTTATTTTCAATCATATTATTTAAATACTGTTCGGCAGCAATTTCAAATTCATATTCAATATCGTTGATTTTTTCTGCTTCATTTCCTTCTTCAGCATTTTCATCAACTATTTGAATAATTTCTTCTTCAGCTGGTTCTTCAGTTTCTGCTTGTTTAATTTCACCGGGTTGTGTTAAACCTACTTTCTTTAATAAGTCATTTGAATCAATGTTAAAGCTCATAATCTTCCTTTTCTTTCTTTTTTAATTCACTTTTACTCATGTAATCGGAAAGTTTTTTTAATACTTTAGTATTTTGTTACAAAAATTTACAATTTGTATTTGTAAATTTGTTACTATGAATAATTGATTACTTTTAAAAGTAATGATATTCTAAAAGATGGTAGAAAAGGAGAGATAAAATGGATAATTATATTTGTACAGTTTGCCACTATGTTTATGAACCGGCTGATAACAACAATGTTGCTTTTGAAGACTTGCCCGATGATTATGTATGCCCTCTTTGCGGTGTAGGAAAAGATATGTTTGAAAAACAACAGTAAGCATTTTAGTAAGTTGGGGATTTGGAATATGTATAAAAAAATTAAAGAAAACATTTTATATGCGGGGATGAACGATGAAGACCGCTTGATTTTTGATGAGTTAATTCCTTTGGATAAAGGAACAAGTTATAATTCGTATATTGTAATCGGAAGTGAAAAAACTGCCGTTATTGATACAATGTATCCTAAATTTACAAAAGAATATATTAAATCTTTTGATGAAAACGGAATAACAAAAGTTGATTATATTATTGCAAACCACGGTGAACAAGACCACTCCGGCAGTATTCCTTCTTTATTGGAAAAATTTCCTAATGCTGTTGTTGTAACTAATGCCGTTTGTGCTAAAAATCTTCAGGAAATGCTTTTAGTCCCTGCAGAAAAAATTAAAATTGTTTCAAATAATGAAGAACTTTCTTTAGGAAACAAGACTCTTCAATTTATGATTGCACCGGGAGTCCATTGGCCTGATACAATGTTCACTTATATAAAGGAAGATAATATTATCTGCACATGTGACTTTTTAGGTGCACATTATATTTTTGACGATGTATTTGCTGTGCCTTGTGATGACCTTGAAAAAAGTGCAAAAAAATATTTTGCGGAAATTATGATGCCGTTTAGCTTTGTTTGCAGAAGGTATGTTAAACAAATCAGAGACTTAAATGTTGAAATGGTTCTGCCAAGTCACGGACCCGTTCATAAAAATCCTGACTACATATTAAATTTATATGAGGACTGGGCAGGCGAGAAAGGTAAAAATTTAGTATTACTTCCTTATGTTTCAATGTATAATTCAACCGAAGAAATGATTGATTATCTCGCTAAAAAGCTTAATGAAAAAGGAATATCTTCCGTTAAATATGATATGGTGGACGGTAACTTAGGTGATTTAGCCATAGCTTTAGTTGACGGAACTACAATTGTATTAGGAACTTCAATGGTATTAGCAGGGCCTCATCCTGCTGCATTTAATACCGTATACCTTGCAAGTATTTTAAGACCTAAAGCTAAAATAGCATCATTTATCGGCTCATACGGCTGGGGCGGTGATTTGTTCGGTAAAATGGCAGATATGCTTGCTCCTTTAAAACTTGATGTTATTGAACCTATATTGGTTAAAGGAAAAGCAAAAGCTGATGATTATGCCAAAATTGATAAAATGGCTGATGAAATCTTTAATAAGCATAAAGAATTGGGATTAATATAATGAGAAGTGATGAGATAAAACAAGGGCTTGAAAGGACTCCTCACAGAGCCTTATTGTATGCAACAGGGGTAAGCGAAAAACAAATGAATAAGCGATTTATCGGTATTGCAAGCAGTTTTACCGATTTAGTCCCCGGACATGCCGGTATGCGTGATATTGAAAGGCAGATAGAAAAAGGTATTCATACTGGCGGAGGACAGGCTTTTATATTCGGAGTACCTGCAATCTGTGACGGAATTGCAATGGGGCATAGCGGAATGAACTATTCACTGCCTTCAAGAGATTTAATTGCGGATTGTATTGAATCAGTAGCAACTGCGCATAAACTTGACGGGCTTGTTTTATTAACAAACTGTGATAAGATTACCCCGGGGATGATTATGGCGGCTGCAAGGCTTGATATTCCTTGTATTGTTGTTACGGTTGGTCCTATGCTTGACGGTAAATGCCAAAATAAAACACTTACAATGATAAAAGGTACATTTGAAGCTGTAGGAAAATTCTCGGCAGGGGAAATAGATGAAAAAACTTTAAAAGAAATGGAAATAACATCATGCCCGTCACTAGGCGCCTGCCAAGGATTATATACAGCTAATACAATGGCATGTTTGACGGAAGTTATGGGGATGAGTCTTCCTTATTGCGGAGCATCACCTGCAGTAAGTGCAAGAACCAAAAGAATTGCTTTTGACTCAGGTGTAATTATAAATGAACTCATTGAAAAAGATATTAGACCTTCTTCTATAATTACCCGTGAATCAATAAGGAATGCAATAATTGTTGATTTGGCACTCGGCGGTTCAACAAATTCCATTCTTCATCTGCTTGCAATAGCCAATGAAGCCGGAGTTGATATAACTTTAAAAGATTTTGAAGAGTTAAGTTTTAAAGTTCCTCAAATTATAAAACTTGATCCGTCTGCTTCTATGACAATGACTGATTTGGATAATGCCGGCGGAATCCCTGCTGTTATTAAAACGATATACGGTAACATTAAAGAATTTTCTGATACAAAAGGAGTCAGCGGTCTTAAGATATCAGAAATCGCTAAATCAGATATTTGGTGCGATAATAAGGTTATAAGACCCGTATCCGACCCTATAACATCAAACCCCGGGCTTGCCGTTTTATACGGTAATATTTCACCAAACGGCGCTGTAATTAAAATTTCCGGAGTTGAAAAAGAATGCTTTGAATTTACCGGTTATGCCAAAACTTTTGACAGCGAAGAAGACGCAATGAAAGCTATTATGGATGATAAAATTAAAGCAGGTGATGTTGTAGTTATTCGTTATGAAGGGCCTAAAGGAGGTCCCGGCATGAGAGAAATGCTCTCGCCTACTTCCGCAATAGTCGGTAAAGGTTTAGGCAGTAAAGTTGCTCTTATTACTGACGGAAGATTTTCAGGCGGTACAAGAGGGCTTTGTATTGGTCATATTTGCCCTGAAGCACCTTCTGGAGGTGTTATCGGCATTATTAAAGACGGCGATGAGATTTATATTAATATTCCTAACCGTGAATTAACTTTAAAACTTACCGATGCGGAAATAAAATACAGATTGGATAACTTTAATCCTTTGCCCGTTAAGGTTAAAAAAGGCTATCTTAAAAGGTATGCTTCGGTTGTTTCAGCCTCCGATAAGGGTGCTGTAACAAGTATTTAATATGAAATTTTACCCATTACAACTTCTTCTTTTGCACCTGTGCAAGAGGGGAGGTTGTTTGATTGTTTATTAAAGGTAAAATATCCCAAATATGCGAATGCTATGGCTTCTTTTAATTTATTTGGGATTTTGAAATCCTCGTGAGTTTTTATTTCACACTCAGGCAGGTATTCTTGTAAATATTTTATAATTGCTTTATTATAGGCGCCGCCTCCGCCCAGTACAATTTCGGAAATTTTTGTTTTAGGAAAAATAAAATCCTTATAAGAGTCTGCTATTGTTCTTGCGGTAAGGTTTGTTATTGTTGCCATAACGTCAAAGTTATTTTTGGGCGCTTTTTTATAAATTTTTTCGGCATAATCAGAGTTAAAAAGTTCTCTGCCTGTTGATTTTGGAGGAGGAAGTTTATAATATGGCTCATTTAAAAGCTCATTAAGCCATGCTTTATCAACTTTTCCTTTTAGTGCCGTCATTCCGTCTTTATCATAAGAAAGTGAGAATAACTTATTCATAAAATAATCAATAAGCATATTTCCTGCACCGTTATCAAATGCAAAAATTTCACAGTCTTTTGATAAAACAGTTACGTTTGATATTCCTCCGATATTTTGAATTAATCTGTTTTTATCGGTTCCAAATAATATTTTATCGGCAAATGGTACTAACGGTGCACCTTGTCCGCCTGCTGCCATGTCTTTGGGACGAAAATCCCCTGTTGTCATTATCCCCGTTAATTGTGATATTACCGAAATATCACCTATTTGCAGTGTGCCTCTTGTTTTATATTCCCCTATACTTTGAACTTCGGGTATATGGCATATAGTCTGACCGTGTGAAGAGATAAAATCTATTTCTTCTTTTTTTATATTTGACTTTTTTAAAAGTTCATTTACGCATTTTGCAAATAATTCGCCAACTGCGAAATTCATAAGACATACATCTTTTACTTCGCCCCTGCCGTTTGCGAGTTCAAAAAGTTTTGACCTTATTTCACTCGGATATGAAAGAGAATAATCGTTAATAACTTTAAAGGTTAAATCATCGTAAATCCTTACATAGCAAGCATCTATAGAATCTATAGAGGTACCTGACATTAATGAAATTATATTTTTATAATTTTTCATATAAAAATTATACGATTATAATTAAGATATGAAAAGAAGTTCAACTATTTAATTATTTATTGTATAATTACTAAGACAGAGGAAAGATATGACAGCAATTTATTCGGTTATATTAGCAGGCGGTGCGGGAAGCAGGTTATGGCCCTTGTCCCGTGAAACTTATCCTAAGCAAATGTTTAAATTGAACGATGATTATACTCTTTTTCAAAAGACTTTTTTAAGAGTCGCTTCTTTAATTGATGATAAAAACATTATTACGGCAACAAATATAAAGCATTCTTCCTCTATTAAAGAACAGTTAAAAGAATTAAAAGAAAAATTCTGCAGAAAATCAGATTATAAAGTATTAACGGAACCATTAATTAAAAATACCGCACCTGCTTTATTTCTTGCATCAAAATACATTGAAAATATTTCATATTCCGGCTCGGATACAATTATTCTTGCAGTGCCTTCAGACCATTTTATTCCGGATAGACTTGAATTTGCAAAATTAATTGAAAAAGGAATTAAACTTGCTAAACAGGGGTATATTGTTTCCTTCTCTCAGAAATCCGATAAACCTGATGAAAATTTCGGATGTATGAAAGTAAGAAAAAATCCTAAAATTTATGAAATTGAGCCTGATGCATTAAAGGTAGTTTCTTTTATAGAAAAGCCTGATTCTAAAAATGATTTAAAAGGCAAAATATATATCAATACAGGTTTATATATGTTCTCGGTAAAAACATACTTTAACGAAGTTAAAAAATATATTCCTGAAATATATGAACTTATGAAAACAGAAGAAATAACAAATACAATCCCTTCCGTTTCAATGAATGTTTATTCTAAAATGCCTGAAATTTCCGTTGATTATGCAATAATGGAAAAAACAAAACAGCTTATTACAATACCTTTTGATACCGTATGGAAAGATATAGGCTCTTGGGATGCAGTTTATGAAATATCTGCTAAAGATAAAAACGGAAATTGTCTTTCGGGCAAAGCAATTGATATAGATTCAAAAAATTCACTTGTTTATTCAACGTCTAAAATAGTTGCAACATTGGGACTGGAAGATGCCATTGTCGTAGAAACGGAAGATGCTGTTCTTGTATCCGGCAAAAAGGATACAAACGGAATAAAAAAAATATATAAAAAGTTAAACGGAAAAAATACTTCGGCGAAAGAAATACATAAAACAGTATTCAGACCTTGGGGCTGTTATACTGTATTAGAAGAAGGCAAAGGGTTTTTGACAAAGTGTATAATTGTTAATCCTGATGCTAAATTAAGTCTTCAACTCCATCACCACAGAAGTGAGCATTGGGTCGTTTTAGAGGGTGAAGCTACAGTGGTTAAAGGGGATTGCGTATATACTCTTGAAGCAGGTAAAAGTATTGATATAGGTATAGAAGAAGTGCATTCTCTTCAAAATCAAGGCAGAGAACAGTTAAAAATTTTAGAAGTTCAACAGGGTGATATTCTTGATGAAAATGATATAGAACGGCTTCAAGATATTTATGGCAGAGTATAATATGAAAAAAAATATAGCAATTTTAGGCTCAACAGGTTCAATAGGTACTCAGGCGCTGCAGGTTATAGACAAACTGAGTGATAAGTTTAATGTTGTTGGGTTATCTGCCGGAAATAATATATCTTTGTTAACAGAGCAGATAAAAAAATATTCGCCGAAATGGGTTTGTACAGCTTCAAAAGATTTCGCTATGGTTCTTAAAAAAACTTTCAATAACATAAATATTGTTTATGGTGATGAGGGGTTAAATGAAATAGCCGCATTAAAAGAAATTAATCTTTTACTTGTTGCAGTTTCAGGAAAAATCGGTTTAAAACCGACTATAACCGCCATAAAAAATAAAAAAGATATAGCGCTTGCCAATAAAGAAACTCTTGTTATGGCAGGCGATATAGTTATGAAGCTTGCTAAAGAAAATAATGTCAAAATTCTTCCCGTAGACAGCGAACATAGTGCAATTTTTCAATGTCTGTCAAACAGAAGTGAAGTAAATCGTTTAATTATTACATCATCAGGAGGTCCGTTTAGGAATTCTACTATTGAAGAAATGGAAAAGGCTGATTTATCAGAAGCTTTGGCACATCCAAGGTGGAAAATGGGAAGGAAAATAACGGTTGATTCCGCCACTTTAATGAATAAAGGGCTTGAAGTTATTGAAGCACATCACCTTTTTGATATTTCTTACGATGATATAAAAGTTGTTGTTCACCCTCAAAGTTATATACATAGTGCTGTTGAATATGTTGACGGAAGTATAATTGCCCAGATAGGAATTCCCAGTATGCATATTCCCATTCAATATGCACTTACATATCCTGAAAGAACCAGAGGGGTTGAAACGGAAAGTTTTGATTTTATAAAAGCGGCAAAATTTGAATTTTATGAACCTGATTTAATAAAGTTTCCCTCGCTGGCTCTTGCGATTAAAGCAGGCAAAACAAAGGGTACTGCAACAGTTTGTCTTAATGCGGCAAATGAAGAAGCTGTTTTCGCTTTTCTTGAAAAGAAAATTAATTTTCTTGATATTTATAAAATAACAAAATCCGTGTATGATAATTATAAACCAATACAAAACCCGTCTTTGGAGCAAATTTTGTCAGAAGATGAGCTAATAAGAAAAATCACGCAGGAAAAAATTAATAATATGAGGCAGAGATGAAAATACTTGTTATAAACGGACCTAACTTGAATATGCTTGGTACAAGAGAACCGGATAAGTACGGGACTAAGACTCTTAAGGATATTGAAGAATTTCTTTTAAAAGAAGCGGAAAAGTTAAATGTTGAAATGAGTTTTTATCAAAGTAATATAGAAGGTGAAATTGTTGGTAAAATTCAAGAGGCAAAAGGCTATTTCGACGGGATAATTATTAACCCTGCAGCATACACTCATACAAGTGTTGCCATAAGAGATGCACTTTTAGCTGTAGCATTGCCTGCGGTTGAAATACATTTATCCAATATCCATACAAGAGAAGATTTTAGAAAAATATCTCTGACCGCACCTGCTTGTCTGGGACAAATTACGGGATTCGGTGAAAACAGCTATAAATTAGGTTTAATTGCTTTAGTTGACTATCTTAAATCACTTTAATATTAAGAAAGATTTTAACTTGCGAGCTTGATTATCTTTTTCGGATATAATATTTAGACCTTTTGAATTAAATGAAGTTGAACCGCCTCCGTCAAATGCCATTGCTTTTTCCATTCCCCATCTTCTTGTAAGTTCACTGGCTTCTTGTAATGTCATAGGTGATTTTGTAGTAATAATGAATAAATATACATTATTATTTTTTATTCCGATTGCGGTTCTTGCATATTTATGAAGTGCCGATGCGGATTCACTTATGATTTTACCGTTTTTCATAAGTATAAAAAATTCATCTTCAAGCCTTAAATCCGGGAATAACATAGGTCCGGCTTGAATGGCATGTTTTATTTTAAATCCTTCTAAAGGTTTGTCATCATGCTGTGCAATATCATAAACTATTTTTCCATTAGCATCTTCAAGAATTCTAAATTCCGACCTGTTTAAGATTTTACTCATATAAGGAGCAAGTGCTTTATTTTGCATTAAATTTTCATTATTTTCAGGGGATAATACTAAATTATTATTAATTGTAACGTAAGATACGGATTTTTGATTTTTAGGGTCAAAAAATCCTGCATTAACACATAAAACAGAATTTGTTTCTTTGTATACGTCAAGATTAGTTTTTAATTCATCAACATAATAAGGGATAAGTCTGTTTTTTGCTTTTGTTGTATTGATTTCAACAATATAAACACCTTCAGGGTCTTCAACAATTCTGTATAAACCTGTTTTTGCAAATGCATAGTCAGGTATATGAATAAATACAATATATACAAGCAGAATTGAAATAATTTTGAAGAAACATTTAATCATTATAAATCCTTTGCTTTCTTAAGAATAATAATTAATATTATTGATAATACGGGAGCAATCATTGATGTTATCCAGGGTGAAAGAACGGCTTTTTCAGCCAGTAAATCAAAAAACGGTATTGTTATATAATAACCGAATATAACACCTACAGCAATTAGCATTCCTATAAATTTTTGTTCTCTGGGTTTTGAAAAACCTAATATACATCCTAAAATAGTGAAAAATATACACATAAATGAATGAGTAAATCGTTGAATGTATTTATTGAGCATAAATCTATATTCATCATCCATATTTTCTTGTTTTAATAATTTTATATATTCCGATATCTGATAATTGGTAAGCTCTCTGTCTCTATAAATTGAATATTTCATTAATTTAAATGCATTTGTTGCACTTAAATCATCTAAAACAGGTAAATTTTTAATCTCATCAATTTCTTTAAATATACCTTCTTCTGTAATTATATATTTCTTTCCGCTGTTAATTGTCCAAGTTTTATAATCATATTTTACATAATCGGAAACTATAATACTTGATAACAAACTTGAACCTTTATTGTATTCATTATAAAAATTTAAAACGATAACATCTTTTATGTTATTATCATCGAATTTAGAAACAATAATAATTTTATTCATAGAATCATCTTTGTTTTTTACGGGAAAAACAAATTGAGATGACCTTATGTCACCTTTAATGTTTTTAAGTTTTATTGCTGATATCGGTAAAAATTTAGACCCTATAACGAATGTGAAACAAGTAGCGAAAATACTTAAGATAATAACAGAAGCAATAATTCTGAAAAAAGGTATACCGGAACCTCTTAAAACCGTTATTTCAAAATCTTTACTTAATTTGTCAAAAGTTAATATAGTGCCTAAAAGCATACCTACAGGCATTGCGATGTTTAATACTTTAGGAAGTTCATAAATTATAATGGAAATACCCGTTTCTAATGAAATTTGTCCGCCTATAACTTTTTGTACCGTTCTAAGAAAAATTTCGGGCATTATCCAAACAATCATAAATATAAATATGCATGCAATACATGACAAAAATATTTGAGTAAATATATATTTATCCAGTAATTTTATTTTCATTACAGAGAAAAATCCTTTCCCAAATAGAATTGTTTAGCAATTTCATCATTTGCAATTTCATCTCTTGAGCCTTCTATTTGAATTTTGCCGTCAAAAATTACATATGCTCTATCTGTAATGGATAAGGTAGCTTTTGGATTATGATCGGTAATTAAAACACCGAGCCCTCTGTCGGATAAAAGTTTAATGTTATCTTTAATTTCGCCGATAGCAATAGGGTCAATTCCGGCAAAAGGTTCATCTAACAGTATAAATTCAGGGCTGGCAGCCAGTGCTCTTGCAATTTCCACCCTTCTTCTTTCGCCGCCAGAGAGTGATACCGCCATTGTATCTCTTAATTTTTTTATCCTGAATTCATCCAATAATTCTTCTAATTTATTTGCTTTTTCGTCTTTAGAAAGTTTATCATTTAATTCAAGTACCAGTTTTATATTATCTTCAACTGAAAGTTTTCTGAAAATGGAAGCTTCTTGAGGGAGGTAGCCGATTCCCTGTTTAGCTCTTTTATCCATTGTCATTTCAGTTAAATCGATATCATCTATAAATATTTTACCGGAATTAGGTCTTATTAAGCCTACTACCATATAAAAAGTAGTCGTCTTGCCGGCACCATTCGGACCTAAAAGCCCTACAACTTCACCTTTATTAACTACTAAAGAAATATTATTTACAACTGTTCTGTCATTATATATTTTTACTAAATTTTCAGTTCTTATTTTCATAACACTAACCCTTATCCATATATAACTTTAAATAAAACAAAGGTTATTGTCAAAAAAAGGACATTTATTAACACAAAAAAAGAGCCTCTTAAGAGGCTCTTTTTAATTTTTTTAAAACCGTTATACACTAACTTTTTTGGATTGAACTTCATTAACAGGTTTCCAATTAGCAGCCATAATCTTTTTAAAAGATTTAAGAGCTGTATCTTCAAGTTCACCAAGTTCTTCAGCTTTAACAATTAATTCTCTTAACGGAAGTAATGCTCTTTGGTCACGAAGTACACCAAGTGCAGCAGCTGCACCTGCTCTTACTAAATCGTTTTCTTTTTCATTCTGCATTACTTCAATTAATGAAGGAACTGCTTTTGTGTCATTTAATTTACCTAAAGAAGTTACTGCATAAATTCTGACATTTACCCATTCATCTTTAAGCATTTTAATAATGTTATCAACTGCTTTCGGATTACCGATTTCGCCCAGTGCTCTTGTTGCATCGCATCTTACATTTACTTTTTCACTATCCAATGACTCAATTAATGCATCGGTAGCGACATCACCAATTTCAATTAATGCATCGGTTGCTGTAATACATACTTGAGGATTTTCATCATTTAAAGCTTCAACGAGCGGTTCAACGACTTCTCTTCCGCCAAGGCGGCCTAAAGCTCTTGCCGCACGAACACGAACATCAACGTTTCTGTCTTCACGCAATGACTCAATTAACGGAATAGTTGCACTAACTTCGCCTAATTCACCTAAAGCTCTTGCTGCATATAAACGAACAGAACCGTTTCTGTCATTTTTAAGTACATCAATTAATGGTTCTACTGCATTTGCATCGCCCATTTCTCCCAGTACTCTTGCAGCATTATATCTTACTTTTTCGGAATTGCTTGTTCTTAAGTCATTTAATAGTTCGTCAAAAGTTTTCTTTGCTTGTTTTTTTCTAGAGTTCACACTTATTGTCATTCTTCCTCCGACAAAAATTTACTTACTTTACTACCTCTTATATAAAAAATTTTTTTTTTCTATAATTTACTTTTTTGTGGATTTTTTTACAAAATATTAACATTTCGTTTTTTGGGGTTTCGGTTTAAATGTACTTTGGACACTTTTTCGTCCTTTGTTTTAGTATTATATCATGTTTTTTGTACTTTTTACACTTTTTCTTTTAAAATTTTTAACATGTTATGTGATTGTTTTTTTAATAAAATCTCAAATTCAAATATATATTAAAATAAATTGTAACAAAAATTAATACAAATTCAATATTTTTGGATTATGCTTGTATTATATTGGTGGAGTTTTTGCATTTATGGGGAATTTTTATAAATCTGTTTCAACTTTACCCGTTGTTCTCAGATGTTATTCAATACCTATATCAGTTGTATCATGGTCTGTTCCTTTTATTTTTGCACTTTTATGCGGTGGTAATGCTTTATTAGGTATTATTGCACTTGCCGGTATTATTTTAGTGCATTTAGGTACTAATCTTTTTGACGATATAGCAGATTATGTACGGGAAAAATACAAAATTGACAAAGGCTTAAAAACTGATTTTAATTTTCAAAAAGGTAAATGTGCATTCCTTATAAATGGTGATTTTTCTTTAAAACAATGCCTTTTTATTTGTTTAATGTTATTTTTAACGGCAATTATTATCGGATGTTATTTCTATTCTCTGTGGGGAACAGGTATATTGTTTGTTGTACTTCCCGTTGTTGTTTTGTGTCTTTTATACCCGATTTTAGGCTGTTTGGGATTGGGAGAAATAATTGTTGCGGTTATTTTTTCGCCGTTGTTATATTCAGGGGTATTTTTTGCAATGACAGGCAGTTTTTCTAAGGATATATTAATCCTGTCAATATCTACCGGCTCTTTGGTGGTTGGTATACTTCACAACCACATGCTTCTTGATTACAAATATGACACGACTAACAGAAAAATAACTCTATGCAGGTTATCGGGAAGTGAACATAATGCTTTAATTCTGCTCGGGATTTTTTCTTTTATTCCGTATATTAATCTGTTATTTTGGGTATTTTCAGGAAAATTGGGAGTATGGTATTTACTTCCGTTAATTACCGTTCCGAGTGCTATTGCCCTGTTGAATGTTATGAATAAACACATTAAAAATCCGGACGAGCAGATAGAATATAATATATTTATGGGCTGTGCCATAAGAGCCGAAAAAATGCCGGAAATACAACGAAATTTTCTTTTTAAATTTTTAACTGCTCAAAATCTTTTGATTTCTTTTACAATTGTTTTATGTTTATCAATAATTTTGGATAATGTTTTCTAATGTATATTATAGAAAAGTTAGTAAAAATATATTTAAAGTTAACAAACAAAGATAATACTCCCATATTGCCTGATGGGATTGACAAACCTGAACTTGAAGATGTTATTACATGTCAGCATAATTTCCTTCCCATAGATTCTACGGGTGAAGTACTGGCATGCAGTAAATGCGGTTATGTTGTCAGGAAAAAACGTCTAAAGAAGAAAATGTCCGGGAAAATTTCGCAATAAGGAACATGAGCGAAATTTTTGAGTGGTGTTTATAAAAGGTGAGCAACTTTACGGTTGCGATGAGCAAGCGGAAGGTTGCGACACTAGATTAAATATCAATAAGGACTTCTTCTAAAAAGTGCCGTATATTTATCATCCCCGTAATACAGGGTTAAAATTATATATTTTATTTCAACATCAACATTAACAAGTGTACTTGGGGGTGTTGATCTGCCCGAGTCTTTTGCCGTATCATAAAACTTTTTTCTTACTCCTGATGCAAATTTTTGCCACGGAGTCTTTTTTATCTGCGGAGTATTCGGCTCATAAAAGTTTAAAGGTGTTGCTTCCTTTTTTACTGCAGGTATTATATATTGAACTTTTCCGTTTTGTTTAAATAAAATGTAGTCTTTACCGCCTAAATTTCTCGGGGTTAAAAGGTAATAACCCGGGGGTATTGTTATATCTTTAAAGAATAAATCCGCAGAAGTCCTAAAGAGTGGGTACGGCGACCATGCATATCTTATTGTATCTTCATCCTGATAAGGATCTATATTATTATATAGTTTTGATTTATAGGGTTCTGCATTTTCATATAAAGAATCATAATCTGACCCTGCATAACCGCTTAAACCCGATACAAAAAGGTAAATTAATATAGCTAAAATAAACTTTTTCATAATTTTATATTAATACATTTTTTTGATTTATCAAGAAAAATCATCTTTATGTTAATATTAAATTGAGAGAGGAAACACTATGAAAACAGCTAATCAAGATATAAAACCCGTAACAACAAGGATAAATGATAACGGAAATATAGAAATAGGGGGATGTGATTTAATTGAACTTGCAAATAAATATGGTACTCCCCTTTATGTATTTGATGAAGAAACAATTCGTTCGATGACAAAAAGTTATAAAGATGCATTTAAATCATATCCTAATATGAAAATGATGTTTGCAGCTAAAGCATTTATGACAAAATCAATATGTAAAATAATGGCGCAGGAAGGTTTTGGACTGGATTTATGTTCGGGAGGTGAAATATATACGGCATATACCTCCGGTTTTGATATGTCTAAAACTCTTTTTAACGGAAATAATAAATCATATGAAGAATTGGATATGGCTGTTAAATCGGGAATAGAAACAATATCTTGTGATAATTTCTTTGAACTTGCACTATTAAACAGTGTTGCGGAGGCTAATGATAAAAAAGTTAAAATACTCCTAAGAATAACTCCGGGAATTGAATGCCATACCCATGAATATATTCAAACAGGGCATTTGGATTCTAAATTCGGGTTTGATTTAACTCAAACTGATGAAGCGATTGAAGTTATTACAGATGAGTATAAACAGTTAGAATTGATAGGACTGCATGCTCATATCGGTTCTCAAATTTTTGAAAAACAAGTTTATTATGACGAAGTGGAAGTTATTTTTAAAGAAATAAAAAGAATAAAAGATAAGTTCGGTATTAATTTAAATACGGTTAACCTTGGCGGAGGTTTAGGCATTAAATATACCGAAAAAGATAAACCGATATCCGTATATGAAATAGCTGAAACAATTATAAACTCAATTAATATTAATGCCGAAAAATACGAAATTGAAAAACCTGTAGTATATATAGAACCGGGAAGAAGTATCGTCGGAACATCAGGAGTAACTTTGTATACGGCAGGCAGTTCAAAACAGGTGCCGAAAGGTAGAAGATATCAGGCTGTTGATGGCGGAATGTCTGATAATGCAAGACCAAGTTTGTATCAGGCTGAATATACCGTTGAAGTAGTTAATAAACCTGTTGAAAAAGAAACAGAACTTGTTACTATTTCCGGTAAACACTGTGAATCGGGAGATATCCTCGCTAAAGATATTGTGCTTCCCGTAATTGAAGAAGGAGATGTTATCTGTTTCTATGATACAGGGGCATACGGCTATTCTATGTCAACTAATTATAACAGAGTTTTAAAACCTGCCGCAGTACTTGTAAATAATGGAAAATCTGATATTATAATAAATAGGCAGACTTATGAACAATTATGTGAGTCTGATATTATTCCTGACAGGTTGAACGGGTAGAAAATTTGGATAACATATTAAAATTTTACAGTAGTATTTTTAATAATCCTGAGCTTATTAACAGCCCTGTTTCATTCACTTTAAAAGATATTGTTCAGGTGTTAATTGTAATTTTTATCCTTGTATTCTTTTATATGCGATTTATAAAAAATACACAGGCTGAAAAACTTGTCAGAGGTATTTTATTATTTATAATGGTTGCCTGGATATTCAGTGCTGTTCTGATTTGGTGTCATTTTGAAATATTAGGGCAGATTGCCCAGTACCTGTTAACAGGTATTATGCTCTCACTTGTAATTGTATTCCAGCCCGAGCTCAGAAGATTGCTTGTACATTTGGGTCAGACAAATTTTATGGCTAAAAACTTCTTTCTGTTTAAACAGAATGCAAAAGAACAAAAAACAAATGTTGTAAAAGAAATAACCGAAGCCGTAAAATATTGCAGCAGAGTTAAAAGAGGTGCTTTAATCGTAATCCAAAAAACTCAAGATCAATCATTTTATAATGAAGTCGGAACAATCATAAATGCAAATATATCTGCGGAATTAATATTAACAATATTTTTCCCGAATACTCCCCTCCACGACGGGGCTATGGTTGTATGTGATGATAAAATATTAGCTGCAGGAGTTTTGCTTCCGTTAACCGAAGACCCTAAACTCAGCTGGAGGTATGGTACAAGACACAGAGCCGCAATCGGAGCAAGTGAGATATCCGATTCTGCCTGTATTATAGTTTCGGAAGAAACAGGAGATATATCTATAGCTATTGACGGTATATTAAGAAAATATGATGATATAACAAAATTTAAGGAAGATTTGGAAAAAATCCTCTCTGTTGAAACGGCCGAAAAAATGGATAATGCGTTTATATCAGGATTGTTGAAGTTAAGAAAGAAACAGTAATGACACTAATTGAAAGAATTGCCAAGGAAAAAATATTTGCGGTATTAAGAAATCAAAATTCAAATACAACTGAAAATATAATAAAAGCAATAACTGACGGCGGAATAAATATAATTGAAATCGTAATAGAAACACCCGAAATGGTTAAAGTGCTTGAAAAAATAACAAAGCAAAATAATCGTCCGCTTATAATGGCGGGGGGAATTATTACTCAAAGACAAGCTCAAATAGTAATTGATGCAGGTGCGGATATTATAGTTTCACCGGTATTTCAAATGAATTTGGTAAGACTTTGTAAAAGCCAGAAAACACCGTTAATAATGACTGCAACAACACCTAATGAAGCATACTCGGCTTGGAAAGCGAATACGGAACTAATTAAAATTTCTCCTGCCAATCCTATGGGTGGTGCTGAATATATTGAAGATTTATTAAGACCTATGAAATTTTTAAATATAATTGCCGCCGGCAGTATTAAAATAGAAGATATTAGTTCATATCTGAATGCCGGTGCTAAGGCAGTCGGGTTAGGCAGAGCCTTATATAAAGATGCGGATTATAAAGAAATTACAAAAAGAGCAGTTGATGCAAAAAAACAAACAATATAACTAAAAGCAGGGATATGATGACTAAATTAATATTTGAAAAATCAGTAAAAGGAACTGAAGGTATAAAACTTACGGATGAAAAAGTTAATTTTGAATTTATTAAAAACAAATTTTTAAATTCGGATGATTTAACTATATTGCCGGAATTAACGGAACTTGAAGTTATGAGGCATTATAAAGAACTTTCCGATAAAAACTTCTGTATTGAAAAAGGGTTTTATCCTTTAGGCTCCTGTACAATGAAGTATAATCCTAAAGTTAATGAAGTTCTGGCACAATTGGAAGGATTTATTGACCTGCATCCAAAACAGGATGATGAAGATTCACAAGGTGCTTTGAAATTAATGTATAACCTGCAAAATGCATTAAAAGAAATAACAGGCATGGATGCTTTTACTCTTCAGCCTGCGGCAGGAGCACACGGTGAATTATGCGGAATGATGATTGTAAAAAAATATTTTGGGACAATCGGCGAAAAAAGAAAAAATGTTATAATTCCTGATTCTGCCCATGGTACAAACCCTGCGAGCGCCGCAATGTGCGGATTTAATATTATCGAACTTAAATCTGATGAAAAAGGACTTGTCGATATTAATGCTTTAAAATCGGTATTGGATGAAAATACTGCCGCTATAATGCTTACAAACCCTAATACGTTGGGACTGTTTGAAGAGAATATTCTTCAAATATCAGAGCTTGTTCATAATGCGGGTGGTCTGTTGTACTATGACGGCGCTAATATGAATGCAATAATGGGACATACTAATCCGAAATTAATGGGATTTGATATTATGCATATAAATCTGCATAAAACATTTTCAACTCCTCATGGAGGAGGCGGTCCCGGTGCAGGCCCCGTCGGGGTTGTCGAAAAATTACAAGATTTTCTCCCTGTCCCGATAATCGATTATGACGGTAAAAAATATTTCAGAAATTACAATATAAAACATTCAATAGGTAAAATGAAAGCATTTTACGGTAATTTTTCTGTGCTCATAAGGGCTTATGCATATATTCTTTTAACGGGAAATTCATTAAAAAATGTAAGCGAAAATGCTGTTTTAAATGCTAACTATATGATGAATAAACTGAAAGAACATTATTTACTTCCATATGACAGGAAATGTATGCATGAGTTTGTTTTATCGGGTGAATGGCAAAAAGAAAAGGGTGTAAATACCCTTGCCATTGCAAAAAGTCTTATGGACTCAAACTTTCATCCGCCCACCGTATATTTCCCATTAATTGTTCATGAAGCAATAATGATTGAACCCACGGAATCAGAAACAAAAGAAAGACTTGATGAATTTATAAATGCAATGATAGAGATAGCACAAGAGGTTAAAATAAACCCTGAAGCAGTACTTAATCATCCCGTTAACACCCCCGTGAAAAAGGTTGATGAAACACTTGCGGCAAGAAAACCTGATTTGGCTTTTAAAAGTTCTGTTTAATTATTTCTTAAATGCTATAATCATACCTTGATTATTATAATTTATCTGTTGGCAATGTATGTTGAAATTATTGTCAACAAGAATTTTTATTAGGTCATCCGGCGGACCGTCATGCCATTCCATAATAATAACATCGACATTCTTTAGTAATCCTGCTGTATTTAAATCAGGAAGGATTTCTCTCTCTGCACCTTCACAGTCAATTTTAAGAAATATTCCTTCATTGGAATGCTTTTCAAATAACGGCTTTAATACTTTACTTGCAGGCTTAACAATTATTGTTTCAATATAATTGCTAGTAGGAAATTTATCACTAACACTGCTCATGGAACCCGGTAAATTCGGTTCATAATGCCTTGTTATTTTTTCCTTTTTATTACTCAAACCAAATGGATATAATTTAATTTTTTTACTTAATTTAGGATTTAATGATAAATTTTTTACTCCCAATTTGTATGTTGGAATAAAAGGTTCAAATGCATATATTTTAGTAATTTTTTGATTTCTTGCAAACCATAAAGAGGTCATACCTAAATTGAAACCTATATCAAACATTACAAAGTTTTTGTCAATGTAAAAATTATATTCATCTTTGTAAAAAACAGCTTGTGCAGTCCAAAGTGTATTATCTGCTGCAAGTCCTTCTATTTTAATGTCATTTCTGTCAATATGTATAATATTTTTATTGTCTGTATATATTTTAAATCCTATTTGATTAAGGTCTTTTTTAAAATTTTCAATAAATGAATTGTTCTCCTGCTCGGCAAGAGCGAAGGTACTGCTATATACAAAAAACAATATTAATATAAAGAATTTTTTAAGCATGAAACAATTATACAATATTTTTACAATTTGCAAATTTTTAATAATTTTTATTTAATTATATTATGGATAAAGATTTAAATGATAATGTAATTGATTTTTCAAAAAAATCGGTTAAGATTGAAGAAAATCTGCATAACAGTATATTCAAGGGGATTGAATATATTAAGATAACCAAAGATGAGAACGGAAATTCATTTAAAGAAGATTCACTGATTGAGTTTGCAAAAAGAAGCTTTTATATAGTAACGGTGGTCAAAAACAGCGGTATTACTCCTGCTCTGTATAAATATAAAGTTCCGTTTGATGTTTTGCTTGATTTTTTGAATGAGTTTAAAACTAATCCTTTATACGGAAAAATAATTGATATAGAAAGGTATATGCCTGAAGATTTGGCATAATCCTAAGAAAGAGGTATTTTAAAATTTTAGAATTTGTTGTATATTAAATATGGTATATCTTAGTTTATGAAATATTCATAAAAGAGATTGTAAAACAAGTATAAAAATATTAATATAATTAATTTTCGGCAGAATTAATCTGTTTAAAACGAAATGTTGTAAAATTTTATAGAAGGAAAAAAACATGTCAAAAGCAATAGTAGTAGCTGAGAGAGATAATATAGCGGCAGTTATTGAAGACGGAAAAATTTGTGAATTTTATGTACATAGAGGTGATGTACTTTTAAATGATGTATATCTGGCAACAGTTGATAATATTTTGCCGAGTATTGATGCGGCATTTGTAAATGTAGGCTCTGATAAAATGGGTTTCTTGCACGCAGATGATGCCATAGGTAAGGGGACGTTAAAAGAAAAATTATCGCCCAAACAAAAAATTATTGTACAGGTTGTAAAAGAACCGGTAGGTCATAAGGGTCCGAGAGTTTCCACATTATTAAGCCTCCCCGGTCGTTTCCTTGTTTTAATGCCTCAGGAAACAGGTATTAATGTTTCAAGGAAAATTGTTTCACAAAAAGAAAGAGCAAGATTAAAATCAATAATAAGTCTTTTAAAACCGGTCGGAGTTGGGGTTATAGTAAGAACGGAAGCTGAAGGGCAATCTGATTCGGATATACAGGAAGATATGGAAATTCTTCTCGAAAAATGGAATACAATAGTAACTGCGGCAGAAACAAGACCGGCTCCAAGCCTGCTATACAGGGATCAAGATTTATTATACAGAGTAATGCGTGAAGCCTGCAGTGAAGATGTTGATGAAATTATTCTTGATACATCGTACGGAATGCACAGAACCCAGCAAATTCTTCAAAATTGGAATATGAATAAAAATATAGATGTTAATGTTTATAAAGGTTCCGAAACACTTCCGGTTGCCTCAGGTATTGTAAAAGAAATAAAAGAAGCATTACAGACAAAAGTTAACCTGCCGAGCGGAGGATATTTGTTTATACAAACAACAGAAGCTTTAACGGTTATTGATGTAAACAGCGGAAAGTTTGTAAGCTCAAATACTCAGGATGAAACAATAGTTAAAACAAATCTTGAAGCGGTTCATGAAATAGCAAGACAGCTAAGATTAAGAAATATCGGCGGTATGGTTATTGTTGACTTTATTGATATGGCAAACAGAAGAGATAAGCTTGCCGTTATGGAAGAGCTTGAAATAGCTCTTGAAAAAGATAAAGCTAAACCTCAAGTCGGTCAGTTATCCGATTTGGGCTTGGTTGAATTAACAAGACACAGACAAGGTCAAAGCTTGGCTGAAATATTCAGTAAAAAATGTCCTCATTGCCAAGGCACAGGCTATATTGCAGATGACCTTACTTTCTCATCCCCTGTTGCGGAAGGTGAGATAAAAGCTAAAGCTGCTAAATTAAAAATACCTGTACAACAGCTTAAAAATAAAACACCAAATTATAAACAAAATAAAGTATTTAATAACCCTAATAACAATCCTTTAAATGATAATGAACAAAATAATCAAAAACAAAATTTCAATAATAAATTCAATAAAAAACACGGCTTTAAAAATAATAATAACAAATTAGAGGATATTGAAACAAAAGAACAACTTTTGGATGAAATATCTAATATATTGGAAGAAAAGCCTTCGGAAACTCCTCAGCAGACAGAAAATGTAACGGTTATTGAAGCTCCGGTTTCAGAAGAAACTCAGGTAAAAGAAAAGAAAACTAAGAAGACGAGTGCACGCAAAAATTCAAAAAAACAAAATGAGTCTGTAACTGCTGAAAGTCAGAATGATTCTGATAAATCAGTAAAAAAAGAAACAAAGAAAAAAACAGAAAGAAAACCTTCAAAAACTAAGAAAATACAAAGTAAAAAAAGTGAAGAAATAGTTAATGTATAGTATTTATATTGTTAATAATGATACTGATATGATGGGATTTGAACAGCCTGTTCAAGTCCCTGAGGAAACTCAGCAGGAAGTTCCTTCCGCTAATAACTATGATAATCAATCGGAAACTAATTTGCCTGCAATACCGGAGATGAATGCAGAAACTTCTGTTACAAATAATGATTTGTATACTCCTGTCAGTAAAAACCTTATTTATGGTATATCGGCAGGCATTCTTGTTTTGCTTATTCTTATTATTGTAATTGTTAAAACATTACGAAAGAAAAACAATCGCCAAACTTCCAATAAATCTTATAATAAAAATTCAATAGTTGACGAAATATTTGATTCTAATTTTAAAAATTCAAATAAAAATTTTGCAACTCCTGAAAACATAAAAAAATGTATAAGATTATTTCTCGAAAACACAAGAATAAGATGATATTATATTTTCAAGTTTTTCAATAATTTTATCATTGTAATATTTATTTTCCTTCGTGAAAGGAAAAACTTCCATGAAAAGTTCTTTTTCTATTTTTTTACATACATTATAAATTTGTGATTTTGAAATTTGATCGACTTTTGTTACGATAGCAAAACAGGGCAAATTATTATATTTAATCCATTCCGCCATTTGTTTATCATTTTTCTGGATTTCATGCCGTGAATCAATAAAATGAATTAAGCTTGCAATGTTTTTTCTTTTTAAAAGATAATTTTCAATATTTTTTTGCCATTGATTTTGAGTTGAACCTGAAACTTTTGCAAATCCGTAACCGGGTAAATCGGCAAATATAAAGCTTTCATTTATGTTGAACAGGTTAATAAGTTTCGTTTTTCCGGGGGTATTACTTGTTTTTGCAAGCCCTTTTATATTGACTACGGAATTTATAAAAGATGATTTTCCCACATTTGAACGGCCTATTAAAGCAAATTCAGGTAAATTTATATCGGGACACTCATTTAATGATGGTGCGCTTATCAGAAATTTTGCTTTTGTTATTTTCATCTCTTTGTTTTCTTTTATAAATTACGCTTGATAATAAATTGTATACTTTCTTGTTATTGTAAACCGTTAACTGAATGTCATCATCAAAAGATATTTGAACGGGTAAATTTGGTGCAAAAATATTTGTTTCAATATGCATTATTTTTATGTCACGTTTATGAATAATGCTCATCGGAACTGCTAAAAATAATTCAAATGTCTTTAAAATATCCATTTTTATATGATATCAAAATATCTGTTATTTTTATATAGTTTGTTAATTAATTTGACGGCTTAGTTTTTCAATTCTCATTTTTGCATTATTAAGTCTTTCACTTTCACCGTAGTCATCTTCAGGAAGATTTTCCACATATTTCTTATAGTATTCAAGTGCGTTTTGTCCTTCCGATAAATTATCAAAGGCAACACCCAAATAATAATATGCCGGCAGATTGTTTTTATCCAATTCAATCGCTTTATAAAACAGGGCAGTAGATGCTGCATAATTATTCATTGCTATATAAATTAACCCTTTATAATAGAATAGTACGGAGTTTTTACCGTCAATAGCAATTGCCTCATTTACAAGTTTCATTGCTTCTTGAAAATTTTGCTGTTCCAATAAAGAGTTGATTTTGCTTATATATGTATCAGCTTCCTTTTTATTAACTGCATCTGATAAAGTAAGTGAATATTTATGTTCGGGATTGATTTTAAGTGCTTTAGAAATATATTTTCTTGAACTTTCAATATCATTTTCTTTGTAAAAAACAAAAGCAAAATAATAAAATACATCAGGGTTATCAGGGTATAAAGACATTGCTTTATTTAAAAGTTCCAGAGCTTTTTGTTTATTGTTTAAAAAATAATTAGCTCTTGCCATACCAAGAATTACATATAAATTTTCTTGATTTGAGGCTTCTAAAACACTTAGCGCCTGTTCATACAAATTGTTATTCATTAAAGCATCCGCTTCTTTTACGGGCTCATCAGATAACTTTGCAAGCATTACATTATATTTCGCAATGTCTTCATTGTTGTCGGCTTTATCTCTTACCGTTTTTAAAATATCATAACAATCTTTTAAGTTACCTTCTTTCATATAAATTTCAGATAAAATGATATAACCTTCAGCATTTTCGGGGTATAATTTTATCATTTTTTGAGCATATGCTTTTGCATCAGGAGTATTACTATTTTTCATAAGTAATTCGGCAAGTTTTTTGTATGAAATTTCTTCTTTGCCTGTATTTTCAGGATATAGTTTCTTTAAAAGCTCTTTTTCGTTTGTATTGGTTGCTGAAAGCAAATTATACAGCATATATTTTACATCTTCATCATCAGGGACTGCTTGTGATAATATAATAAGCTCCTTTTGTGCATTTTCTTTTTGATTTGTCTGTAATAAATATACGGCTTTTAATTTCCTTAATTGCATATTGGAAGGATTTACATTTAAAATCTTGTCGGCAAGAACAATGGCTTCATTATAATTTTCTGTTGTGTTAAATACTTCTTTAAAAGTTTCAATAAACATATTGCCAGATGAAGCAGAAACCAAATATTCCTGAGCTTTTTTGTTATTTTTTAAAATTAAATTAATTAATACCAAATTAATATTTAAATCTGCATTTTTATTGTATTTTGCAAGTTTTTCGGCAGACTTTTCCACATCTGACAATTCATTTAAAATACTTTCATTTAATTTATTTCTTTTGGATAAATTATTTAAAAATGTTAGTTCTTTATATGCATTATCGTATTGATTTGCTTTTAAATATAAATCAATTAACGGTACATATAAATCGTATTCTGAAGGAGCTTGAGATATTTTATTTTTAAGCTCGTTAATTGCGGAAGTATAAGAAACTTTTTCATCATCTTCTTTATCATTTTTAAAGATAATATTGGAAGATTGAATAGCGGAACGTCCCTTGGTATTAGAAGGCTGAATTATTGAATCTGCGAGACTGATTCCTCCGATTGAATATATAATAAGTAAAACTAATAATTTTGTTTTCATAAAATATAAAATAATCCCAAAAATATCTTAAGATTAAATGAACATGAAGTCAAACAAAAAGAGGAACTTTTTTGAAGTTCCTCTTTTTATATTGGTTGCTTTATTTATTATTCTTCTTCGTCATCTTCAACGATTTCGATTTGACTAGCTGCTGCGAATACATCCACTAAAGCTGTTTTGTTATTTGTAATATTGTTATTAACTTTAATTGATTCAGGTTGACGAGGCATTTTGTTTAACATTGCAGCTTGGTCATCGTTTACATTTGGTGCCTGTGCTACTGTTGCAGGTACAACCGGATCAGTAGATGCTTGAGCAGGTCTTGGGTTGATTAATAAGATTTTTTCTTGACCGTTACCGTATTGAATGTGATGTCTTAAGTTATCTTTTCCATCATTGATTGGAGTATCGGATGCTGTAACTTCATAGCTGTCAGATTTTGTATTTGAAGTAAATTTACCGTTAGCTACATAGATGTAAGATCTTTCGCTGTTATCACCGGGGATTTTTTCTTCTGTTGTATAAGGAAGACCTGCGATAACTTTGTCTGCGTTAATGGTCATATCACCTTGTTTAGCAACTAATCTTGATACTGATAATGTTCCGTCTGTAGTAATTGTTACATTGTTTTCAGCTTCAGCAACTAAACCCTTTTCTCTGACTCCGACATTTGCAAGAGTTGCATTGATATCGTTGCCTGCATATAAGTTGGTTTGGCTGTTTTTAACATCAGCATTACCTTTAACATCTTTAGCTGCTCTTAAAGTGATTTTACCGTTATTACCTGTTTCTAATACTGCTTTATCAGAAACAACATTACCTGTTTTAGCTTCTGCATTGATGTTGCCTGATGCTTTAACTGTAGCACCTGAGAACCAAACATCTCCGCCGTTTATTGTTACATTTTTACCTGTAATTGTAGAGTTTCCTCTTTTTTGGTTTTGTACGGAAGCAATTCTTCCTGCATTTAATGTAACATCGTTTCCTGCTGTAAGTTTAGAACCGTCAACAACTATATCATTGTTGCTGGATGAAATTTTTATATCACCTTCGGCATTTAAGTCTGAACTTCCGACAGAAACCTTTTTACCTGCTTTGATTACGATATTTGCATCTTCTGCAGCTGCTCCGTCTTCTCTTACTGTTGTTAATTTTGAATTATCAACAATAACTTTATTATTTGCAATTAACCAAATGTTACCGTCATTACCTTTTTGAGCTTTAACTGCTTTTAAATTAGCGCCGTTAACATTTAAATCACTGTCGTTATGTTTTGAATAATTTCTTACGTCAATGTTTCCTGATGTAATTTCACCGTTGATACCGATGTGCATTTGATCATTTGATGTTTTGAAAGCCGTAATTTCATCTACTGCACCTTGATCATAGAATTGGAAAGTAACACCATCAGCTGTAACAATTTTAACTTTACTCATGGAATCTGCATTGTCGCCGTATGGCATGTTAAAGTTTTTATTAACATTTGTAGTAAGTTTAGAACCTTTATATACATCTACATTTTTAGCAAAGAAGTTAATTGCTTTATCACCATAAATTTCAGCGCCTTCCAAAACTTTTATATCACCTGAAGGGTTATTAAGAACTAATTGTTTTTTAGCTGCATCCCAAGTACCATCTGATGCTGCAACTGTTAATGAATTTAAGTTAACATTTGCAGTATCGCCAAATAATACACCGTTAGGGTTGAGTAAGAATACTTTACTTGAACCTGCAAAGTCACAACCGGGGCAGTTTGATGATTTTGTAATGCTGCCGTAAATATTTGAAATGCCGCCTGCTGCATTAACATGGTTTACTGTTGTTTGGTTGTAGTTTGAAAATTCAAAGTTTACATGTCCGTTTTTACCGACATTAAAACTGTCCCAATAACCTTCAGCAACTCCGCCGACAGTACCTGTTGTATTTTTAACATTCATATCTGTTGCAGTTTTGCTTTCAATGTCCATTCCGGAACCATGATTAAATTGAGGCATCGCATTTTCTGCGAGTGCAAAAGCCGGTGCTGCTGATGTAACAGCTAAAATACCGATTGCGATTGTTGAACTTAATAATTTTTTCATGTTTTCTTCCTTTATATTAAATAGTTATCTTTTATTGTTTGTGTATTAAATCTAAGTACTCTGAAAAAAAAAATTGCTATCTTTTAGATCCTTTGTTACGAATTGTTTTAAAATTTCAAGCCTCGTTAAAAAATAAATTACATTCTATATATACTATATAAAAAATTTAAAGTCTGATAAATTTACTTTTTTAACCTTTTTTGTAAAGAATTCTTTACAAACTTATATACTGTTAAATTTGCTATATTTATAACAATTTTATCAATAATAATTTGAAAAAAACAATTGTAAAGATATGTTATAAATTAAATAATAACCTCGCAAATTATATTATGTTTATTTTTCATATGTTTGAATTATGTTTTCCTTGGGAAAGATAGTATAATATTAAAGTAAAGTTATATTATTTTATTTTTTCTATAGTATCATATAAAATATAATTATAAGTACAATGTATATAGAGAGCGGAACAATGAAAAAATCATTATTAAAAACATCACTGTTATGTGCATCATTAATGTTTGGATTATATGCTTTTGCAGATCCTATTCCATCGAATATTCCGTCAAATGTCGGCGGATATGATGCAGGGTTAATCGATAACAGTAACTTTATTCAGCGCAGGGAATATGAAGCAAAAACAAAACAAGAGGAAACAAAAGATCCTGCGGTTATTGAAGCTGATATCCAAAAGAAGATGGATTTGCTTAACACAGAACAAGTTTCTTTTAAATTAAAGAAAATTAACATTACGGGAAATACGGCTTTCCCTACTTATGTATTAATGAGATTGGTTGACTTTAAAATCGGTCAGGAAGTTACTATTAATGACCTTATTATGTCAGCTAACGAAATTACCGACTACTATCAGGGAAAAGGTTATGTTTCAACAATAGCTTACCTGCCTCCTCAAAAAGTAGAAAACGGCGAAATTGAAATTAAAATCTTAGAAGGTAAATATGGTAACGTTCAAATTAACCCGGGTAAATGGGAACGTTCTTCTTACCTGAATAAACATTACTTAGATGATAATAACATTCAACCTAATAAAGTTTTAAATGTTAAAGATGTTCGTAATGCTTTAACCGAAATGACCACGGAAGAATACATGAAAGGTTCCGTATCATTTGCAGATAACGAAGAATCAGAAGAATTTTCCGATGTTACTTTGGATGTTAAAGACAGATTTCCGTTAAACTTTGACTTAAGATATGATAATCAGGGAAGAGAATCTATCGGTACTCAAAGAGGTGTTTTATATGCCGGTTTACATGATGTAACAGGTCATGGTGATACTTTAATGGGTACGGTTGCATTATCTCAAAGATCATTTGGTGCAGGCGGTATTTATTCTGTTCCGATTGCTAAAAATGATACAAGATTAAACCTCGGTTATTCATATTCTTATGTAAGATTAGGTAAGGCTCTCAAAGAGTTCGGCATCCGTGGTGAATCACATGATGTATTCCTTGGAGTATCAAGAAGATTAGCTAAAGGTGAAGATTACAGATTATACGGTGACATTACTTTAGATTTACGTAATACTGAAACTTTCACAAAAAGTGCTGATTATTCCTTCCTTAATCCATACTTAAGCGATTACAGATCAAGAGTTTTAAGAGGCAGCTTAACTGATATTAAAGATGATTACTACGGCAGATGGTTATTTAACGGAACTGTATCAGGCGGTATTCCTATAGATGCATCCGATTATAATAAAGCAAGAAATATGTCAAGCAATAACTTTGTTAAAGTTAATGCAAGTGCTGCAAGATTACAGGTATTACCTAAAAATCAGTTAATGTTATTACAAGTTAACGGGCAATACGCAAACAGACACCTCTGGGCTTCAGAAGCTATGCAAATTGGTGGTATCGCATCAGTTAGAGGTTATGATGAAGGCTTCTTCATTGGTGATTACGGTATGAATGCAAGCTTTGAATACAGGTTCCCGATTCCGGGCTTCAGAGCTTTATTACCCGAAAAATATAAATTTATCAGTGACAGCATTCAGCTTGCAGGTTTCTATGATATTGGCTGGATTGGTAACAGATTCCAATGGTCTGATGTTGACTCAAGCCACTCTCAATACTTAATGAGTTTTGGTCCCGGTATTATTGTTAAACTTACTAAATATATTTCAGCTAACATGTATTGGGGCTTCCCAATCGGCAGAAGATATGCAGACTATGCTAATAACTGGGACAGAGATACTGCAAGATTCCACTTTACAATTACTTCAAACATTCTGTAATGCTGGTATAACAAATATAAAAAAGAGTGGAAACAATTTGTTTCCGCTCTTTTTGTGTATAATTGAAATATAAAAAGGTTGCACAGGTATACCGTACATCCTTTTTAATTTAAATTATTGCTTTACCTTCGTACATATATTTTGTGCGTTCGTACTCATCTTCATGATACTGGCGCATTTCAATTTCCTGATATTTCTGAGGAGTTGATTCTCTTGGTTCTATAAACGGCTGGGATTTATCTTTTCGTTTCCAATTAATTTTAAATCCGTCTAATAGTCCGTATTCTGTTTCTGTTTTATATGTTCCTACATTAAGTGCAAAACAAGGCGGTATTGAACCTAATAGGAATATTAATATAAAAAATATTGATAATTTCTTTTTCATAATTTTCACCTACCCTAAACATTTTACTATATTTTTTTTCATGGGTAAAATTATTCTTCTTCATTAGAATTATTTTCATTAGTTGAATTAATTTTTTCAGCTGCAAACTGATTAAATTTTTCAGTTGTATATTGTTTAAATTGGAAATATTTTCTGAAATATTCCTGTTTATCTTTAAAGGCTTGGCTCTGTTCGGGTATTGTGATTTCAGATGCTAAATTTGCCTGATTATCAATAACTTCTAATCCTGCTCTTAAGTTATTAAAACTTTGACTAATCTCATTTCGCTGTTTACTTAATATTTGGGAACTTAATGGGAATAATGCATGATTTAATATAAAGTCATTGTCGCTAATATTTGTTTCTTTTACGATTTTGGAGGTTCTTAAGGCTTTTAAATAATTTTTAATAATTTTCGAATTTTTCCTTGGCAGGGTAGAAACTGTCATGTAATTTATAAAAGTTTTAAGTGCCTCATTCATCGAACTGAAATTAGGATTATCCTGATGTATAAATTTTTCTGTTAATTTATCTATAAAATCTATATCATTATAATCGTTAACTATTTGATTTAAAGCTTTATCAAAGTATTTTACGGATTTATTAAGGTTAAAACCTGCCGTCAATGATTTTATTGCCTGAGCGGATAATCCTGTTTGGTCAAGGAATAATTTTAAAGTTTCATAATTATCTGCTTCATTTGCAAGCTGATATATTAAATAAGATAGTCCTTCAGAACTCAGAAGATTTTTTTGTGAACCGTCTTTCAGCAAAAGGTTATGGTATGGCAGTATAACTTTAAATTTAGAACTTATTCCGTTATGCTGATTTTCAACCAAATCATATTGGATTTTTGTCTGCTCGGCTATATTTAATGCCATGAGAAGATACTGCTTTTTAAGATTAAATGCATTTTTATTTTTTATATCATTTCCTGATTTAATATCTTTTACTACTTCATTAAGCAAACATACGGGATTTTTAGTGATATGCCTGTAGATTGCAAAATCGGTAAAGATTTCTTCCGCTTGTTTTGTTTTATCACTTTCAGAGTCTTTCATATATTCTCTTATGTAATTTTTTAACCGCTGATATGCACCGTTTCTGTATTTTAGCTCAACCGAACCGTTTATGTATGCACTCATATTTTCTCTTAATGAATTAAGTGTATCTTTTGCCCCTTGTTCTGTTGTTTCTATACTTCCTGTTTCCATATAGTTTTCAAATTGATTAATTATTTTAGTGAGAGAGTCTTGTATTTGATTTGTGTCAGGTTCTTCATCACTGCTGTATATAATATCCAGAAATTCTTTTATTAAATCAGGATTAATATATCTTTTAAGTTGTTTTTCATTGCTTAAAATTATTGAGTAGATTTCTTCTATGAAATCCATTATTTCATTAATTTCAGCTTCACTGTTTTCATCATACGAAATATTCCTGCCTTCAAGCCAAGCATTAAAAATAAAGTTATTATCTAAAGAGTCTTTATGCTTTTTATATGCAGAGAGAAGTTTATTTAAATCTTTATTTATCTTAATGCTTTCAATATCCATATCTACTAAATTTAAGAAAGATTCAATATTGGTTTGTATATTTTCTTCTTTTAAAACAACAGGTTTGGGAAATGCCTGGCGCAGTTTATATTTTTGAAGTGCTTCTGCTTTGAAAGTTCTTACATGCCTTTGAATATCCATATCTGCCAGAGCTATATATAAGGCTCTGTATAATTCATCTGCACTGGACGGTTCTTCTTCGTTAGATACTCTGATGTTTTTCATAATAATATCGCTTGTGATAATTTTATCTAATCTTCTTTCGATAAAATTATTTTCGGCATTCAGCATCCTTATACAATCATAAGGATCAGGGTATTTAAGTCCTAAGTCTTCTTCTGTTACGGAATCAAAGAAGGCTTGAGTTGATTTTCTGTCGGAATTTTGAAGTTTTTTGATGGTATTAAGTACATCTTCATCTGTTTCCGGATTGTAATACCTGTCAATTGCCTTAACTAATATATGTTTAAATTCAGAATCCGAAAAACCTGAACTTGAGAAAGTTTTTATTTTAACTTCTTGTTCTAAAGTTTCTTTTACCAGATTTTTCATTTTTTCCGAATAATATATAGAAGCAAAATTTTTATTATCAAATATTTTGTCTTGGGCTGCTAAATCAATCTTTTTAAATAAATATTCCTGCAAATCATCATAAGAACCGTCCCAATTTTGTTCGTAATCATCCTGTTCAAAAATCATTTCATTTAATCTGTTTATTTCTTCAGGAGAAATGTTTAATTTATAGTTAGTTTTAAGATCATTAAAAATATTATCAATATCATCTGATATAATTTTGTAAATTTGATCAAAAATAATATCTGATTTATTTACAATGAGTTTTAAAAGGTTTAAGTATCCGGTGAAAGCATCTTTTTTTATTTGCTCCAATTCTTCCGGTGTTTTTGCATAATAAACTGCTTCCGACCATCCTTTATTATTTGAAACACCTATTGATACCGATAATTTTTTAAGTATAAGTTTCAAAGGATCATTATCGGGCAGTTTTTCATAATCTTCTTTGGATTTTATTTCTTTTTTTATTCTTTTTAATATCGCTTCTGATTTTTGATATACAAGTTTATCTATTTGTTCAAGAAAATCGGGTGATATATTTTCGTTATTCTTGCTGATTGCATCATCCAATGCTTGCAAATATCCGGCATGAGTCCGTTTTTCTATTGCAAATATATCATTAAGCATTTCTATAAGTTTTACATGCGAGTTAATCGGAACACCCGGTAAAATAATATCATTTACAAGCCCGAAGGTTTCATTATATTTTTTTGCAACTCCCGAAGCATATTTTAAATCTGATGCCATTAAACCTATTTTGTAACTGTCATCAACAATGAAACCGTCCTTCCAGCCATAGCCGTTTCCGTAGTCAGTATATTCCAATCCCGTATCTTCATTGTTCCACCAATATTCTTTTTCTGCTTCACCCCAGCTGTTATCAGTCCATAAAATATCTTTTTCTTCAGTATCTCCCGTTTTTGGATTTCTCATTTTTACGGGACTTACATCCGTTATATATTGAGCATGAAAAGCATAATCCGAATCATCCATGCTTGAACTTAAAATTCCGCTTCCTTTTCCTTCTTTAATCTGGTTAATTGCTTTATCCAAATCAGTTTCTATATGGTAGGATTTGCCTGTCATTTGTTCAATTATTCTTAATTGTTCATTGCTTAAAAGTCCTGTTGAACCTTCTTCTCTTACCCAGTATTGTCCGTTTAACTTGCCTATGTATGAATATTGTTCTTCCATTTCTTTTGCTAATAAACTGTTAATGAATTTATAATTTCGTTTCGCATATTTTCTCATATGTGTTAGCTGAGATTCGATTTTTGCATACAGTTCTTCTTCTTTGGGAGTAAAGTTAATTAATTTATTTGTTGCTTTTTGTTTTTCTTTAGGATTTTTTATATGTTCGGTTTCATTTAATATGGATTCTTTTTTAGATTTTATTAAGCAATACAAATAATTAAGATCGTCATTAGAGAGAATTTCGTTATCTTTTTCCTGAAATTTTAATATAAGCGAAGTCGATGACGGAAAATGCCATTTTGATATAATTTGATTATATTTGTCGGATAAATAATTAATATCTTCACTAAGATTTTTCATTATTTCATTTAAATCATCAGTTTTGTATGCAGTTATTAATTTGTTATAAGTTTCTTCTTGTATACCGTTATTTTGCTGTATAGATTCGTTAAAAGAAGATATTGTGTCATTAAAACAACTTAAAATTGAAGAATAGCCAAGAATTCTTGCCGCTTCACATAATACTTCCGTATCAGAAGAATCTGCCTGCTCTAATTCCTTTAATATTTTATTTATATATTCAATTACCGAGTCTTTGTCATTATCTATAAGTGAAATGTTTGCTATTGTGTCTTGAGTATTTGTATCTCCTGATTTTATTGCATCTATTGCCATTGAATAGGTTAATATTAAAACACTTTTTAAATTTTCATTAAATAATAAGCCAAGAAAGTAATCTATTTTACTATGTAAATTATTTATGAATTTAATATCCTGTTGAAGTTCAGAAGTACAGCTGTTATCAACTTTATTGGTCAAATTATGCAGATAGTCAGAAAGCCTTAAATCTTGAGGAGGTAATTCTGACATTTTTTCATATCTTAATTTATAATTCGGCATTGTTATATCTGCTTCTATTGCGTTTCTATGAGCTTTTGCCGTATTAAATAATGTTTGATAATATCTGAATTTGCCGGATGGGGAATTATAATTCTTTGCTTGTTTTATTTTTAATTCGCAATCGGAAAGTATTTGTATATAGGAATATATTTTTTCAATATCTTTTTCAAGTACTTCTTTATCGGCATTATCATTTTCCAAAATATAATTTTTAATTCTTTGTTCTTGGGCTTCTTTTGGAAGTTTTTTGGGAACCTGCTCTTCGTTATCAGAAGTATATCCGTTATAATATTTAATTAAATTCTTTTCCATTTCATTAATTTGTGAAGGGTTATAAGAAGGAAAAACTTGTCTTAAAATTTTTAACAATTCTGCACTTGTCTTATCCTTCAGCGGAAAATTTTTACTGAGTTTATAAGCTTGTTCTTTAAGCTCTTTTTTCTTTTTGTTTGTATTTTCAGCTTTTTCTATAAAAGCAATTTCTTGGATAATTGCTTTTAAAAAGTCTTTTTCTGCATATTTATCCGTAATGTAGCCAAACCAGCTTGTATCATCAAAAATTCCGTTATTAATGCTGTCAAATGCCGTATACCATTCTGTTTGAAGAGTTCCGTTACCGCTTGCATGGGCATTTTGCATCCAAATATGAGCTGATGCATCTAAAATTCTATATCCTCTTGATATTGCTTCTTCATAATCAATAAAAGGTTTTTCCAACGGGACTTTTTTACCGCTGTCCAAGTCTGTTATATCGTATACTTCCATATATGGGTTATTGCTTAATTCATCAAGTACTACATCCATATATCTGCTTTTATCTTCGTAGGCAAGAAGCTTTCTGCATATTGAAATGGCGGCACATATGCCTGATTGTCTTTGGTCTATTCCTTTTGTTGTTAAAACTTTGCTTTTTGGGGTTTTAACAAGCATATCTGCCAGCATTTCTTTTATTATTTGTATTTTTTTGTTCTCTAAATCCGGATTTATTTCGTATTTATTACCGAGTAAATAAAGGAATTTTTTTAAGCATTCTTTTTTAGTGTCATAAGTAGTTTCGGATGAAGTTAGCAGATATATAAAATTTTCATCCAAATCTTTTAATTCGGTTTCTTTTTCAGCTTTTGTTTTATTGGGGAATTCTTTAGTATATTGTTTTTTTAATGCGGTATTTAATCTTTTTCTTAAATCTAATATTTCTTTTTGGACGGGTGATAATTCTTTGTAAACAGGTGATGATGTATATTGTTTAACTTCTTCGATTAAATCTTTATCGCCGTTATTTTTTTCTAAAGTTTCACTTGCACTAATAAGAGTCTGATTTAATATTGTTTCCCAATTTGTATTTTGTGTTTCTTGTTTGTTATCAGTATTTTGCGGATTTATACTCTTTGAATATTCAGAAAATTCATCTATTCCGTATGCTCTGTTTCTTGCTGTATCCAATAAGGCTTTGATGCTTGTATTTGTCGGATTTGCCGCAATATTTTGCAGGGCTGTATAAATGTTTAGTTTTTGATTTTCTCCGATAGGAGCAGTTCCGTATTTAAGTTCTTTTATGGTATTTATATCTTTTCTTACTCCTTTAAAGGAATAATTACAGGGTATCTGATTAATTCTTGTTATTCTCATATTATATCCTTATCGCATACTGTAAGTATTAATTATGAGAATATTTTTTTTTGTTACGAGCCTTTATTTATATTAACAATTATTAACTTATTAATTCAACTAATCCCGTAGAATGGTCAAAGTGGCACTTTGCAATATACAAATTTTTATTTTCAACTGCAGTTCTTATAATTTTAGATTTCTGCATTAAAGTTTCTTCAACCCAAATTGTATGTTGCCGGGCAAAAAAGTTGTGGCATGTTATATCTTCATCCTTATCTAAAACAGGGTAAACACATGACATTATTGATTTAAAATCTTCTGTTTGTTCAGGGTAGTGCTCTTTTGCATATTTCATAACACCGCAATCATCATGCCCGAGAAGTATTAAAAGAGGAACATTTAATTTTTTAACGGCATATTCAATGCTTTCAATAACATTGTCTCCGGCAGTTATGCCTGCAACTCTTACAACAAAAAGTTCACCTATTCCGCAGTCAAAAATTATTTCAGGTACTACTCTTGAGTCTGAACAACTTAAGACAACAGCATAAGGCTCCTGATGAAATGCGTATTTCCTTAATGTATCTAAACACATATTTTTAGCTGTAGGGGTAGAATTTATAAAATTTAAATTTCCTTTTAAAAGTTTTAAAAGTTCTTTCTTTGAATTGAAAGGTATATTTTCAGGCAGTTTTATGTCCATTTTTTTCCTCCGTATTAAAATTGTAAAATTTGTACACTTTTTATGCAATATTTTTTATAATAAAAGTGTCAAAACAAAAATTTACGACATTAAATTATTTTAACAACAGGAGATATTTAAATGTCTGATAATATGTATCAAAAACAAAGAAATAAAAAACTTGGAGATAGAGTTGTTAATGAATTGAAAAAAAGATATTTTGATGCTTATTACTTTGATAGTGCAAAAGAAGCCCTTGAAAAAGCAATAGAACTTATTCCTCATGATAAAACTATAGCTTGGGGCGGTTCTATGTCCATTATAGAATGCGGTCTTCTTGACCATATATTGAAAAATGATTACAAGGTTATAAACAGAGATACCGCCAGAAATCAGGAGGAAAAAGACTTGCTGTTAAAGCAGTCTCTTACAAGTTATACATATTTAATGGGAACTAATGCAATAAGCGAACAAGGTGAGCTTGTAAATATAGATTGTATCGGAAACAGAACTGCGGCATTAATGTTCGGGCCTGAACAGGTGATAATTATTTCAGGCATGAATAAAGTAATGCCAACATTGGATAGCGCCGTAAAAAGGGCAAGAAATTATGCAGCGCCTACAAATATGCAAAGAGTTGCAGGCAGTGGGTTAAGACAAACTCCATGCTATAGTATGGGAAGCTGTTTTGATTGTGTTTCAAAAGATTCAATATGCTCTCATATTGTTATAACAAGACTTTGCAATCCTGTTAAAAGAATTAAAGTTATATTGACGGGTGAAAGTTTAGGATTTTAAAATTCTTCGCAATATTTTTTACTGTACTTGGCTTGAAATTTCTTGGCATTTTCAGGTGTTAAAAGCATATTAACAGTTTCCGGGAATAAGAAGGGAAGATTCTTTTTTAAAGCTAAATTTACCTTTTCTTCTGTTTTCTTTTGAATGCAGGTAAATCCGCATTTTTTATAAAAAGGTACAGGATTTTCATTTGCCCTGTATTTAGAAGCATAACTGTCAAATCCGTCAGATGCCATAAGCCAGACTGCGCCATGTCTGTTAACTTTTTTACTGTGTTCTATTGCTTCATTAATAAGGGTAGAACCTATGCCTGAATATTTATCGCCCATTATGGATCTCAATGCGGTAATTTTGGGAATTCCTTTATCTTTTAAGTTTTCGGGGACATTATCGCATTCGGGCAAATAACCGTTATCGCTGATGTTCATATAACCTGCGAGTTTCCCTTTTACTCTGACCTCATATTTAGGGTAATTTTTATGCTTTAATAAGTCTGCATATATAATATCTCCGTTAGTTTTATCAATAAGATAAACGGTTTTAATTTTCCTGCATTTTTCAATTCCAAAATCAGGCATTATGCTGACCGGGTGCGGAAAATCCTCTCGAGTTTGAAGCACATATTCATTTTGTTTAGAATTTACTTCTTTTGCTTTTTTTGCTCTAAAAACAGGATTATAATAATTTAATACGGGTGATATTTTCATTTTTTTACCTTATGTTTTATTGAAAACAAAAAATAAAAAAATTTGTTATAAAAGAAAAAGGCTTTACAAATAAAATTTGTAAAGCGCATGACATTGTTACTTTTTTCCGAATTATGTCATTAAATTCTTTTTGTAATTTTCACGGGTTTACTGAAAATGTTGGTGAAAATTACGATACCTGATTATATTAATTACTGCTCATTAACTCTATAGCATTCTGTAATAAGGTTTTATGTGATTTTACCATTTGATCCGCAAGAGTTAACTGCATTTGAGCTTGATTATAATAAGCGGTGTTTGCATCAAAATCAACATTTGAAAGTTCAATTAATCCGCTTCTTACTTCGCCTCTTCCTACAACGGGCTTGCCTGATTCTTCAGTCTCTATAAATTGTCCGTCTGAAACTTGGAAAAGTTTTTGCGGATTATGGAAATTTATAATCGCCACTTTATATAAAGGAGTCATAACCTTTCCGCCGTCTGCTTTACCGTATAAAATACCGTCATCTTTAAATTCAAATTCTTCATATTTTCCAAGATATTTGCCGTTAGAAGGGTCAATCCATAATTTAATATTTGTAGTGGGAACTGATGCGGCACCGCCGTCAAATGCTGTATCTACGAAAGATTCCGCATCAACGGGTTTTGCACCGTTCATAATTTCACCTTTATCGTTTAATATATAACCTTGAACGGCTTGTCCGTCAGAACTTCTGTATACACCTTCGCCGTCAAATTTAAATTCCCCGAGACGAGTATATACTATTCTTCCTTTATCGTTTCTCAATACGAAATAGCCGTTTCCTTCAAGAAATATATTTTCATCCGATGTACCGGGTGAAGATTTACCTTGGCTTATATTTCTTAATTCCCCGTTTGACATTGAGCCGTCTAAAAATGTTTTAAACGTAAATTGTTTTTCTCTGTACCCCGGAGTATAGACATTTACAAGGTTTTCGGTTATGTCATTTATCCACAGCCTTGTAGTTTTTTGTGTGTTTAAAGCTGTAATAAAACCGTCACGCATTATTGTTCTCCTCTTTTGTTTTTATTTCTGTTTTGTTTATTATTCTGCCTGTATAATAAATCGTTATAAGGCAGGTTCTGTTCGTCAAATCTTTGCTTTAGTAATGCAATATTATTTTTTAAATAATTTTCAACTTCAATATTGCCCGGAATAAATTCTGCAGTAAGTTTACCGTGTTTATCTATTTTTAAAATTACTGATACATTATTATCAAAAGTTATTCTTACAGGCTTTTGAGTATTTTGCGCTTTTTCAATAAGTTCCGTAAGTTTATTTGTAACAGAGACCGACTTTTGAATTACTTCTGTTTGAGCTACTTCTAATTGCATTATGTTTTTAAATTCGCCGTTTTGAGGTTGTTCAACCGTGAATTGACCTTCATTGGCAAGGTTTATAAAAAATAAAGCATCATCTATATCCATAAGCAGTGTATCATAGTTAAAATCAGTATTTATTGAGGATAATGCATTAGTTGTTTCTGCATTTTCGCTTAAGCCTTGATTTAAAATATCACAAAAAGGCATCATGTTTGCTTCCGATAAAATTTGATTTTCTTCATTATCCTTGGGAAGTGTTGTTTCCTGTTTTTCAATTTTCTGTTTAACTTGAGTTTCTACTTTCATTTTAATTCCTTTTAAATATCTTCGCCTTCTTCTTCTTTTTTTTCTCGGGATTTTTGAAAATACTTCTGAACGGCGACTTCAGATAATTCTTTTATTTCTTTTTGTTTTTCTTCTTCTTTATATGTTTCTAATGCTCTTTCTTTGTGTTTTTCAAGTACTTTTACTTCTTTTTCTCTTTCAACAAGTTTTTGTTTTTCTACCTCCAGTGCTTGCAAAGCTTCTTGTTTCTGTTTTTCAAGTTCTTCGCCTTTATCATACAGGTGTTTTAAGTATTTGTCGTATAAATCCATTTGCCTGTAGTCTGTAGTGTTTCTCATTGTGTATATTACACCGGATATTTCTTCATTATTCGCATCAATTAATCCTTGAATTCTGTCTACCTCATTTTTGGCTTTTATTACTTCTTGAAGCTGTTCTTCTTTTCTTCTTATTCTGAAGTCCAGCATTTTTTGTAATCTGTATCTGAACGGCATAATTTTATTTATCTATACGTATACATTTAAGATTATGCATTTTTTTTGATTTTTACTGTACCTCTATTTATATGAAATTTTTTAATGTTTATTTTTAAAAAGTCAAAAATAATTTGGACTATATGGGATATTGGTATATAATAAAGTTGGTGATTTATAAATAAAACAGTCCGAGTAAATTTTCACAATAAGTCAAATGTGTGAGTGAAAATTTGCGAGTGGCATATTTAAAAGGTAAGCAACTTTACGGTTGCGTTGAGCAATCGGAATGTTGCGGCACTAGATTATACAGTAATGGTAAAGGGGATTTTATGCCGGTAAAACACATCGATTTTAATATAGATGCAGCACAAGGTTTCGGGGTATATAAAAATAATATTGAGTCTGAACTGTTGGATTATGTCAGCTCCGTTAATATTTCATGCGGTTTCCATGCAGGTGATCCGCTCTTAATTAAAGAATATTTATTGAAATGTAAAGAAAAAAATCTTACAATCGGTGCGCATATTGGTTTTAATGATATATCAGGTCTCGGATACAGGCAGATGGATTTAACATCGGATGAAATAGAAGCAATAGTTCTTTATCAAGTCGGTGCTTTGATGTCTTTTGCTAAATCATATAATTTAGTTATAGACCATGTAAGACCGCATGGTGCTATGTATAAGCTGGCAAGCGAAAATTTTGAGTTTTCACTGTCCATCGCAAAAGCAATTAAAAAAATTGATAAGTGGCTTGCTTATACCTGTCTTGATAATGAAATTCTTAATAGAGTTGAAACCGAAGCCGGAATTGTCGTTAATAGAGAGGTGTTCGTCGATAAATATTATACTCAAGAATTTAAACCTGATTGGGATAATAAAAATACCATAAATGACGAAGATGCTTTAAACAGAATAAGAACTATTATGTTTTCATCTCAAATAAAACTGGGTAACGGTTTGTTTATGCCCGTAAATTGTAATACAATTCACTTTGATACAAAAAATCAAAATATCAGAGAATTATTGCAAAAGGCAAATGAAATAGTAACACCTACCCCGTTCAATTACAATAAAGCAGAACTTTCGGGATGGGTATAATAGGATAATATTATGAAATTAAGTAAGTTTACATTAAAAATACCAAAAGATGCCGGATGGCTGCTTCCCGGGTTGGAGGTTAAAAGATGGTTTATATTAATTATAACAGGTGCCTTAATGGCAGCTATAGGGCTTTGTATAATTACTAACTTAAGACCTGTTTATTCTTTAATAAAAATGATAATGAACCTAACTCAAATGCTGCCGCCGGAAATAATCGGATGGTTTTTGATAGTGAGCGGAGCATTGGTATTTATAATAGGCTGGTTAAAAACAAACTATTCCATCCTTGATGTAAATAATGAAAGAAACAGACACATAGTTCTTGAAGATTTATACAGAAGAAGAAAATTAAACAGAGGCCCTAAA
Source organism: Candidatus Gastranaerophilales bacterium (assembly GCA_947624325.1). Taxonomy (GTDB): domain Bacteria; phylum Cyanobacteriota; class Vampirovibrionia; order Gastranaerophilales; family Gastranaerophilaceae; genus Avigastranaerophilus. The sequence continues at coordinate 91,860 of CANQJT010000003.1, forward strand.
ATTGTAGCAATAGGCGGAGGAACAGGCTTATCTACAATGCTGAAGGGGATAAAAAAAATTACAAATAATATTACGGCAATTGTTACAGTGGGTGATGACGGCGGAAGTTCAGGCAAGTTAAGAGAAGAGTTAGGGGTATTGCCTCCCGGTGATATAAGAAGCTGTCTGGCTGCACTCGCAGATGATGAAGATTTGGTTACTAAATTATTTCAATACCGTTTTAAAGATTGTGCAGGATTATCAGGTCACAGTTTTGGAAACTTGTTTATTACTGCAATGTGTGCAATTACCGGGAATATGGTAAAAGCAGTTCAGGAATCATCTAAAGTATTATCCATAAGAGGAAGAGTTTTACCTTCAACTTTGGATGATATGAGATTGGTTGCAGAAATGGAAGACGGTTCAATAATAAAGGGTGAATCCAATATACCCGAATCGGGCAAAAAAATTAAAAGATTATTTACCGAACCTGACGACTGTAAGCCGCTCGAAGATGCAATCCATGCAATTCACGATGCGGATTTGATTATTTTAGGGCCGGGAAGCTTATACACAAGTGTTATTCCGAATCTTTTAATTAATGATATTTCTAAAGCCGTAAGTGAAGCAAAGGCTAAGAAAATATATGTTTGTAATATTATGACACAGCCCGGTGAAACTGACGGCTTTAAAGTTTCAGACCACTTAAAAACTATAATATCCCACGCAAAATATGAAAAAATTACGGATGCAGTTCTTGTAAATACAAAATTACCAGAAGAGTTAATTGCGCCTTATAAAGATGCAGGTTCAATTCCGGTAGAAGTTGATTATGACGAAATAAATAAAATGGGAATTGAAATCGTCCAGAAAAACTTAATTGAAGATAAAAGGTTTGAAGACGGTCATTCATCTTTTGTAAGACATTCTCCGGGAAGGCTTGCCAGAATAATATACTACTGGTATCGCAAAAAAGAAAAGGAAAAAAATTAATGACCGATAGCATAAAATCTGTAAGTGTAAAAACTTTCGCTAAAATGAAAGAAAATCAAGAAAAAATATCAATGCTTACCGCATATGATTTTTCAACGGCTAAGTATATTGATGAATCAGGAGTTGATTCCATCCTTGTAGGTGATTCACTGGGAATGACAATACTAGGCTATGATACAACAGTAAAAGTTACCATAGAAGATATGCTGACATTTACAAAGGCTGTAGCTAACGGTGCAAAAAGAGCATTGATATTGGCTGATATGCCGTTTCTTTCTTATCATATATCTAAAGAACAAACAATACAAAATGCAGGGAAACTTATTCAAGCCGGAGCTAATGCGGTAAAACTTGAGGGCGCATCAGATTTTATTTTGGATGAAATAAATCATTTAACAAAATCAGGTATAAGCGTAGCGGGACATTTAGGGTTTACTCCGCAATATATAAATACTATAGGTGGTTATTATGTACAGGGAAAATCTTATGAAAATACCCTAAAACTTTTGGAAAATGCTAAAAAACTTGAAGAAAACGGGGCTTTTTGCGTTATTTTAGAAATGGTTCCCGAAGAATCGGCTAAATATATAACGGAAAATATATCAATTCCTACAATAGGAATTGGTGCAGGAAAATACTGCGACGGGCAGGTGCTTGTTATTGACGACATTTTAGGTAAATATCCGGGGAATATTCCTAAATTTGTTAAACAATATGCAAATATTAAAGATATTATAAAAGAATCTGCTCAAAATTATAATAATGATGTAAAACAGGGATTATTCCCTGATAAAAATAATACTTTCTTTCTTTCGGATGAGGAGCGGGAAAAACTTGAGTGCAATCTTATTAAATCATATTAACGATGTAAAAACTTACATATATAAATGGAAAAACGAAAACCTGAAAATAGGGCTTGTTCCTACAATGGGAGCTTTACATTCGGGACATGTATCGCTTATAAAAAAAGCAAAATCAATGTGCGATAAGGTAGTTGTCAGTGTTTTTGTAAATCCTGTTCAATTCGGGCCAAATGAGGATTATGACAAATACCCGAGAACAATAGAAAAAGATAAAATGTTATGTGATGAACTTGATGCCGATATTGTTTTTGCTCCGTCAGCAAATGAAATGTACGGTGAAAATGTTAAATTATCAAATACCGATTTAACATTTGTATGTCCGCCTTATAATTACATTGATTGTATGTGCGGTAAATCAAGACCGGGGCATTTTGACGGAGTAGCTACGGTTGTTACAAAGCTCTTTAATATTGTTCAGCCTGATTATGCATTTTTCGGACAAAAAGATGCCCAACAGTTATATATAATTAAAAAAATGGTAAAAGATTTGAATATGAATTTAGAAATAGTTCCTTGTCCTATTGTGAGGGAATCTGACGGACTTGCTTTAAGCTCAAGAAATGCTTATCTTTCTGCGGACGAAAGGCAGTGCGCCCTTTCTATTTCTAAAGCATTATTTGAAATTGAAAGACTTTACAATCAAAAAATTACTGATGCTAATATTTTATTTGATAGTGCGCTTGCTATATTAAATAAAAATTTAGAATTAGAATATCTTGAATTTAGAAATTTTGATACTTTTGAAAAAGTAGACAAAATTTGTAAAAATACTTTGGCGGCAATTGCTGTAAAAATAGGGAAAACGAGGTTAATTGATAATATAATACTGGGATAAATGGCATATAAAGAAGATGAAACTTTAAAACAAATTAATACTTTCACACTAATGTTGATGTGTGTGAAATTTTTGCGTTTCGTATTTTTTGTATACTCTGCACTTTCGTTTATATTTTGGTTCTTGAATTGTTTTGAAGTAGAGTGGCTGTATTTATTCAATTGGTTATTTGCAGGTCCTTATTGGTTAGTATCTTTGTTTTATACTCCGCAAGGTATATCTGCCGACTTTTCACTTGCTATAGTCGGCGGTATTACATTATTTTTAGGCTTCAGTTTTGAATTTTTTGTAAACTCATTGTATCAAAAAATTTCTAATCTTCAGGAAGAAGAAGAAAGAAAAATGGAAAAAAGAAGGATGCTTCGCCAAAAAAGAAGAACCGCAAAACCTCTTGCAAGTTATACTGAAGAACAGAAAAAAGAAGAAAGCCCGTTTGAAAATTCCAAATTGATATTTTTAATCCTTCCAAATATAAAGAAAATTAAAAGAAGAAAAGAAGATATGGAACTTACTTTTCAAGATGTTGAGATATGGAAACAAAGAATTAATAAGAAACTGATTGAAAATGTAAACTATTCAAATCCATTGCAAAAAGGTTATTACAGAAAAAATCTTTTCCTTGTCTATAATGATTTCAACTTTGTAGATGATTTTATATACTATATTACCCCTACTTTAGAATCTTTAACTTTAGAATTTAGAAAATATGGAATATCTGTTTCATTTTGTTATGTTTTGAGTGCAATTCATGATATGAAAACATTAGAAAAAGAGCTGGATTGTATGGATACAACTTTAGCTTTAAACTTTGTAAATGAATTCATTGTAACAAACAGATTTAAAATTACATATGATAATAAAGCTTCTAAAAAGTATCAGTTAGAATTCAAAGGTGAATATAATTTATCTAAGAATCTTTCTATATCAAACAGACAGCCTCTATATACACTTACAGACAGAACAAAGAAGGAGAATAAAGAATGAAAATGAAAATTATAAGAATGCCTCATAACAGATTTTTACCTGAATATAAAACAGAAGGTTCATCCGGGATGGATTTATATGCGGCAATAGATAAAGAAATAACATTAAAACCATTGGAAAGAGTACTGGTTCCGACAGGCATAAAAATAGAAATTCCTGTTGAATACGAAGCACAAATAAGAGCTCGTTCAGGGCTGTCCGTAAAACACGGAATTACTTTAATAAATGCTGTAGGTACAGTTGATGCTGATTACAGAGGTGAAGTTTGTGTCGGGTTAGTTAATTTATCAAATGAAGAATACACTATTAAACCTAATGACAGAATAGCGCAAATGGTTATTGCCAAAGTTGAAAAAGCAGATATTGAAGTTACAACCGAACTTGCAGTATCGTCAAGAGGTGAAGGCGGTTTCGGTTCTACTGGTTTTTAGTGGAATAAATGATAACCCGTAATAAAAGAGCATAGTAAAAAAATTGCCGAAAGTACATATGTAATATGATTTAGTCCTTTTTCAGCACTTTTTTGTGATGTAAATAAATTAGCTGCTCCTCCGATTGCACCTAATCCGTCGCCTTTTGGTGAGTGAAGAAGTACTAAAAGTATTAATAAAACTGCAGAAATTATTTGTATTATCCAAATTGTTGTTAACATTTTTTATCCCTTATTTTTCTTTATGAATTGAGTCTAACATAAACATAATTTTTTGTGTAATTTCTGTTAAATCAGTATCTGAAATTAACAGTTTTTTTAATTTTGATTTTTCACCCGATATAATTTTAATTTTGGATTTATTAACTTTTAATATTTCGGAAGCATATTCAATAAGTTCTTTATTAGCTTTATTTTCTATTGGCGGAGCAGAAATTTTTATTCTTATATACTCATTTGTGTAGTCTATAATTTTATTAAAAGAAGAGTTTGGTACAAGTTTTATGTTTAAAACAGTTCCTTCCTTTGTGTTTAATATAAATCCGAAGTTATTTTCCATAGATTTATTATACATCAATTGCAGTAAGTAGTTTAAAAAATGTGGAAATTTTAAAAAATAAAGTGTAAAATTAATGGGTAAACAGGATTAAAAATGCAGGAAGAAAATATATTTACCGGCTTGGAAAAAATTCTTCGGGAGCAAAACAGGTCGGAAGAAGATATCCAAGAAATTTATAAAGCATATAAGTTTGCTGAAAAGCTGCACGACGGACAGTATCGTGTTAGTGAAGAACCTTATATTATCCATCCGGTTGAAGTTGCAAAAATACTTGCTACATTGAAGGTGGATAAACATACACTTATGGCTGCAATCCTGCATGATACCATAGAAGATACAGGTATAACCGCTGAACAACTTGGGCAAGAATTTGGCGAAGATGTATTAAATTTGGTATTAGGTGTAACAAAACTTGATAAATATCAGTTTAAATCAAAAGAAGAACGGCAAGCAGAAAGCTTCAGACGGATGTTTATTGCAATGGCAAAGGATGTCAGAGTTATATTTTTAAAGCTTGCAGACAGACTTCATAATATGCGCACATTAAACTATATGGCGCCTGCAAAACAAATAAGAATAGCCCAGGAAACATTAGATATATTTGCACCTTTGGCGAACCGATTAGGTATCGGAAAAATTAAAGCCGAACTTGAAGATTTGTCTTTAAGGTATTTAAATCCCGAAAAATATTTTGAAATTGCACAATTAGTTGCTCAAAAAAGAACAGACAGAGAAAATACGGTTAAGCTTTTAATAGATGAAATTTCTGAAAGCCTTAAAAAAAATGAAATTAAAGCGGAAATAACAGGCAGAGCAAAGCATTATTACAGTATTTACAAAAAAATGCAAAGATTAAATGCTGCCTTTAATGATTTGTATGACATTACTGCGGTAAGAGTTATCGTTGATACGGAACGGCAATGTTACGAAGTATTGGGTATAATTCACTCTTTATTTAAGCCGATACCCGGAAGATTTAAGGACTATATTGCGATGCCGAAAGGAAACGGTTATAAATCACTTCATACATCGGTAATAGGTCCTAAACAAAAGCCTTTGGAAGTACAAATCAGAACTGTTGAAATGCATAAAATAGCTGAATACGGTGTTGCTGCTCATTGGAAATATAAAGAAGCAGGTTCAATTAAAGCGGCTTCGGATGATGATATTAAATTTTCCTGGATGCATCAAATGATAGAACTTGAAAAAGAAGCATCCAATGCAAATGAATTTGTTGAAAAAGTAAAATTGGATTTATTCGGAAATCAAGTATTCTGCTTTACACCTATGGGTGATATTATTGACTTGCCTTTGAATGCCACACCCGTTGATTTCGCATTCAGAATTCACTCGGAGGTCGGTTACAAAACTACAGGTGCTTTAATTAACGGCAGAATTGCACAGCTGGATGCGAAATTAAAAAACGGTGATATTGTTGAATTATTTACTTCAAAAACAGGTACTCCTAAATTGCATTGGCTTAAATTCTGTGTTACAAAACAAGCTCAATCTAAAATAAGACAATGGTTTAAGAAGCATAACAGAGATGAAAATATCATCACCGGTCGTAATATGCTTGAATCTGAAATTACAAAGGCTGTTGTTGATGAAAATATTAAAAACGGTCAATTAAATGAAATTGCAAAAGCACTTAACTATATTTCGGTGGATGACTTATTCGCCGCATTGGGTAACGGTGAAACTACTTTAAATAAAGTTACCAGCAGAATTAAAAAACCTAAAGATGAAGAATCTGATAAATTTGTTTCAAGCAAGAAGAAAAGTCATTATAAAGATGAAATTGAAGGACTTGAAGGAATGCTTTACAGCTTTGCAAAATGCTGTACTCCCGTACCTGGTGAACATATTGTCGGAGTCGTAACACGAGGCAAAGGAGTTTCAATTCATAGAATTGATTGTCCCTCTTTAGATTCGGTACCGGAAGAAAGATTAATGAAAATCAGCTGGAAAAATGCTGAAATGCCGAATAAAACTTATGTTACATCAATTAGAATTAACTGTGTTGATAAACTCGGTATGTTAAAAGATATTCTTATTAAAGCTGCTGATTGCGGTACTAATATTACTTATGCAAATGTTAAGACAAATTATGCCAAGAAAATGGGAATTATTGAATTGGGCGTTGAAGTTAACGGTATTGAAAATCTTAATGCCGTAATAAATGCATTTCAATCTCTTCCTGAAGTGCATTCCGTCAAGAGAATACAAATGAATTCCAAAATTAAAACAGATAAAGATTTAAAAGCTCCTAAAAAACAAAAAAATAAAACAAAGAAGGAATAGTTATTTTTTATTAAATAATAATTTTTCAAATTCGCTTAAAGCTTCAATTCCGACCAATTGTTCAAGTGCAGCACGATTTTCAAGAAATTCCAATTCGAGTTTTGCTTTATTGTCGACGGCACTGCGGTAATATGCATCAGCTACAAGCAGTTGTTCTTCAGTTTTATATAATCCGGAATTATATCTTTCCTGTCTTGTCTTTATATGTTCATCCGTCATTTTAAGCAGGTTATAGCTTGTCATATAGTCAAAATATAAGTCCACAACCTTTTTCTGCATATTATCGACTTTAGTAATAAGCACAATCATATCGGCATCGGTTACTTTTGTGTATTTGTAATTTAAATCTTTATCATTAAAGGACAATGCATTTAATAAATGACCGCTGACAAGAGCTGCCGTTGCACTAAATGGGTCGCCCAGTCCTGCACCGGCAATGGATGATGCGGTTGACAAGGGTCTTATTATCTTTTTAACTATCGTCTCATCGGGCTTATCTGCATCGGGATTGGCAAGTTTATATAATGCAAATTTAATTGTTTCGCTTTTTAAAGCGGCACCTGCCCATAGAATTTGAACATGTTCAAGCATATCTTCTTTTTCTACAGTCAGTAATTTTGAAATTTCTTTAGATAAGTCTTTTAATGAACTGTCTGCATAGGTTGAATTTTTTATATATTCTTTTTCGTACGAAGCTGTTTTTTCATTTTGTCTTTCAGTCAGGTCGGTAACTTTATATTCTTTTTCCAAATTATATGTCACACCAAGCCTGTAGGCAGGGTTTTTAGGCAGATTTAAATCGCTTAAATTGTCAGCCTGTACTGCCTGAGTTGTAATTAATGTTATAGATATTATAAATAGTAGTTTTTTCATTATTTATTTATTTTTTCCGTATTAATTAATTGATTTTTGAGTGCATATTGCGACAAAATAAGACTGTCTACAGCTTTTTTCCCTGCTAATCGTTCAAGAGAAAGGTAGTATTTTTTTGCCTCCTGCTCCTGTTTATATTCTTGAAGCTGCATTTCTTCATATAATGCTGAAGATACTACTAACTCCGTTAAAGAATTATTTTTTAATGCATTTGAATAATTTTTGTTATAAAGAATTATTCTTGAACGAGTATCCTTCAATTTATTTAAAGCCCCTTTGTATTGGTAGTAGCTTGAAATAATTTTTTCCTGGAGCTCTTCAATCGTGCCTGCGAGCTGGATTAATTCCGTATCGGTTATTGGCGGAGCCTGCCCTGCTGCTGCTTCTTTATTTAAAAAATTATTTGCTAATCTGCCTGCAGAAAATGAGGCTGTCTGCATCATTGCATTTGACCCCGTAAACATAGGAATGAAGCTTGCTCCGTATATTAATGATGATAAGCTTTTTGCCATTATAGAAGAATGCAGTCTTCTTTGAGATTCGGGGGTATTTAATTTATTCATCGTAAATTTAATAAGTGTGTTATTTTCAATGGTGGCATGCCATAAAAGTTCTATATCTTTTATTTCATCTTCCTGTTGAGTCTTTATTAAATCTTCAATTACACTTTTGTCTTGAATAACAAGATTTTTATTCTTTATTTCATTGTTATGTTCAAGGTTTAATTTATTTTTTTCTGTCGGTTCAAGTCTGATTACTTCCGCATAAGCAAAATTTATCTGCATTAAAATACAGATTGCCGTTAAAAATAAAGAAAAATATTTTAACATTTTGCTTTTCATACCTGCCCTCTTTTAACTTTATACCACATAAATTTGTCTGCTTCCATTTTAATTATCTTGAAGTTTAAATATCTTAAAAAGTCCGAAATCGCATTTCCCTTTTATGCTTTTCTCGTAACGATTTTATTCCGGTATCACCTGCAGAAAGTAATCCCGAACCGAATTTATCTTCTATTTTGTCAATAAGGTATGATATCTTTTTATATTTTTCATTTTTGTTTTCATTAAATAAAGATAATTGAGCTTTAGATATATCATTAAGTCCGAAGGCCATTACACCGCTTGAACGGTAAATAATTCCTTCTTTATAAATTTTGTTGAAAAGATTTTCAACTTCTTTTATTAATAAAACTTCCGAAAATGTTTTAATTTCAAGTTTTTTATCAAGATAAAATACTTTAAAATCTTTAGTTCTGAGCATAACAGAGATATATGATGCACTAAGCTCGTTTTCTCTGAGCTTTTTGCATACATTATGAAGATGCATTATAAGTTCTGTTTTTATATAGCTTTTATCTTTCGAAAACTCGGGGAATGCTCTTGTTCGTTGAATGGATTTGGGCTTTTGCACCCCTGGTGTGACGGGTATTACGCTTATTCCGCTAAGTTCATATTTTAATTCCATACCCTTTTTGCCATAGTTGTTTTTATAAAAATTATCATCTTTAAGCAAAATTTCATGGGCATAAAAAATGCCGTATCTGCGCAGACTTCTTGATATATTTCTGCCTATTCCCCAAATGTCTTCCGTCTTAATATTTTCAAGCTCCAAAGGAATTGAATTTTTATCAATAACATAAGTCCCGTTTAAAGATTTAGCTTTATGTGTTGCCAGTTTGGCAAGCATTTTAGATGGGGCAACCCCGACAGAAACGGTTATTCCTATTTCATTTTCTATATCGTATTTTATTTTTTTTGCTAAGTCTTTATATTCAAGATTAAACATTTTTTCCATCCCCGTCATGTCAAGAAAAGCTTCATCAATAGAATATACTTCAACAATATCGGAGTATCTTTGGAGTAATTGCATCATTCTTTGAGATATTTCGTGGTATAAAGTGAAGTCGGAACTAAGGTAAGTGACGCCATGAAATTGCTTTTTTGCCATAAAATGCGGTATTCCCATGGGGATACCGAGTTTTTTTGCTTCATTTGAGCGAGCTATAACACATCCGTCGTTATTACTTAATACGCAAACCGGTTTACCTTTTAATGTGGGATTCATTAAAACTTCACAGCCTGCAAAAAAGTTATTTCCGTCAACATGTACAATTATTTTTTGTTTCATACCAATCCTTAAAAAAATATCGGCGAGTATTTTTGGGAGGAATAAAACTCGCCTTTTGAAGAATAAAACTGTTTGAATAATTTAAAATTTTCTTACAATACCTTGAGCTATGCCGAATATAACCAGCTGCTCTTTTGGGTATAAATCAGGGTAATTGCTGTTTGCCGGCTGGAGCCAAACCTTTCCGTTTTTTGACCTGTAGGTTTTTATTGTGTAGCCTCCGTCAATAAAAGCTATTACTATATCACCGTCTTTTGCGGTATTTGATTTTTGAACAATAACTTTATCGCCTTCAAAAATACCTAAATCTATCATTGAATCGCCCGAAACGGTAAATAAAAAAGTGGAAGGGCTGTTTATTTTAAAGCTTTCATCAAGAGAAACCCGCTTTTCTATATAATCATCCGCTACCGAGGCAAACCCTGCTTTTACTGCGGAAGAAAATAATACGGCACCCAGCTGTTCTTTATTAATATAAAATCGGTTATTTTTTTCAGTGATAAGGTTTTCTTCCTTTAGTTTATTAAAATACTGCCAGATTGAATTTTTATGTTTAAATCCGAATTCTTTAGCCAGAGTTTCAAAACTTGGCAGGGCTTCATTTTTATATAATTCTTTTAGTTTTTCAAAGAATGTTTTTTGTTTTTCCGTAAGCATATTTACATTATAGACAAATGTCTATAAATTGTCAAGCAATAAAAAAACCGAAGATTTTTCTTCGGTTTTTTTAATTTTTTATTTTAAAATTATTTTTCTTCGTTCCAAGAGTACATTTTTCTAAGCTCTTTACCTACTTTTTCAAGCTGGTGTTCTGCTTTAACTCTTCTTGTAGCTAGGAAATGAGCTCTGTTAGCTGCTTTATTTTCGCTAATCCATTTAGAAGCAAAAGTACCGTCTTGGATTTCGGATAAGATTTTTCTCATTTCTTTTTTTGTTTCATCGGTAATAATTCTTTTGCCTGTTTCATAGTCGCCGAATTCAGCTGTATCTGATATAGAATATCTCATTTTAGAGAAACCGCCTTGATAAATAAGGTCAACAATAAGTTTCATTTCGTGAATACATTCAAAGTAAGCATTTTGTGGGTCGTAGCCTGCTTCAACGAGTGTTTCAAAGCCTGCCTGCATTAAAGCTGTGACTCCTCCGCATAAAACAGCTTGTTCACCGAATAAGTCTGTTTCTGTTTCTTGTCTGAACGTTGTTTCAAGAACTCCTGCTCTTGCACCGCCTATGCCTGCAGAATAAGCAAGTGCTGTTTCCATTGCTTTACCGCTTGCGTTTTGGTATACGGCAACTAAACAAGGAACACCTTTACCTGCAACATATTCGCTTCTTACGGTATGACCGGGGCCTTTTGGTGCAATCATAATTACATCAACATCACTTGGAGGAATAATTTGGTTAAAGTGGATGTTAAACCCGTGAGCAAATGCCAAAGTTTTTCCTGCCGTTAAGTTTGGTGCAATTTGAGTTTTATAAATATCAGCCTGTTTTTCATCGGGCAGAAGTATCATAATTAAATCAGCCTGTTTGGAAGCTTCTTCAACGGTTGCTACTTTTAAACCTGCTTCTTCAGCTTTTGCCCAAGATTTTGAGCCTTTATATAAACCTACGATTACATTAATTCCGCTTTCATGCAAGTTTAAAGCATGTGCATGCCCTTGGCTTCCGTAACCGATTATTGCAACTGTTTTACCCTTTAAAAGACCGAGATTACAGTCTGATGCGTAATAAATTTTTGCCATATCTACCTCTTTTCTCTTTTACCGTTTATACAAAAGTTTAGAACTTAAAAATATAATAGTCAACCTTGGTATATTAAGTCGAAAATATAAAAACTTTGTGGTAAAATTTTTATGTTTACAGCTGAAATAAGTGGAGAGTGGAAATGACTTCCGAGCAAATCAATAAAACCGAAAAAATGAACGGTGCAAGAATGTTTCTTGAATGCTTGAGGAAAGAGGGTGTGGATAAAATATTCGGCTACCCCGGCGGTGTCATTCTTCATATTTATGATGAATTATATAACTGCGACTATATAAAACATTACCTTGTAAGGCATGAGCAGGCAGCTGTACATGCTGCTGAAGGTTATGCAAGAGTTACGGGAAAACCGGGTGTTGTTCTTGTAACATCAGGTCCCGGGGCTTGTAATACCGTAACGGGGATTGCAAATGCTTATTATGACAGCTATCCGCTTGTTGTTTTTGCAGGTCAGGTGGATTCAAAATTAATCGGTAATGATGCCTTTCAGGAAGCTGACATTGTCGGCATGACAAGAACATGCTGCAAACATAATTATCTTGTTAAAAATATTAGCGATTTGCCCAGAGTTATAAAAGAAGCTTTTCATATTGCAAAAACGGGACGTCCCGGGCCGGTTGTGGTTTCTCTTCCTAAAGATGTTCTTACAATGAAAACTGATTTTGAGTATCCCGAAAAAGTTAATCTGCCGGGGTATAACCCTACATATGAAGGTCACCCTATACAATGCAGAAGAGCATTAAAACTTTTATGCGAGGCTCAAAGACCTGTTATTATTTCAGGAGGCGGAGTTATTCATTCGGATTCATATAAAGAAATAAGAGAGCTTGCGAAAAAACTTAATATCCCCGTTGCAACAACACTAATGGGGATAGGTACATATCCTCAAGGCGATGAATTATCATTGGGCATGCTCGGTATGCACGGTAATTACTGGGCAAATTTAGCCGTCAGTAACTGTGATGTACTTTTTGCCGTCGGTACAAGATTTAATGACCGCATAACAGGCTGTTTAAAAAGATTTTGCAAAGATGCTAAAGTTATCCATGTCGATATTGACCCTTGTTCAATAAGCAAAAATGTAAGTGTTGATATCCCGATAGTAGGCGATGCTAAAAATGTATTACATGTAATGCTTAATGAATTTAATACCGGTAAATATCAATATGATATTGATATAAGAAGATTGTGGGTTAAACAAATAGATTCATGGAAAGAAAAACGGGCAATACGGGCTGTTGAAAACGGTATAATGAGTCCTCAGACAGTAATTGAACATATATACGAAAAGACAAAAGATAAAGATGCAATAATAGCAACTGAAGTCGGACAGCATCAAATGTGGACGGCTCAGCTTTATAAGTTTAATCAGCCGGGAAGACTGATAACATCAGGCGGTTTGGGAACAATGGGCTTTGGTTTCCCTGCTGCAATCGGGGCTCAAATCGCAGCACCTGATAAACTTGTCTTTAATATAGCAGGTGACGGCAGTATTCAGATGAATATTCAAGAATTTATGACCTGTGTTGATTATAAAATTCCCGTTAAAATTGCGGTTATAAATAACGGTTATCTCGGCATGGTAAGACAATGGCAGGAAAAACTGTTTGATAAACATTATTCTCAAACTCATATTTCTTCGCCCGATTATGTTAAGCTGGCAGAAGCATACGGAGTTCTTGGTATAAGGGTTACAAAAGAAGAAGATATTGATAATGCGCTTGATAAAGCAATTTCGTTTGACGGGCCTGTTATTATCGACTTTATCGTAGAACCTTTCGAAATGGTTTACCCTTGGGTATTAGCAGGTAAACCTTTAAATGAAGTTATTTTATCCAATAATGAAAACGGAACGGAGGAATAAGTTATGAAACATACAATTTCCGTACTGGTTAAAAATGAAGCTGGTATTTTATCTTCCGTATGCGATTTATTCTCTTCAAGAGGTTATAATATTGAAAGTTTAACCGTTGCATCTACTATAGATTCAGTATTTTCAAGAATTACGATAGTTACGAACGGTGATGATGTTGTTATAGAGCAAATCTGTAAACAGTTAAACCGATTAATAAATACAATAAAAGTAGTAGAGCTTCCTAAATCAGCCGATAAATGTATAGATAGAGAATTAATTCTGTGTAAAGTTACGGCAAAAGATGATGCAAGAAGTGAAATATTAAGAATAGCCGAGATTTTTGGCGCTAAAATAATCGATGTAACACCTGATATTTATACACTTGAATATTCGGGCGATAACAGGCAGGTAATGGCTTTAATATCTCTGCTTCGTCCTATCGGAATTAAAGAAATCGTACGTTCGGGTATGGTAGCTATTACAAGAGAAAATCAATTTATAAATTTGCATAAATAAAATCGGGTAATAGATTTATTTTAATTTTATTATTATAATTTGTTTGTAATAAAAGGAGTTATTTTATGAAAAAATTATTTTCGTTATTAATGATGTTTACGGCATTTTGCTGTTTTGCTTTTATGAATGAAAATTCATTTAATCCTGTAGTATCAAGAGCAGAAGCAGCAATAAGACAGGTTCAGGCTGCACATATTCTTGTTCCGACTGAAGATGAAGCAGTTAAAATAAGAGAAGAAGTTATGACGGGTAATCCTGATGAAACTTTTAACAGATTTATGGAAGCGGCTAAAAAATATTCTAAATGCCCTTCAGGTAAATCAGGCGGAATTTTAGGCTGGTTTTCAAGAGGTGATATGGTGCCTGAATTTGAAAATGCGGCTTTTAATCTTCCCTCGGGTGTTGTATCAGAACCAGTTAAAACACAGTTCGGCTGGCATTTAATTTATGTTATTTCAAAGAAATAATGCCATTCTGTTTGATTTCATAAATTTTTAAATTTTTTTTAATCTCCGCTTGTTCACCCGTAACGGCGGAGATTATATATTCATTGTTAAAATTAAATGTATATCTGCTTTTTGCTGTTGTTTGGAGTTTATATTCCGCTTCATATAATGTCCAGCATTTATAAAATTCTTCCCGGGTATAATTTTTGATTTTAAAATTCATTCTTTTTGCTATTGCTTCAAAATCTCTGGTTTGAAGTTTTTCTATATCAACACCGACGGGATTATTATCAAACAGAACAATTACAATATTTCCTTTATGCGAAATGCTGAATTCTAAATTTGAATATTTATATTTCGGTTTTCTGTTAATTACTTCAATTTCTGTATTTTTTATTTTATAAAAATTTTTCCCTGCATTTTCAACGATGAACATTCCTGCATTATGCTCATTTTCCTTTAGTGTTAATCCTTTGATATTCGGAAAAATATAATAAAATAAATCCATATTATAAGCTCAAATAATAATCTTTTAAAAGTTTTGTATCTGTTTCAATATTAGGGCTTTCGCAGACAAGCGCTCCTTTAATATTAAAATTTTTAAATGCTTTAAGCAAATCTTTGTAATTCATATCGCTTTCTTCAAAAATAAGATGATTTTTTTCGCCCTTAGCACCATATTCAATACCTGCAAGGTGAGCATGGAAATTATCAAAAACTTCATTACCCAGTTCCCTGCCCATATATTCAAGAATATGTGAAAATTCGTCATAGGTATTATAAATGCCGTTATATCTTGCGTGAATATGCGAAAAATCTATACAAGGCAGTACATATTTAAATTCTTTTGATAATTTTACAATTTCTTCAAAAGTTCCCCATTGAGTACCTTTACCTGTTGTTTCAGGTCTTATCCAAACGGTATTTCCTTCATTTTCTAAGATAGAACATATTTGCTCCATAGATTTATAAACGGTTTTATAAACTTCCTTAGGTGATTTTTTCATATAAAAAGCAGCATGAAAGGTAATGCTGTATGCACCGATATTTTTACCTGCTCTTGCCGTTTCAAGTATTCTTTGAATGCTTGCTTCAATTTTATCTTCTTCAAGCGAATTAAGATTAATGTAAAAAGGACCATGGCAGGTGATTGTTAAATTGTTTTCTTCCGTATATTTTTTTACAAACTGTTGAGTTTGTTCGTTCATCTTTACACCGTGGACAAATTCAACTTCCATTCCGTCCAAATTCATTTCTTTAATTATTTTTAGCCCCTCATTATAGCCTTTTCCTTCGGATGCCATAGGAAGCCCGGGTGTTAAGAAATTAAGTTTATTCACTTTGCAGAATTTCTCCTTTTTTTATTTTAATTCTTTGGGAAAAATCTTTTCCTGTTGATATGAAATATGCCCCGTATTGAAGTGATTCAAGCTCAAGAATTCCTTCACCGCAGGCTATTTTTAAAGTGTTATTTGCGTCATAAATACTGCCAGGAGGCATTTTGTGTGATTTATTTATAACTTTTGCGGAATTAATTCTTAAAATATTATTTTTGTATTTAGTTATTGCTCCGATAAAAGGATTTAATCCCCTGATAAATCTTTCTATTTCTGTTGCTGAGTTAGACCAGTCGATAAAGGTGTTTTTTTTCTCATAAGACAGTGCAGGTGCTGTTTTGGAAATTTTATTAACGGGCTGAGGTTTTCTTGGAAGTTCTTTTGTTTCATAATAATCAAGAGCTTCATAAAGCATTGTTGCGCACATTTCATTTGTTCTTATAAACAAAGTTCCCATTGTTTCATTTTCATCAATTCCGAATTTGTATTGAGAAATAATATCACCCGTATCAAAATTTTCATCCATAAAATGAAGTGTAATGGCAGATTCTGTTTCACCGTTGATGATAACATGAGAATAGGGATTTGCTCCTCTATAATCAGGCAGTTTGGATGGATGAAGATTTATAAATCCGTCTTTAGTAAGCTCTAAAAGTTCCTTTGGAAATTTTTTATTGTATGATGCGACAACGGCTAAGTCTGCATTTAGTGCCTTGATTTTTTGTAAAAATGCCGTTTCGTTTAACTTTTGGTCATATTGGATAATATTTAATCCGTACATTTGTGCGGTATTTACCATTAATCTATTTGTCGGATCATTTTTTGCAGGAGGAACAACACCTACTATATTTATTCCTTTGGATGCAAGTTTATGCAGGCATACTAATGCCATATCAGGCATGCCTATAAATAAAATTCTTTTTGTGTAAGTTTTGTTCACACTTAATTCCTCTTAACTATTATATAACAAAAAACTTCTTTTATTTTATGTTTGTTTTTAATAAAATAATAGAGAATTGAGAGGTAAAAATAATGCTTGATATAAGAATTATTAGGGAAAATCCCGAAAAGGTTAATGAACTGTTAAAAAGAAGAAATCCTGAGTTATCAATTGACGGAATACTTGAAATAGATGTTAAGAGACGAAAAATACAAACTCAGGCAGATGAACTCAGGGCAAAAAGAAAAAATATGTCGCAGGAAATCGGTATGATGAAAAAACAAGGACAAAATACCGATGAAATACAAGCTAAAGTTAAAGAAATGGGTGATGAAATTAAATCACTTGAGGAAGAAGAACAGCAGCTTGATTCGGAACAAAGAAATTTATTGCTTTCAACTCCTAATATTCCTGATGAAACAACCCCTATAGGTTTATCTGATGCTGATAATGTAGAAATCAAAAGAGTAGGTGAGCCTCGTAAAGTTAATTTTGAGCAAAAAGCTCACTGGGATATTTGTACTGATAAAAATATAGTAGATTTTGAAAGAGGAGTAAAACTGGCTCAGTCAAGATTTTCACTATACAGAGGAAAAGGAGCACAGTTAGAACGGGCAATAATAAACTTTTTCCTTGATACTCATACACAAGAACACGGTTATGAAGAAATTTTGCCTCCCGTTATGGTTAATGCCGCAGCAATGACGGGAACGGGACAATTACCTAAATTTGCTCAGGATATGTATAAATGCGAAAATGAAGATTTATACTTAATTCCTACGGCAGAAGTGCCTGTTACCAATATATATTCGGGTGAAATCTTAAGTGAAGATGACCTTCCTAAATATATGACGGCATATACACCATGTTTCAGACGAGAAGCAGGCTCGGCAGGTAAAGACACAAGAGGTTTAATCCGCCAGCATCAGTTTAATAAGGTTGAACTTGTTAAACTTACTACTCCTGAAACAAGTGTTGAAGAACACGAAAAACTTACAAGAAATGCGGAAAGAATACTTGAACTGTTGGAACTTCCATATAGACGTGTCGCTCTTTCAACCGGGGATATAGGATTTTCTGCAAGAAAATGTTTCGACTTGGAAGTTTGGCTCCCTTCTTACGGCACATATAAAGAAATATCAAGCTGTTCAAACTTTGGTGATTTCCAAGCAAGAAGAGCAAATATCAGATACCGTTCCAAGGAAACGGGAAAACCTGTTTATGTTCATACATTAAATGGGTCAGGCTTGGCAGTCGGAAGAACATTTGCCGCAATTTTGGAAAACTTCCAAAATGAGGACGGCTCTGTTACAATTCCGAAAGTATTAAGAAAATATACGGGCTGGGATGTACTATAATGCAAAAAGGTCTGTTTGTAACTTTTGAAGGTGCTGACGGTTCAGGCAAAACAACGCAATTGAACCTTATTAAATCCTTTTTGGAAGAAAAAGGATATGATGTAGTTGTAACCAGAGAACCCGGTGCGCTTGAATTAGGACAGAAAATAAGGAATATACTTCTTCACTATGAAGGCACTGTTGCAGACAGATGTGAAATGTTTTTATTTCTTGCTGATAGAGCACAACATGTTGAAACATTTATAAAACCTGCCATTAATGAAGGTAAAATAGTTCTATGCGACCGCTTTACCGATTCAACAGAGGCTTATCAAGGCTATGGAAGAGGTCAGGACATTAATTTATTGAAGGATTTAAATAAAATTGCCGTGAACGGTACAGAACCTGATTTAACTCTTCTTTATGATGTTTCAACGGAAACTGCTCAAAATCGTGTGGGAAATGAAAAAGACAGAATGGAATCTGCCGGTATTGAGTTCCATAAGAAGGTCAGAAACGGGTACTTGGAGCTTCAAAAAGAAAACCCAAACAGAATAAAATTAATAAATGCAAATAATTCTATAGAAAAAGTATTTGAAAATTCAAAAAATATTATAATAAAATTAATACAAGAAAAGTTAGGAGAATAAATGCCTGAAAAATACAGAAGATGGTATGATAATGACCCAATACTTAAAGAGGCGCTCGAATTATTAAAATTACAGACCGATGATACCAAAACGGTTGCCGCTGATTTTATAATTTCATTACAGGAACAGGTAGCTCAAGATGTTATTGAACGAATATACGAAATAACAAAGAAATTCTGCGGAAAAGGGAACCGCTGGTATGATTCAGACCCTGTTATGCTTAAAGCTATTGAATTATTAAGAGCTTCATCTCCTAAAACACAAAGAATAGCAGCATTAAAACTGCTTCTTGCCATGGAAAGCAACGATATGGAGTCTTTGGAACACGAAGAACATGAATAGCGAATTAAAAGACATACAAAATCAAAATGATATTAGAGGGATAGATATTCAAAAAGTAGGAGTAAATGATGTTGAAGTCCCTCTTATCATAGAACGAAAAAATGCACAAAGTCAGGTTGTATCAGCTAAAGCAAGATTAAGTGTAACTCTTCCTCATGACTACCGTGGTACACATATGTCCCGTTTTATTGAAATATTAAGCGATTATTCAAACAAAAATTTATTGGGAGTTGATATAAAAGGACTTTTAATTGATGTTAAAGAAAAATTAAACTCTCAAAGTGCGCATGTAAAGTTTGAATTTAAATATTTTATTAACAAAAAAGCACCCGTCAGCGAGATGGAATTCCCCGTGGGGTATGATTGCTCATTTCAGGGCGATTTAACGGGTGATGATTATAAATTTATATTGGGGGTAAAAGTTCCTGTTACAACACTTTGCCCGTGTTCAAAAGAAATATCAAAGTACTCTGCACATAATCAAAGGACTATGGTAAAAGTTAAAGTCAGCTATGAAGAAAATGATATTATTTGGATAGAAGATTTAGTTGAAAAAATTGAAAAATGCGGTTCAAGCCCTGTATATTCAATATTGAAACGATGTGATGAAAAATTTGTAACGGAATCCGCATACGAAAATCCTAAGTTTGTGGAAGATGTATTAAGAGATGTTATAAGCTTTTTAAGAAAAGATGATAAAGTAAAATATTATGAAGCGGAAGTGGAAGCTCAAGAAAGTATTCATAACCATAATGCTTGGGCTTGGCAGTCAGAGAGTAAGTAACAAGTTGGAGATAAAAATGAAAGAATTATTTAACGATTATGTACAATCTTTAGAAACATATATAATGATACAAATTAAGATGGAAACGGCAAGACTTGCCCCTGAATTAACGGCAAAGGGCAGGGCTCCGATTTCACTTGCTATGGGAGCGCCTGTTGAAAGACCGCCTCAATTGGTTACGGATAAAATAATTGAATATGCTCAAACTGACGGCATGCATACATATACCCTCGTTAAAGGTGAAACATATTTGCTTGAAGAAATAGCAAAAAATATGAAAAATCGTACGGGTATTGATTTTGATGTTAAATCGGAAATATGTGCTTTGATAGGTTCAAAAGAAGGTATAGCTAATTTAATCAGAGCCTTAATAAATCCTAAAACTTCGGTAAAAGATAAGGATATAATTCTAATTCCTGACCCGGGGTATGCTTCTTATAAAGAAATGGTAAAAGTTTCAGGCGGATTTGGATATGGAATTCCTTTAACTCCAGAAAACAATTATATGCCTGATTTGGATGAGGTAATGAATAATCTTGAAAAAGACGGTTTCGATAAAAAGAAAGTTAAGGCTTTGGTTATTAATTATCCTAATAATCCTTTAGGTGCTATTTGTACAAAAGAATATTTGCAAAAAACGGTAGAATTTTGCAGAAAACATAAAATTTTGTTAATTTCAGATGCCGCATACATAGATTTAACTTTTGAAGGAGCTCCTAAAGCTCACAGTGTTTTTGAAATTGACGGAGCAAAGGATACGGCTGTAGAATTTTACAGTTTTTCAAAACCTTATTCAATGACAGGCTGGAGAATAGGCTGGGTTTGCGGTAACTCTGAAGCTGTCGGAATATTGGGTAAACTTAAATCAACAATAGATACAGGTATTTATAAACCCATACAAAAAGCCGCATCGGATATATTAAATTCAAAAGAAGGCGATGAATATATTGTTGAAGCAAATCGCAGATTTGAAAGAAAACAAAAAATTATTGTTGAAGGATTTAAAGAACTGGGCTGGCCGATGGACAAAATAAATCCGCCTAAAGCGACATTTTATCTGTGGCTTCCCATACCTCCGAGGTATAAATCTTCAAAAGAATTTACGGATGATGTACTAAAAACTTCAGGTATTGTTCTTGTCCCCGGAAACGGGTTCGGCAATAACGGCGAAGGATGGTTCAGAATGTCTATTGTTGCCGAAGAATCTCAAATGCATGAAGTAATTAAAAGATTAAAAGAAGATAATTTTTATTTTAATAACTAAGAGGTAAATTATGTTTGAAAAAATCAAATCACTTTTTAGAAAAAAAGAAAATTTGTCAAACAGATATGTAAGTTGTGAATATATCCAACACGGTTTTAATGTTGACTATGAAGACATTAAGATGTGCTGTTTTAACTGTCATGAAGGCGGAGGCAGACAAATCCTGATTGATAATTATAAAGGTGAGATGATTAATTGGGATAAATTTTTTAAAGAAAAAAGAAAATTACGAGAACTTAATAAAAGAGGAATTACTCTTGAAAGGTGTAAAGGCTGCATCTTTTTAAAGGAAAGAGAATGGGATGATGAAGATTATATAAATTATATGGTCTTTAATCATTGGACTCAATGTAATTGTAAATGCAGATATTGTTTTACAAATGAACAATCGGATTATTTTAATCAGCGAAAAAACTATAATATGTATCCTGTTATAAAAAAACTTGCTGATATGGGAAAAATTCGTGGCGGAGGAGAAATAGGCTTTGGCGGCGGTGAACCTGCATTATTACCTGAATTTGAACCTATGGTAAATATGCTTTTAGATTGCGGATGTGATAATATTCGTGTACATTCATCAGGTGTTAAGTATTCTAAAGCTATTGAAAGAGGTGTAAGTGAAGGAAAACTTATTGTTGTTGTGTCTGTTGATTCGGGGACTCCGCAAACTTATGAAAATATAAAACGAGTTAATCATTTTAATAAAGTTTGGGAAAATCTTGAAAAATATGCTAATGCTCAGACTCAAAATAAATATAAAGTTAAGACTAAGTTTATAATTTTTCCGCCTTATAATGATACAAAAGAAGAAATAGATAAATTTTTTGAATTAACGGTTCGTGCAGGAATAAGAAGTGTTGTTCTTGATGTTGAAGCAATGTGGTACGGGCAGAATAAACCAAATATTCCTGATTATATCTATGATTTGCTTGATTATGCCGAAAATAAAACAAAAGAATTTGATATGAAAGATGTTGAATTTTATGACAGAGCATCGCATATGAGATCACACAGAGAAGAATATAAAAAATTAAAAGAAAATGAACAGTCAAATTGCTGATATTAAAAGTCTTTTAAGCCGGTATAAACATTATTTTACTGATTTATTAATCCTTGCTTTTCCTATTTTGATAGGTAATATGGGACATACTTTAATTGGTGCGACAGATATTTTAGTTGTTGCAAAATATAATATTGATGCACTTGCGGCAATAACTATTGCTAATTCTGTTTTTTTTACCATATTTATTTTCGGACTCGGTATTTTATTTTCAATATCCGTTATTCTTGCAAATATGAGAGGTGAGAGGAAACCGACAAAACAACATCTTTCTACAAGTTTATTTTTTTCAATTATACTTGCCGTTGTGTTTACGTCATTATGCTATTTTTCAAAATATTTAATTAATTTCGGCGGATTTGAAGAACACCTTGTTCCTTATATAAAACAGTATATTTCAATAGTATCATTTTCAATATTCGGAATGTATTTGTTTGAGGGCATAAAGCAATTTCTACAGGCTCATGAAATAGTAAAATTTCCTAATATGCTTTTATTGTATTCGGTTGTATTAAATTTAATTTTTGATGTGGTTTTTGTATTCGGGTTTGGACCCGTACCTTCTATGGGTGTAAAAGGTGCTGCAATTGCAACTACTTTAGTCCGTACGATTATGGGGCTTGTAATGCTTTTATATGTTATTAAAATATTAAATTTAAAAGCAAAAACGGATTACGGTTATATAAAACAAATGATAAGAATAGGTACTCCTATCGGTATTGGCTTAGTTCTTGAATTTTTAGCATTTAATATTATTACAATTTTTGTCGGCAGAGAATCAGGCTTGCTTGCAGCTACGCATAATATAATAACGACAATATCATCAGCAACATTTATGATTCCTTTATCAATTGCAACAGCATTATCTGTAAAAATAGGCTATTACTACGGCGCTTGCAATAAAAAAGAAATAAAAAATTATTCAGCGGCAGGCATGATTATGGGGGTCGGAATTATGGCTTTTGCAGGAATAATATTGGCTGTATTTCCAAAACAAATAATAAGTATATTTACTGATAATGCGGAAGTAATTAAAATTGCTCTGCCAATAATATCAATTGCCGCAATGTATCAAGTTTTTGACGGATTTCAGGTCGTATCAGGAGGAATACTAAAGGGATTTAAATTGACGAAAGTAGTATCAAATGCGGTATTAATCGGGTATTGGGTAGCAGGATTTCCTGTCGCACTTATATTGGTTGGCAAGTATCATATGTCTTTAAGAGGATATTGGTTTGCTCTTGCAGTTTCATTATGCGTAATGGGAATGGTTCAAGCTTCTGTTGCGAGATATAAATATAACAAAATTTGTCAAAAATAATTACAATTTTGTAATTTTTAAACAAATATATGCAATTTAAGATATAATAAACTTATATTTATCAGATTTACGAATAGGGTTTATATGGGAGAACAATTAAAATATAAAAGAATTCTGCTAAAGCTTAGCGGTGAAGCTTTACTTGGAAAACAGGAATTCGGTATTGACCAAAGTCCGTTGGAAATGATAGCACAAGAGGTAAAAGAAGCTTATGAAACAGGGGCTCAAATAGCAATTGTTGTTGGCGGAGGAAATATTTTCAGAGGTGTAAAAAACTCTGCAAAATACGGAATGGATCAGGCAACAGGTGATTATATCGGAATGCTTGCAACAGTTATGAATGCACTGGCTCTTCAAAGTGCTTTAAGGAAAATAGATGTACCGTGCAGGGTTCAAAGCGCAATAGATATGAATAAAATAGCAGAGCCTTATATTAGATTTAAAGCAATAAGACATTTGGAAAAAGAAAGAGTAGTTATATTTGCTGCAGGTACGGGTAATCCTTTCTTTACAACTGATACGGCAGCAGCATTAAGAGCATCGGAAATAGGTGCTGAAGCTATGCTGATGGCAAAAAACGGTGTGGACGGAGTATACTCGGATGATCCGAGAACTAATCCAAATGCTAAAAAGTACGGTAATATTACCTATGATGATATTATAGTTAAGGGTTTAAAAGTAATGGATACAGCTTCTTGCGCATTATGTAAACAAAATTCTATACCCATCGTGGTATTTGATTTTGCTGCAAAAGGAAGCATTATTAAAATATTAAAAGGCGAAAATTTAGGAACATATGTAGGAGGTTAATATGACATTGGATTCAATGTTTTCTTCGGGAACAGAAAAAATGGAAAAGACAATTGTACAAATGAAAAAAGAATTTGCTTCAATTCGTACGGGAAGAGCAAATCCTATGATTTTAGATAAGGTTTTAGTTGAATATTACGGAACTCCAACACCTTTAAGACAATTATCACAGGTAAGTGTACAGGATGGTACAACTCTTGTTATTGCTCCTTATGATAAAACAATACTGAAGGATGTTGAAAAAGCTCTTGTTAAAGCAGACTTGGGTATTAATCCAAACTCTGACGGAATTGTTGTCAGACTGACATTTCCTCCTTTGACTGCGGATAAAAGAAAAGAAATTTGCAAAGATGTTAAAAAAGTTTGTGAAGATTCTAAAGTAGCAATCAGAAATATCAGAAGAGATATGGCTGATGAACTTAAAAAACTGGAAAAATCCGAAAATCTTTCTGAGGATATGGTTAAAGATAACCAGGATAAAATTCAGAAAATTACTGATAAATATATTAAAATAGCAGACGATGTTTCATCTGAAAAAGAAAAAGAGGTATTAACCGTATAGTGGCAGTACTAAACAGCTTATTGAAAAACAGATTAATTACAGGATTTGTAGTTGCTTCTTTAGTTTTCGGATGTATTCTTGCCGGCGGAAAATTTCTGCTTATCTTATTACTTTTCTTTATAATCACCGCAAGTAAAGAATATACGGATATTCTGAGGCATAAAGGTTTTTTGCCCTTTTTTAAGGTTATATTCATAACTTCGGTAATTATGATACTTGTAACTGCAAGCGGTTATGATAAATTAATACCGCTTGTACTTATAGCAGGTACAATAGGGTCATTTCTGGCGGTTTTATTTCGAGGACGACAGCCTTATATAGCTAATGTTGCAACGACAATATTAGGATTTTTAATAGCTTGGATGCCATGTCATGTTTATACTATAAGGCATATAGGACCTAAAGTTTCTTTATTCGGGCTAAACTTTTCACAGGGACTTTATTTCCTTTTAATGCTGTTTTTTGTAATTATGGTGACAGATATTGCTGCATACTTTTTCGGGGTTAGATACGGAAAACATCAGCTTTCACCCGTAATTAGTCCTAAAAAGACAGTGGAAGGTGCTGCTGCAGGTACTTTGTGTGCTGTTATTACAGGTATTATAATCGGTAAACTTATCGGAATTTCCTTTTATCACAGCTTAGTGTTAAGTATTATTATTACCGTAATGGCACAGCTGGGCGATTTATCGGAATCTCTAATAAAAAGAGATGCCGGGGTAAAGGATTCAGGTACGGCATTGCCCGGGCATGGAGGTTTTTTGGACAGAGCTGACAGCTATTTGTTTTCTGTCCCTGCCGCATATTACTATATTAAATATTTTATCCTTACGGGATTTATATTCCCTTTGCCAATGATTACGGAATTTATAAAGAAAGTTCTTAATGTTATCTGCAGTTAGAAAAAAACAATTAAATAAATTAAAAAAAATTTTAAATGCACATAATTTGGATTTGGAATTATTAAATACTGCTTTAACTCATTCCTCATATAACTTTGAATCTGCCAATGAAAATCTTCCCGATTATGAAAGACTTGAATTTCTCGGTGATTCTGTATTAAGAATATGCATAAGTGAATATCTGTATGATAAATACTCTGATTATGATGAGGGAAAACTTACTAAAATAAGAAGTACCCTTGTCAGTGACAAGTTTATTTCAACTCTGGCAGAAAAATTGAATTTAAATGAATATTTAAACATCGGAATTCACGAAGAAAAAGACGGAGGACGAAATAAAGAATCAATAAATGCTTGTGCATTTGAAGCTGTAATTGGTGCTGTATATAAAAGTTTGGGTTTTGAAAAAGCAAAAAACTTTGTTTACGGTTTATACTCGGATGTTAATACAAATTTTAATGAAATTATGCTAAATTTCAATACAAAAGAGCTTTTGCAGCAATATACCCAAAGTATAAACAAAGATTTACCTGAATATAAAGTAATAAACGAATCAGGTAAAGCACATAATAAAACTTTTGAAGTAGAGGTTATATATCAGGGAAAAGAACTCGGAAGAGGTATTGCAAAAACAAAAAAAGATGCGGAAAAAAATGCTGCATTTAATGCTTTAAAAAATTTAAATTTGCCAAAGGAGCAGAAAAATGAGTGATTTAATTATTGCGCCGTCTATTTTATCTTGTGATTTCGGGAATTTGGAATATGAAGTAAAAAGGTTGGAATCAGGCGGAGCGGATTGGATTCATATTGATGTTATGGACGGGCATTTTGTACCTAATATTACAATTGGTGCTCCGGTTGTAAAATCAATCAGGAAAATATGTAATATCCCTTTGGATGTTCATTTAATGATTGATAATCCTGAAAAATACATAAAGGATTTTGCTTTAGCAGGGTCTGATATTATTACATTCCATTATGAAGCAGTAAAAGAAAAAACTCCCGAGGTTATTAATTTAATAAAATCATATAATATTAAAGCAGGGATTTCTATAAAACCGAATACTCCTTCATCAGAAATAAAATCTTATGTTAATATGGCTGATTTAATATTGATAATGACGGTGGAACCTGGATTTGGAGGACAAAAATTCATCGAAGAATGTATTAAAAAAGCTGTTGATATTAAGTCTTATGTAAATAAGAATATAATAATTGAAGCTGATGGCGGAATTAACAATGAAACTGCTATAGTATGCAGAGATTTTGGTATAAATGCTCTTGTATCAGGTAATTATATTTTATCAAGCAATAATATTGAAGATGCAATAGAATCGTTGAGGGTATAATGATTGAAACTGAAGGTTTAATAGAACAGCATATACATGGTGCTTTTGGTTGTGATTTTATGAATTGCAGCGAAAAAGAACTGCTTGAAGTATCGGATTTACTTGCCCAAAGTGGGGTTTGTGCATATTTTCCTACGATTATGACAGATGCAATTGATAAAATAAAAGAGCGAATTTCCGTAATAAAATCAGCTCAATCACACCAAAAAACAAACACTGCTCAAATTGCAGGTATTCATCTTGAAGGTCCTTTTATAAATCCTGAAAAATCGGGAATACACGAAAAAAAATATATACTCCCTCTTAAAATAGAATTATATAAAAAATTAGAGGACGAAATAATTAAAATTATTACCATTTCGCCTGAACTTGATACGGATGGCGGATTTATAGAGTATTTAAAATCTAAAAATATTAAAATTTCTTTAGGGCATTCCATCGGAACTAATTTAACCGATATAAATCAAGTTACTCATTTGTATAATGCTATGGGCGCATTCTCGCATAGAGGAAATTCAACAGTTGTAAGTGCTTTAAATAATAATGATATTTATGTTGAAATTATAGCGGACTCAATGCATGTCAGCGATGAAGTATTAGATATTACATTCCGCTTAAAATCAAAGGATAAACTACTTTTAATAAGTGATGCACTTCCTATGACACATAGCAATGAGACGGAAGGTTATTTTGCCGGTCAAAAAATATACAATAAAAACGGTAAACTGGTTAATTCGGATAGTGTTATTGCAGGAAGTTCCAAACTGCTTTGCGATATTGTTAAAAATCTTGCGGATAAAAAAATATTAAACTTTAATAATGCCATAGATTTAGCATCAACAAACCTTTTAAATTATCATAATCTTAAAAACAATTTAAAAGTTTACTGGAATGATGATTTTACAATAAATAAAACAAAATTTATTTAAAAAGGATTATTATTCGTTGAGGTTTTTGCGTAAAAACCAAAAGGAACTTTTTTAAATGAATTAATTTCTTTTTTAAGTTTATAGTTTTCTTTGTTTAATTCATTAATTTTAAATCTCATTGTTTCGTTTTCTGTTTTAACTCTAATAAGTTCCATAACGACATCGTCCATGCCGTCAAGTTTTTCATCAAGTACGGAAGTTAATTTATCTGTAATTGATTTTTCAATATTTTTAAGGGTATCAACAAGCTGAACGATAGAACCGTTAGAAATTGAATTTGAACCTTTGAAAACAGCATTTCTAACCGGCATGGGAACAGTCATTTTTGAAGCTTTACTAAGTGCATCGGCATCATCTTTAGTAAAATAAGTAAGCCCTCTATTGTTTTTTTTCAATTTAACATCAGCAAGTTTACATAATTCCTGTATGCCAGAGTTATCAACTCCAAGCATTTCTCTTATTTCTTTAGGTGAAATTTCCTTATTTTCAATAGAATCAACAACTGATGCCGTCATAAAAACAATCCCCTTTTAATAAGCATGTACTACTGCTACAAATATTATATATTGTTTTAAAATATTTGTCTAAGAAAATAAACTATCTTTACATATCTTTTCATTTTGTATAAGAATAAATTACATGGTACTATAATTTAAGCTGGTGTTGAAGCCTTTTCAATATACCATTCGCAAATTTTCACATACACCTTCGGTTAATTCGTGAAAAATAATCAGGAAAAACAGTAAAATATAAAAAAGGAAATAATAATGAAGTTTATATTGCTTGCAGGCGGATCAGGAGAAAGGTTATGGCCGTTATCAAGAACATTATATCCAAAATCATTGTTAAAAAAAGATGACGGAAAATCTGCACTTCAAAATACATATGAAATTATTTTATCTTTAACTTCGCCTAAAAACATTATAACTGTTATAAATGTTGCACAAGAAACTGATACAAGACTTCAATTAAAAAATATTACTGCAAATCCTGTTATCATATCAGAGCCAATGACAAAAAATACGGCACCTGCAGCTGCTTCTGCTCTTACATATTTAAAAAGGTTAAAAAGAGATGAAGTGGTTGTTATACTTCCTGTAGATTTTGTTGTCTCGGATAAGAAAAAATTTATTGAAACTATAGAAAATGTAATTAACATAGCTAAAAAAGGCTATATAGGAGTTATAGGGACAAAAGCTCTGTCACCTGAAATAGGATTTGGATACATTAAAACTTCCGAAAATTTAAAATTCGGAAAAAAGATAGAAAAATTTATTGAAAAACCTAATTATGAAACTGCTCAGTCATTTGTTTCGGATAAATCGTATTATTGGAATTGCGGAATATATTCCGCCAAAGTTTCCGTTTTAAATGAGGCATATAATAAGTATGCAAAAGATATAACAGCTTGTTGCTCAAATAATATGATTGACGAAAATTTGAAAATAAACTATTTAAATTATGAAAAAATGCCTGATATATCTTTAGATTATGCAATTATTGAAAAAGCAGACAACCTTGTTATGACAGAGCTAAATACAAAATGGAGTGATATAGGGTCTTGGCATTCTATTTATAATGAAGGGAAAAAGGACAAAAAAGGCAATGTAATAACGGGAAATGTTTTGATTGATAAGGTAGAAAATTCTTTAATTTATTCATCAAAAGAACTTGTATGCGTTTCAGGAATGAAAAATGTTGCAGTTGTTGAAACCGAAGATGCAGTTCTTGTATGTGATAAAAGCAGAGCATCCGAAATTAATAAATTGGTAAAAGTAATAAAAAAAGAAAATGAAGAAATAACGCAAATACATAAAACCGTATTCAGACCCTGGGGATATTATACAAGGTTAAACTCAGGAAAAGGCTGGTTATCAAAAATTATAACGGTTCTGCCTTCTCATAAATTATCGCTTCAGTCTCATAATCACAGATCTGAACATTGGGTTGTTTTAGAAGGAAATGCAGTAGTTATAACAGAGGGAAAAACAAATAAACTAACAAAAGGACAAAGTATTGATATACCGGTTAAGTCAAAGCATTCCCTTCAAAACCCTTATAAAGAAGTGTTAAAAATTCTTGAAGTTCAAAAGGGTGATTTTATATCGGAAGATGATATTATAAGATATGAAGATATGTACGGCAGAGTAAAAACTAATAAATAGAAGTCTGTTTTCAATATAAAATAAAATGATATAATCAAATATATCAGATTAAAGGAAAATAAATCATGAATAAAAATCAAGCAATGGGAATATGGATTATAATAGGGATTTTGGTATTGATATGGCTTTCAATGGTTTTTTCAGGTCCTACAACATCTACAAAAGATTTGAAATACACTGATTTTCTTTCAATGGTAAAAAATGCCGAAATAAAAGAAGTTGTAATTGAAAATGATATGGTAACCGCAACTCCCGTTAACGATACAATTAAAACCAATATAGACGGGAAAGAAACAGCTACTGCATCTTTAAGGTATAAAGTAACGGTCCCTCAAAATGATGACAGCTTATATAAAATATTAGAGGATAATAATGTAGCAATAGAGATAAAAAAGGCAAATGAAAACTCTTCTCTTGTAGGGTTAATGGGGACTGCATTTCCTATATTATTAATAATTGTATTTTTTATAATACTTGCAAAAATTATACAAACAGGCGGTTCGCAGGCATTGTCATTTGGTAAAAGCAAAGCTAAAATGATGCTTGACAGTAAAGTAAAAGTTACTTTTAAGGATGTTGCAGGAATTGATGAAGAAAAACAAGAATTGGAAGAAATTGTAGATTTCTTAAAAAACGGTGAAAAATACTTAAAACTGGGAGCAAAAATACCTAAAGGCGTATTGCTTGTCGGTGCACCGGGAACGGGTAAAACACTAATGGCAAAAGCTGTAGCAGGTGAAGCCGGTGTTCCGTTCTTTTCCATAAGCGGTTCTGACTTTGTTGAAATGTTTGTCGGTGTCGGTGCTTCAAGAGTGAGAGATTTATTTGAACAAGCTAAAAAACATCAGCCTTGTATAGTTTTTATAGATGAAATTGATGCTGTAGGTCGTCAAAGAGGAGCAGGCTTAGGCGGCGGTCATGATGAAAGAGAACAGACCTTAAACCAATTATTGGTTGAAATGGATGGGTTTGACGGAAATACGAATATTATTATTCTTGCCGCAACAAATAGACCCGATATTTTGGATAATGCTTTATTACGACCGGGAAGATTTGACAGGCAGATAATGGTAAGCCTTCCTGATGTTAAAGGGAGAGAAGAAATATTAAAAGTCCACTCTAAAGGTAAACCATTGGATGAAGATGTTGATTTAAAAGTCTTGGCAAAACGAACCCCCGGCTTTACCGGAGCTGATTTACAAAGTTTATTAAATGAATCTGCACTTCTTGCTGCAAGAAAAAATAAAAATAAAATAAATATGGAAGAAGTAGATGCTGCTATTGATAGAGTCCTTGCAGGAATTGAAAAGAAAAGCAGAGTAATGACTGATGAGGATAAAGAAATTACTTCTTATCATGAAGTCGGGCATGCTCTTATTGCTAAATTGTTAAAGGACTGTGATGAACTCCATAAGGTAACAATTATACCAAGAGGTTATGCGTTAGGTATTACATGGACAAAACCCGAGGATAATAAAGTACATGTAAGTAAATCAAAACT
Organism: Candidatus Gastranaerophilales bacterium; assembly: GCA_947624325.1. Classification (GTDB taxonomy): domain Bacteria; phylum Cyanobacteriota; class Vampirovibrionia; order Gastranaerophilales; family Gastranaerophilaceae; genus Avigastranaerophilus. The sequence goes on from CANQJT010000003.1 coordinate 123,644, forward strand.
TTTGGCACAGATAACAATGATGCTGGGCGGTCGTGTAGCGGAAGAAATTGTATACGGACCTGATAAAATTGGTACAGGGGCATCTAATGACATTGAAAGAGTTACTTCTATTGCTAAAAAAATGGTTACACAATGGGGAATGTCCGAAGAATTAGGAGCAATGACATACGGAAAATCTCAAGAACATGTATTTATGGGCAGAGACTTTGGGCAAACAAGAGATTTTTCCGAAGAAATAGCTGCTGATATAGATAAAGAAATTAAAAAAATTGTGGATTCCAGATATGAAATAGCTAAAAATTTATTAACCGAAAATAGAGATTTATTAGATGCTATAGCTCATGAATTGTTGGAAAAAGAAACACTTGATGATAATGATGTAACAGAAATAATTACAAGAATTAAAGGCGAAGAGTTTATAGAAAGAATTTAAAGGGTATTAAATAAAAAAAGAGGTAGTAAATATGGCATCAATAATAAATGCTGTAAGAAACATTATTAGTGATAATTGGTGGATTGTTAAAGTTATAGTTTTTGCCGCACCGATATTTTTAATTATTAACAATAAAATTTTTGACGGATTTGGTGAAACTAATAAAATAATAGCTTATATAATATTGGCCTGTTTATATTTCGGAATATGTTCTTTCCTTATTAACCGAAATATAAATAATTTAACTCCTATATTGCCGTCATTGTTTACATTACTAGATTGGATAAAAAGATCTATTTTCGTATCAATAGTTACAATACCATTATATTTATTATATTTTTATGTTATAAATTATGTTTCTCAAGTTTTTTCATCCCAGCCTATAGTAATGTATATTATAATTGTCTGTGTAACAATGTTTTTAGCTCCGTTTATTATACTGCCGACAATATATTATTCGGTAAGAGACAGTTTACTGGATGCGTTGAATTTTAAATTAATTATAGACGGTTCGGGAAACTTTGCAGTAGCTTTTCTTACTTTTTTAATTCAATATCTTATAATCTTTGGAGTTATAGGTTATTCTGTGTATAAGCTTCTCACTGAAATGATTAATGATTCTTTATTATTAAACATTGCAATAAGTATATTTATAGTTTTATCAATATTAACTTTATATTCATATTGTTCAGACTTATATCCTGAAACAATACCTGAAATACAAGGAAAAAAGAAAAAATCAAAGAGATAAACTTTTAAGCTTTTTAATTTGATTACGAATTTCTGCCGCTCTTTCAAAATCAAGAATAGAAGCAGCCTTTTTCATTGATTTTTCAAGGTTATCAAGAAGTTTAGGCAAATCTTTTTTAGAAATATTATTTTCAACCATTTCTTCTGCCACAATATCTTCAATATTTCTGTAGCTTGCGACAAGCTGCAGCAGGTTGTTTTCAATTGGTTTTTTAATTGTTTGCGGTGTAATATTATGAATTTTATTATATTCAAGCTGAAGAGTTCTTCTTCTTTCGGTTTCTTTAATTGCTTTATCCATACTTTCTGTAATTTTATCGGCATACATAATAACTTTAGAGCATACATTTCTTGCTGCTCTTCCTATTGTTTGAATTAAACTTGTTTCAGACCTTAAAAAACCTTCTTTATCTGCATCCATAATAGCAACAAGAGAAACTTCGGGAATATCAAGACCTTCTCTTAGAAGGTTTACCCCTATAAGTACATCAAAGACACCTAATCTTAAATCTCTAAGAATTTCCACTCTTTCAATAGATGTTATTTCGCTATGCAGGTATCTGACTCTTATTCCCAGCTGGAGCAAGTAATCACATAAATCTTCCGCCATTTTTTTTGTAAGAGTTGTTACTAAAATTCTTTCTTTTTTATCTGTTACTTTTTTTATTTCTTCAATTAAATCGTCAACCTGATTTAAAGTAGGTTTAACAAATATTTCAGGGTCAACAAGTCCTGTCGGACGGATTATTTGCTCTACAATTTGAGAAGATGTTTCTTTTTCAAAATCTGATGGAGTGGCGGATACATATATTTTCTGCCCTACTTTAGCCCAAAATTCATCTATTTTTAAAGGTCTGTTATCTTTAGCGCTCGGGAGTCTGAAACCGTAGTCAACAAGTACTGTTTTTCTTGCCTGATCGCCATTATACATAGCTTTTAACTGCGGAATTGATACGTGTGATTCATCTATTACAACAAGAAAATCATCATTAAAATAGTCAAGTAATGTGGATGGCGCACTGCCCTTTGCTCGTCTTTCTATTATCCTTGAATAATTTTCAATTCCGCTGCAGTATCCCATTTCTTTTATCATTTCAATATCATAGTTCGTTCTTTGATATATTCTTTGTGCCTCAATAAGTTTATTTTCAAATTCAAATTTTTTAACCTGTTCACTTAATTCCTGCCTGATTAATGCAATGGTCTGTTCCTTATCGTTTTCATCAGACAAATAATGTACGGCAGGGAAAATAACTGTTGAATCAAGATTTTCAATAATTTCACCCGAAACAGGATTTATTCTTATGATTTTTTCAACTTCATCACCAAACAGCGATATTCTTGTAATCATTTTTTCATAAGCAGGCATGATTTCAATGGTATCGCCCTTCGCTCTAAAAGTAGAACGAGTTAACTCAAGGTCGTTTCTTGTGTATTGAATTTTTACCAGTTCTTTTAAAAATGCGTTTCTGTCGATTTCATCACCGACTTCTATTTTTAACGAACTGCTTAAATACTGTTCAGGCAAACCTAAACCGTATATACAGCTTACGGAAGCAACTACTATTACATCATTTCTTTCATAAAGGCTTCTTGTTGTATTATGTCTTAATCTGTCGATTTCATCATTTATAGTTGCAGATTTTTCAATATAAGTGTCGCTTCTGGGGATATAAGCTTCAGGCTGATAATAATCGTAATAACTTATAAAATATTCAACGGCATTATCAGGAAAAAGTTCTTTAAATTCATTATATAGTTGTGCCGCAAGTGTTTTATTATGTGCTATTACAAGTGTCTGTTTTTGAACTTGTTCTATTACGTTTGCGATTGTGAATGTTTTACCTGAACCGGTAATACCTAAAAGGGTTTGGCTGTCATACCCTTTATTTAATCCTTCAACCAGTTGAGATATAGCTTTTGGCTGGTCGCCTGACGGCTTATATTTTGAACATATTTTAAATCTTTTTTCCATATACACATTTTACATTAAATAGAACATTTTGGTATTGTTAATATGTTGTTATATAGTAATTAATAAAATATAATAAATAATATGGAAAATATTACCGATTATTTAAAAAAAGCATTTGAGTATAAAAATGAATGCTGTTGGGAAAAAGCAATAGATTATTTTTATAAGGCACTGGCTATTGATAATAACAGCACGGAAATTATTTCAGAACTTGCATATATTTATACAATGCTTTGCAAATATGACAGAGCCTGCAGTTTATATGAGCAGATTGCAGCTTTAGACCCTGAAAATAATAAATGCAAGTTTGATTTAGCTGTTTTGTATAAAAAAATGGAGGAATATAAAAAAGCTGACAGTTTATTTTCAGAACTCTATTTTGCAGAATTTGACAAAGAAAAAGTTTTTGAAGAGTGGTTCCCTGTTTTATTATTTAATAAAGATTACCAAAAAATCATAACCTTATATAAATCTTCAAACGAAAATTATAATTCAAGTAAAATATATTATTATACGGCTTGTGCCTTTGAAAAAAATTCTAATGAATTAACAGCATTGGAGCTTTATAAAAAGTCCTTTGATAAAGATAATACAAATATTAATGCGGCTTGTGCTTATGCTCAAATATTATTTAAACAGGGCAATTATAAGGAATGTGAAAACATACTTTATGAAATTTTAAAAAGAAGTGATGATGACAGAGCATTTTATCTGCTTGCAGAAATTTGTTACTTAAATAAAAATACTGATGAGGCAATAAAAAATTATTCATATGCCGTAAGTATAAATCCCGGAGAAGCTGAATATTATTATAAACTCGGGATTTCATATTCATTAAAGGGATTTTTTAATGAGGCAGAACAAAGTTACTGCAAAGCTTTAACTTTGGAACCTGATAATATAAGCTATAATTATACTCTTGCATATATGTATTATATGACAAAGAAGTTTACTCCCGCTGAAAAATTGACGGATTATATTTTAAGATTGGATAAAGAAAATATAAATGCGATAGCTTTAAAAGCTTTAATTTTGTGTGAAACAAAAGAAGTAACTTCAGCATCTAAATATATTGAAAAACTAAATGAAAGTAAAAATTCCGATGATTTTGCTTGGTATGTTCAAGCGGTTTATTATTCAAAGCTGAATATATGGAATAAGGCTATATACACAGCAAATAAAGCTGTGGAACTAAATGAAAATTCGCTTGAGTATAAGTATGAATTGGCAAAAAATTATTATAATGTAGAAAATTATAATTTAGCATTAAAGTATTGTAATGACATCCTTAGCAAAAATGATAAATATTTATCGGCTTATATATTGATGTCAAATGTTTTGTATAAAACTGCAGATTACAAAAAAGCGGAAGAATTTATTAATAAAGCTTTAGAATTGGATATAAATTGTCCGGATATTTATTTTATAAAAGGTAATATATTTTATGTTTTATCTGAATATAATAAAGCAATTGAACAGTATAAAATAGGGATATCAATAAATCCGCAAAAAAAAGAATATTATGCATTAATAGCGAAATGTTATTATATGCTGGAAAGTTATAAAGAGTCATATGAATATTACAAAGAAGCAGCGGATTTTGATATTTCAAATCCTCAATACAGGTATTATATGGCAAAATGTGCGGTTCTTAACGGGGATAAAGAGAGTGCTTTAACAAACTTTTCGGTTATGAAAAGGCTTGCTCCTAGTAATATATGTTATATAGAAGAATATGCAGACTACTTAAATGTAACAGGAAATAAAAAATCAGCCCTGCAATTATTAAATCAATTAGAAAAAACAGTAAATATAAAAGAAGAAAAAGCCATAATAAAAAAAATAATAAGTAAAATAAAAAAAGGTGGTTGATTTTTTTTTATGACATGTTAATATAATTTTGTTAATCGTAAGACTAACAAATCCTTTACGGGGGATTAGCTCAATTGGTAGAGCACCTGCTTTGCACGCAGGGGGTTAGGAGTTCGAGTCTCCTATTCTCCACCATTTAAGAAGAAGTCGGAATGACTTCTTTTTTTTTAAAAAGAAATTGAGGTAAAAATATGAACATACACAAACAAATAACGGATTTAATTGGTAAAACTCCACTGTTAGAATTAAAAAATATGGAAAAAGAATATAATCTTGAGGCAAAAATAATTGCTAAACTGGAATATTTTAATCCTGCAGGTAGTGTGAAAGACAGGGTTGCATACGCAATGATAAAAGATGCTGAAAATAAAGGTTTATTAAAAGAAGGTTCTGTTATAATAGAACCTACAAGCGGAAATACCGGTATCGGGTTAGCATCAATAGGTGCATCAAAAGGTTATAAGGTAATTCTCACCATGCCTGAAACAATGAGCATAGAAAGAAGAAATCTTTTAAAAACATACGGAGCTGAAATTGTTTTAACAGAGGGCACTAAAGGGATGAAAGGTGCTATTGAGAAAGCGCTTGAACTCGCTAAACAAATTCCAAACAGCTTTATTCCGAGCCAATTTGAAAATCCCGAAAATCCAAAAGCGCATGAAAAGACGACAGGCCCTGAAATTTGGGAAGATACGGAAGGTAAAGTTGATATATTTATAGCAGGTGTCGGCACGGGCGGAACAATTTCAGGTGTCGGCAGGTATTTAAAATCTAAAAATCCGAATATTAAAATAGTTGCTGTAGAACCATTATCATCACCTGTATTATCCGAAGGAAAGGCTGGCGCACATAAAATACAAGGTATTGGCGCAGGGTTTGTTCCTAAAACTCTTAATACCGAGATTTACGATGAAATAATTACTGTAAGTAACGAGGAAGCACTTGAAACAACCAAACTTCTTGCTAAAAAAGAAGGTCTGCTCGTCGGAATTTCCTCGGGTGCAGTGTTAAATGCCGCTGTAAAACTTGCTCAAAGACCTGAAAATAAAGGAAAAATGATTGTAGTTTTACTTCCTGATACGGGCGAAAGATATTTATCCGTAATTTCTGATTAATCCTTTTTTATTATATAATTATAAAAAAGGGTGTTAAAAAATGGAAAAAATTGCAAGCTTTAAAGTAAATCACGATATTCTTCAAAAGGGCATGTATATTTCAAGAATAGATGGCGATATTATAACTTATGATATCCGAATGAAAAAGCCAAATGGCGGTGATTATCTTGAAAATGGTGCTATGCATACTTTTGAACATTTATTTGCAACTTATGTAAGGAATACAGATTTAAAAGACGGAATTATATATGTCGGGCCTATGGGCTGTCGGACAGGGTTTTATTTTATAGTAAGAGATAAAATTTCTCATAAACAGGCTTTGGATTTATTTAGAGGAAGTTTAAAGTTTATATCTGAATTTGAAGGTAAAATCCCCGGGGTGAGCAGAATTGAATGCGGTAATTACCTTGAGCATGACTTAGAAGGCGCTAAAGCAGTTGCAAGAGATATGATAAATGTACTTGAAAACTGGACGGAAAAGGATATGTATTATGCTGAATAATAAGAAACTTGCGATAATCGGGGCAATGGACTGCGAAGTTGATATTTTAAAATCACTTTTAAAAAACCGCAGGGAAATTCAAAATGCGAAAATGACAATTTATACGGGAACAATTAACGGTTATGAGGTTATTGTTTCTAAAAGCGGTGTCGGCAAGGTAAATTCAGCTATTACTACTCAATATATTATAGATACTCTTCATCCTGATTTTATATTAAATACGGGTGTTGCAGGCGGAGTTGCCGATAATATGTCAGTCGGTGATATTGTTATAGGAACATCTTTAGTTCAATATGACTTTAATGTTACGGCTTTAGGCTATGCCAGAGGCTATATGTGTACGGGAATTAATAAAGATAAGCCGACCGTATATTATTCGGATGAAAATTTAATAAACTATTATGAAAAAGCTCTTAAAGAAAGCGGATTTAAGTCTGCAATTCATAAAGGTGTTATAGCAACGGGCGATACTTTTATTTCCGATAACAATTTAAAATTTGAAATAAGAGATTTATTTAACGCATATGCCGTTGAAATGGAAGGATGTGCCATCGCTCAATGCGCATATGTAAACAATATTCCGTTTGTAATAGTCAGAGCAATATCAGACTTGGCAAACGGGGATTCTCCTAAATCGTTGGAAGCTTTTGAAAAAATAATGGCGGAATTTTCAGCAAAAACAGTGGAAACTATGCTTAACTATTCGCTTTCAGCTACAACTGTTACTATCTGATTTCCGTAACTGTCTATATGACCATCTGTTTTTTCAATTATATATCTTAAACCTTCTTTGCCTGCGATTGCTTTTTGTGCGGCTTCTAATGCTTTGTCAAAATCAGTAAATTCGCCTATTTGTTTGCGTGAAAATTCAGAGTAATCTCTTTCTGTTATAACTTGAAACATAACTTTTCTCCTTTTTTGCTATTATAATACTACATAAAAATATTAATTGTATAACTTCAAATAAATTGATATGATTAGTATAGAAAAGGGGTATCATGACGGGAAATTTAAATTTTAAAGTTGATGAATCAAAATGTATTCATTGCGGATTGTGCGTAAATGATTGCATTGAAAGTGTAATTGAATTAGACGGGAATAAAGTTCCAAAAGCCGTGGATGAAAAAAATTGTATAGGTTGTATGCACTGTTTTACTATTTGTCCTGTTGGTGCAATTTCAATATTTGATAAAAATCCCGATAATACTGAAAAAATATTATCTCAAAGCCCTGATATGCTTTTAAATTTAATAAAATCAAGAAGAAGTGACAGAAATTATAAACAAGAAAATCTTGATGCTCAAACATTTCAGAAACTTAAGGATATGCTGAAATGGGTTCCGACAGGCTGTAATCATCATAAATTACATTTTTCGTTTGTTGATGATATTCAGGTAATGGATGAATTAAGAGAACATGTAAATAATAAAATTATTAATGCGCTGACATCAAAGCCTATAAAAGTGGTTGCTGATAAATTTGCGCCGTTTACAAAAGATTTTTTAAACGGGGAAGATATTATATTTAGAGGTGCTCCGCATATGCTTGTTGTTTCTAATTCCGTTACAGCGCCGTGCGCTAAAGAAGATGCGGATATTGCTTTAAGCTATTTTGAACTTTATGCTCAAAGCTTAGGGGTAGGGACTTGCTGGTGTGGGTTTGGTCAAATATGCATGATGTTATTCCCTGAACTTAGCGAATATTTAAAAATTCCTGAAGGTTACAAAAGTCAATATGTAATGCTTTTTGGACCTAAAGCAGTTAATTACGCAAGAACCACCTTGCCAAGTGAGGTAAGTATTTCAACTGCAGAAAAACAAGGATTTGAAAAATTATCAGCTATGAAAACGGTGAAAAGGTTTTTTTGGAATTTTATAAGATAAGCTTACCGAAAGGAAATACTAATGTGTGAAGAGTTATTATCTATAATTGAAAAAAACAGCAGAATAGGTTTAAATGAATTGGCTGTTTTACTGGGTACTAATGAAAGTGAGGTTTTAAAGGAACTTGAAACACTTGAAAAAGAAAATATAATATGCGGTTATCATACATTAATTGATTGGGAAAAAACCTCAATTGAAAAGGTAACGGCATTAATTGAAGTCAGGGTTACTCCGCAAAGAGGACAAGGTTTTGATAAAATTGCTCAAAGAATATACAATTATCCCGAAGTTAAAGCTGTTTATCTTATATCGGGCGGATTTGACCTTCTCGTTATATTAGAAGAAAAATCTTTAAGAGAAATAGCTAATTTTGTTTCCGATAAATTATCTACTCTTGAAAGTGTTCTAAGTACAGGTACTCACTTTATACTTAAAAAATATAAGGATTTTGGTACTATATTGGATAAAAAACATGAAGATGAAAGAGAGATAATTTCACCGTGACAAAAGAATTATCAAAAAAAATAACAACAATAAAACCATCCGGAATCAGAAAGTTTTTTGATTTAGTCAGTGAAAGGGAAGATGTAATTTCATTAGGTGTTGGAGAACCCGATTTTGAAACTCCTTGGCATATTCGTGATGAAGGAATATATGCACTGGAAAAGGGCAGAACTTTTTATACTTCTAATGCCGGACTTAAAAGTTTAAGAGTTGAAATATCAAATTATATTAAAAGAACTCAAAACATAAACTACATTCCTGATAAAGAGATAATTGTCACTGTTGGCGGTTCTGAAGCTATTGATATTGGTATAAGAGCTCTTGTAAATGATGGTGATGAAGTTATTATTCCTCAGCCTTCTTATGTTTCTTATGAGCCTTGTACTATTATGGCAAATGCCAAACCGGTTATTATAAATTTAAGTTCCGAAAATGAATTTAAATTAACTCCTGATGAACTTGAAAAAGCAATTACGGAAAAAACAAAAGTTTTAATACTCCCCTATCCTAATAACCCTACAGGTGCAATAATGGAACGGGATGATTTAGAAAAAATTGCCGCAATAATTAAAAAACATGATATTTATGTTATATCTGATGAAATTTATTCAGAGTTAACATATAAAGGAAAACATACCTCTATAGCATCAATAGCAGGCATGAAAGAACGAACGATACTAATTAACGGATTTTCAAAATCTTATGCAATGACAGGCTGGCGATTAGGATATGCTTGTGCTCCTGATGAAATAATTAAACAAATGATGAAAATACATCAATTTTCAATAATGTGTGCCCCTTCAACAAGTCAGTATGCAGCTGTCGAAGCTTTAAAAAACGGTGATGAAGATGTTAAAATGATGAGGCAGTCTTATAATCAAAGAAGAAGATTTTTAATTGACTCATTTAAAAAAATGAACATCCCTTGTTTTGAACCCTTTGGGGCTTTCTATGTTTTTCCCTGCATTAAAGAATTCGGACTTTCAAGCGAGGAATTTGCAACTAAGTTTCTGGAAGAGCAAAATGTTGCCGCAATCCCAGGAAATGCTTTCGGCGAAAGCGGTGAAGGATATTTAAGAATATCTTATGCATATTCATTAGATAATCTTAAAAAGGCGATGGATAGGTTAAATAAATTTGTTGCTGATTTGAGAAATAATAAATAAATAATAATAAGCAGCAGGTGCTGAAAATATAAATGCATCCATTCTGTCAAGTATTCCGCCGTATTCTAAAAATAAATTTCCGCTGTGTTTTATTCCCAAATCTCTTTTAAATGTTGATATCGTTAAATCACCAAATTGAGAAAATATTGAAATTGTAATTCCAAGTCCCAGACAAGAAAGTATATTTAATTCCAGAAATTTCGTTAATAATAAACAGATTAAACAGGTGGATATTAAATTGGATATACAGCCTGCAAGTGTTTTATTGGGACTTATTTCAGGTGCTATATAAATTTTATTTTTAAATTTCGGGCCAACTATCGATGCTGAATAATCTCCCGATAATACGGCAAAAAAGTAAATTAGTATCAAATACCAGCTGTGATTTTCCTCAAAAAAATATGTCAGTTTTATAATGTATAATCCGCAAAATATGAGTAAAAATCCTGCTATAGTTGTAAAGGAGGTCATCAAATAAGGTTTTTTATTTTTTATTACCGTTAAGGCAAACGTTAAAATAATCCCCATTAATAATATAGGAGTTATAAAATAATGAAAATTAATATTATTATAAAAAGTAAATATATATGCACATAATATTCCTGTTAACTCAGGTAAAATTTTATGAGGGTATATTTCTTTAACTTTAAACATGTTTCTGTATTCATTCATTGCGATAATTATAAAAAATACAGATGTTATAAATAATATAATTTTTGAATAATAAAATGATGCCAAAATTATTATAAAAAGTATAAACCCCAAAGGATATCTTATAAATTTTAAATTCATATTTTATTTATCTTTATAATGTAATATACTAATTGTATCATAATACTTAAAATTATTATAACTATGAAAAAAATAATGCTTATATACCCTCCGGGTGAAATATATCAAAGAGGAGAAGACAGGTGTCAAATAAATGTTAATTCATCTGTTGCTAATAACCTTAGAGCATGCAATGACTTGGGATATATATCTTCAATTCTAAAAAATGAAGGATATGAAATATTTTTGAAGGATTATTCAGTTCATAAGTATACCAATATTGATTTTGAAGACGATTTAAAAAAAGAAAATCCCGATGTGGTTTTTATTAGTATTACTAACGGAAGTATCTTTAACGATATAAAAACTGCTGAAAAAATAAAAGAAATTAAAAATGATTCGGTAATAATATTTAAAGGTGCTTTATTCTTTAATCCGGAACCTGATTTATTTGATGAACTTGATTTATCTGTGGTTGACTACCTTATCGGCGGAGAAGTTGAATTTATAATTAAACCGCTTTTAAATGCTCATTTTAACGATAAAACCCAATTGGCTTCAATTCAGGGAATATGTTATAAAAATGAAGGCTGCTGGCAGGTTAATAGGCAGATGACATTTAATGATAATTTGGATTCAATCCCTTTCCCTGACAGAGAATTAATGGAAAATGAATTATATATAAACCCTGCAACGAATAGACCAATGGCAACGATTTCAACATCAAGAGGATGCCCTTCCTCTTGTATATATTGTGTTTCGCCTATAATATCAGGGAAAAAAGTCAGATTTCGTTCGGTAAATTCCGTTTATGACGAAATATCAGAGTGCGTAAATAAATATAAAATTTATGATTTCTTTTTTAAATCAGATACTTTTACAATTAATAAAGAATGGGTGATTTCACTTTGTGATTTAATTATAAATTCCCCGTTAAAAGGAAAAATTAACTGGGTTGCAAATTCAAGAGTTAACACTATTGATGAGGAAATGCTTGAAAAAATGAAAAAAGCAGGCTGCAGTGTTATCGCTCTGGGGTTGGAATCCGGCAGTGACGATTCACTTAAACAAATGAAAAAAGGAACAACCGTTGAACAGAATATCAAAGCGGTTAATTTAATTAAAAAGTTTGGTTTAAAAATTTTCGGATTTTATTTAATTGGTTTCCCTTGGGAAACAAAAGAACATTTAAATAAAACAAAAGAATTAATTTTTAAATTAAATACCGACTTTATAGAATTATCAATTGCCGCCCCTTTTAAAGGCAGTGAACTTTATAATATGGTTCTGTCTTCTTCAAACAAAAATGACCTTATCTTGGGTAAAGATTCTTTTAAAAATGTTACTATGGGAACAAATTTTGTTTCAAGAGCTGAACTTGAAAAATTCAGAAAAGATGTCATATTAAAATACCACTTAAGATTATCTTATATTTTGAAAAAAATATTTAATAAAGATTTAACCTTAGCATTGTTTTTAAATTATATTAAATACGGTTTAAGACTTTTAAAAAATGTAATATCCTAAATTTTAGGGTATGCATCACAGCATATTTGACAAGCATTTAGAATTTTATATTTTTTCATCAGTTTTCTAAATTCTTTAGGCTTTTCACTGTTTAAAACTTCCTGAATATTTTTGCCTCTTACATTTCCGATTTTATAAGAAATACAAGGATAAATGTCACCATCAGGTGTAATAAATATTGTAGAAAAAGCATGATTACACGGGCGATAAATTTCATTAACGGGAGTATTGCCGAGTTTAAAGAATTTTAAAATTTTATCTAATTGACCTGTCGGTTTAAATTTTGGTGCCCATCTGAGTTTTGTGTTGGCATTTTTTGCCAGACTTTCAAGTTCTTTATACATTTCTATAAAATGTTCTTCATCAAAATACATTTCAAGCGGATATTCCTCTTTATAAAATTCTTCCCCGAATACTTCTGCTTGTTCTGAATTCTGTCTTAAGAAATTATTTCTTTTTAAAGATAATGATAAAAATTCACAGTTTAATCTGATTGCTTCTTTGTATATTTTAGGAATATCATCAAGATTATTTTCTAAAACAACTGTTTTAATATCAACAAGCGGTTTTATTTTTTTATTTTTTTCTTTTATTTCTTTTAATAATTCAAGATTTGTAATAACATTATCCCATAATCCTTGCCGATTTCTTATTTCATCGTGATGTGATTTATATCCGTCAAGTGATACGGATAAGAGTAAAGTGTTATAATTATAGATTTTATTAATCGCTTCTGCATTTAAAAGGGTTCCGTTTGTAACCATACTTACTTTACCCATAGTCTGCTTAGATGCTTTTTCCAATATTTCAAAAAAATCATCTCTTAACATAACTTCCCCTGCAACAAGAGAAATAAAAGAATAAAAAGGAACCTGTTCAATTATTTTAAACCATTCTTCAGTTGTCATTTCATCTCTTTTTCTATTTTTGTTAATAAAACAAAAACTGCAGTTGAGGTTGCATCTGTATGTGGGTTCCATAAAATACCTAACCGGCGGAAGCATATAACCTGTCGGATTATAATATGATAAATATGCATAATATTTTCTTAATTTATCAAATAAAAAAGAACAATCTACTCTCATCTTTTTCCAAACCCCTATTTTTCTTTAATTAAATTTGTTATAACGGCAGCAATGATTATTGTTACTGCGCCTATAAAAAAGGCATATTCCCAGTGATAATTTAAACCGTTTCCTCCGTTAAAAGAACATTGATATATAAACCAAGCCAATAAAGTGCAGACCAAAATTTGAGGACCTGCTATAAATATATTAAAGATGCCCATAACAGAACCTTCCGAGCCTTTTTTTATAAATTCTGAAAGCATAGCGAAAGGAAGTGCTAAAATACTTGCCCAGCCTATTCCTGCAACAGACATACATATTAATACGAATGACGGATTAGTTGATAATCCCATTCCTAAAAATGCAAAAGTTAATGTTATTAATGATATAAAATGTACCTTCCTGTTTCCAAGTTTTGTAGATAATAAACCTATAGGTATTGAAACTAAAAAGCATATTAAATTTTGTATTGCAAAACAAATTGATGAAAAATTAGTTGCCTGATTAATTGTATTAAGATATGAATTTTTTACATCTTCAGCAGCTGTAGTCAAATCGGGAACTCCATATATTGTGTGTATTGCATACTGAGTAAAAAATATATTTAAACTCATAATCCCAATCCAGGTAAATAATTGCATTATACATATTTTTCCGACTTCAGGCGATGATTTAAAGAAATCAATAACTTTTTTAATAAATGAAGGTTCATCATTTTTAATTTCTTTTTCTTTTACTTCTGCATATATTTTTTTAGATTTGTGTTCTTTAATAGTAATGCAAGTCCAAATCATTGCTAAAGAGAATGCTAAAGCTGCCATAACAAATTGTGCATTAATACTCATCTGATAATGGAAAACATATTTTAAAAACGGAGCAGTTCCTGCCGCAACAACAGAACCAAGCCCGATGGCAAAGCTTAAATATGCGTTAGCAAGTGAGTGTTGTTCAGGTGGAACTAAATCGGGAACTAAAGCTCTATAAGGACCTTGTGCGGCATTAACACAGGCATCTATAACCCATATCATAATAGCAGCAATAATTAATCCGCCAAATACGGGTTCGGGAATATGTAAAAGATTGGATAATTTTTGCGCAATAAGTGCTGAATTAGGGAATGCCCATAATGCCAAGCTGGCAAATATTGCTCCGGCAAACAGGTATGGTCTTCTTTTTCCGAATACAGTATGTGTTTTATCACTTAATTCGCCGATAATTGGTTGGACAAGCATCCCTGTAACTGGGCCTGCAAGCCAGATAAGGCCGAATAATAATGGTGAAGCTCCAAGATTTTCCGTAACAGGGCCTGACAGTATTATTCTCATCTGCCAAGCAAATTGAAGTCCGAAAAAACCTAAACAAAAATTAAGTAATTGTACGGTTGAAAATCTTTTTAATGCAATTTCATTATTGGTTGTTTCACTATTCATCTTTTTCCTCTTTATCTAACTCTTTAATTAATTCCGGCAGGATATCAAATAAATCACCGACGATTCCAATATCTGCACTTTTAAATATCGGTGCATTTTTATCTTTGTTTATAGCTATTATTGTACCGCTATTTTTAATTCCTGCAATATGTTGTGCTGCTCCTGATATACCGACTGCTATATATAATTTGGGCGCAACGGTTTTCCCTGTTTGCCCTATTTGTTGAGATTTTATTATATATCCATTTTCATATGCGGCTCTTGAACCTGCTACTGCAGCATTAAGTCGTTGTGCAAGTTCATATATTAGTGTAAACCCGTTATCTTTGCATGCCGCAGATCCGCCTGATACTATTATGTCTGCTGTATTTATATCTCTGGATGAAATATTCTTTTTTATAATATTTATAATTTTGGATTTATTTTCTATTTTATCAATATCTATCCAATCAAAAATGGCATTTATATGATTTTCTGTTTTTACGGCTTTAAATGTATTTTGATGAACTGTTGCCATTTGCGGAAAAGTTTTACATAATATATCGGCAGTTAATTTTCCGCCAAAAGTGGGTCTTGTTGACAGCAATAAGCTGTTTTCAGCTATATCAAGATTTGTACAATCCGCTGTTAAACCTGTGTTTAATTTTATTGCGGTGTAAGGCATAATTTCTCTGCCTTGATATGTTGCACCTGCAAGAATAATTCTTGGCGGATATTTTAGTGCAATTTGTGTAAAAATTTCACCGTAGTATTTTTTATCATATTGTTTTAATCTGTCATCGTTAATAATAATAACTTCATCTGCTCCGTATTCACCGAGTGTTTTTATAATTTCTTCGTAATTCATTCTCGGCCCTATTACACAGACCATTATTCTTTGATTCCAGATTTTTTCTTTTAATTCTCTTGATTTAGTCAGCAGTTCGGTAACAACAGGTGCTATGCTGCAGTTATCTTTTATTTCACCGTATATTAATATTCCGTTTGGTTCCATTACTGCTTCCTGATTTCTTTTATTTTCTCTTTTATTATTTTTGCATAATCCTGATTATTTGTTTCAAGATAATTGCAGTTTCTGTATTCATTGTTTTTAAAGACTTTTGAGACATAAGTCGGCGAGCCTTTTACTCCCGTTGAATCCTCAGGCAGGTTCAAATCGTATAAGTTATATGATTTAATTAAATAATCTTTTGCCCTTATATAGCCTGAAATTCTTGGAGTCCTTGGTTTTACGCAATAATTATTAACCGCTGCCACAGCAGGCAGTATTGTTTTTGTTGTTATTTTTTCGGTTTCTGTTTCCGAATACGCGGTAATACAATTGTCGTCATTTACTTCTATTAAACCGTTAACATTTGATATGTAGGGGTAATCTAATCTTGCGGCAGTTGAAACACTTGTTTGAGCAGTTTCTCCATCTATTGCAGACTGTCCGAATAAGATTAAATCAGTTTTAGGGAATTTTTCGGTTATTGAGGCAGCAAGTACTTTTGAGGTCGCATTGGTATCAGAGCCTGCAAATTTAGAATCACATAATAAATATGCCTCATCAACTCCCATTGCAAGTGCTTCTTTTAATACTGCTTCTGCCTTGCTCGGACCCATCGTGACTGCCGTTACATGTGCATTATTACTTTCTTTTAGATTAAGAGCGGCTTCTATTGCCTGCTTATCCAAAGGATTTAAAATACTTTCCATGTTAGTACGGTCAATATTATTATTTTCTGTCCACTTTACATCATCTGTGTCGGGGACTTGTTTTATAAACACTGTAATATTCAATTAGTAACCCCTTTATAAGTTTTATTTTCCTATAAAATCAGATTTAGTGCAAATGATTTACATATCAAGTGCAATATCAAGAGTCTTTGCTTTAGCTACAATAGCACTTGATGAAATAACATCAACACCTGTTTGGGCAATTTGTGAAATATTATCAATGGTTACATTTCCGCTTGCTTCAATTAAAGCTTTATTATTTATGAACTCGGCAGATTTTTTCATTGTCTCTATGTCCATATTATCAAGCATTATAATATCAGCACCTGATGCAGCAGCTTCTTTTACCTGCTCAAAAGTATCGCATTCCACTTCGATTTTATGAGTATGGGATAATTGTTTTTTTACTTTTTCAACGGCTTTTGTTATTGAGCCTGCAAATTGTATATGATTATCTTTTATCATTACGCAGTCGGAAAGGTTGAACCGGTGAAGCCTGGCACCGCCTGTCATTACGGCATACTTCTCAAACATTCTGAAAGCAGGGGTGGTCTTTCTTGTATCGGTTATTCTTGCTTTACAGTCCCCTATTGCCTGCTGATATTTATTTGTTTCCGTTGCAATTCCGCTTAATCTTTGAATGTAATTTAATGCGGTTCTTTCCCCTGTCAGGATGGCTCTTGCACTTCCGTGTATTACTGCAAGTGTGTCACCTTTTGATATTTTATCCCCGTCTTTAAAATATTTTTCTATTCTTATATCGTCTGATAGTATTTTAAAAACTCTTTCAACAATATCTATACCGCATAAAATACCTTCTTCTCTCGTATTTAATTTTGCAGTCATTGTTTCATCATTATCTACGATACAATCTGTTGTAATATCGCCAAATCCTATATCTTCCTTTAATGCGGTTTTTATGTGTTCATCTATAATGAAGTTGTGCAAAAATTGTGAGGACATATTATACCTTTCATTTCTGTATTTTTTGATAATTCATAGGAATAAGCCGTTAAATCTTTTTGAGGATAATCTTCACGGTAGTGTGCACCTCTTGATTCCTTTCTGTTTAGTGCAAAATCTGTTATTAATTCTGCAACTGTCAGCATATTACGAATTTCATAGCTGTTTCTGTCTGTACATTTATATGAATACGGAAATTGTTCTTTTATTTTAAGAAGTTCTTCTTTAGCTTTTAAGAGTTTATCATTGTTTCTTATAATTCCGGCATTTGACCACATAATGTTTTTTATTTTGTCAAAAATAGGGGTAATATCCTGTTTATCATAATTTACGGAATTATTTTCATAAAATCCTATAATCTTGGATATTTGTTCATCTTGAATGAAATTATTATCAAGATTAAGTTGTTTAAGATGATTTACAAGTTCAAAAGCCGTTACTGCACATTCAAGAATAGAATTGGAAGCCAGTCTGTTTGCCCCGTGGAGTCCCGTGCATGATGCTTCCCCTATTGCATACAGTCCTTCTATTGATGTGGTTCCGTTTATTTTTGTTTTAATTCCGCCCATAAAATAGTGAGCCGAAGGTGATACCGGAATATAATTTTCCGAAGGATTTATATTATATTCTCTGCAAGCACCATATATTGTCGGAAATCTTTTTTCAAATTTAAGTTCATTTATATGAGTTGCATCAAGATATACATTTTTTGCTCCCGTTATTTTCATTTCATTGTATATAGCACGGGTGACAACATCTCTTGGTGCGAGTTCAAGTCTTTCATCATATTTTTCCATAAAGGTATTGCCGTTTTTGTCAACAAGTTTAGCTCCTTCACCCCGAACGGCTTCCGAAATTAAAAACATTGTTCCTTTATCATCGTCGCCGAGTGCAAATGCTGTAGGATGAAATTGTACAAATTCCATATCTTTTACAACAGCACCTGCTCTGTATGCAAGTGCAATACCGTCACCTGTTGTAATATCAGGGTTTGTTGTATATTTGAATAACTGTCCTATTCCGCCTGTTGCCAGTACTACCGCCGGTGATTCTATTATTTCATATTCATTATCACCGTAATTATATGCTATAAGTCCTCTGTTTATATTTTTGGAATCGGTTAAAAGTTCAACCGCAAGAGTTTGCTCGTATACTTTTACTTCTTTTTTGCTCATCAGGTATTTTACAAGAGCATTTTCTATGCAAAATCCCGTTGCATCACCGCCTGCATGCAGTATTCTGTTTACACTGTGAGCGGCTTCTTTTGTAAATTTAAGTTTGTTATTTTCATCTCGGTCAAAATCAACACCCAGTTTTTGAAGTTCCGCTACAACTATGGCACTTTTTTTTGATATGAATTCAGCTGCGGAAATATCTGTTAATCCTGCTCCTGCTTTAATAGTATCTTCTATATGAAGTGTGCAGGAATCAAGTTTATTTTCAGGCATCACACATACCATTCCGCCTTGGGCATATTTTGAATTGGATTCTATTAACTGTGACTTTGTTATAATTAGAATGCCGTCAGGTAAATAAGCTTCCTTTTGAAGCTTTATCGCTGCGTATAGCCCTGCTATACCGCTTCCTACTATTACTGCAGAATATTTTGTATGTTTCATCCTTATATCCTTGTTTATTATATTTTATTGCAAACATAAAAAAATATAACTTACCAATATGGTAAATTATATTTTTCAAAAATAAAAAATTTATTTAGATTTTAACGTTATGACCAAGTTTTTTAAGTTGTTCTATAGCCGCATTTTGAATTTTTTGATATTCAAACACGTCTTTTTCTAATCCTTGTTTTTTTGCAAAATTAATTAAATTCTGCATGAAATTAAACTCCTGATAGTATCTTTCTAATTTATCTTTAGGCGGATTTTGCTTAAATTTTTCGTAAAAATATTTCATTTGGTCATAAGTTATAATTGAAGTCATATAAATCCTTCCTATATTTATATTTTATCATAAATCGAACGAGCTTGTGCTATTTTGCCATCTGTCAACATATTATAGATTGCCATTATCTTATTAAGTTGTTGAGAAAATTCAGGTCTCCAATATGTTTTAACACATTTTGCATTTATATAATATCCGTTTGCATCGGTTTTCATTATGTAGTTTCCGTATGCATCTGTTCTTATTGTTCCTTTGGTAATTAAAGCCGTAATTTCAGCTACAAATTCCGCATTATTTGTTAAAGCATAATCGCTTATTAATGAATATATATAGTATGATTCTATTGTTGTTCCTTTAAGTATAATATTATCTTTTTGCGGAGATATAATTTCCCCATATTTATTACTCAAAAAATTAGTTTTTCCTTGCTCATAATCTATCATATGAGCAGATTCATGGTATATTGTTTCTTTTAAATAATCTAAATCTGATAAAGCATTTGATGCATTTATAAATATAGTACCTGAATTTGCAGTGCTAAAATAACCCGCAGCTTGTCCGTTTATTCTATTGTCATATGCAAATAAATCCGTAACATATATTTGTTTCGGCAGTTTTTGTCCTGTAGCTGCCATTTGCTGGAATGCCAGTTGGATTGCTCTAATCTGAGAATCATACAGAATTTTCTGCCGAGGTATATCTAATTTATAGTTAGCTTCTGATACTTGTGACTGAACTAAAAGATTATTATCAAATTTAAGGTCTACTGTTTGTCCGTTACCTATTTCTAGAATTATTTCGTTAGTAAATCCGGCAGGCTGAGTTCCATGTTTATATGTATTTATTTTATCCCAGTATTTATCTAGTTGAGAAACATTGCATAATGAAAATTCGTTCCCGATTCTATTAATTGTATCATTACTTATTTTACCGTATTGTTCATATTCAGAAGCTATTAATTTATTAAATTGAATTCTTTCATATAAATCTTTAAAATAATCCAAATCACTATCGGTTAATACTTTGGAATTATCAACATACTTTTTGACAACTTCAAAATCAAG
The DNA here is from genome assembly GCA_947624325.1 of Candidatus Gastranaerophilales bacterium. Lineage (GTDB taxonomy): Bacteria > Cyanobacteriota > Vampirovibrionia > Gastranaerophilales > Gastranaerophilaceae > Avigastranaerophilus. The sequence goes on from CANQJT010000003.1 coordinate 144,287, forward strand.
GTCATCATTTGTGTATATCATTTCAGTAACTTTGTCATATTCAACTTTTTCAAAATATGATTTAGTTTCAGATACACCTTTTTCGATATCATAACTGAAAAATTTAGAAGATTTTGCCATTTTAACGGCTTCATCATAATTTCCTGTTTTTCTGAAATATTCACCGATTCTTTCTATTTCATATTGTCCGAATTCTTTGTAGATTTCTTTATTTGGAATTCCTTTAGATTTCAAATAATTATAAGCACCGTCATAATCTCCGTTATTAAATAATTTAGCGGCTCCATCTACGGCATCTTTTGTATATTGTTTAATTTTCGCCCCTGCAATACCGGTTATGATAGCCATTAACTGACTTAGTGCTTCACCGGAGAAATCCAAATTCCCTGTTATTGCATAATCTGCCAGGATACTTAAAGTAGCATCGGTTCCGATTTCCGATAAATAAGATAGTACTTTCATCTGTGTTGCATTAAATACTTTTCTCTGTACAGTGTTTGCAACACCATTTATGGCAGCACCTGAAGTTATTAATAGGATTTCTTGTAAAGTTTCACATATAAATCCGTCAAATTCTTCTTTGCTAAGTCCGTTTTCCGACATAATGTCATCTGCTATATCAAGTACATTATCGGTGAAAAATCCGCCAACTGCGGTAAATTGTCCTGCTTTCATTAAACCGTATCCTACAGGCGGATATACGAAAGAAACTACTCCGCCTGCAACCATCATTCCAAGTCCGGTTATTTGTACAAGACTCCCGACTTTATCTGCAAAACCATCTTGTTCTTCACAGTATTGATTTATAAGATTTTGAAATGATGATGAACGACCAAAAGCCAGTGTTTGAGCATTTGAATATTTTTCCTGCAGAGTATTGATATCTATACCAATTGAAGATTCAAAATTATTCAGGAAGTTTTTTTCCAAAGCCTCATAATTTAATGAACCGTTTCCTTTTTTGAAAACATTACCTGCGGCTTCTATAGAAAAAGGAACATCTTCATAAATATATTCTTCCATACCGCAATAATCGTATTTTTCTTCATCTAAGGTCTTTTTTGTATATATAAGTTGATAATCATCCGTAAGTTTTATTTCATAGTCGCCTATGAACACCGAAGAATTAATATGGTCTTCCATTAGTTGTTTAGCATTTTCTTCGTTTTCTACTATTGAAGAGTATAAATCAATCATTTCATCAAGGTTGGCAATATAAAAATTGTTATTTTTATCAAGCTGAAGTATTATATTTCCGCTTATTTTACAGTTTTGAAAAGTCTTATTTAATTCTTGTCTTGCTTTTTCTTCACTGCCGTAAAATGTCTTATAAATATCAAAAACTTCATTTAAATTATCACAATTAACTGCCTTATTTTTTAAATCTTGAATTTTACTGCATCCTATCATTGCATACTGGTATAACTGGTAATATTCCGAATATTCGGTAATTGCTTCCGAATTAAAATTTTGTCCCGTCCATCTTTTAAAACAATCTTCAAATGATTCTTCACTTTCACCGTTAATAGCAGCAGTAAGTTCATTAATCATTTTTTCTTGTTCACTTATAGCATTTTTAATATCTTCTTTAGAAACACCTATATTTATTAATTCTTTAATGAAGTTATAGCCGTCTCTTATTTTACCGTCTTCATTTTCTTGAGCTTTAAATTGTTCTTTCATATTTTCAAGCTGTTCCGTTAAAAAGTTGATTGTTACGGCCTGCATTTGTTCTTCAGGTGTTAATTGCTCCCCGTCTTTATATTGTGATGTCGCTTGGGTTGTTATTCTCTCTGATGCGTCAATTGCTGCATCATCATATACTTCATATGGAGTAGTATCATCTGTATTAATTTTTTCCGTTTTATCCTTAGAATCTTTTGCAATAGAAACATCAGAATCTCTAATGAAAAAATTATCCGAACCTGTTTCACCGTCAAAGTATCCTATTTGGGTATTTCTTATATCAAAAGTATCATTACCTTTTCCGCCTAATACTTTATTTGTTATTCTGACCGTATTAAGCAAAAACTTGTCATTATCGTTTCCGCCTTCAATTGTATTTATTTTTGATGTTGATATATTAAATATATCTTCACCTTTATTTCCGCCTATGTAATTTATATCGGAATTTGTTGCTTGTATATAATCATCACCGTCGCTGCCTTTGATTGCGCCTGTGACTTTAGAATCATAAATCAGTATTTCATCATTACCATTTCCGCCGTCAATATTTTTAATTTCAGAATTATTAATGTGAATTTCATCATGACCTTGATTGGAATTTATTGCATCAACTATAGAGTTATTTATTTCAATATATTCATCATTAGAACCGCCATAAATTTTGTCAACTCTTGAATCATTAATTATGGTATTCTTGCAGGAAACACTAATACTGTCTGCATTAGAGTCTGAAAGAATTAAAGAATCTGCACCGCTTCCGATGCTGATTTCATCCATATCGGAATTAATAACGGAAATTTTAATATTATCCGGTTTTTGATAGCTAAGTTTTGCATTTTTTGCCCCGATAATAATAATATCCCCTGTTTCTTTGTTAATACGAACTTGAATACCATCAGGTATTTTATCCATGGTTAAACTTGCGCCCATTCCTAATGAAAAAGTATAACTCCCCCTGTTATTTACCTCAGGTTTAACTTCTTCCCAGTCTGAAGAAAAACCGTCAGAATAGTCTTCTGCTTTAGTTTCTGATAATTCAAAATCAATTGCATCATTTTCATAATTAGTGGATGCACTGCCTGTAGTATCTTGTAAATAAGCAAATGAGTTTTTACTTGATGCATTAATTCCAAATTCATCCATACTAAATTTTTCCTCATATTTAGTATTTTAAATATCGACAGGAAATATTAATAACTTTAATTAATATAAAAAGAATTTTACGAAATGTTAAAAAAATTATTCTGTTTTGTTTTCAGTAATTGTTATTCCAAATTTTTCTTTAAGTATATTATTTACAGCATCAAGTTTTGCTTGAATTTCTTCAGCCTCCTTTGTAAGACCTTCTTTTAAAGCTTCCTGTTTTATACTTGTAAGTTTTATTTGCTCTGTCATATATCTTGTATATGCATTTTTAAATTCGGAATTATCTATTTTTTTGACAAAATTTTCATAATCTTTTTTTAACATATCATATAATGTCAGATTTTTATTTGAGGATGGCTTTATATTGATTTTGTTATTTTGTGTTATTTTTTCCATTTTTTTATTCCTTTGTTATTCTTTTTCCGCAATATATATAAAATCAAAATATTTTTTAAATTCTTCAACAGTTAAAGCATAAAATTTAGGTTTGCTTGAATTATACGTCCATGGGTTTGTTACAATTATAATAGTTTCACCTTGAAGATTTTTCTTAACTTCAATACTGTATGCATGGTTTCCTGCTAAATTTGGATTATCAACATTAAGCTTTGTTGCTGCAGTTATTACATAATTTTTTTGAGTGTCAGGGTTCTTTATTATATCATCAAATAATTTGCTTTGAGAAATATATTCGGAATATGGATTTTTTAATCCGAATGCTCTGTATACATCACTTGGTTGCCCTCCTTGACCTGATGCTTTTTCTATTAGGTCTTCTTTTTCATGGAATTTTTTATTTTCTTCAAAATATCTGTTATCTAATTCCTGCATTTTATCGTATTCATTAAGTATTTTATTATTATTAATTAAAGGTTCATGAAATTCTGTTTTAATTTCATTTTTATATATATCCAATATTGTTTCAGTTTTATATATTCCCAAGATATTTTTAAATTCTTTAATCCCGTTTTCGTTAAGCATTCCGTCGGAATTAATATATTTAGAATCTGTGCATAATTTAAACAACTTAATTACCGAATCTGATGTAAGATGTGTATTATATGTATAATTAATACTTGCCACAGTATCCTCTACTGCATTTGAGACATAACTATTTAAACTTTCAAAATCAGGAATATTTCTTGTATCTGCAAGATCTTTATATTTATTATAGAAATCTGCCATTTCTGCTTGAACAGCCTTAACGTTAGATTGAGCAGTATCCAAATATACGTTAGCTCTTTCTGCTTTATATGCGGTTTCCAATAATTGCATTCCTAATGCACCATAAGTAACATTACTTTCGCTAATTCCGATATCTGTAATTTTCTGATCGGGGTTTAAAGTAACTTTGGTAAAAGCCCCCGGAAGTTCTATGGTTATACTTCCGTCATCAGCTTCTGATATACATTCCAAAAGATATTTTCTTGCAGTGCTGTCGCTAAACATTGTAAACAGAGAAGCTACAAGATAACAGTCACCGGAATACTGCTGACCTGATGTAAATCTGTCTACCGCAGGAAATAATTTGTTATAGGTGCTTTTACTTATATTAAGTTGTTCATATGCTCCGTTGGCGGTTTTTATAAATATATTTTTCTGCCCTTCCACTTCAAAAACATCACCGACTTTTAATGTGCCAAGAGCATCTTCAACAGTTGCTTTATGCGGTACTAAATAGTCTTCAATGGGGACTCCCGTAACTTTTGATTTATAAACTAATTCTATATCTTTTGCAATTAGTTTGCCTTGGTCAGAAAAAAATATAGTATTTTTATATTTTGAATAATCTATATTATATTTTGTATTTAATTCATCTATATAGTTGTTTGTTTTCTTTCCTAATGTAAAGATATCAATTTCATCGTCAGTAAAAATTTTTAAGCTTTCAGCATAGTCGTGTATTTGCTTAATATCATATTGGGGTGATGTCATCATATCATATATTTTGGTAATTTCCGCTTGTTTTATGGCATTACCGACTTCGGTCTTTATCTCGGATAAATTTTCGGAACCTTTAAGTTGAAGGAATTTTGAATCTTCCACCATTTTCATTGCCTTGGTGTAATCGTTACTTTTAAGGTATTCATTTTTAATTCTGTTAATTTCAATTTCTTTAAAGTTTTTGTAAATGTCTTTGTTTGAAATACCTTTGCTTTTTATATATTCAAATGCTCCATCAACGTCTCCATCTGTAAATAATTTATAGGCTTCAGTGAATGCATCTTGTTTGTATTGTTTAATTCTTGCACCTGTAATACCTGTTATAATACCCATTAATTGGCTTAAACCTTCACCTGAAATGTCGATATCACCTGTTATTGCAAAATCCGTAATTATACTCAATGCCGCATCAGTACCTATTTCCGCAAGAAATGCAAGAACTTTTTTCTGGGTTGCATTATATACTTGTTTGCCTACACCGTATGCATAACCGTTAATTCCCATCCCTGATGTTATTAAAAGAATTTCTTTTAATGTTTCACTTAAAAAGTCATCAAATGAATCTTTACTAATATTGTTTTCCGACATAAAATCATCTGCCAAATCAAGTGCATTATCTGTAAAGAAACCTGCAAGAGCCGTGAATTGCCCTGCTTTTAAAATGCCATAACCTACAGGTGGAGATACAAAAGAAACAACTCCGCCTATAACCATCATTCCCATTCCGGCAAATTGAACGATACTTCCTACTTTATCCGCAAAACCGTCTTGATCTTTGCAATAGTTATCAATAAGTTTTTGGAATGATGATTGTGACCCTAAGGCTAAAACCTGTGAGTTTGCATATTTTTCCTGCAGTGATTTCAGACTCATACCTAAACCACATTCCAAATCATCAAGGAAGTTGCGTTCCAGTGCTTCTTGATTTGATTTATTAATGCCGCCTTTGAATATATTACCTGCGGCTTCTATAGAAAAAGGAACATCTTCATAAATATATTCTTCCATACCGCAATATTCATATTTTTCTTCATCTAAGGTCTTTTTTGTATATACAATTTTATAATCATCAGTCAGTTTTATTTTATAGTCGCCTATAAATTCCGAATTATTAATATGGTCTTCAATTTTTTGTCTGACACAATCTTCTTCTAATATTGAAGAGTATAAATCAATCATTTCATCCAGGTTTGCAATATAAAAATTATTATTTTTATCAAGCTGCAGTATTATATTTCCGCTTATTTTACATTCTTGAAGAGTTTTATTTAATTCTTCTCTGGCTTTTTCTTCACTGCCTGTTTCTTCATTGCCGTAAAATGTCTTATAAATATCAAAAACTTCATTTAAATTATCACAATTAACAGCATTATTTTCCAGCATTTGAATTCTGGTGCAGCTGTTCATTGCATATTGATACAACGTGGAATATTTATTATATTCACAAATATTGTCTATATTAAAATCTTTTCCTGTCCATCTTTTAAAACAATCTTCAAATGATTCTTTACTCTCACCGTTAATAGCGGCAGTTAATTCATCAATCATTTGTTTTTGTTCATCTATTGCTTTTTTGATATCTTCTTTAGAAACACCTATATTCATTAATTCTTTAATAAAGTTATAGCCGTCTCTTATTGCACCGTCTTTATTTTCCTGTGCATTAAATTGACTATACATATTATCATATTGTTCCTGCAGGAACTTTAAAGTGATAACTTCCATCTGCTCATTAGCATCAAGTTCTTCAGCATTTGATAAATCGGAATTTTGTAAACTGCAGGATTGTTTATCTGTTATTTCTTCAGCTATGGCAGCGGTGTCTTCGGAATATATATCATAAGGCGACAGATTTGATGTATCTGTTTCTTCAATAGAATCTTTAGAATCTTGTGTTATATTTACTTTTGAATTATATACAAAGAAATTGTCAGCTCCTTTCCCTCCGTATATAAGACCATGTTGTGTTTGACGAATATCAAATGTGTCGTTACCTTTGCCTCCGTCGGCTTTTATTAATTGAATATTACTTAATAAAAATCTGTCATTGCCTTTACCACCTTCTATTGTATCTATTTTAGAATTTGAAAGGTCAAAAACATCATCGCCGTTATTTCCTCCTATGTAATTAATATGTGAACGATTTGCCTGAATGTGGTCATCACCGTCATTGCCTTTAATTGTGCCTGTGACTTTAGAATCATAAATCAGTATTTCATCATTACCTTTTCCGCCGTCAATATTTTTAATTTCAGAATTATTGATTTGAATTTCATCATGACCTTTATTGGAATTTATTGAATCAACTTTAGAGTTATTTATTTCAATATATTCATCATTAGAACCGCCATAAATTTTGTCAACTCTTGAATCATTAATTATGGTATTCTTACAGGAAACACTAATACTGTCTGCATTAGAGTCTGAAAGAATTAAAGAATCTGCACCGCTTCCGATACTGATTTCATCCATATCGGAATTAATAACGGAAATTTTAATATTATCCGGTTTCTGATAGCTAAGTCTTGCATCTTTTGCTCCGATAATAATAATATCCCCTGTTTCTTTGTTAATACGAACTTGAATACCATCAGGTATTTTGTCCATAGTTAAACTTGCGCCCATCCCTAATGAAAAAGTATAACTTCCCCAGTTATTTACCTCGGGTTTAACTTCTTCCCAGTCTGAAGAAAAACCGTCAGAATATTCTTCTGCTTTAGTTTCGGATAACTCAAAATCAATTGCATCATTTTCATAATTAGTGGATGCACTGCCTGTAGTATCTTGTAAATAAGCAAATGAGTTTTTTCTTGATGCATTAATCCCTAATTCATCCATACCAAAACTTTTCCTTACCTTTAGTATTTTAAATATCGGCAGGAAACATTAATAACTTTAATTAATATAAAAAGAATTTTACGAAATGTTAAAAAATTATTCTGTTTTGTTTTCGGTAATTGTTATTCCAAATTTTTCTTTAAGTATATTATTTACATTATCAAGTTTTGCTTGGATTTCTTCAGCCTCCTTTGTAAGACCTTCTTTTAAAGCTTCCTGTTTTATGCTTGTAAGTTTTATTTGTTCCGTCATATATCTTGTATATGCATTTTTAAATTCAGACTTATCCATTTGCCGAATAAATTTTTCATAATCTTTTTTTAGCATATCATACATCGTGAATGTTTTACTTTGAGTTTTTTGTGATTCATTTCCATTATTAATTGATATCGGATCCATTTTAAATTCCTCTTTTTAGTTTATTTCTGCAATATAAATTAATTTAAAACACTTTTTAAATTCTTCAACTGTAAGTGTAACTGATTTTGGTTTGTATGAGCCAAATGACCATGGGTTTGTAACAATTACCATTGTTTCACCAAGTTCATTTTTTGTAAATTCTACACTGTATGCGTGTTTTTCCACAAGATTAGGATTTGGACAATTTTCTTCAAGAGTACCTCCGCATATTAAATATTTATCCCACTTGCTTGGGTCATTAATAATATCATCTATATTTTTATGAAAAGGATCGTTATAGCCCTTTGTGTTATCTAATCCAAAAGCTTTAAATACATCATAACTATATCCTCCATTACCGCCTGCGGTTTCTGCAAGAGCTGCTTTTTCACTATCGCTTAAATTTGCATAATTTGCAATTTTGTCGTTGTTATTTTGGTACCAATAGGCTTCGGTATTAAATTGTTTTAAAAGTTGATTGTTATCGATATAATTATCATATATTTCTTTTATAACATCTGCTGAACCAAGTTTTTTATAAGCATCGTCCTGTATTAAACTCAAAAGTCTTTCATTTCTATCTGGCTTTATTACCTCAAACAGAAAGTCTTGATCAAAAAGTTGGCAAATGTCGTTTTCGCTTAAATTGAGGTTATATTTTGCATTTATTTCTTTTGTAATTGAATTTATCTTGTCTACAACATAAACGGGTATTTCATCAGGACTTTTAATTCCCAACTGTTTTAATGATTCCTTTTCACTATCATAATAATCATTATAATTTTTTAAAATAAAATAATTTTCATTTTCAAGGTTCAATATTTTATTGTAAGATAAATCTACTTTATATAAACATTCAAGAAGCTGCATTCCTTGTGCGCCTTTTAACATATTCTTTGTTTCATATCCTAATGATTCAAGGGTTTGACCTTTTTTAAGATTAATTTCTTCTTTGCCTTGTGGTAATTTAGCACTTATACTTCCGTCAGGATTTTCTGTTAAACATGAAAGTAAATTATATCTTGTTTTAGGGTTACTCATCATTGAATTTAATGGAGCTATAAGGTAACAATCACCTGATTGTTGTTGTACTGATGCAAATCTTTCAACGGGAGGGAATAATTCACAATATTTTTCTTTACTTATTGATAACTCTTTACAATTGCCATCAGCTGTTTTGATATAAATATGCTTTGACCCTTCAACTTCAAATACATCTCCTATTTGAACTGATTTTGAAGCACTATTTATATTGTCATATTTTGGCACCATAAGTGAATTTATATCCAGCCCTTCAGTTTTAGCTTTATACAACATTTGTATATCTTTTGCAATAACTTTGCCTTGTGCGGATGAAAAGTCTATAGTTTTATATTTTTGATAGTTAAGTTTATATTCTTTTGATAATTTTTGTATTATTGAATTAGTATCTAAATTAGTTCTCAATTTTTCAATATCTGCATCAGTAAAGATGTTTAAACTTTTTGCATAAGTTATAACATTTTGTACATTACCGGTTGCATCAAACTTATTCATACAATTTTGTATTTCTTTGCTTTTAATTGATTCTAATATTTCAGATTTGGCAGTAGTATAATTTTTGTCTGATGCTAATTTAAAAATATCAGATTCGTCTATCATTTTTATAACTTTATTATAATCACCGTTATTTTTATAAGAACTTTCAATTTTTTCTATTTCATAGTTTTTAAGATTATTAAAAATTTGTTTATCTGAAAAACCTTCATCTCTTAAATATTCTACGGCTTTATATGAATCACCTTCATATATCATTTTAGAAGCGGTAGAGAATTTTTCCATTTGGTAGTTTTTAATTTTAGCACCGGCAATACCTGTTATAACACCAAGAAGCTGGCTTAGAGCTTCACCTGAGAAGTCTAATTCACCGGTAATCATAAATTCCGTAATTATACCTAAAGTTGCATCGCTTCCAATTTCAGCAAGCCAGCCCAGTGCTTCCTGCTGTGTTAAACTGCTTATTTTTTCTTTTGCAGCTTCAGCTGCCCAAGAGTGAGCCGCTGAGGATACTTTATTTATTTTAGCTCCTGTGTATAATAATAATATTTCTTTGACACTTTCTTTAAGAAGTTCTGATGCTTCTTCTTCTGTCAGTCCGTTTTCGGAAGTTAAGTTGTCGCCTAATTCTAATATATTATCTGCAAACATACCGCTGATTGCTGTATATTTCCCTGCAGACATTAATGCCATTCCTGCCGGAGGAAATACAAAAGATACAATTCCGCCTATCACAATCAGTCCCATACCGCCCATCTGCATTGTACTGCCTAGTCTTGAAGCAAATGTATTCTGTTCAAGACAATATCTGTCTATTAATTTCTGGAAAGATGTTTGTGAACCCAATGCATTTACCTGCTGGGTTGCATATTTCCCTTGTAACTCTTCCAAACTTATTCCCATTGTTTCTTTAAATGTTGTCAGGAAATCATTTTTATAGCCTTCAAATAAATCATCTATATCTCTTATATTTGTTGTACTTGTATATATATTTGAATAATCTTCTAAGTTTTTAATAAATTCTTTATTTCCATTTTTTATATTTTTGCTTATAATTTTAATTTTATAATCTTCCGTAATTTCAAAGCTTAACATTGAACTATCTACAGAAGTTGCTGTCCAATTTGTTTTATTTATTTCTTCTCTTGCTCTTTCTTTTGAACCATAAAATTCAACATAATAATCAAAAACTTCCTGCATATTTTTTGCATTACTAATTTGATTTTTAAAAATTTCAAGGTTTTGAAGTCCTGATACGGCAACCGAATATATTTGAGAAGTTTCATAATATTCCATTATTGCTTCTTCATTGTAATCAATACCAAGCCATCTTTTAAAACAATCTTCAAATGATTCTTTACTTGTACCTTTAAGCGCCGATGTTAAATCTTCTATCATTTGTTCTTGTTCATCAATTGCTTTTTGAATATCTTTTTTATTTACACCGCAGTCCAATAATTCTTTTATTATGTTATAACCGTCTGCAATTTTCCCGTCTTCAAGTTCTTGCCGATTAAAAGAATCAGTCATATTATTTAATGTTTCTTTGAGAAAATCAATTGTTATAGCTTGTGTTTGTTGCTCCGGTGTTAAATTATCAGAATATGAAGATAACTTTTGGGAAGTTATATTTTCAGCAGTTTCTATTTCTTCATCATTGAATTTTGTATATGGTAAAAATTCGGTTTTTGTCTCATCATTTATATAATCTTTTTTATCAGATTTAATTTTCATTTTTTTTGTGTCAGCAAATATTATATCGGAGCCTTTCCCTCCGTCTATTTCGCCTGTAGTTTGCCCCATAATATTTATTGCGTCATTTCCCTTGCCTCCGAATATGTTTACTGTTTTTTTAGATGAACTGTTTACAACTATAGTATCATCACCTGCGTTCCCTTTTAAAACATCAATATTTGAATCCCTAACAAGAAATGTATCAGTATCAGCACCTCCATTGACAATATTCACATCTGAATTTAATATTTGTGTGTAATTTTCACCGCTTCCGACATCTATTTCTTTTGTAACAGATGATTTATTAATATAAATTTTGTCGTTGTCTTTACCTGTATCAATAGATTTAACATTAGAGTTAAATATATTAATAAAATCCATTCCGTCATTAGTTTCAATATAATCAGTTACTTTGGAGGATAAAATGTTTATTGTATCATCTCCTTTTTCACCGATAATTCTATTAACTTCGGAGTTTTTATCCAATGTTATATTATCATTCCCCGAACCGCCGTTTATGGAAAATACTTTGGAATTGATAATATCAATTGTATCATTACCGTTTGCAGCTGATATTAAATCCGCTTCCGAATTTTCAAGTCTGATTTTGCTGTTGCATACAGAATTTGCATATAACTCGGATATTTTAGTGTTAATGAGTTCTATATCATTGCAATCACCCTTTATTGTATTTATTACTGAATCTTCCACATAAAGACTGCTGCTTCCGCTTGTAATGTTAATAAGACTTACATCGCTTGAATATATATTTATTTTTTCGTCAGGGTGATCTCCCGATATAATTACACCTTTTCCTCCCGTAATTTCTATTTCTCCGGTTTCGGGATTTATTCTTATAACGGTATCTTTTGTAATTTCACTTACAGTAACGGATAAATTTTCATTAATTACATATTTATAATAACCTCCGTCTCGCTCGGGTTCAATAATTTCCCAATCTTTTGAATATTCATCAGTTTCATATGAGATTGATTCATATCCAAAATCAATTGCATCATTTTCATAATTAGTAGATCCACCGCCTGTAGTATCTTGTAAATAAGCAAATGAGTTTTTTCTTGATGCATTAATCCCAAATTCATCCATAACAAAACTTTTCCTTACCTTTAGTATTTTTAATATCGGCAGGAAATACTGAAATCTTTAATTAACTAAAAATATATATTAAGAAATATAAATAACGGAAATCATTTTGATTTCCGTTATTTAATTTGTTCTAACAAAATTTATTAGTACAATTTTTTAATGTATTTATTAACTTGCAGAGGACCGTATACTATAGGAACAGCTTCTTCACCGGTTGTTGTAACAGCACCCCATTTGCCGTTATGTTTAACTTTTAAATAGTTTCCTCTTGCTGTTTCAATTTTGTCATATTTAGGAGCGATTAAAACTTTTCCGTTTAAATCTACAACACCCCATCTGTCATAGCTTTCTACTTTAAATAAATCGCTTCCGAGTTTTTCAATATCATCATATTGAGGTTTAATTATAACTTTACCTGCTGCAGTTATTAAACCTTTTCTGTCATTTTCTTCAATAGAGAAGTAATTTGAAGTTAATTCGTCGACATCATCATATAATACTTTTACGACTACATTCCCGTTTTTATTAATAACACCGTATTTTCCGTTTAATTTAACTTTAAATAAGTCGTGTTCCATTGTTGAAATATCATCATATTTAGGTTGGATTATCTGATTTCCGTTCGTATCAATAATTCCCCATTGACCGTTGATTGCGACTTTAATGTATTCGTAGTTTAAACCTTCAATTTCAGTAAACATAGGTGGGAGGTTTATTCTTCCGTTTTCGCTGTAGAAACCCCATTTGCCGTTGGATTTGTAACCTGTAATTGTTTTATAGTGAGTATAATACGTATCTTCATACCCCGGCTTTAAGCCTGAAACACCAGCATTGGGGTTATTAATAGGTCCGCCGTCGCCTGAAGTATTTGAGGTTGTTGTTGTGTAAGCTAAACTTGGAAGGGCTATTAGTACTAAGGTGATAGCTAGAACTAAATTTTTCTTCATAAATCCTCCTTATTTCTTTTGTTTTTATAACCGTATAATATGTAAATTGCAAGTCCCATTATAACCCATAGCAGAAAATAAAGAGAAGAGTCTCCGCCTGAAAGGCTTTTATATATCATAAAGCAGCTGCACATTATAATCCCGAGTATCGGGAATAACGGGCAAAACGGGACTTTAAAGGGTCTGTATCTGGTTGGTTCCGTTTTTCTTAAAATTAATACTTCAATACAAATAATTACAAAAGATGCAAATGTTCCGTAATTACAAAGTTCTGCCGAAATATTTAAATCCATAAAAAGTGAGCCTAAAATAACTATTAGTCCCGATATCCAGGTGATAATATGCGGTGTTTTAAATTTAGGGTGGATTTTCATTATGTTTTTCGGAAGAAAATTATCTCTTGCGATTGCGTAAAAAATTCTTGTTGTTCCAAGCTGGTAAACAAGAAGAACTGAAGTTAATGCGCATAAAGCACCGACGGATATTGCACCTGCATACCAATTTTTCCCTATTGCTCGCATTGCATGTGCTAAAGGTGCTTGTGTGTCGATATTACCGAGAGGAATTACCCCCGTTAAAACCAGTGCAACCGACACATATAAAATAGTACATAATATCAATGTTCCTATTATTGCTATAGGTAAATCTCTCTGGGGATTTTTTGTTTCTTCTGCCGCTGTTGATATTGCATCAAAACCTATATATGCAAAGAAAATAATGAATGTTCCGGCTAAAATCCCTTCAAATCCGTTAGGTGCAAACGGAACCCAGTTTTCAGGTGCTACATATTTAGCTCCTACTATTACAAACGATATTATTATTGATAAATTCACAAAAACCATAATGCCTGCGACTCTTGTTGATTCCTTTACTCCTTTAATCAGAAGAATTGTAAGAACCAAAACTATAAAAATAGCAGGAATATTTATTGCTACAGGCATTTCAATACCGAAAGGAAGATGTAAAAACGGCATTTTATCATGGACATCCCACCCGTACTTATCGCATATTGCATACATTGAGCGAAAATCATTCCTTAGCCATAAAGGATAATTAACTACAAAATCGGGAAGTATATGTTTAAAGCCTTTTAAAAGCTGTACAAGATATCCTGTCCAAGCCGTTGCTACGGTAATATTACCTATTGCATATTCAAGCATTAAAATCCAGCCGACCATCCAAGCCATAAATTCGCCCATTGTTGCATAGGTGAATGTATATGCACTACCTGCGACGGGTATCATTGCGGCAATTTCAGAGTATGCAAGAGCTGAAAATAAACTTGCAAGTGCAGCTATAAGCATTGAAAATACTATTGCGGTTCCTGCTCCTAAGCCGTCGGCACTCCCTGCTATTGCACTTCCTATTATTGTAAATATACCTGTCCCGACTACTGCGCTAACTCCAAGTATTAACAAATCAAATATATTTAATGTCTTTTTTAATTCCGTATTTTTACTCTCTGCAATAAAAAGGTCGGTTGATTTTTTGCTCAACATATTTTTTATTACATTTATAAGTGTTTGTTTCATTTCTTCCGTCAATTTTGTATGTCTAATTAATTATAAAACAAACATGACTAAAGTATATTTTTTATATAATGTTCGGCACTGTCACTTAATTTTAGTCCTTCCAAAGTCTTTTGCGCATTGGATTTTATAAGGGCTATTTCTTTATTAGGCATTAAAATTATATTTTTTATACATTCTTTCAGCTCTTTTTTATCGGGATTAATTAAAAATGAGTTTTCTTTATCTTTTAAGATACCGTCTATTCCGTCGCCTTTTTTTGCTATAACTATATTCCCTGTCGATAAAGCTTCCAAATAGACCAGCCCAAAGGTTTCATTATTGCTTATAAGTGCAAAAATATCGGATTTTTTAAGTTCTTCAAGTACTTTAATTCTGCTTAATCTTCCTAAAAATAATACCTTATCATTTATTTTCAGTTTATCTGCCAGTTTTTTTAAATGTTTTTCTTCTTTCCCTTCACCGATTATTTTTAATTTTATATTGTATTCTTTTAATTCCGCCATTGCTTTTATAAGAATATCAATATTTTTCCTTTTTATTAATGAGCAAGCTGTTGTTATTGTTACATCATTAGGGTTAAAAGATTTGTTATCACCCTTGTTATTGATTAAATCGTCATCAAGCCCCGAGTATGCCGTAAATGTTTTACCTTTTGTAAAGGGCAGGATTTTTTCAATTTTCTCTTTTAAGATAGGGCTTCTTGCGGAAATTTTATCCGCTCTTTGATAAGCCTTTTTTAATCTTTGCCCGAAAAATAAAGAATATTTTATATCTTTCATAACGGTAATATCAGAATTATGAACAGAACAAACATATTTTATATTTGCGGCATCTTCCCTTTTTAAAAGCTTTTGTGCCATTAAGGCGCCTGATGGCATATGTGATATTATTACATCGTAATTTTTAAGCGAAAAGTCTTTTGGCAGTTTATTATTTACATTAAACCAAAACGGAGTATGAAAATTTAAATTGTATATTTTGGTATTATTTTCAAAATACTCTTTTTCTTTAATAATTTTTCTGCCCCTTATCAAAGTGTTAAATATAAAATTTGACCTTATGACCTCGACAAAATGCCCTTGTTTTTGCCATTCTTGGACAAAATAAAATAAGGCTTTTGCGATTTTTTCATCACCTATAGGGTATAAATCTGTTACAAACAGTATTCTCATATTATTTATAATACTATTATTTTTTATTATTACAAAGTGTAAAAAAATAATTAATTTAGTAAAATCAAAAATATCAGCAGTTTTTAATTTTTTGAAATGAACATAAATCCGATTTTTAATTTAAATAATAGCGGTGCGGTATATAAAAATACCGCTAAGCCCGTTCAATCGGTTTCTTTTAAAGCTTCCTTAAAAGAGAGAAAAGATATTTTTCAAAAAATGTCTAAAGGCGGAGGCTGTGACTCAAATGGAAATAAACAGTATTCTTTTTCAAATATTATGAAAATTGTTTTCAATAATAATCCCGAAAAAGAAGAAGTTTATAAGCTGCTTGTAAAACATACAGAAAAGGATAAAAAAGAAGGAAAATGCAGATTTAATAAAACCGCAATAACTGCAATTTTAAAGTTTTTAAATAAAAATAATATTGATATTGCAAAAAAATTAATTTCAAATACAACTTGGAATGAGCAGGAAGGATACAGATTTTCCGGAGAGTCTATTGCAGATATTCTTGCAGATGTTAGTAGTGATAATAAAAAACATGTAAAAGAATTAATTAATCACAATGAAACAGACAAATTCGGGTACTACAGATTTGATTCTCATGATATTCGTCAGTTTATGCTTGATTTTGACCCGAGAAATGCCGATTTGCTTTTAGATGTAATTAAATGTACTAAAAAAAATGAATTCGGTGATTATTTATTTAACGGAGATACTTTACATTATATACAAATGAATTTATTTGTTAAAAACAAAGAGAGGGTGCAAGAACTTGTTTCTTTATATAAGGACGGTAAAATTTCCGAAGAACTTTTTAATATTCTGCTTGAACCTGAAGCTATTGTTACTGTTGATGATTATAAAGAAGCCGAACGAAAAATAGGAAAAGATAAAATAATAAATTATAGTGAATCTGATTTATTGAATGTCTGCCTGTTTCAGTGTTTGATAGATAAAAAAAGTTTAAATGAAGTTCCCGTTCTTCAAAAAAAACAATTACTCAGAAATTTACTTAAATCGGAAGAATTTGCATTAGATTTAGATAAAGATGCCCAAAAACATCTGCCGTTGTTTCCTTTTTCAAAAGAGCAATACTGTGATTTACTTACATCACTTGTTAAATCCATAGGGATTGAAACAAATAAATTATCAAATGAAGAAATTGAAAATGCTTATAAAAGTTTAAATTCTCTGTCGCAAAAATTATCGTTAATGAATATAGAAGATATAAAATCATTATCAATAAAACAGGAATATTCTCAATCTGACTTTATAAGCTCTGTAAATAAACATTTGATGGGGCTTCCCGAAGCGGAAATCCACAAAATTTATGATTATTTTGGGTTTGAGATTAAAAAAACAGTTAATTCATATAAAATTACGGGCTATCCCGTAAACTCGGCAGAAGAATATTCTGATATAAAAAATCCTAAAACAAGAGAAACTATAGAAAAATTAAGACCTGTTATTGTTAAATATACTCAAAATAATCAAATATTATGTAATAACATCGAAATAGGAGAGTTATTAAATAACATTTTAAATGCATTCCCTGAATTAAGGGTTAATATTGACGGCAAAAATCAAGTATTAGAGCATATTTTAATACTAATGAGTAATATTACAAAAAATCACGAATATGAAAAATTAAATGAGCAAGATAAAAAAATTATTTTACTTTCTGCACTTTTCGGTAATATAAACAAGATGCCGGCAGAAAGCGCCTTTGATGCTAACTATATCTTGAAAAAATTACATTTAACAAGAGAAGAACAGGTTAAAATATATTCTTTAATAAAAAATCAAGACAGATATATAAATTTGAAAAAATTTAAAGGTGAAAAACAGATAAAAGAAATGCAATCAATAGCATTTGATATGCAGTACGATAATTTATTTGAGATGTCAAAAATATTAATAACTGCAGATAAAACAAAAATGCCTGAAGACTTTAATGAAATTTGCGAAAAAATTGAAAGTAATATATATGAACTTAAAAAAACTCAGCCTCTATTGCCTGTTACAAAATTGCCATCTGCAAGCAGAATAAAAGAGGCGGTTACAAAAGTAAATAAAGATGGTTCTACCGACATAAAAGGTGTTTATATTATTGATGGCATTACCGTAATTAAATATAATGAAGTTGAAAATGAAACTTGGGAAAAAATCGGATTTCCTATCGGCTCTATATCAAAAGGTATTAAATGTAAAAACGGCAAGGTTAATACGGGTAATATTAAATTTTTTGTTCACGGACTTGATAAGCCTGAAAACTTGGAACGATTTGAAATATTTGAACTGCCTGATTCCGATGCGTTATTATCCGTCAGTTATGCTGAAAGACCTGAAAGTAAATACAGATTTTTCAGAAGTTTCGGGGTTATACTGAATACCGATGCAAAATATGTCTATGGCGGAGGAATATATGATTACGGCTCGGGGACAAAAAAAGATATTGATACATTTAAAGAAGATTATGTTTTTGGCGGAGTAAGAGAAGAGCAAAGAACCTGTATTTCAAACATGATAAAAAAAGCTTTAAATCTTAGTGACGATGAATATATTCAATTTGTTAAAGAAAACAAAAATAAACCGTTTACTCAAATTCAGCCTGAAAGTGTCAGAAATAAAATAATTCAGCAATTCGCCTCTATAAATTCAAATATAAGATTCGGAGAACGGGAATATAATGAAATGTATATATCAAACCCGGAAGTAATGGGAGTTTTTGCTTATGCGCCAAGTAATAAGGTCGGGTATATAAATGAATTTATTGATAACCAGCAGGATTTTATTAAAGATTACGCAAAAGAAAATGATTTGCCGTTTATGGTTTTCGGTGATTAAATGAAATAAGAGATATTAAGATGCAGGAACTAAATATAAAAAATTATGCCCATATAGGTGATAGTGTTTATGAAGTTTTTATTCGTGAGCATACAATAATGATGACTTCAAATTTAAAAAGACTTCATGAGTATACAATCCACTTTGTAAATGCTAAATTTCAAACCGAACTTTTAGAAAAACTTACTCCGTATTTTAATGAAAAAGAAAGTGATTTGGCTCGCAGAGCAAGAAATATTCCGACTTCATCAGCAAGAAGAATAGATAGAGCATTACACTCTGCTGCAACCTCGTTAGAGGTTGTATTAGGCTATAACTACATTCACGACAAAAACAGATACGGCGAATTATGTAATTTAATGGATTCCTTAATTAACTTTGATGAAATTAAAGAATTATAAGTATCTTTTTTTCTCTTCGCCCGTTACACCTGCGTATAATTCAATAAATTGCTTAGCAGGGCTTGAATTTACTTTAGTCAGTAAGACTTCTTCTATTTGAAAGAATCCGACTTCCGCAGACATTTCAACATCTATTTTTACGGGTTTTGTTTCGCCCGGCTGAATATTTACTTTTGTAATGGCACTTGCTGAATATTTGTGGATATCTCCGACTTTAGGAGTTGTATTTAAAGCCATTGGTATTCTGGCTCTGCCTTTAGTCATATCGCATCCGTCAGCAATTAAAAGAATTCCTGCTTCTATTGAATGAATTTTCCTTGATGACATATGTCCGATAATAGCTTCAATTGCAAGTGATTTAATTACAACTCTTTTATGAATATCATCAGGGAAAATGGAGTTTAGAGTTTTATCAATTAAAGGCAGAGCCAGCATAACTGACATCTCTTCATGCCCCTGTCTGCCTACCATCATACCTAAATCGTGCATTAAACTTGCAATAACAACAGCACAAAGACTGTCTTCAAATGTTCCGATTTCCTCCTGTTCCAAAGAGGTCGGAATATGTGCTTCATTTAATATTTTTAGCATTTTTATTGAATTAATTGCAACCTGCCTCATATGAACGGGTCCGTGGTCATTAAATCCAAGTCTTTTTATGGATACATTATTTGCATAATCCTGCATTTCTTGTAATTCTGTATCATTAAACAGATATTTTACAAGTTCTTTACATTTAGGATAATTCTTTAATTTCTCAAATATTTTTGTTTCCGTTACTGATTCTTTTACTGATTTCATATATTCCTTAATTTAATTTGCAATAAATCTTTACTTTAAAAAAAATTATATTATGTTATTATAATATCATGTTGATTAGAGAAACGGAACTCCGTTTCTTTTTTATTTAGTTATGTGTAGAAAGGAAGTTTGTATGGCAAAAGATAAATACTCTAAACCTGAAAAAAACGTTCCTTTTGAATATTTTAATAAACGGGAAATTATGGAAAAAATTACACCTGTTATTGATAATACTTTAATGAGGTATAATCTTGTTCCTGTTGAAGTTGAGTTAGTAAAAGAAAATCACAGGTGGTTTCTTAGAATTTTTATATATTCTATGGAACGGGAAGTCGGAATAGATGATTGTGAAAGAGTTTCAAGAAGTTTATCGGACTTTTTGGAGGAGCTTATCCCGTTTAAATATTATCTTGAAGTTAGTTCCCCCGGATTAGAAAGAAAAATTAAATCCGATAAAGAATATTTAATTTTTAAAGGTAAAGATATAAATTTAAAACTTAAAGAACCGGTAGATGACTCAGGGGAAAAGCAATTTGTAGCTAAAATCGTTGATTTCGATGAAAATGAAGGATTAACGGTATATACATATAAAGATAAACAAAATATTTTATTGAAAAAAGAAAATATTTTATCCGCAAAATTATATTTGAGTGAAATATAGGAGAATAAAAATGATTAAATTCGGAACCGCATTATATGAATATTGCGAAGAACAAGAAAGAGAAAAAGGTATATCTAAAGAGCTTACAATATCTGCATTATGTGATGCATTTGTTACTGCATATAAAAAACAAATTAAACAAAAAGAAGTGCCGAATGTGGAAGCAATTATTGATGAACAAACAGGTGAAATAGGAATATTCAGAACTAAATTGGTTGTTAAAGAAGTACAAGATCCTGATTTGGAAATATCTTTGGAAGATGCAAAAGAACTCGATGATGATGTAGAACTGGATGATGAAGTTAAAATTGATGTAACCCCCGAAAACTTCGGCCGTATTGCTATTCAAAGTGCAAAACAGGTGCTTACTCAAAGAGTAAGAGAAGCTGAAAGAAAACTGGTTCTTGATGAATTTATGGAAAAGAAAGGTACTCTTACAACGGGTATTATTCAAAGAGTTGAAAACAGAAACGTTATAGTTAATATAGGTAAAACTGATGCTATAATGCCTCAAAAAGAACAAATTCCGGGTGAATATTATAAACCCGGAAACAGAATAAGAGTATTTGTATTAAATGTTAAAGAAACATCAAGACTTCCTCAGGTTATTGTATCTCATGCTCATTCTGCAATTGTTAAAGAACTTTTTGAACTTGAAGTTCCCGAAATTGAAGACGGAATTGTAGAAATAAAATCAATTTCAAGAGAAGCAGGCTACAGAACTAAAATTGCCGTAACAAGCAACGATCCGGATGTTGATTCCGTCGGCGCTTGCATAGGTCCGAGAGGAAGCAGAATTCAGACTATTATAGGGGAACTTAAAAATGAAAAAATAGATATCGTAAGATATTCTGATAATCCCGTTGAATATATAGTAAATGCATTATCTCCTGCAAGAATTGTATCTGTTGATATTTTAGCGGATGATGAATATTCAAAAGAAGCATTTGTTATAGTACCTGATGATCAATTAAGCTTAGCTATAGGCCGTGACGGACAAAATGTCAGACTCGCTCATAAATTAACAGGCTGGAAAATAGATATCAAGAGTGAAACACAAGCTTCAAAAATGGAATATCCTCCGCAAGCTCAACATAGTGAAGATGTTGAAGAAAATTCGGAAGATGAAGTTGATGAAATCGCAGAAGAAATAAGAGAACAAGAAGAATATGCCGTTGATGAAGAAGATATGGCTAATATTGAAGGCGATGAAACAGCTGAAAATGAAGAAAATCCCGAATAATAGATACTTATTATTAAAATAAAAAAGAGAGATTATTATCTCTCTTTTTTATTCTTCATCATTTTCTCTTTTAATTTTGTTTATAAGATTTTGTCTTACATCGCTTAAGGGGCCGTTATTTGGATTTCTAAAATGTCTGTAATAGTTTCTTGCGTAAGCAAAAGGGTACTTCGGAAGCCATGTGAATTTAATTAAAATATTTACCGTATCAGCTCCTTGCGAAAGCATTAATTCATCAATAGTATCTTCATGTGCAGGCGAAATAGACGATAAAATTTTAATTATGTAATCCGTAAATGTAAGTAATGAATACCCTGACACTACACCTGTATTAACAACCAGACTTGATACTTTATAATCAGGGTTAGCGGAAACCGTTTTAACATCATCAGGTAAAGTGAGCGTTTTTGCGGAAACCTGCTCAATTTCATACCATTGCCCTTTATAGCAAAGCCTCATTATATTAGGTTTTGGCATATATATATCTTCAAAAAGATTATCAAGCAGCACTTTCCCTTTGGAATCAGTTACACCGTATTTAAAATCTTTATAAGTTAAAAACATTCCGCCGAAAAGTAAATCAATTGAATCATATATAGGCGGAATAATTGCAAATCCCGTTTCATCATACAATCCGAAATCAGAATAATTCCCGAGCTTTGCATATTTACCCAGAACTCTTTCTACGTGCCTATATTTAATCGGTACAAGAACTTCCCCGTTTTCATTAATAATTCCGAATTTAACTCTCTTTTGAACAAGAAATCCTTTATCACCAAGTCTTATAATTTTGTTATATATGGGCTTTACAAGAATATTATTATTTTCATCCGAAAGCCCGAATTTATTTTCTTCGCTGATTATCTTAACGTCGGCATACGAAATTCCCACAGAAGCAAAAAATATAATAAAAATAAATATTAATAACTTTTTCATAATTTTATTATATCATGCTGGTATGAAGATAAAATCCGTTATAAAAATATTTTTAAAAATAATAATCGCTCTTTTAATATTATCGGGGCTTATTTTGGCTTTCTGGCTAAAGGGGTTTCCGTTTTTGGTTTCAAATGAATTTATAATATCTGCGGTTGAAAAGTCAGCTAAAAAGTATGCAGGTATTGATGTTGATTTGCAAAAGCCAAAATTAAAAACTTATCTTTATCCAAAAATTGAATTTGGTTTAGATTTAATTTCTTTAAATAATGACAACAATAAACTGCTTGAAATATCAAAACTTGACTGCGCTCTTAATTTTAATGAAATATTTAAGAAAGTAATTGTTGTTGACCGCTTTGGCGCTGATAATATTTATGCTGATGTAAATAAACTAATTCAGATATTCCCTGCAGGGGAAAAGCAAGAGCAAAACAAAAAATCGGATTGGATTATTGATTTATATGATTCCGTTTTGTATTTGAATAAAAGTTTTATTGTTTATTACCCTCAACAAGATACTAAAATAGAATTAACGGCAAAAAATTTAAATGTTGATAACCGTGAAAAAATTGAAAGATTTGTTCATTTTAACTTCAATGCTGATATTTTTAAAGATAACAAAAAAGTTAATGTATCAATAAAAGACGATAATAAAATAGTTATAAAAAATAAACATATTTATGTTGAAAACTGTCCGCTCGTAATAAATTATTCAAAAATGTATTTTAACGCACAGGCTGACAGAAATGACTATGAAGTAAATATTTTCGCTAAAAAGTTTTTTATTCCCGATTTAATAAAACTTTTAGAAACAAATGTTGTTGAAAATAACATAAAAGAATCTTTAAGCCCCTTAAAAAATTTAAACGGCGACTTTGATTTTAATATAAAACTGTTAAAATCAGGCATTTCGGGTGATATTAAATTTAATAAAATCAGCGCTAAACTTATTCCTTTAGCAGATATGCCGTTTACGGTTAACTCGGGAACGGTTCTTTTACAAGGGAATGACCTTATTTTAAAAGACTTTACGGGCTATTACGATAATAAAAAATCAAATGAATTGTCTTTAGAGGGAACTGTCAAAGACTACTTAAAAACAATGAAAACAAATATTGTTTTAAGAGCATTATTAACAAATGACTTTTTTTCTAAATACCTTTCAAAAACAGCAGGTATTAATTTGACTTTGAAAGGTAAAAGCCGGTCAAAAACAATTATTGATGTAGAGGGAAACAAAACAGATATAACCGCAATGGGAAAAATTGCAAAAGGTGATGATATCTTGGTCGAAGGTGCTTCTTTAAGCCCCGTAAATTATGATAGAGCCTTAACTGCAAATCTTCATCTAAATGGCGACATCTTAAATATAGAAACAATAAAATATTTTATTGCGAAAGAACTGAATAAAGAGACAAAGGGTGTAAAACCGATTATTACACTGGACGGGAATTTAAATATAATAAACGGAAAAATTTTGGATTTCGGCTTTCAAATTCCAAACCCTCTTCCGAGTGAATTTTTAAATGTCTTAATCGGACAGAAGATGTTCAAAAAAGGTAAATTTTTTGGTGATATGAGGTATATAAATACGGGCAGAGTGCCTGTAATAAATGGAAATCTTCAAGCGGATAAAGTATTAATTCCGCCTCAAAGAATTTTCTTAAAATCTGGCAGAATTTATACCGAAAATAATCTTATTAAAATTGATGCAAGCGGTAAATACAGAAGATGCGGCTGGGAATTTAACGGAAATATTTTAAACGAAATAATATTCCCGATTATAATAAAAAATACATCTTTGGTGGTTGATGACATAAATATAGCAAGGATAATGAAGGCATTAAACAGCCCCGTTCAAAAAGCTTCTTATAATAATGACGATATAGAAGCTGATGATGACAATAACAATATGGCATTTGACCCGACTAATTTAATTATAGAAAATGCAAAAATAAAAATACAAAAAGGAAGTTATAATGAAATTAATTTTGCCAATGTAGAAGCAAATATGTCGCTGGATAAACAGGGAATATTTAAACTTGCATCAAATATGTTTGATATAGCAGGTGGTCAGACAAACGCAAAAGTAAACTGCGATTTAAAAAATCATAAGTATTATATTCGTTTAGGTATAAAAGAAGTAGACTCTGATATTATGTCAACCGCTATATTGAACTTAAAACGTGAAATAGAAGGAAAAGCAAGCGGACTTATTGAATTAAATACGGATGATTCCTTGAAGCTTAACGGAAATATAAAATTTTTGGTGTCAAACGGTGCAATACAAAAGGTAGGACTGGTTCAATATGTATTAAATTTTGCTTCCGTATTCAGAAATCCGCTTACGATGATAAGTCCTTCAATATTCTCAGATATTATTAATATCCCCGAAGGAAAATTTGATAAAATAACCGGTGAGTTAAAACTTAAAAATAATGTGATAGAATTAATTAAGATAAAATCATATTCACCTCAATTAAGTGCATTTATAATAGGAAGATACGACTTGGAAAATTCCGATGCGATATTGAGAATATATACAAAATTCAGCAACAAACATAAAGGTGTAGGCGGATTTTTAAGGAGTTTATCACTAAACAGTCTTGCAAACAGAATACCTCTAAAATCCAGAAACGATGCAAATTACTATTCGGCAGAACTTGAACAGCTTCCCGATATAGAAGCGGATGATAAAGATTGTCAGGTATTTTTAACAAAAGTAGATGGTGACGTAGAACATAATAACTTCATTTCATCTTTAAAGAAAATAAAATAAAGGAGTAAAATATGCAGATAAAAGATTATCAAATAGTTGTATTGGGTATAATAATAGCGCTCGGATGCGTATTTTCAACATATATATTATCTAAATCGGTTATAGAATTTCAAAAACTTCAAAATCAAACAATAAGAGTAACGGGAAGCGCAAGTAAAAATGTCACTTCAGACAGAGCTTCCTGGACAATAAGATTTACGGCAGATAAACCGACTTTAAAAGAAGGCTATAAACAGCTTGAAGCCGATGCAGTTAAAATAAAAGAATTTTTTAAATCTAACGGAATAGAAGAAAAAGAAATTAATTTTTCAGTAATAGATTCTAACCCTAAATATAAAAGATTTCCCGGCTCATATAACTATTCAAACGAAGTAGAAAGCTATGAAGTAAGCCAAAGTGCAACTGTTAAATCGACAGATATAAATAAACTGACTGAAATTTCAAAAAAAGTAAATACACTAATAAATCAGGATATAAATTTAACATCCTCCCCAATGGAATATTTTGTATCAAACTTGGATAATATAAAAGTTGAAGCAGCTGAGGAGGCTTCCAAAAATGCAAAAGAAAGAGCTAAAAGCCTTGTAAAAGGAACAAACGGTAAAATCGGTGTAATGACAAGTGCAAAACTGGGAGTTTTCCAAATCGTTCCCGTAGATTCAACAGAAGTTCAAGACTACGGTATAAATGATACTTCCTCCGTAGAAAAGAAGGTTGTAGCAACGGTAAGTGCAACTTTTACTGTTAAATAATTATAATACTTTATCTCTAAGCTCTTTAAGATCCGGAAATAAGGTTACATGCGGAGGGTCAAATATAGGTTGCTTAAGAATTTTAATCAAATCCTTATGATGCTTGTGATTTGGATTAATTAAAGAATATTTGTCAAAATTTCTTTCCATTTCAGTATCTTTATAAACTCGTCTTAAAGCCCAGAAAGTAACTTCCGCATTATATTTTTGTGCAAATTTTACAAACTTTGGCATTTCTTTATAATTTTCGGAAAATACTACAAATATAAACCTAAAATCATTAATTAAATTTTGTTTTTTCATTTCAGCAAAATTTTCAAGATTAGATAATAATCTATGCCAATTACCGCCTCTTACAATTTTACGGTAAGTCCACCAGGTGGCTGAATGAATGGAAACATTTATTGAATCTATTCTGTTATATATATTTAAATTTTCTAATACTTTTTTACTTGCAATAAGCCCGTTTGTTAAGAACTTAAATTTAATATCCGGATATTTTTCAGCAGCCTTTTTTATAATCATTAACTCTCTGGGGCTGGCAAACGGGTCTCCGTCTATTCCAAAGTGTAATATTTTAGCATCTTTAAACATCGGAAGCCAGACTTTTTCAATATCTTCTTCCATTGTATCTTTATTATAATCGGTATGAAACCAATCATCTCTGCATATTCTGCATCTGACATTACATCTGTTATCCGAACTTATTGCAATTTCTTCCGGATAATTTAATACTGTATCAGAATTCCATTCTAATCTGGAGGGGATATCCTCATTGTTTTTTCTGTAACAACTGTCATTACACATTGAAAAGTCGCCGTTTAAAAGATTTTGTCTTATAACTTTAACTTTTTCTCCGTTCCAAATTTCTTCAAAAGGTGATTCATAAATATTACCTATAGGACTTATAAATGCGGGGCAACAGGTACAGACTTCACCTTCATGGTTAACTTCTATTCTGTAAAACGGTTGATCACAAAACGGCATAAATTCTTAATCTCCATATGCAAATGCTATCATAATTAACTATGCATTGCAATAAACATATTAAGATTTAAAACATAGCCGTTTTTTTAAATCTTCTGATTGAATCAGATATTTTGTCGCCTGCTTCTGAGAAACTATCTTGGATATTATATATAGAATTTTTTAATCTTGTGTTGAGAGAAACAGGTATTTTGGTAATATTTTGAATTTTACCGTCAGCGCCAATTATTACAACTTTTTCAAGTCTTGATAAATTGTTGTTATAGATATATTTTATTTTAGTTCTTCTGCCCAAATTCTTTTCGTTAATTGTAATATCAATAAGTTTTCCTGTTTCATAGTTATATTTAAATGCAGATGATTTTGTAATTTGATTTGATTCATCATATATATTAACCGTCGATAATTTATTATTCGGATGTCTTATTTGTTCTACTCTTTTAACTCCGTTAATGGGTTTTTCAAGCACAAAATTAACAATTTTATGAGCTTTTGTATACTGAGTAGTTTTAGTTATTTTATTGCCATCTTGCAATTCAATAACTGCTACTTTTGTCGGTTTTGTTAAATCAGCCGGTTCAATATTTTCAAGAGGGGAAACATGCGGTTCCACTTTAGATTGAATAATTTCATCTATAAAACTTTGAAGTCGTTGAGATTTATCTGTATCATTACCGACTAATTGTTTTGGAATACCTGTAACAGGTTTAGAAATTTTCTCTGTAATTTTATCATCTTGTTGAGGAATTTCATCAGTTTCTTGAGGTATTGAGTTAACAGTATCTTCATCGGGTATATTTATTGGTTCGTTATTAATATTTTGGCTGTCTTTTTCTGAATTAACATCATTCTTTGTTTCTTCTTTTATTGAAACAGCAGCTGTGGCAGCAGCAGTAGCGGCGGCAGCAGTAGCAGCTGCGGCGAATTTAGAAGCGGTTTTATTTGTAGTTTTATCAATAGGTGATGTTATATTTTTTATGATGGCATTGTTTGGAAATTTTTTAGCAATAATCATGCCTGTTATAGCAGCTGCAGTCAGAGCACCTGCTGCCAGTAATACTTTTGAAACTGTGTGTTTCTTTTCTTTATGTACTTTATGCCCTTTAAAATTAACATTTTGTGACGGCATATTATAATTTACAGGTGATATATTCATACTAACTCCTTTTGATGTTTTTTCTAAAATTTCAACAAAATAAAAATTGTCAAATTTATGTAAAAATGTAACAAATGTTAAGAATTAACCTTATTCGAAAAGAGCATTTAAGAAGTCTTCAGGGTTAAATAATTTTAAATCTTCGAGTTTTTCGCCAACACCAATAAGTTTTACGGGCAAATTAAATTCTTTTGCAATAGCAATAATAATTCCGCCCTTTGCACTGCCATCAAGCTTGGTTAAAGCTACAGATGTTAAATTTACGGCATCTGAAAATAATTTAGCTTGGGAAAGTCCGTTTTGTCCGGTATTTGCATCAAGAACAAGAATACTTTCCTGCAAGGAATCGGGTGCTAACTTATCTATTACGGATTTAACTTTGTTAAGTTCTTCCATCAGATTTTTTTTATTGTGTAGTCTGCCTGCCGTATCAATTAAAAGTATGTCATAATTTTCATTTTGAGCTTTTTTAATCGCATCAAAAACGACAGCTGCCGCATCAATTCCGTCTTTTCTATATATATCAACCTGCGCACGTTTTGCCCAGATATCAAGCTGTTCTTCGGCTGCGGCTCTAAAAGTATCGCCTGCCGCTAAAAGAACTTTTTCCCCCGATAACCTGAAATTATTTGCAAGCTTTGCAATCAGAGTAGTTTTTCCTGCACCGTTTACACCTGTTATAAAATAAATATTTAACTTATTTTCTATAAAATTTAGCTCGGAACTTCCTGCTTTATTTAAAATATTTGTAAATTCATCTTTTAAAAATTGTTTAACTTGAGAAGGTTTTACATTTTTTTGTTTTCTAAGTTTGTCTGTTATTGAAGAAGCAAGATTAACACCTAAATCCGCTTTAATAAGTAAATCTTCCATATCATCAAGAATAAAATCATCAAATTCTTCCTCATTGCTGATGGCGGATACTACATTACCCACAAGATTTTGAGTCGTATTTGAAATTGTTTTTTTTAAATTATCAAAAGAAAAACTCCAAAAAGATTTTGAATTCTCTTTGTTTTCATTAGTATTTTCAGTCTGTTCCGAATTTTTTTTGAAAAAATTAAACATACAAATCCTAAGTTATTTTAAATTATTTTCAATAACGACTTTGCCTAAAATACCGTTAACAAAAGCGCCGGAGTCTTCTGTTGAATATTTTTTTGCCAGTTCAACAGCTTCATCAATAACAACTTTTATAGGTGCATTATGAACATACAAAAGCTCGCAAATAGCAATTCTTAAAATGTCTTTATCCATCTTAACAAGTCTGTTAAAATCCCAGCCAAGTGCATATTTTTTGATTTGTTCGTCAATTTCTTCATGATGTTCTTTAAAGCTGTTCGTAATTTTAGTTATGTATTCTTTAACATCGGAATTTTCTTCTAAAGCAGCCATTTCGGCTATTTCTATGGCAAGCATTGTTTTTTCCGAAATATTTAATAGTTCATCAAGTTTATTTTGCATATCTGAAGTCGTAGGCAGAGAAACGGGAATATTATTAACCTCAATTGGTCTTTCAAGGTTTTTTGGATGATTGGATTCATATTCTTCAATTTCCTCTTTTAACGACATAATATATGCTGCGGCTGATTTTAAATCATCAGATGCATTATTTGTAAGTGTTCTTACGGATTTTAAAACAATATCCTGAAAATCAAATTTATTTAAATTTTGAATTGACTCTATTTGAGAAAATAAAATTAAAGTTAATTCTCTGGCTGCTCTACGTGCTTGCATTTTTTTTGTCCTTATAAATTTATTTTATGTCTACTATTAACACATAAAAATAAATAAAAGTATATACCTTAAAAATATCTTGACATTTAATTACGGTCTTAATAATATATAATAGTCAAAGGTAATGGGACGTCGCCAAGTGGTAAGGCACCTGGTTTTGGTCCAGGCATTTCGGAGGTTCGAATCCTTCCGTCCCAGCCAATTAAAGCTCTCGAGTATTTCGAGAGCTTTATTTATTTTTGTATCTGTCCGAGAAAATTTCGCAATAAGGATGTAAAGTAACATGAGGTTACAGAAAAAGTAACACGAATTTCCAGAAAAATAGAACGTATTAATTGTATTAAAATGTAATTAATTAGATTTTTTCGTTACTTCAATAAATGCAGCACCAATAACTCCTATTAGCAATGCATGTAAACCTATTCCCATAATAGCGGTAAAAGCTCCAATAAATTTACCCACTGTAGTTATTGGATAAGTGTCACCATAGCCAACGCTTGTAAATGTTACAACAGACCACCAAAAAGAAGATGGTATGCTAGTAAAGCTAGGGTTTCCTGTTTGGTTTTCTGCATAATAAATTGCTATTGATGCAATTGTTAACCCTACAAAAAATATAGCAACAGTTACAATTATTTCATCTTTTTTATTTATAAAAGAATTTTTTATTTTTTCCAAGGCTGTTGTATATCTTGCCAATTTTGCAATTCGTAATAGTCTTACAACTCTTAAAATTCTTAAAAATACAGTATTCACTGTAATAAATGATAAATAGTAAGGGAATACTGCAAGAAAATCAACAATCATCATTGGTTTAAATATTTCTTTTAACTTATAAACAGATATTACCCTCAAAAAATATTCAATAGTAAATATAACTATTGATGCCAATTCAAATGTTTCAATATAACCTTTAAATGTATTATAGAAATTCGCATCTGTTTGGAAAATAAATACAATAAAGTTTAATAATATTAAACCTATTAAAAAATTGTCTACATAAGTCTTTTCTAAAAATTTTCTTATTTTTTCTTTCATTTTTTTATTCCGTAATTTCACTAGAACTTGACACAAGCATCCTATTCCCGCTTAGACTGTTGATATAATCAACCAACTTATCTAATTGTTTTTGAGGATTTTTAAACCAATCAGTTGACCATATTCGATATATTTTCCAACCGAGTTTTTCCAATACTTCTTGTCTTAATCTATCACGATCACGAGCAGTTGCACAAGAATGGTATGCTGCTCCATCACACTCTATACCCAATAAAAATTGTCCCGGATTATCTTTATCTCTGATTGCCAAATCAATTTTATAACCTGAACAACCAACTTGAGTTTTTACAGAATAACCTTTGCTCCTTAATGCTTTACATACCGCTTCTTCAAAAGGAGAGTCAAAGCAATCATCATATCCTGCTTCCGTTGTTTGTTTCAGTGCGGCTTCTCCTCTTTCTGCGAAATCTAAATACCATTGAAGTAACTGAACACCTCTGCTATTTGATTTATTCATATTAAAGTCAACGGCTTTTATACCGCTAAATACTTCAACCATATACCTGGCTCTGGTAATTAATACGTTTAACCTTCTTTCCCCACCGTCTTTGTTAATAGGACCAAAGTTCATAGGAAGAACACCGTTTTGGTTTTTAAAGTAACCTACACTAATCATTATTACATCACGTTCATCACCTTGTATAGATTCCAAATTTTTAACAAAGAAATATTCCGGATTACTATTATTGAAAAAATCTTCGCAAGATGGATCTTCTTCTCTTAATTTTTCTATTTCAGCTTCTATTAAACCTTTTTGTTTAATATTTAAAGTTGCAACACCCAAAGACATATCAGGGTGTTTTTTAGCGTGTTGCATAACCGCACGAGCTACAATTTGAGCTTCTTCTAATCGTTTATTTTCTTTAGTAGTATCTGATGGTTGATGATATAAGAATTTTATACCTAGAGTTTCACTATCTTCTACACAACTAGGAAAAGTGTATAATTCCTGATATAGGTGTTTGTTAGAGAAGGCAATTAAAAATTCATGTTTACTTCTATAATGCCATTTAAGCATGCATTGTGGAAACCCGGATGTAGTACATTCATCTAAAATACTATTTAAATCAGTTCTTTCATACTCATCAATTTTATCTTCGTCTTCATCTTCCATTTCATCTTCTTCTACAACTGTTTTAAAGAATGAAGTAGGAGGTAATTGTTTTGTATCTCCTGCGACAACCAACTTATCTCCTCGAATTACGGAGCCAATACAATCCTCTGTTGTTAATTGACTCGCTTCGTCAAAAATAACTACATCAAAGTGAAACACTTCAGGATCTAATAGTTGAGCAACTGTTGAAGGACTCATCATTAAACAAGGCTTTAATGATAAGAAAAGATTAGGAATACTACGAATTATTTGTCTTAATGATTTTCTCATTCTTTGCAGTTTGCCTTGTCTTTTTAATTCGGTTGTTTCCTTTGAATATTCGTCTTTTGCCAACATTGCATTTGAAGATAATATTGTCAATAATCTTTCTTTTGCTGAATCTATTTGATTTTTATCAAGGGATTTAAATTCTTTTACTAAATCATCTTGATCTAAAGAATTGAAATCTTTTAAAACATTATTATTTTTAAAGACATATCCATTTAACCAAACACGTAAGAATTGAGTTTCTATAGCAGTATCATAATCATCTAATGCAATACTGTTCTCTGTACATTTATCCCAGAATTCTTTTAATTTTGCATTTTCAATTGCATCAACAGATTGTAAATACTTAAACCAAATGGTTAGGTCATCTGACTTTTCTGATATATTTATAAATTTATTTCTTAATTGTTGAAATTCAATATTACTATAATCTGTCGAAAAAGCTTTTAGACAATCGAATTGTAATATCTTTGAAATTGAGTCAAAATCATTTTTTACATCAATTTGTAATTTATTGATTTCAGCAACAAGCTGTTTTGTTTTTTCATAGTCAATACATTGAGAATCAATTTTATCTAGGATATTTCTTGTGAAATATTTACCCGAGTTTACAAGTTCTTTAAATTTTAGTAAATAATTACTTTTCGCTTGTATAACAGACTCATCGGGTTCTTTTTTGTTCCAGAATTTATCATATAATTTGGTTGCGATATTATTACATTCTTCTAACTTGCTAATTGATAAATTTAGTTCTTTTAGATTTTGAAAATCATTAACAAGTTCATCTAAATTTGGTCTATATGTGCTACTGATATATTGCCTTACATACTTACAGTCTTTATAAAATTTATAGGATATTCTCGAAAAGAATTTGTCTCTATATAAACAAAATTTAAAAATCAAATTATCTAGATCTTCGTTTAAAATACCCAAATTATATTTATCTTTAATCCTGTTGTTGAATAAATTAAATTGCTTCACATTATCACAAACAGTTTTAATATCATTTGCCAATTTTGTATCATCATAGGCTATAGTCGCAGCTGTTGCAGGAATATTTAATATAATATCTGCTATATCAAGCAATGTTTTTATTTCAGACGGTTTTGATATTTGTTTTAATAAAATTTCAGTTGATAAATTTTTTATACAGTTGTCAACATTATCAATGTTTTTTACAAAAGAGTCTATTTTATCTTTTAATTGACTTTTTTCTTCATATTCTAATTCTCTTATTTCTGCACCATACCAAGCAAAGTCTTTTGGATTTCCTAATTTTTTAAGGACTTCTTTTGCATTCGTAAATAATTCTTTATTTAAAAATAATTGTTCATTAGTCCATTTATCATAATCGTCAAAAATATATCTTAAATCTGGGATTTGGTTATTATTCAGAACAATCCCCAAAGCTTTAAAAGGAGAGTATTGTAGTGTACCAATCGGATTATGCAATTCTTTTGAATATGTTCTCAAATTTTTAATATCATCAGATAATTTAGATAAACTCCCCGCATCATAGGTTCCTAAGAAATTGTATTCTAGAGTATTAATCAATTCATCGACAACCCTTTTCTTATTTGTCTTATTACTATGTAATTCAAGGCAATATGGAGCAAGTCCATTCATATCTAAACGGCTTTTAACTACATCTAATGCTGCGATTTTTTGACTTACAAATAAAACTTTTTTATTTTGCGATAACAATTCAGCAATAATATTTGCAATAGTTTGACTTTTACCTGTCCCCGGAGGTCCCTCAATTACTAAATTATTACCCGATTTAACAACTTGTATCGCTTGTTGTTGAGAAGAATCGGCATCCAATATTTGATAAGTTGCTTGAGGTTGAACTCTCTTGTCTAATTCGGACAATGGACATATACTATCTGTTGAAACTTGTTTTTCATCATTTAATCCACAAATGGTTCCAACCAGTTTACTGCTCTTAATTAACCCTTGATATTCATCAAGGTCTTTATACATTACAAATTTTGCAAAAGAAAACAATCCAATATAAATGTTATTCAAGAGTTTCCAACGGGATTTATCTTTTATTTTTTCTTGGACTTTTGCAAATACTTCGACGGGATTTATTCCATCTTCATCAAAGACTATATCTTCCAGATTTATGCCAAAATCTCTTTTTAGCTTTAGTGTTAATGCCGGATTTAAAATCACAGAATCCTCGTTATATTTTATGGTGTATGGTTGTCCAACACTTTTTCTTTTAATTTCGACAGGAACCAGTATTACTGGAGCT
Organism: Candidatus Gastranaerophilales bacterium; assembly: GCA_947624325.1. Lineage (GTDB taxonomy): Bacteria > Cyanobacteriota > Vampirovibrionia > Gastranaerophilales > Gastranaerophilaceae > Avigastranaerophilus. The sequence goes on from CANQJT010000003.1 coordinate 179,337, forward strand.
TCCATCTTTTCATCACTATTATCTGCTTCGTACCAAATAACACTTCCTAAAGCCAAAAATAATACATTATATCCAAGATCATCATTTGTAGATCTTGCGGTAGTACTTATTTTGTTCAATGTCTTATTTAAATCTTGTAAGGAAAGCTTTGTTTGTAAATATTTATCAACATGTTTTTTATCAAGATTTTCTACTTCATATTCTTTAAATTCTTGTGCTTTAAATTCTATTCCCTCATTTAATTCCTCTAATGATTTTTTCTCTTCTTCTGGGATATCTTCTTCATTGACATTAACGGGTAAAAACTCCATTGTTTGCATATTTTGTACTAATGATCTATATACTTCAGGTGGTTGTTCATCGATTATGCGTAATGTCGAGTATTTAGCAGTTTTAAAACTCAATAATCTATTTCTTTTTGATAAATCAATTAGTTTTTCTTTCCATTTGTATATTCTTTTATCAATGCTTTTTTCGATTTTTAGGTCTTCTTCTGTTTTTACAGTTTCTACAATTTCTGTATTTTTAGTAGATCCATTTTCATTATCACACACTTCTTCAGTGGTCTGTTTTTCAATAATTTCTTCTGTCTCAACTTTAGTTCCACAATATTCACAGAATTTTGAGTCGTCACTTATGTCCCTTTTACAAAATACACATTTCATTTATATTTGCTCCATTATTGTTTTGTACCGCAATACTTACAAAAATTTGCGTTAGTAGAAATTTCTTTGCTACAGTTTATACACTTTCTTGTTCTATTCACATTCATGCTTTTTAAAGATTCATAAATTTGTTTTGCTTGCATGGTTTTGGATTTGCTTGAAACAAGAATAGACAAATTTAATCCGTCATGATTTTTAATGTCAATAGTACCGTATAGGCATCTTGGGAATTGAGGGTTATATTTGTATCTTCGATCAGGTCCCCCTTTTTTATTGACATATTGATATGTATATTCAACAACTTCACTATCAGAAGGTGCTCCTTGTTGTTCAACAAAAAACGTTTCGTTAAAATCAAAAGATAATTCCTGAAAATTAAGACCAATTGTTCTTTTTTTATCATGTACAAGTACTTTATTCGGTAAAAAATAAAACTCTTTACCTTTTATAGACAAGCAATTACATTTTATATTTGTTTTTAGATAATAAGGAATTTTTTCTTTTATTGAGATCGGCAATCTCTCGACACAACTATCAACTCCGGCATTGTTTTTGACATCATAATTTTTATATTCTGTTTCAATAAGCCAGAGTCTTTTAGATGTAGCAATTGTATTAAAAAAGTTATTTATTGTTTCATAAAATTTTTTATTTTCATCATCAAAATCATATTCAACTGTAATTAACATTTTGCTATTTCGGTAAATTAAATAAATTCCTAAAGTAATTATCCCAATAATAAAAAATATTGGATTCGCTAATATTAATAGTAATATTATAGATAACAGTATTATTGTTATTTTGATACTTGTATCTTTGTTTCTAAATTCATTGATTCTATCTATAAATTCATCATAATCTGAATTTTCTTTAAAATCTGTACTACTAACTTTTTCTTCAACTACTTCGATAGAAGACGGTGTTTCATAAGTTTGGTTCTGTTGTTTTTTACCTGGTGAAATATTCTCAACATAGGAAATTCCAGTTCCGGGTATAGAATAAGTATGTCTTTCTTTTCCATTCGCTAATCTAGAATATCGAAAACCAGGGATTCCCCAGCTATACCCAATTCCAGATTTACTTAAATTTATTTTAAATCCACCACCTAAATTTATGCTTTTTCTAAATCTGTAGCCCATATGCACTCCTATTTAATTTGATTTTAGCATAAAAATAATGTAGTTGTTTTATTAATGCTTAATATTTCTAGTTCATATCGAGCCATTTTTGTATCTTTTTTATACAAGAATCAGAATGATTAATTATTTCATATGCCCAAAAACGCATTATTGACCAATTATCATTGTATAATCTCTGCTCTCTAATTCTATCGGCATTTAATATTTCGCCATTCCATTGTTTATGGTAATTTTTTCCGTCTAATTCTATATCAAGTTTATTGCCTTTTGAAGTTAATATTGCAAAATCTAAAGAATAACCACATGCCTGGTACTGAGGTATCACTTTTATATTATTTTCAACCAACTTATTGTAGAACATTTCTTCTAATTCTGAAACCAACTCATCATTTGGAACAGTTGGATATTTGTTATTATATTTGTCTTCTAAATCAATAACATATCGTGTAAATTTTTCCAAATATGGTATTTCTGATTTCAGACAAGCTAGTTTATTGCCAATTATAATTAAATGTGCCCTAGCTCTGGTTATTGCAACATTAAACACATTTTCTTCTTTGCTTAAAAATAATGCAGCACCGCTTGTTATATTATCCGATACAACTGGTGAGAATATTATTATATCTCTCTCGTCACCCTGGAAACCATGTGCTGTATTAATTAATAAATTAACCGAATTCATTCTAGATACAAGCTCTGTATCACCATGTATAAGTTCTCTGATTTTATTAACTTGGGCTCTAAAAGGAGATACTACTCCAATGCTACCAATATAACTATTATCTATTAGTATTTCTCGTAATTTTTCAATAACAGCCTGTGCTTCTTCAATATTTAATAATCCACCAGAAGAAGGTCTTATAGATTCTCCAACAATATTTTCCCATATGATAGGGTGAGCAATTTCATTGGAAGAGTGCAGTTCATTTATGGATGTCGCAATCCTTAAACTATTATTATAAAATTCCTGATTCGAAAAATTTATAATGTCAGAATTTGAGCGATAGTGTTCTTTTAATGAAATAATTTCTTTATGTGAATTAACCACACCTTCTGCAACATTATATAGAGAGTTCGTTACATAAGAAAATCTTGCATCTTCAAAAGAAAATTTATGTTTTAATCTTAGATTTTTTTCATCCGACAGTCGTAAATTTGTAATATGTGATAACTGTTTTGGGTCGCCAATTATAACCATTTGTTTAGCTCTATATAATAAAGGAATTGCTGATGCTATATCACATTGGCTTGCCTCATCAAAAACTACAATATCGTAATAATTTTTTATAAAAGGAATTTTTCCACTTTTTGCAGAAAGAGATGTGACAGCCCAACAAGGTAACATATCTGAACAATCCTTTAACAACTGTGCATATTGGCTTGATTGTATTTTTGTCAAATATCCATCGCCATTATCATTTATATTAATAATTTCTTTCATTAAAGGTACAAAGGCACTTAAATTTTTTCTATGTCCCTTTGATAAATTCATAGACTGCTTTATTAAATAAAGTTGCCAAATTCTTTTTGACAAAACTAAAATTTTATCATTGCACCTAAATATAGAACTATTTATTTCTTCCAAGGTTGGCATTTTTTGCAATTTATGGACTTTTCGCAAATATTCTTTGTACTTGAATAGTTTGGATAATTGTTCTTTACAATCTTGAACAGCATCATAGTAATCATTGATATTTAGAATGTCATATTTTTCAGATAAATTTGATAAATCTATATTAATTTCTGAAGCACAATTCTTTAATATATTTAGATTATTTTCAAATAGACGAATTTTTTTCTTTGACAATATTTTCCATGTAATTTTATCTATCCAGTTGAATTTATTTGTATCAACAGTTAATATATTTTTTTCAAATTCATACATAAAATGATTTATAGGAGCAAGGTCTATTTTTTCAAAATTATCAATGAATTTTTGTCCTTGCTTGATTCTAAAAGCAGTTACTTTTTGATCTGCTTCATCAACCTCATTTCTATAATTTTTAACTTCTACTGCGGTATTTTTTAATTCAATAAGCTGTTGCTGAATTTTATTATATTCTGAATATTTTTCATCAAATTCTTCTATTAGTTCTGGTGTTCCGTTCAATTGCAATAAGGACAATAAATATTTTGCCAAATTGTGACTATATTTATTACTTCCCTGCCTTAGAAGAATAGGTCTGTCTCCTATTTGATTTATTCGTTCATCAATAACATCAACTGCCTTATTGTTTTTACTGGCAAATAATACTTTCTTATTATTTAAAACAGCATTTATAATTATATTTCCTATTACCTGAGATTTACCAGTTCCGGGAGGACCTGTTATTATTGTAACTTGATTGGATAAAGCAGATTTAACTGCATTCCGTTGTTCTTCATTTAAAGGTAAAACTTCTAATATCGGGTAAGTTGAACTTTTAATACTATTAACATTTTGGTCTAACAAAATTTCTAAAGCAGTACCTTTTATATTTCCATCTGTCAATTTTGATAGTTCTTTTAATTCTTGTACCAGCCCTTGCGTATATGTGTTTTGTTCTACATGAACAAGCATTGAGTTATCAAATATGCCACTTTCATTAATTTCTATGAGATTCTCTATTTTATTTTTCCATTTCCAGTTTGGTGTTATGTCTTTTAACTTTTTTACCAAATTATCGATATCAAATATTTCAGAATCATCATATAAACCTAAAGACTGTTCTATACTGATTACATCATTAATTACCTGACTTCCTGAACTTCCACATAAAGATTTAACAGCATCAAAGTTTATTAATGGTGATTCAATATCAATTTCGTTACTGTTCATATTTAATTTGAATAAAAATATCGGCTCTAATTTGTAAAAAGTACTGCCGTTTTTTGACATAACTTCTCTTACAGATGTAGGATATCCTATATAAAAGTTAGCACCACGAAAATTATTAATATACAAAGAAATATCTTTTTGTTCTATATCTTCTTTTGTTTTTGGAAATATGTTTAAATCAATATAATCTGGAATAGATTTTCTGGATATTGAATTTACGGAAACACTTATACCTTCATTTCCAACACAATCAATATAATATTCACATATATCTTTTAAAGTCGCCATTCTGTACAGAGTATACCATGAATATTATTTTATGGTAAAATAAGGATGTTAAGAGTTACTCCTAACACAAGGATGTATAAAGTTGTACACACCACCATTTGAAATTACATCAAAAATAATTGAACTTATCTCCAATATTTCAGAAAAAATCGGAGAAGTAAATTATCTGCAAAATAATCCGTATCATATTCAATTACGAAAAGAAAACAGAATAAAAACCATTCATTCATCTTTAGCTATTGAAAATAACAGTTTAAGTCTTAAACAAATAACAGATATTATTGACGGTAAACGCATTTTAGGCAACCCGAATGAAATAAAAGAAGTAAAAAATTCTATTCAGGCTTATGATTTGCTTTTATCACTTAATCCATATAACGAAAAAGATTTATTAAAAGCTCACAAACTTATGATGCAGGATTTAGTTGAAAGAAACGGCAAATACAGAATAGATGGTGTCGGCATATTTGACGGCGAGCATGTTGTTCATATGGCTCCACCTGCTAATAGAGTTCCGGAGCTTATGGGTGATTTATTTGAATGGCTTAAAACAAGTGATGTACATCCGCTTATAAAAAGTTGTGTTTTTCATTATGAATTTGAATTTATTCACCCTTTCCAAGACGGGAACGGCAGAATGGGGCGTTTATGGCAGACTGCAATCTTAAAGGAATGGAAAGAAATTTTTGCGTGGTTACCGGTTGAAACTTTAATCAAAGAAAATCAAAAAGAATATTATAAAGTACTAGGAACAAGTGATAGCGAAGCAAACAGCACAAAATTCATAGAATTTATGCTTTCTTTAATTTTGAATACAATAGAAGAAATTATTGCAACAGAAAAAAAGGTTACTCAAAAAGTTACTGCAAAAGTTACTGTAAACCAACAAAAAATTATTGATGCAATTAAGGCTAATCCGTATGTAACGCAAGAAGAACTTGCCGATATTGTTGGAATTGTAAGAAAAAATATTATTGCCAATATGAAAAAACTCCAAGAAAACGGATTAATAAAACGTATCGGTGCCGACAAAAACGGATATTGGCAAGTCAATAAATAGTGATTTGTGTTATTATGTAAAGATTTGAATGCTTTCTTTGCACTTTCAGGCTAATATGTTTCCCTACATAAGGAGAAAATATGAAAGAAGTTAGCGGATACAATATTAGTGAGCAGGAATTTAAGAAAGTTAGCAAGTGGGCAGAGGATGTGTATAATATAGCCGTAATTGTTGATTACTTTGTCGGTAATCAGCCGGAAATAGAAGAGTGCTATAACCTTGCTCCGGTTATTAAAAATTTGAAAAATAATGCGGATTTATTAAATTCATTTTTTATTGATGCCGAGGGAAATAAAAATTAGCTCTTTAATATTATTTCAAACACCGTTCAAAAAGTGTTCAAAAACGTTTTTATTGCACTTAAAACAAAAAAGGCATAATTTTATACCTAATAATTAAAATATGTTGTTAAATCGCATTTTAATTATTATATTATTTTTTGCAAAGGGTTATAATATCCATCTTCTAAATTTTCTATCAAATTACGATATACCTTAACGAAAGTGGTTATTCCGTAGTATCCGATTGATTTTTGAATATAAGTAATCGGAATATTTTGTCTAAGACAAATATTAACAAAATTGTGCTGCAAATCGCTTGGAAATAATTTAGGAATATTGATTGCTTTAGCTAATTTTCTAAGTGCATTGTCTTCAATATATTGTTGAGCAGGCTTTTTAGTGTTAAATTTAAAGACAAAATCATTATCCGATTGGTTTGTTTCTTCATATTTCTTTTTCAAGAGGTTACAAATTTTATTATCAATTTTTAATCTTCTCATTGTTGAATTACTTTTGTTTATTACAAGCCGAGTTCCATACATAAAATATTTTAAAAATATAATTTGATTTTCAAAATCAACTCTATCCCAAGTTAATCCTAATAATTCGGGGATACTTGCTCCTGTTGATAATGAAATGTATATTATAGGATAAACAAGCGGATATTTTTCTTTGCCTAATTTTAAAAATTGTTTAATTTGTTCATCTGTCATTAAATTCATATCAAGAGCATAAGCGTTTTTGGGATTTTTTTCTTTTCTTATTGCAAGGTTATTTGTTTCGGGACAAATATACCTGATAATCCTTTGCAATAAGTTAACAAACGTATTTACTGATGCTAATTGATATCCGTTATCAAATTTACTCTGCTTATATTGACCAATTACTTTGTTTGTTATTTCTTTTATTGTAAGGTTTCTAAAATATTCTTCCAAATGATTTTTATAATTTGTATTATCATGCATTAATCTTTCCAATTTGTTTTCATATTTTAATGAATCCAGATACAATTCTGCTGCTCTTGTAAACGGCATATTAAGCGGTTCTCTAACTCCGTCAGGTAATAGCATTACATTAAATCTTGGCTTATTTATATTATTTCTAAAATATTCAATCTGTTCATTTGTAAACTCGGTTCTAATTTTTTTTAAGAATAAAGTTGTTGAAAAAGCATAAGGTTGTTGCATTTTTTGTTCTGATTGCAGTTGTTTTTGTGCTCTATATATCGCTTCTGTTGCCGATAATTTTTCTTTTGTCAGGTAGTACTTTTTAAAATAGTTGTAAACTTCCTCAGGTAAAGAACTCTCTGAAAAACTATGATAATTCGGCAAGATTCCCTTAAAACCGTATTTCTCATACTTTGAACGAATTTTAGTAAATGTAGAATATATAACAGGTTTATATTCCGAAGTTTGATTATAAAAGTCAATAACGGATTTAAGATTATTTTTTCCTGCTTGATTTGTTATATTTAATATTTCAACATAAGACCTTATTCTTTTTTGCACTTCTTCGTTCAAAGATAAAAAAATATCATACCCATCCTCTTCTTCAATAACAATAGGTTTAACTTCAGGTTTTAATTCATTATCTATTTGAGTTTTAACTTTTTTTTGGTTATTAAAGAAATAATTATTTCCATTTTGTATGATTATTTTCTTTTTTAATAATTCTGACAATACGGTTTTTACTTCTTCTTCAGATAATTCAGAAATAGTAATTAATTCATCAAGATTAAATTTATCCAATCTTCTTGCAATTTTTATAATTAAATCTTTATTTTTCAATGGTTAATCCTTTCACTTGTTTTGTATCTATTTTTATTAATCCGTTTGTTTTTGCCAAGTTTTCAAGTAATGCAATACCTTTAATAATCTGCCGAAACCGATTTTTCTTTTCAAAGAAGATTTCTCTTGCTTCATCAGATATTTTTATTTCGGATAATTCTTCCACAATAACTTCAACATCTTCCTTTGAAAAAGGTTTAAACTCTAAAATCTCAGAGATTCTGTCATATAAATGTCTATATTTACCAAGTTTTGTTTTTGATTCCTGCATTCCGATTAAAACTACGGGAGCCCCTGTTAAATCGTGCAAATCTCTTAAGGTCTCAACTATTTTCATACGATTAATTAAATAATCAACTTCATCAATTATTATGACTTGCGGTTTTAGTCTTAAATGCGAGATACATTGTTCTATAAGATCAGCCATTTTTCTTGAAGGTGATTCGCCAAGTTCATAAACTATTTTTTCCAAAAGCCATTTGTTTGTCATTTTATTTTGTGCTCTTACATAAACAGCATCATTTTTAGTAGCCCACCATACGGCAGTTTGAGTTTTCCCAAGCCCGGGATCTCCATATACTAACCCCATTTTTGGAACTTCATTTGATTTATCTATAAGATTATTCATTAATCCAATAAATCTTTTGACATTATGAGTTTTCACAAATAATTTACGCATTAAACACCTCTAAATTATCTTAATCAGCATATATTTGTTCGTATTCATCCGTAGATTTATATTCTTTAATCCAATTTTTTTCAGCGTTTGTAAGTTTTTCTTGTTTTATAAGATATTCATATTTTTCAAATCTTGTTCGAAAACAACCGCTAAAATTATTTGCTTGCTCTTCAGTTTGTACTTCTAAACTAAATTGCCTTAATTCATCTTCTTCCAGTTTCTCCGGTAAATCCATTGTCAATAACGGTGTATAGACTTGATTTCTTTTGAGATGATTTATATATTCCTGCTCTGTTCTTTTTTCTAATCGTTTTTTCATTTTGGTTTTTTGTTTTAAATCTTCGATATCTTTTGCTTCGCCCAAGTAATTTGCTAACGGATGAATTGGTTCTACTCTTTTTGCGGTGCAGATAAACTCGCCATTTAATTTGTAAACTTTAATTGAACTTAAATTAAACAAACTGTACTTAATAATTACCTGTTTTTTATATCCGAACAAAGACTCATCATAATAATTGTTTTTTAGGAATAATATTCCGTTTCTATAAATTTTCTTGATAGTTTGAGCCATCATAAGGTCATCTAAAGTATCAGTATTAACACCAACTCCTTTTCCGTTTTCAAGAACGTCTCCTATTGTTTTTCCTTCTATATGAGGGCAGATTTGGGAGTAATGATATTTTTCTAACCAAATTTTTAAAACATTCACAACTTGCTCTATTGTCGGAATATTGGCTTTAAATAATGATTTATGCAATTTTTCATTTCTTTTTAATTGAGCAGGTTTTTTAATTATGCTTGTTCCTGTATATGATGGGATTAAAACCTCAAAACTGTCTTGCAGCTCTCTAAATACCCTTTCAATAGGTTTCGCTTTTGCGTTATATGGTTTTGCATATACAGGTTGAATCCCAAGATTTGTAAATAAACCTGTTAAGCCGTTTTCAATAAAGTATTTTGCCTTAAACGCTTTACCGTTATCTTGATAAACAAATTTTGGCACTTTACCTAAATTTATTATTGAATTTCTTAATGCACTGGCTATGCATTGAGTATTTTCTTCAAGCATTATTTCAAATCCGACAAGGCCCCCTGATTTCCATTCTTGGTATGCGACTAAAGTTGGTCTTACAGGATTTCCAGTATAAGGATGTTTTACGAAGAATGCCAATTTATGACCATCCCCTATAATTACATCTCCGACTTCCAGTTTTGAAATATCTCTTGTGATGTAAGGCAAAACTTTATCATGTAAAGCCTTATTACCTTCTCTTGCCTCTATCCAAGTATTATAATGCTCATTTTTGTAGTTATTAGCAAATCTTCGATATGTTAAATCACAACATAAATTTTTAAACCCTCTTTGAGTTAGTGCCATTTTTGTGTATTTTATAGCTTTTCCTATGTTTAATTGATTTGGATGTAACAGATTTTTCAACAGTTCTGATTTTTCTTCCTCTGTCAGATTAGATTTTATTGTTTTTTCGCCAAAGGTATAGTTATGAATCAAGCAATGCCAGTCATCATTATACGAACTAAGTTTTTTATGCCACTCGTAAATTGTACCTATCGCAACTTTACCGACAATAAGAAATAAATCATTACATATACAACCGTTATTATATGCCTCAAGAAAATCTTTCCCTGCTAAAGTTTTATTTTTCTTATCGTTCCTAAATTCATCCCATTTTTTAATTAAGTCATATTTAGCAAGTGCCAATTTCTTTTGAACTTCCGGAACAACATAATTTACAGGAACAAGTGCCGTTGATTTTTCTTTGTGTTCTGTTACTTTTTTTCTAACATTTTCTTCTAAAGATGTTACTAAAATTTCATAAGATTTTGAGCATTTTCTGATAACATATTTATTTTTACAAATTGCTTTTCTAACGGCTCTTTCAGATATACCTTTAATTTGTGCAAGTTCTTTTGTTGTAATCCAGTAATCATTTAGGTTTTGCATAATTATCTCCTCTCACACATTAACTCTGTTTTCCCGATATGTGTAGTCAATGTATCCATATCGAAACATATCTTTTTTGACTTTTTCAATATTTAAAAATCACTGTTTAAGTGATATTGCAAAGGCAAAATTTTTGTAGTATTAAGGAATATTTTTTAACGGAACAAATTCGGAACCAAAGGGAACCTAAAATAGTTCCGTTTATAATATAATAAAGAAAAGGGACGACATGGTTAGCAAATCAAAAAACGAAGAACCTGTATGGGCAAAATATATAACAGAAGATAATCTTCCAACTGATGATTTAAAATTTTTATGCGAAATTATCGGATTGGAAGCCACAAAACAATTAATGATAAAAGCTCCCGGACAAAAATTCTCTATTCATGCTCATTCTAATCAAAAATACAAAAAACAATATATTATTGATAACTTTGACGGAACTAAAAGCACCTTTAATAAAATAGTAATTCAATGCGGTGTTACCGCAAGATATGCTTATAAGGTTATTAAAGAATATGTTGAAGGGAGAAAAGGACAATAAATAGATGTACGAGAACTATTTAGCTGAATTAAGGATGGATATGCAGTTAACAGATGAATTTGCCGAGTTTTACGATTCATTTGAAAGAAGTGATTTAATATTAATTTTGTCAACTTTACATTCTTTTCTCATAAACCTATTCAAGTGTATGAATGGTAGATTACCAACTAAAAATATTGTTGCACACTTTTGGGCTGATCCAAGTCGTGAATTAATTGATACAATTGACAAAATAGAAACATTACAACGGAGATTAAAAAATTCCAAATATGCTTTTGATATTGAAGAATATAATCAAGGTATTATAAGTAAATGTAACGAGTTTTTGAGCTCAAGTGGAGGAAGCACAATTCCTGAAAATATGGAAAAGATTGAGTTATATTACAAAGCTCCAATTTTTATCAAAAGCAATACAGTAAAAATAGAACATCCAAATAAAAACAGCATAAATAATCTTATACCGCTTGGGGAAGGTTCTTATGCATTAACATATAAGTATCATGATGATTTTTACGATAAAGATTTTGTTATAAAAAAAGCAAAGAAAAATTTATCAGAAAAAGAATTAAAACGTTTTAAACAAGAATTTGAGATAATGAAAGTTTTGAATTCTCCATATATTGTTGATGTTTATTCGTACAATGATGATAATTCATATATTATGGAGTATATGGATTTTACTTTAGATAAATATATAAAATTAAATAATAATAAACTATCTTTGGGATTAAGGAAATCAATTTGTTTGCAATTATTAAAAGCTTGTAAATATTTGCATGAAAAAGGTTATTTACATAGAGATTTAGCTCCAACAAATGTTTTAATTAAAACCTATGATGATGTATTAGTTGTAAAAATTGCAGATTTTGGATTAGCAAAAAATCCAATTAACCAACTAACAACTATAAATACAGAGTTTAAGGGTTATTTTAATGATCCAAATTTAAAACTAGAAGGGTTTAATAATTATGACTTGTCACATGAAATATATGCTCTGACAATGCTAATATATTTTATTTTGACCGGAAAAACAAACACTTCCCAAATTGATAATACAAAATTAGAACAATTTGTCAAAAAAGGACTTGGTGAAAAGACCAATCGATATAAATCTGTTGATGAATTATGTGAAGCTTTCAAAAATATATAAGTTCCGTTTGGTTCCGTAAAAAGTTCCGTTAAGGTTCCGTTATGGAACAGAAAAATATTTTTCTGGAACTTGTGTTATTTTATTTAGTTATAAAAATCTGATATTTAATATAGGATATTTCCTTACAGAAATAAGAACTTAAGACGTATTCATTTGTAAAATTTGGCTTTTAGAGAACACAAAATACTTCAAATCGGACAGATTGGATTTTTCTGTAACCCAAAATTGTTATAAAATGCCTTTGATAACAGGGGGATTGTGACTGGTTCCCTTTTTCTGTATTGTTCTGTTCTTTTACAGCAATTAAAAAGGATTTAAAACGGATTTTCATGTAATCGAAAGTGGACTTTTCGGACTTTCAATTACTTATTTTTCAATTTTAGGGGAAGTGCCTGAAACCCAAACACAACGGGGCGAACGGCTATAAATCAATCAATTACTTGTTTTCAATTTGTCCTGTTTAGTTATATTCTAAAAACATGCAAAAATAAGATTTTTTGGAATGAATTTATTAACATTCAATATAACTTTATAAAAATATCGGATATTCTAAGAATTAATTATCATAGAGTTTTAAAATATTTCCCTCTAAATGGCATTAAAATTGAGAGTTTTCTATAATTTACGACCCATTTTTCTTAATCTTTCTGAGAATTTTTAATAACTGGGCACGATAAATACGGAAGAAAAATCGGAAGTTATAAGCAAATTATTTGAAATTAACTTGCCGAAATAATCAAACTAAGTGATTCAAATAATCAAACCATGTGTTTCTTAACAGGAAGGTTGCGGCACTAGATTAAATATTTGTACATTTTTATTACAATTTGTTTTAAAGAAGTAAATACTATTTGAAAATAAGGGTGTTTAATATATAATGTAGTTATATAGTAGTTAGAAGTATTTCTCCTGTGGTAAATTTTGCCACGGGGGGGGGTAAAATTGAAAAAGAAATTTAATTTAAACGCAGCAGCCTTGTTGTGCACAATGGCTATGACTTCATTAAATGTTTATTCGGCGCAAGAAGCTCCTACTAATTTTGAAGGGCTAAAAAGTGCAATTACAACCGGAGAAGAGCCTGTTTCTATAGAAGATTTACAAAGTAATATACAGTTTAGTGATAAATTAACAATTGATAAAAAAGTAAGTATATCAGGCAATAAAGATGGCTCCGCAGCATTTACTGTTGACCCTAACCCAACTCCTGCTCCCGTACCGCCTGTAGCAAAATATGACTCGCCTGCTTTTGAGGTATCCCAAAAAGGTGATTTAACACTTGAAAATTTAAGTGTTACGGGTTTTGGCAGTACACAAGCAACCAATATTATTTCAAATGACGGTAAATTGACAATAGGTCCGGGTGTTACTTTTAGTGAAAATAAAGTAAGCGGAAACTCGGGCGGAGGCAGACCTTATCCTATGGGCAGCGCTATTATTACTAATAGCGGACAAATGACAATTAAAACAGAATCTGGTGGGGATGTAACATTTGAAAAAGTAAATGATGGCGGTAATCCTAACCCTGATATTCTCTTTACGGATGTGGGTTCACTTGATATAACAGGCGATGCGGGAACCGTTAAATTCGGCAACGGAATTACTTCTAATTCGGGAAGCTCATTACCGACAAAAGGTGCTGCAATTACCCATAGCGGCACAAATGATGTTGTTTTAAGCGGACAGAACGATAAATACACGGGTACATACACAAACGAAGATGGTTCTTTAACTTTTGATAAAGACGGCAAAACCTTCTTCGGCGGTAAATCTGAATTTACGGGCGGTGAATTAAAATGGGAAAATAATCAAGATAATGCTATTGTAAGTGGTGCCAGCCTCACAGTTACCGGTGCTGATTTGACCGTAGGAAACGGAATTGATGCAGCAAAATTAACTACATCCGATAGAGTTTCAATTGAAAATGCAAAAAATATTGAAATTAAAACCAGCGGCGAACTTGCTCTCGGTAAAGCTACTACTTTTGATGCGTCAAAAGGTACAACCATTAAGGGCGGCGGTAAGTTGTCTGTAAACGGACAAACTCTATCCTTAATCGGTCAGGTTATAAATGATGAAGCATCCGGCCTTGCATTTGTTTCTAATAATGCTACGGTTAATATTCAAGATGTTTCAAACGGTGCAAAAGAATTAAGTGTAATAGCAGGTACTAATGCTGCGAATACAAATCTTACCTTAAACCTTAAAAATTATATAAGCGGCACTGTAGAGGACGATATTACCGTTGACGGAAGCGACATAAAAGCGCTTAATCTTGATGGAACAAACACATATAACGGTAAAATAACAATATCAAATAATGGTGTAGTTACAAACAAAACAGGCGCTGAGACTACAATTAACGATGGTGTTTCAATAGAAAGTACAAGTGGTACAGATAATTCTCTTGTAAATGAAACCGGTGCAACTTTAACAATAGATGGTGCAAACGGCTTAGAAAACAATGGTAATGTTGATAATAAGGGTACTTTGAATTTAAAAGGCAGTGTTAATACAAATGACGGAAAGATCACAAATACGGGTTCTGTTGTAGTTGACAATGGTTTAGAAAATAAAGGTAATTTTACAAGTACGGGCTCGGGTTCATTTTCTGCTCAAAACCTGACTAATGAATTAGGTACTTTTGATATGTCAAATAGTACGGGCGAATTTAAAGTTACAGGTACCGCACAAAACTCTTTAGGCGAAATAAAAGGACAGAGTGCAACATTTGGTCAATATAATGATAGTACAGGTTCAGGTACAAGTCTTAATTTAACAGGTGACTTAACAATAACGAGTACTGATGAAAATGCCATTCAAAACAGCGGAACAATTACCGCACAAAATATTAATGTCCAAAGTGGC
Organism: Candidatus Gastranaerophilales bacterium; assembly: GCA_947624325.1. Taxonomy (GTDB): domain Bacteria; phylum Cyanobacteriota; class Vampirovibrionia; order Gastranaerophilales; family Gastranaerophilaceae; genus Avigastranaerophilus. The sequence goes on from CANQJT010000003.1 coordinate 194,576, forward strand.
GGTGTACAAAATGAAGGCGGTACAATAACTTCAAACGGTAAAATGAATGTTGCAAAAAAGCTGGTAAATAGCGGTAGCATCAGCATGCAGGGCGGTCAATTGCATGATATTGAAAGTACGTCAGGTTCAATTACCAATACGGGCGATTTAACCATAGCAGGTAATGTAACGGGCTCAGCAGGTGCAATAACACATAATAGCGGTAATTTGACTTTGACGGGTGACGGCTCGGGCTTTAATGGTACATTTACCCAGGAAAACGGCAGTACAACCGTAAACGGCGGAGGTAAACTCTTTGACGGTAAAAAGGAAATTAAAAACGGCAGATTGACCGTTAACGGCGACACAATGAACTGGAATAGTGCAGTTGAACTCGGAGCAAATACGACATTTGACTTCACGGGTACAGAAAAGAGCACAATATCTGATTCCGTCTTGAAATTTACAGGTACGGACGCTAACGCAAACTTTAACGGCTCTGGCGGATATTCAATCGCTGACAATTTTAACGGAACAGGTAATAATTTAAACTTCACGGGTACGACTGTAACTCTTGACGGTACAAACTACGCAAACTCGGGCAATATAACTCTTAATAATTCAAAATTAGACTTGCACGATGAAGGGGATGCCCAGTATAAAGATTATACTTTCGGCAATTTTACTGCAGAAAACGGAAGCTCTGTTGACCTTGACCTGCAAATAGTGAATGAAAATAAAAAACTTAACGAAGGTTATCTTAAATCCGATACTTTAGCCTTTAATAGCGGAAGCGGAACTCTTTCGGTCGGAAAGCTTTATATAGATAATAAAGCACAAAACGGTGTAGAATCATACACGACTAAAAACCATGTTATAAAAGGTGAAGGTAATGTTAATTTTGACGGCAGTTCAGTTGGCAGTGACAAAATCACTTGGAGTTCAAGCAGTTTTGTATATGATGTTACGGCTTCAGGTAAAGATATAACTTTAAGTAACGGCCGTGCCGCAACCAAAGATGCTCTTAATGATATGAATATTTTAGAGGGCGAAAGACAGTTTATGACAGAAAACGAATATGAAATTGATAAAGACCTTGAAGCAACGGAATCAGGTAAATTCAATGTATTCGGTAAAAGTAAAGATAAAACACAAGATAGCTTAAAAGGTAACAGTCATAAGTTCTTTAATATCGGAGATAGTAAAAATACCGAACTTCATATTGACGATTTAACCATTACGGGCGCTTCAAGCAGTCAAGGCGGTTCTGTTTTAAGAAACGAAAGCTCAGGCTCAAAAGTCTTTATAAACGATTCTTATATAAAAGACAACAATTCAACCGACTCAAATGGCGGTGCTATATACAATAACGGCGGAACAGGCACTAACCCGAAAGACCCTGATAGTTTCACAGGGCTTTATGTCGGAAATACAACCTTTGAAAATAATACTTCTACAGGTAAAGGCGGTGCAATTTATAATGATGAAAAAGGTTTCTTATACCTTGAAAATGTTAAAACGGTCGGGTCATCAACCGAAGAAGGACAAAATGATATTTATAACAAAGGAACAGCATACACAAATGGCGAAAATACTTTTAACAGCTTGTTTACCAATGAAGGCGAAGTAACTTTCCAGGGTACAGATACCTTATCTGAATTTGCAAATAATGCGAGCGGAACGGCAAACTTTAATGGTTCCGATGCTACATTAGGCACTGTAACGGGCTCAGGTGGTACAATAACACATAATAACGGTAATTTGACTTTAACGGGCGATGGCTCTGGATATACAGGGAATTTCAGCCAAACGAACGGAAACCTGACTGTTGATACAGATTCAACATTCTTCAGCGGAAAATCTACTGTTTCAGGCGGTGTGTTAAATTGGTTTACGGATAAAAAACCAACATCAGGCACACTTGCTGTTTCAGGCTCATCAACAGTCTTAAATGTCGGCGATGCAACTCATACGGGTCAAATAACATTTAATTCCGGCAGTTCAATAGCGAAAGGAGTTACAACCAATATCTATGGCGGCAGTACATTAAATGTAGAAGGCGGCGAGGCTGCTTTATCTGACGGTAAATGGCTGGGAAATGTAAACCTCACAGATGGTAGTTTAACTTTAAATAACCTATCTAATGTAAGCAATGAAGGAACGGGCACACTTAGTGCAACAGGCGGTAATTTAACCCTTGACGGAAATACTCGGCTTACTTTAGACGGAAGCAGCTCTATTGCAAAGGGAGTTGTCACGGATATTACAAAAGATGCAGCCGTTTCACTTAAACAGGGAGAATTAACTTTAGATGGTGCAGATACATGGAACGGCACCGTTGTTTTGGATAAAAATTCAAAAGGTAAACTTACATTTGACGGATATGACACTACGGTAAAGGGTATGGGTACTTTACAGGCAGATGCGGGTGCCATTGATATCATTGATAGCTCAAAGATTACCTTCGGAGGCGAAGAAGAAGAACTTGGCGGTATAAATAAAAACGTTAAAACTCACATAGATGAAAGTTCATCAGTAACACTTTTAGAAAACGGATTTTTATATCTTAATGATGATGACCCTGATACCGCCGATAAGTGGGAAGGTAAGGTTAATCTGGATGGCGGTGAATTTTACTACGGTGTTAAGAACCCTGAATCAGTCGGCGAACTTCACGCAACAAAAGGTGATTTGAAACTTTTAGACCAGTCTTTACTTGAAATAAAAGAACCGAGTAATGTTGATGATTTAGTGGCGGTTGATATACAACAAGGTGCGACTGTTGATATCCAAGATAAAGCCAAATTTAATATTTCAGGTCATGATTCTGAAACCGAAAAAAAGGATAATTGGGACGGGCTTGTTAAAAATGAAGGCGGAGAATTTACCGTAAGTGATATGGCGCATGCAAGCGGTAATGGCGGAGGTCTTCAGCAAACAGGTGGAAAATCTACATTTAAGGATAATTCAGACATTTACATTTCGGATAAAAACAGCTATATAACAGGCGGAGATGTCGTAATTGACGGAAATTCAAAACTTTCCTTCGGCGCCGGAATAAAAGATATGAATGCCGAAAATCTCAATATGACTGATAATACTCAGCTTGGTATAATGAACGGGGAAATTAATTCCGCTCACGCAGATAATGTCGATGTTACGGGTACTGCTAACTTTACGATTGACTTAGATCCGAGAAGTAAGGTCGGCGATGAATTTAACTTCGATAACATAAAAGGAAGCGATGCAACATTAAATGTATCAGACTTCAATTTTTCCGGCGGTGCGCCGATAGACAGAAATATTCGTTTCCAATTGTTTACGGGTGCAAACGAAGGAATTAACTTTGATGCAACAAAAGACCTTAAATTCACTCCGATAGGTTATTATGGTTTGCAGTCCTTAGGCGGAGGAGAATACATGGCTTATTTAGACCACTATAATCCTCAGGTATTCAGAGGACAGGTCGCTACAATGGCTATGTATACAAGCCAATTGTTTGTTGATGATATGATTACAAACCACTTTATCCTCCATAATGACAGACTGATTGATAATGCAAAACTGGCTAATAAATATGCGGCAGGCGGCGCCTTGTTTGCTCCTTACCAAAAAACCTATGAAGACGGCGGTCTTTGGTCTAAATCTTATGTTTCATTTGATAAAATGGATTTAACTCAAGGACTAAGTGTTAAGAACAATATCTACGGAATGTTAATGGGTGCGGATTTGCCTTCCGTTGAGCTTAAAAAAGGCTGGGAATTTATTCCTACCGGTTATGTCGGTTATAACGGAGGTCATCAGCACTTTGACGGTGTAAGTATGTACCAAAACGGCGGTCAAGTAGGTGCTATGGGTACATTTATTAAAGATAAATTCATAGGTTCGGTTACTGCTTACGGAGGCGGTTATACTAACGATATGAGCCTGAATGGTTATGAGGATAATGCAGGTAACTGGTTCGCAGGCAGTGCAGTTAAAGCGGCTTATAACTATAGTCCGCTTAAAGACTTTACGGTTCAGCCTAATTTGTTTGTCGCTTACAATGCGTTCGGAAAACAAAATTGGGGAACGGATTTTGGTATAATGAGTATGAATTCGGGTATGCTAAACGGTGTTAATGTTGCTCCCGGCTTGAACTTAATTCTTCAAAAAGATACCTGGAGTTTATACGGCACAGCTTCTTATATGTATTTTGCTAATGATAAACTTGACGGTTATGCAGGTAATGTACATCTTCCCAATGTTCGTATGGATCACGGATATATTCAATACGGTATCGGCGGTACTAAGACTTGGAATGACAGACTTGCCGCTTACGGTCAGGTTAATATAAGAAATGCAGGCATAAACGGTATCGGCTTCCAGGCAGGTATTAATTATCTGTTCGATTTGAATGAAATCACTCAAGGGTTTATAAAAGGTTCAAAAAAAACAGGTAAAGCAATTTCAGAAGGTACTAAATCTGCCGTAAATACGGTTTCTGACGGTACGCAAAAAACTTACGTTAAAGTAGTAAAACTCGTTAAAAGAAAATAATTATAACTAAGCCTGTGACAGAGTGTGACACCAGATTAAAAAAAGGCTATATGTAATTAAGCATATAGCCTTTTTTTAGGGTTTTTATGTTATGATTAACATACGTTGCAATTCCATAAAAGCTCGTAATAAACGAAAAAATTACAAAAATAAAATAAAGAGGACACAGATGTTTGTAAAAATATATAATTTTATAATTAAAATTTTGGTCATAATTATGCCTTTCAGCAGTCTGCGTAAAAAAATTAGGAATAGATTGCTTTTACGTAATAATAAAATATTGGTTCATAAAAAAGACGGAAAAGTTATATCAGTAAAAAAATATAAAGGACTTAAAATAGAATTCAAAGGTCAAAATTCAACCGTAAATATCTTTGAACCATGTGTATTTAAAAATTCTTCATTTGTTATTGGCAGCGAAAATTTAGTGGAAATACAAGCTTCAAAATATGATATTTGCAATTTAAGAATTCCCGTTGTAATGAGTTTTGGCTCAAATTTAATAATAGGTAAAGATTTTTCTTGTTTCGGAGTTGATATTTGTATGCATGCTGAACCAAAAAATTCCGTAACCATCGGGGATGATTGCATGTTTTCTTCTGGAATCAGTATTTGGCCCTCTGACGGTCATACAATTTATGATATTAACAGCGGTAAAATTTTAAATGAAGGTAAAGAAATAATAATTAATGATCATGTATGGCTCGGAATACACTCAAAAGTTTTAAAAGGTTCTGTAATACCTAAAAATTCAGTAGTAGGGGCAAACAGTATATTTACTTCTTCATCTTCTCGGGGGGGGGGAACGGAATATATGCAGGCATGCCTGCACGGTTAATTAAGAGCGGTATAAATTGGGACAGAAATACTACCTATAGGTATAAAGAGTTAAAATCCCAATGTGAAAATAATAACGATTGAAGATATGATAAAAGTCCGTTTTGCAGGCGATTATAATTTTTATAAGCTGCTATATATTTCATCTGCGCTATAGTTTTCTATAATCTTTTCTCTGTGTTCTTTATTTATAAAATTATTTTTATTCAGCGCAAAAAGCCCCAGCAATTTTAGTATTATTAAAGATAGGCTTGCAAGTTTTACGTTAGAACATTGATCAGTTTCAGACCAAACAATTGGGAAAAATTTTATTTTATGTCTATAATAAGTACTGCCCAAAATCATACAGTCGTTAAACATCAGATTATCTATATATTTATTATAGAAGCCGGTTTTGAGGATATTAACTTTATACATATTTAACCCCGAACCCAAATCATAAATTTTCATTCTTGTAACTGCGGAAAAAAGAAAATTAAAAACATAATTGCCAAATGTACGAAATTTTGAGTAGCCATCAAGTTTTGAGCCTTTCATAAATCTGGCTCCCAGCAAACAATCATATTCTTGATATTCTTTTGTTTCTAAATACGGAACTAAATTAGAAATATTTCCCTGATCATCCCCGTGAAGCACCACAACATAGTCAAAGTTGTTTTTAATTGCATAATCAAAAGCAACTTTATGTGAACCTCCAAGCCCATAATTTTCGCTATTTCTAAAAAGCTTGATTGGAATATCGGGGTGCGATTTACAATATTCAATTACAACCTGTTCGCCGTCATCCGTACTTCTGTTATTTATGACAATTATTTCGCTAAAGTACTTTTTATTTTGTTCATTGATTTGCGCCAAAACTCTCGGTATCTGTTTTGAACAATTGTACATAGGAATAAACAAAAGTATTTTATCCATTAATATCAACCTTTCTTAATTTTAAAAATGTTACATTTTCCGCTTGAGGAATTGGCACTTCTTCTCCGTCTTGCAAAATCGAAATATTTAAATAATTATGATTATGAAGCAGCCATTTATCTCCTGCGCCGAGCGGAATAAGTAATTTGCCTTGCCCCATACTGACAGGCATAGAATACTTGTTTTTATCTTCATCAAACCATTCTAATTTAACCTGCATTCCGGAATTATAATTTTTTTTCATAAAATATTTTGCAATATGCAATTTCCTTTTAATGATAGTGATTCCTGACCAATTTGAAAAAGCATATTTATAATTTTTATCCATATCGGAAAATGCAATATAGATAAAATCCGCATCATTCCCGTTAACAGGTTTTTCAAATACTATTTGCAGCTTATTATTATCGGTATTTAAGGTAAAATTTTGCTCAAGTTTAGTAAATATTTTAGATAATGATTTCATTGATAAACCGCTTGAGGGGAATGCCAATTGTGTGTCATAACTTTCTTTATACAACCCTTCCGGATCTAATTTACGGGCATTAAATTTTTTGTTTAATTTATTAACCTCATCAAAATCGTATTTGCTGTTATTGGGATAAAATTCTTTTTTCTCATCATCCCACACATAATATCCTGAGGTCATAAGATAATTGTGAAGATAATAATTAGTTATGGGGTTATAGTAATATGGAATTCTTGCATTATTTCTCAATAAGTTCTGAATTGTTTCTTTAACGGCATCATAGCCTTTAACGGTATATGCCTCAAGAACCGAAACCCCTTTAATGTCAAATATATAGTAAAAGGCAAACCATTTAAAAGCAAAATAATTTTCTGTATCATTTGGCTTTTTAAAATTTTTAAGTAAGTCATAATTTTCTTTGTTAATAAACCCCGAGCCTATTTTGTAGTTTTTCTCATTTTCTATTTGAATATATGTAGCCGGGACAGGAAATGCTTGTTTTAATTTTTTCTCATTATATATAAATCCCCACATTGATGACAGCATAAGGATAGAAAGCGCAAAACATATTACTTTTGCTTGCAATTTTTCATCCTTTGAATAATTTAAAATATATATAATAAGCATTACAACTCCGGCAGATAATACGTAGCCGTTTCTTGCATAAAGCTCACCAGCTTCCAGTCTTATAAAAGTATAGCTATATGCAACAAGCGGAAAAATAGCTAATGAAAGCATCAGGCAAGCTTTTTTTATATTTTCGGTGTTTAAAACTTCGTTTTTCTTTAAATTTAAAAATTTCATAGTAAGGACCCATGCAACTATGACAAATAGAGCAGGAATTAAAAACGTCAGGATGTAAATAATTATTGCTTTATAAAATACATTATTTGATAAATACGGGAATAGACTTTTGCCAAAGCCCTGTCCGAACCTTGATATTCCGTCCGCCAAAATTGTTTGAGCACTCATTGCGTGGATGTGTATATATGTTCCGATTAATAGTTTTATAGATAAAATAACAGGTACAAAGCAAAGAATCCAATAAACATAGAATTTTATGGTTTTACAATCTTGTTTAAAGTTATCGGATTTAATATAGGTAATAAACTGGAATACAGCGAAAGGTGCAAACCCCAAAAACAGAGCTGCACCGTAGCAAGGATAATATAATCCGTGAAACAGGCTTGTGAGTACATAAATTTTCAGCCATAAATTTTTATTTTCAATCAGTTTAGGCATTGAGAGTAATAGCATAATGGGCAGTAAATAAAATGCATGAGTATAAGGACTAAAGAAATACAGTACCGAAAAAAGGAATATAAAAGATCTGTTTAAATGTGATTTTAACAAAAGCAGTATTATAATTGCGATTGTAAGCATATAGATGTTTTTTGAGGGAAAATATTGAGAAATTAATCCGTTACCGAAGAAATGGAAAAAAAAGCCGTGCACAACCGAATACATTCCTGAAACAGGAATATACTGATCAAAAGGCATTTGCCCCATTTGGAATATTTGATGAAAACCTATAAAATCTTCAAAAGGATGATGCATATCAAAATGCACTCTATTTCCTAAATACATAAATAGATTGTATCCCATTACGGAAATACAAGAACCAAAAGAAATAATTTTATCTAAAGGATTATTTTGTCCCCAATTCTTTTTTAACAAGTAAATTGCTTCTATAATAAAAGCAGAAACCAGTATGTAAATTAATACTTTTATTTGGATAAGAACATCTGATTTAACATATTCTAAGTTTAAGTGAAGTCTGTACCTCTCTAAAAGATATATAAATAGAAGCATTGGAATAAATAATTGCTCAATAAGTATAACTTTAGAGATAATACGGTCTTTGTTTTTCAAAAAAAGAGGCAGTAAGGTTAAAATTAATCCTATTAAAACCGCTACATATTTATCCAAACTTGATTTTAACCCAAAGTATAAAAATAATCTGTGAATAGCACAAACCGTATAAATATTAAAAAAGAAAAATATTATTCCTTTCAGTAGATTATTTTTATCAAATTTATATTGAATAATCGAATAAATAAAAAGACCTATTAAAACAGAGTTAAAAGAAAACACCACCAGACTTTGATAAGCGGTAACAACAGTGATTGTTGACAGAATTACATTTGCAATAAAATTATTTGAACTTTCCGAATGCGCTGTGGGGGGGGGTACTGCAGAAGAATCGTTTTTCCATTTTGTAAAGGAATAAAATATTGTATACAAAATAATCCCTGTAAAGGGTATAAAATAAACTAAAAACATTTCGGGAGTTTTATTTGTACCGGTGAATGCGGTATACTCCCAAACTATATCATTAAATGTTTGATTTCCGTTACCCGTAAAAACCATAAAAAATATTAAAAAAACAGAAAAGAAAGCAGTAAATAAAATTAAAAAATTAGTGCTGCTGCCTGCTTTTAATGACTTAAAAAAATTCATATAACCCTTCCCCTACGTAAATTTATTTGATATAAAAACCATAATACTTATTGTATTCTATCAAATACATTTTTAAAAGCAAGCTAATTGCTTATCAGCCTGAAAAATCGAATCACCCTGAACCGGTTTCAGGGGCTAAAGCTTTTCAATAATATTTTTCAGAATAATAAAATTCAAAATCATAGTAATCGGGGTAATTATGATTTTTGCTAAAATAGCACAAAACTCCTTTGCGTATACAAATGACAGATGAGAGTTTAGTCCGTTATTAATAACCACAAGTAATTTAGAAATAAAATAAACCAATATTATCTGATACAAAATATAAATAATATATTTAACAAAAATCGGAATTTTATTTTTATTTTGAAAAATAAATCTGCTTGAAAAGACAAAAACAAAACTTACCCCTGCAATTGCTCCTAAAATATTACACCAAAACAATCCTAATGATAAAAAAGCAAATACGGTATAAACCAAAAAATCTAAAATCCAGCCTATTCCACTTACCCCAACAAAATTTATTAATTGTTTTAAAAGTTTATTCATTCAAAAATACCTAAAGCTCTTCCGAGGTTCTTAAAACATGAAACTTTAATGCGGGGATATCACAGATATACATTTTTTCCCCTCCCTTTTTTTTAATTGTAACATAAAATTAATTAAGCTTAATTACATAGGAATAAATAAAAGTATTTTGTCTGTTAATCAACCTTTCTTAATTTTAAAAATGTTACATTTTCCACTTGAGGAATTGGTACTTCTTTTCCGTCTTGGAAAACTGAAATATTTAAATAATTATGATTATGAAGCAGCCATTTATCTCCTGCCCCGAGCGGAATAAGTAATTTGCCTTGTCCCATACTTACAGGCATAGAATACTTGTTTTGATTTTCATCAAACCATTCTAATTTAACCTGCATCCCATCGTTATAATTTTTTTTCATAAAATATTTTGCAATATGCAATTTTCTTTTAACGTTAGTGAGTCCATTCCAATTTACAAAAGCATATTTATAATTTTTATCCATATTGGAAAATGCAATATAGATAAAATCCGTATCATTCCCGTTAACAGGTTTTTCAAATACTATTTGCAGCTTATTATTATCGATATTTAAGGTAAAGTTTTGTTCAAATTTAGTAAATATTTTAGATAATGATTTCATTGATAAACCGCTTGAGGGGAATGTCAATTTTGTGTCATTACTTACTTTATACACCCCTTCCTGAGCTAATTTACGGGCATTAAATTTTTTGTTTAATTTATTAACCTCATCAAAATCGTATTTGCCGTTATTGGGATAAAATTCTTTTTTCTCATCATCCCACACATATTTGCCCGAGGTCATAAGATAATTGTGAAGGTAATAATTAGTTATGGGGTTATAGTAATATGAAACTTTTGCATTATTTCTCAATAAGTTTTGAATTGTTTCTTTAACGGCACCATATCCTTTAACGGTATATGCCTCAAGAACTGAAACACCTTTAATGTCAAATATATAGTAAAAAGCAAACCATTCATAAGCAAAATAATTTTCTGTATCATTAGGCTTTTTAAAATTTTTAAGTAAGTCATAAGTGTCTTTGTGAATAAACCCCGAGCCTATTTTGTAGTTTTTCTCATTTTCTATTTGAATATATGCATCCGGAACAGGAAATGCTTGTCTTAATTTTTTCTCATTATATATAAATCCCCACATTGATGCCAACATAAGGATAGAAAGCGCAAAACATATTACTTTTGCTTGCAATTTTTCATCCTTTGAATAATTTAAAATGTATATAATAAGCATTACAACTCCGGCAGATAATACGTAGCCGTTTCTTGCATAAAGCCCATTAATATCCAGCCTTACAGAAGTAAAGCTATATGCAACAAGCGGAAAAATAGCTAATGAAAGCATCAGGCAAGCTTTTTTTATATTTTCGGTATTTAAAGCTTGGTTTTTCTTTAAATTTAAAAATTTCATAGTAAGAATCCAGGCAACTAAGACTAAAAGAGCAGGAATTAAAAACGTCAGGATGTAAATAATTATTGTTTTATAAAATACACTATTTGATAAATACGGGAATAGACTTTTGCCAAAGCCCTGCCCGAATCTTGATATTCCGTCTGCCAAAATTGTTTGAGCACTCATTGCGTGGACGTGTATATATGTACCTATTAACAATTTAACTGATAAAATAACCGGCGCAAAACAGAGAAGCCAATAGACATAGAATTTTATGGTTTTACAATCTCGTTTAAAGTTATCGGATTTAATATAGGTAATAAACTGGAATACAGCGAAAGGCGCAAATCCAAGACAAAGAGCCGCACCGTAGCAAGGATAATATAATCCGTGAAACAGACTTGTGAGCACATAAATTTTCAGCCATAAGTTTTTATTTTCAATTAGTTTAGGCATTGAAAGCAATAGCATAATGGGTAGCAAATAAAATGCATGAGTATATGGGCTAAAGAAGTACAGTACGGAAAAAAGGAATATAAAAGATCTGTTTAAATGTGATTTTAACAAAAGCAGTATTATAATTGCGATTGTAAGCATATAGATATTTTTTGAGGGAAAATATTGAGTAATTAATCCGTTACCGAAGAAATGGAAGAAAAAACCATGTACCACCGAATACATTCCTGAAACAGGAATATACTGATCAAAAGGCATTTGCCCCATTTGGAATATTTGATGAAAGCCTATAAAATCTTCAAAAGGATGATGCATATCATAATGCACTCTATTTCCAATGTACTCAAATAGATTGTATCCCATTACGGAAATACAAGAACCAAAAGAAATAATTTTATCTAAAGAATTATTTTGATTCCAATTCTTTTTTAACAAGTAAATTGCTTCTATAATAAAAGCAGAAACCAGTATGTAAATTAATACTTTTATTTGAATAAGAACATCTGATTTAACATATTTTAGGTGAAGTCTGTACCTCTCTAAAAGATATATAAATAGAAGCATTGGAATAAATAATTGCTCAATAAGTATAACTTTAGAGATAATACGGTCTTTGTTTTTCAAAAAAAGAGGCAGTAAGGTTAAAATTAATCCTATTAAAACCGCTACATATTTATCCAAACTTGATTTTAACCCAAAGTATAAAAATAATCTGTGAATAGCACAAACCGTATAAATATTAAAAAAGAAAAATATTATTCCTTTCAGTAGATTATTTTTATCAAATTTATATTGAATAATCGAATAAATAAAAAGACCTATTAAAACAGAGTTAAAAGAAAACACCACCAGACTTTGATAAGCGGTAACAACAGTGATTGTTGACAGAATTACATTTGCAATAAAATTATTTGAACTTTCCGAATGCGCTGTGGGGGGGGGGTACAGCAGAAGAACCATTTTCCCATTTAGTGAGGAAATAAAATATTGTATACAAAATAATCCCTGCAAAGGGTATAAAATAAACCAGAAACATTTCGGGAGTTTTATTTGTGCCTGTTAATGCGGTATACTCCCAAACAATATCATTATATATTTGATTTCCGTTACCCGTAAAAACCATAAAAAATATTAAAAAGACGGAAAATAAAACAGTAAATAAAATTAAAAAATTAGTGCTGCTGCCTGCTTTTAATGACTTAAAAAAATTCATATTCCCTTCTCTTTTACAAATATATAAACATACTTATTGAATTTTATCAAAATAGATTTTTAAAAGCAAGCTAACAGAAACGGTGTTTGTATATTATTTGTTTTTATGGTATAAACTGTTTACTCGAATAATTGATAATTATTATATATTAACCGGGGTGAGCAGAAAATGGAAATAAGAGGCTTATCAACAGAGCAGATAAATTTATATAATAAAAAAATTTCAAATTATATTACATCCAATTTTAAACTTGTTGAAACAAAATATATAGATTTGGGTGTAAAAACAGTCAGAATTTTAAATTATTCAAAAGAATTTACTCCGCATATTGAAAAGCAATTAACGTATGTTTTAAAAGACAATGCTCCAAAATACGATGCGACTTTGGTTTTATGGAAGGAAGAAAATGTTTATGATTTTTACAAGATTATATCGCCTGATATAGACCCGAGATTTAATATAAAAGCAAGACTTGACCTGATATATAATAAAAAGCATAATTTAAGAGAAGGTATACCGATTTCTGTATATGATGATGAATGGTCTAAATTTAAGCCGATTATCAGTACAAGTATTTGGCATAACAATATTGTAAATGCTTATGACAAAACTACCAATACATATTATTACGGAGTAAATAATCTTGAACCTGAAGAATTTATAAAAGAAGGTCATATTTTCGTTCAAATTTTTAACAATATTTTAAAAACGGAAACTTCAAATCTTGTACATGGCGCTGTTATTGGATTAAACGGTAACGGAATTTGCTTCTGCGCAAGAGGTCAAAGAGGTAAATCAACTTTATCCGTTCTTTCCATGATGAAAGGATTTGAATATGTTTCGGATGACTATTTGATTTTACATCAAAACGACAAAAAACAATTGTTATCAAGCCCGATATATTCAATAATTACACTTTCGCCTGAGATGTATAACAGATTATATGACTATATGCAGGGCTCTTCGTTCGTTTCAAACAATGCAAGAAAAGATAAATATGTATTTAATATTTCAAATTTCCACGACAGATTTAAGAAAAACTATCCCATAAAACTTTGCATTTTCCCTGAAATCGTAACCGATAAAGAGCCGAGTATCCGCCAATGCACTCTTGAAGAAAAAGGCAGAGCCATTGTTCAAATTATTCAATCCACTTTAATGCAGACACAGGATTTAAGTGAAAACCAAACAGTTAAAAAGATTATGAATATGCTCAAAGACCTGCCGTTTTATAAATTTAATCTTTGCCATGATATTGATAAAAATACCGAATTTTTAAGAGATTTTATGAATAAATTTGAAAAAACTGAAAAGAAAATCATTGAAACTCCTAAAATCGCCGTAGATATTACATTTGATTTGGCAAATATTTTAAATACCGAAACGGGCATTATTTATTCAATGAACAGTTTTGCAACAAATTTATATGAAAACATTTTAAATGGTGTTTCTTTGGAATGTATTTCGGCAGAATTGGCAAAATTAACTCAATATAACAAGAATATCCTTGCCCAATTTGATATATTCCTTCGGGAATTAAAAGAAAAAGGAATTCTAATGCTGAAGGGAAATAATAACAGCAATACCGCAAATATAAATATTGATATGGCAATGAACGATAACTTTAATATATCCTTTATTGAATATTCTCAAAAAGAACAAAAAGAATTAATAAACATAAAAAAAACACTGATTTTAAATTAACAACTCAAATAGAAGTAAAAGAAAAAGATAATGCCAAAAGTTTCAATAATTATACCCGTATATAACACGGAAAAATATTTAAGAAAATGCTTAGATAGTGTTTGTAATCAAACACTAAAAGATATTGAAATTATCTGTGTTAATGATTGTTCTAAAGATAATTCTTTGGAAATTTTAGAAGAATATTCCGTCAATGATAAAAGGATAAAAATTATTGATTTTAAAGAAAATAAAGGTGTATCTGCCGCACGAAATAAAGGGATAGATGAAGCAAAAGGCGAATATATCGGGTTTATTGATTCGGATGATTTTGTGGATTTTGATTTTTATGAAAAATTATATAATAAAGCAATTGCGACAAATTCTGATATTGCAAAAGGTCAAATATATCGCATAAATGCAGAAGGGGAAGAGCTATATTCCGCCGATTATGATATTAATGATGAAATAAAAAATAATAAAGCATATTTTTATCATTCTTTTACGAGTGCAATTTATAAACGCAATTTTTTATTGTTAAATAAAATTTATTTTCCAACCGATATTTCACTTTTTGAAGATCCTTATTTTGCAATTAAATGTGCGGTTTATTGTAATAAAATCGAAATTATAGATGGGATAAAATATTATTATTTTATAAATCCCGACTCCAAAACTCAGCAAAAGATAAACTTTAAAGTTGTATCGGATATAGAAAAAGTATTAAAAGAAATAATAACCCTGATAAACGGCGCAGATATAAATGCGGAGCATTATTGTATAATATCTGATTTCCTTGTAAGATATCTCAGCAGTATTTGCAGCCTGACTAAAGATAATCAGGAATTATATATGAAAGCGATTTCCGTTTTAAAGTTTAAAACAAGCAATATGCAAAAAGCAAAATATAATCAGGAGCCAAAATATATCAACCCCGAATTATTAAAGGAAATGTATAATAAATATTCAAATAATAACATTAAAATTCTTGTAAGTTATATAAAACCGTCTTTTTTATTCAAATCAGATATCCTGACTCCGATACATTTAGGTAAAGCCGTTGAAACAGCTTCTTCAAAAGACGGCACACAATCACAAAGCGATATTGAATGGCTTCATCAAAATTGCGAATTTAACGATGATTTTGAAGGCGGAATTTCTCAATATAACCGCAGAGTCGGTTTTTTAACGGGGACATACTGGGCTTGGAAAAATTATGAAAAGCTTGGAAATCCTGATTATTTTGGTTCTTTCGGATACAGAAAGTTATTAATACCTTCATTTTTGGAGGATATTGATAAGTATGATTTAATTGTTCCGAAAGAAAGATGTTTACTGCAAACAATAAAAAAACAGGTTATCGAAAATCATGGAAAAGATATGTATGATGTAACAATCAATTTAATAAAGGACATTTATCCCGAAGAATTGGACAATGTATTAGAATATTTCAGCAGACCAAGCGGATATTTTTATGAAATTTATGTTATGAAAAAAGAATTATTCTTTGATTTTTGTGAATGGATTTTTAAAATATTATTTGATTTTTTAAAAATTTATCAAGCCGATTTTATAAAAACACGGCCGCTGACACAAAATCAACTATCTAAAAATATTGCAGACCAAGAATGCCGAGATATTGCATTTATACTTGAAAGATTAACAGGATATTATCTGTATAAATTAACTCAAAATAAAGATATTAAATATAATACGGCAGAAGTTGTTTCAACTGAAAGCGCAGCTAAATCTCTTATATCGTTATTAAGAAAAAATACCGTATTGAAAAATAATGCCAATGTTTAAATTTGTACGAACAAAATTTTATGATAAGCTTATACATAGTACAAAATCAGCAGGATATTTTTAAAAAAATTGCGGAAAAAATGATGGATAAAAAAACCTCTTTATTGGAAAAATATACAAAATACAATCAAGTAAATATTTCAACAGAGGGCAAGTCTGTTAAAATTCTTGTAAGTTATATAAAACCGTCTTTTTTATTCAAATCAGAAATTTTGACCCCGATACATTTAGGAAAAGCCGTTGAAACAGCTTCTTCAAAAGACGGCGCTCTATCGCAAAGCGATATTGAATGGCTCCATCGAAATTGCGAATTTAACGATGATTTTGAAGGCGGAATTTCTCAATATAACCGCAGAGTCGGTTTTTTAACAGGGACATATTGGGCTTGGAAAAATTATGAAAAGCTTGGGAATCCTGATTATTTTGGTTCTTTCGGATACAGAAGATTGTTTGATGCCGATTGTCTTGTTGATATTGATAAATATGATGCGATAATACCGACCGCAGTTGATACAAAAGAGTCTATTATAGAGCATTTTGAAAAGTTTCATGGCAAAAAGTCCGTTGATGCAATGAAAAAAGCTGTTGAAAATATTCATTTTGAAGATATGGCTCTTTTTAATGAATATTTTTCCCTAAAAGAAGCCTATCTTTATGAAATGTATATATTAAAGAAAAAGTTATTCTTTGATTTTTGCGAATGGATTTTTCCGATGCTTTTTTATTTGCTGGATTTACCTATGGACAATTTTATTTTATTGCCCGACGAAAAACAAAAAATGCTAAAAGCCTATGAAGATTTTTGTATAACTGATTGCAACAAGAATAATTATGAACAGTTCTATAAAAGAAATATAGGATTTATTATTGAAAGATTAACAGGTCTTTATTTATACAAACTAAAAACAAGCAATAAATACCAAATTAAAGAATGTTCATGTATATTTACCGAGAGCGAAAAATATCACAAAGAAAGAAATAAACAAATTTTTGCACTGTTAAGAAACAAAATGAGGTAATAAATGGAAACAATTCCGATATTTTTATCATCCGATAATAACTATGCACCATTTGTAGCAACAACAATTGCAAGCATTTGCGATAATACAAAAAGTTTTTGCAATTTTTATATTCTGGATGGCGGAATTAAAGAAGAAAATAAAAACAAAATTTTACAGTTAAAAAAAATTTTTTCTAATTTTGAAATTGAATTTATAGATATTAATCTTGAAAAAGAATATGCAAACATCGATTACAAAAATAACGAATATATTTCAATATCCACATATAATCGTTTTTTAATACCGCAATTAAAACCCGAATTAAAAAAGGTTTTATATTTAGATTCAGATATAGTGGTTTTAGGAGATATTAAACCGCTCTATGAAACAGATATGGAAAATTATGCACTTGGTGCGGCTTGGGATAAATCAAGAATTTTATACAATACCGATACTTTTGAACCGATGGAATTGAGCAAAGATTATAAATATTTTAATGCCGGTATTTTGCTTATTGATATTCAAAAGTGGCTAAAAGACAACATAAAAGAAAAAATGTTTGATATTTTATTTAAATATAAAGAAAAGGTTTTGCATGCCGACGAAACTTTGTTAAATAAATATTTTGATAATAATTACAAGATTTTTGATATCAAATATAATTATACGGATTATGATATTTTAAATAAACCTGATTCTGAAATTATTATCAGGCATTTTGCTTCAGCCCTAAAACCATGGAATGCTAATTATACAATAATAAAAAAACAGGTTATTTCTCTAAAGGGTTTTGATGAATTTTGGAAATATGCCAAAATGACGGAATTTTATGAGGAAATAAGTATAATTTACAAGAAAAATATAAACAAAAATCCTTTATTTAAAAGATTCAGCATCATTGCCGATAAGCAAATGAAAAAACAGTCAGTTGATATTTTTATTCCTTAGAATTCGCTTTTGAAAAATCAAAAAGCTGCTTTCTTTCCCCTCCCCCCCCCCTCCGGATTTTCGCAACCAAAGCATTCTGGTAAAGTTTTTGTTATTTTTCCTAATTCCATGGCTAATGAATACTTTTTGCATATACATTTCGGATAAAATGATGTACAAAAAGCATATCATAAGCCTTTATATAATGCAATAAAGCAATGTTGATGTTTAAACATAATCATCCTTAAAATATTTTTTTTTAGATTATGCCCAAAAATATAAGGTTTTCAGGCACCGTCATGTAACATTTTATCCGAAATGTTACATGGAAATACATGGGGTAAAATAAGAGTTTTTTATTGCAATTTTTTCGGACATATAT